>JBGAIW010000130.1:0-10909 GCA_044225265.1 Reyranella sp.
CCCCCCGGCTCGCGGGGCGAGCCTAAGCCCACGCATCCGCCAACGCGAGCTACGCTCGCGTTGGGTGCGCTAACTGCGCTAACTGACTCAACGAGGTTTGCTGGGAGCGCGCCACTCTGTGGCGCTCATGAATTCACGAACATGAAGAAGAGGGCCACGGAGTGGCGCGCTCCCAGCAGGGCCGACCTCGAATAAAGCACCATAATAGGTAGTCGGCGAACTACGCGCCTATGGTCGACGCGTGCGCCGCGTTGCCCGCTTCCAGGTCCGCCTGAAGAACCACTGCCCGAGCGATCGCGAGATCGTCGAGGATCTGCGGCGGGTGGCGCGTGGGTGCGGGCGGCGGGCGTTCAGTTATGCCGCCTATGGCGAGCGCGGGCGGTTCGGCGCCAACACCGTGACGCGGCGCTTCGGGTCGTGGAACGCGGCGCTGGTGGCGGCGAGGCTGCCGGTGCTGATCGACCGCGACGTCGGCGACCGCGCCCTGTTCGAGAACCTGGCGCGGGTCTGGCGCAGGCTCGGCCGCCAGCCGGTCTATCCGGACCTCGTGAAGAGCGGCGGCGTCTCGCGCTATGCCGCCCGCGCCTACGTCACGCGCTTCGGCAGCTGGAACAAGGCGCTGATCGCCTTCGCCGCGTTCGCCAACGGCCGGCCGGTCGCCCGCCGTGACCGCATCGTCGCGAAAGGCGGCCGCGGACGAAAGCCGCGGCGGCTCTCGCCGCGCACCATCAACGCCCGCCTGCGCGCGCGGGTGCTGATCCGCGACAACTGCCAGTGCCGGATGTGCGGCACCAGCCCGCTCAAGGATCCGAAGGTCACCCTGCAGGTCGACCATATCGTGCCGTGGTCGAAGGGCGGCCGGACGGTGCCGGGAAACCTCCAGACCCTGTGTGCCCGTTGCAATGTCGGAAAGAGCGACTTTACGCCGGGACGCGCCCCAGCACGGCATGCCCGCTCAGCAGGCAATCCGTGATATAAGATCGGAAATCGAACCATTGCAGCAGACAGGGCATCCAATGCCGGGCCGCACCGTCATCGACATCAACGCCGCCCGCACCGATCCGGCGATCGCCAAGGTGGTGCAGGCCGAATTCCGCCGCGCCGTCGGCATGATCAGCGGCCGCTGGAAGCTCGAGATCCTCTGGCTGTTGAGCCATGGCAAACGCCGCTTCGGCGAGTTGAAGCGCGGCCTGCCCGGCATCACCCAGCACATGCTGACGGCGCAGCTGCGCGCGCTCGAACGCGACGGGCTGATCAAGCGCACGATCTTCGCCGAGGTGCCGCCGCGCGTGGAGTACGAGAACACCGACGCCGCCCGCCGCCTGCGCCCGATCTTCATCGAGATCGTGAAATGGGCGGAGGAGCACGGCGAGGAAGGCGTGGCGCAACCTGCCGGCGGCGCCACATCGTAGGCGAAGCCGGTTTCGCCGGAGGGGCGCGCGCCGACCTCGATCTCTTGATGCCGGCCGCCCGAAGGGCGCAAGATGCCGCCGCCCCGACACGAGGCGATTTGCATGACACTGGACGGCCTGGCGCTCGGCGCGTTGATCATCCTCATTTTCAACATGCTTTATTTCCAGATCACCTCGCCGGCCTTCCTGCTGGTGAGTCTCGAGATTCCCACGGTTTCGACGCTGCTTCGCGGGCAGTTCTGGTTCTACTTCCTGTCGCTCAGCATGACGGCCGCCGCCGCCACGCTTGCCTTCGCGGTATCCGGCCGGCCGGTCGTCGCCGCCGGCATCGCCACGATCGCAGCCTTCGCGATGTTTTCCCGGAAGTGGTTCGGCAGGCACATGGACGCCGAACTGGCGGCACGCGACCGCGGCGATCGCGGTGCGCCGCGCCGCCTGCGCCGACTGCACTGGGTCGGCATGCTGAGCCACTCGATTGCGCTCGGCGCCCTCCTGATCAGCATCCCGTATCTGAATCTCTTTCCCGCCTGACGACCGCCGGGGTGGGCGTCCAGCGAGCGACGGCTGCCCCGGGGTGAGGCCTGACTTGTGACATAGAGAGGACCTCATCCTGAGGAGCGAGCGCAGCGAGCGTCTCGAAGGATGCGCCTCAGGCCCGGCGCTTCGACAGGGTACGGACCAGAGCGAAGTCGCCTCGTATCAGGGCCTCCTTCTTGGCCCGGGACCAGCCCTTGATCTGCCGTTCCGCGATCGCATCGGTAATGTCGAGAAAGTGCTCGGCCCACACGAGTTCGACGGGAAGACGCTTCGACGTGTATCCGCCGAAGGTGCCGTGATTGTACTCCGAGACACGACGATCCAGACCAAGCCTTGCGGAGCCGACATAGTAGCTTCCGTCGGCACATCGCAGCATGCAGACGTGAGCACCGGGCTCCTCGATCATCGCGCTGCCCATCCTTCGAGACGCGCTCCTTCGGAGCGCTCCTCAGGATGAGGCCAATGCTTTGTGGCGAAGAAGAGACGGGCCAATTCCCCTCTCTTCCTCACGCTCATTCCCGCTAGAACCACACCTTCAGTCCCGCCAGCACGCGCAGCTTCGACGTCGGATCGCCGTCGTTGGCCACAAAGGTCGCGGTGTTGCCGGTGAACTGCTCGAAGCTCACGCCGACATAGGGCGCGAACTCCTTGGTGATCTCGTAGCGCAGCCTGAACCCGACTTCGAGACGGGCGAGGCCGGCGCCGAGATCGATCGCGGGATCGTCCTTGCTCGCCAGCACCGCCTCGAGGTAGGGCCTCGCGATCAGCTTCTGCGACAGCAGGATGTCGTACTCGATGTCGAAGCGCGCGGTCAGCACGCCGGTCTGGCTGACCCCGGCCACGGCATCGACATGGAAGCCGTAGGGCGCCAGGCCCTCGACGCCGGCGAGGAAGCCGGTGCGCCACAGGTTCTGGCCGAACGCGGTCGCCTGGATGCCGACCTTGGCGTCCCAGAACGGCGCGATCAGGCGGCTGTAGAAGGCCCGCGAATCGATGCCCTTGGTGCCGCCTTCCTTGTCGATCTGGCCGGTGCTCGAATCGATCACGCCGCCGTTGAAGAGGCGCAGCTTGTCGGTGTCGGTGCCGAGCCACGCCGTGGCCTGCCACTCGGTGGCCGGCGCGACGTTGTGGAAGCGCTGCTCGGCCCACGCATCGGTCCGCCAGAACAGCGCGGCGTCGTCCATCGCCACGGCCGGCATTGCGAACGACAGGGCCGCCGCAGCGGCAAGCAGGGTCCTAATGGTGCGCATGCGCGCCTCCCTGCTTCTGAGCCGGCGCTGCCGGTCCGGTCGCCGGGCCGCTGCCGACCACGAACTCGCGGAACATGCCGGTCGCCATGTGGAACAGCAGGTGACAGTGGAACGGCCAGGCGCCCGGTTCGGTCATGTGCACCGTGACGCTGACAGTGCGGCCGGGCGGCACGATCACGGTGTGCTTGCGCGGGCGCGCGTCGCCCGCGCCGTTGTCGAGATCCATCCAGAGCCCGTGCAGGTGGATCGGATGGTTCATCATGGTCTCGTTCTTCAGCACCAGCCGCACCGTCTCGCCGAGCGCGAACGGCACCGGCTGGGCCTCGGAATATTTTTTGTCGTCGAACGACCAGAAGAACTTCTCCATGTTGCCGGTCAGCCGCATCTCGATGACGCGATCGGGTTCGGCCAGCGCATAGGAGCGGTCGAGGCGCTTCAGATCGCGATAGTTCAGTACGCGCTCGCCCTCGGCCGCCGCCACCGGCGGCACGTGGACCAGGCCTGATGTGTCATGACCCATGGCAGCGTGGTTCATGCCACCACCGCTCATCGATGCATGATCCATCTTCGAATGATCCATCCCCGGCATGGAGTGGCCCATGTCGGCCATGCCGAGCAGCGCCGGCGCGGGCATGTCGGGCAGCGGGCCGGTCATGCCCTCGCGCGGCGCCAGCGTGGCGCGGGCGGCGCCACGGCGGTCGATCGAGGCGCCCCAGATCGTGAAGGCGCGATCCTCTTTTGGCTCGACGAGCACGTCGTAGGTCTCGCCCGGGCCGAAGCGGAACGTGTCGACCGTGACCGGTTCGACGTCCTGGCCGTCGGCCTGGATCACCTTCAGCTTCAGGCCTGGCACGCGCACGTCGAACAGGGTCATGGCCGAACCGTTGACGAAACGCAGCCGGACCTTCTCGCCCGGCCTGAACAGGCCGGTCCAGTTGTCGGACGGCCCCTTGCCGTTCACCAGGAAGGTGTAGCCGGTGACGTCGGCGAGATCGGTCGGGTCCATGCGCATTTCCGCCCAATCGAGCCGGTCGCGGACGATCGCCTGGCGCTCCTCGCCGCTCCTGGCGTTGCCGAGCTCGCGCATGAGCCCCGGCAGGGTGCGGCGGCGGTCGTTGAAGTAGCCCGGCTCCTGCTTGAGCTTGCGCAGGATGGCGGGCGCCGCCATCGGATGGCTGTCGCTCAGCATGACGACATAGTCGCGGTCGGCCTTGTGACGTTCGCCTTTTGCCGGGGCGATCACGATCGGGGCGTACATGCCGTCCTGCTCCTGGCCGGCGGAATGGCTGTGGTACCAGTAGGTGCCGGACTGCCGGACCTTGAAACGGTAGGTGAAGGTCGTGCCCGGCTTGATGCCGGCGAAGCTCACCATCGGCACGCCGTCCATGTATTGCGGCAGCAGGATGCCGTGCCAGTGGATCGAGGTGTCCTCGTCGAGGCGGTTGACGACGTTGATCGTCACCTCCTCGCCCTCGCGCCAGCGCAAGGTCGGCGCCGCGATCTGGCCGTTGATCGACACCACCTTGCGCGGCTGGCCGTCGATCGTGACCGTCGTACGGGCGATCACCAGCTCGTAGGTGTCGGCCAGCGCCGGCAGGGCACCTCCCAGCAGCAGCACGGCGATCAGGGAAAGCAGTCGCATGGTCGCCTCCCCTCAGCGCACGAACGCGATGGGACCGCGCATGCCGTCCTCGTAGTGGCCCGGGATGTCGCAGGCGAACTCGAGGTCGGGCGTGCGCGCGAAGGTCCAGACGAAGCTCTCGGTCTTGCCGGGCGCCACCATGACGCCGCTCGAGTGCTGCAGCATGGGCGCGGCCTGGGCATGGCCGGCGTGTCCCGCCTGGCCGCCCTGCTTCTTCTGCTCGTCCATCATGGCGCGCATCATCTTCAGGTGCTCGGCATGCTCGGCCCTGGTGCCGATCAGCAGCTCGTGCGGATCGAGCCCGTCGTTGCGCACGACGAAGCGCACCGTCTCGCCGTCCTTCACCTCGAGCGACTTGAGCGAAAAGGCGTTGTCGGTCGCCACCACCTCGACGACGCGGGTCACCTTGCGGGCGTCGCCCATCCTGCCGCCGCTCATGGCATGACCCGGGCCGTGCGCCAAAGCCCCGGACACCGTCGCCGGCGCGGCCGCGGCCAGCGCCAGGGCGACGACTATCGATCGTCTCGAATACATCTGCTTCTCCATGTCTGTGAGGGAACCGGTCGATGCGGTTCAGACACGGGGAGGCGGCGGATCCTTCGCGAGCGTATGGCCGGCCAAGGCGAGGCCGGCGCGTGGCGTGCGGTCGACGGACGGCACGGCCGGAGCGACCTGGCCGGCGGCGATCACCGCCCAGCCGAACGGCGCCGACGGACAGCAGCTCTGGGCTGCCTGCTTGGACGCCTCGCGATGGCTGTCGCCCTGATGGTCCGACGGCGCGTGATGCGGGCAGTCCATCTCCGCCGGTCCCGTCGCCGGCGCCGCGCCGCGCACCGCGAGCGGCGGCATCGCGAGCGCGATCGCAGCGAACAGGCAGAGCAGGAGGCGCGGCAGCTTCATCGCAAGGCCTTCATATCACCGGCGCCGGCTCTCGAGCACTTCCATCAACTCGTCGATCTTGACCTGGCGCTCGCGCTCGTCGCCGGCATGGAAGGCGTGTGCGACGCAATGCTGCAGGTGGTCGTGCAGGATCTCCTGCTCGACCTTGTCGAGCGCCGCCCGCACCGCCCGCACCTGGTTGATGACGTCTATGCAGTAACGCTCTTCCTCGACCATGCGGGCGACGCCGCGCACCTGGCCTTCGATCCGGCTCAGGCGGGCAAGCTGCGACTTCTTCATCTGCGCGTTCATGCTTGAACTATACCCCGGTAGGGTATACATGGCAAGTCATGTCGAAGACCTGCTGCGCCGGCCACGCCGGACATTCCCACGCCCATGCCCACTCTCATGCGGCCGCGCCGGCGATCGCGCCCGGCACCGCGATCGACCCCGTCTGCGGCATGAAGGTGAAGATCGAGGGTGCGAAGAACACGACCGTCCATGACGGCACGACCTATTACTTCTGCAATCCGAAGTGCCTGGCCAAGTTCACGGCCGAGCCGCTGCGCTACCTGAAGCCGGCCGAAGCGGCGCCCGCCCAGCCGGTGCAGCCCGGCGCGATCTACACCTGCCCGATGCATCCGGAGATTCGCCAGGTCGGGCCGGGAAGCTGCCCGATCTGCGGCATGGCGCTCGAGCCGGCCGAGATCTCGCTCGACAGCGGACCGAACGAAGAGCTCATCGACATGAGCCGCCGCTTCTGGATCGGCCTCGTGATCGCCCTTCCCGTGGTGGCGCTCGAGATGGGCAGTCATCTGGTCGATCTGCACGCGATCGTCTCGCTGCAGATTTCGGCGTGGCTGCAAATGGCACTCGCCACGCCGGTGGTGCTGTGGGCCGGCTGGCCGTTCTTCGTGCGCGGCGCGCAGTCGCTCGCCAGCCGCAACCTCAACATGTTCACCCTGATCGCGATCGGCACCGGCGCGGCCTGGCTCTACAGCATGGCCGCCACCCTGGCGCCCGGCCTGTTCCCGGCGGCGCTGCGCGACGGGCATGGATCGGTGCCGGTGTATTTCGAGGCGTCGGCCGTGATCGTGGTGCTGGTGCTGCTCGGCCAGGTGCTGGAACTGCGCGCCCGCGACAGCACCAGCGGCGCGATCAAGGCGCTGCTCGGTCTGGCGCCGCGCACCGCCCTCAAAGTTGGCGAGGATGGTCACGACAGCGAGGTCGCGATCGAGGCCATCGCCGTCGGCGACACCCTGCGCGTGCGGCCGGGCGAGAAGGTGCCGGTCGATGGCACCGTGCTGGAGGGCACGAGTGCGGTCGACGAATCGATGATCACCGGCGAGCCGATGCCGGCGGCCAAGCAGCCGAGCGCCAAGGTGATCGGCGGCACGGTGAACGGCAGCGGCGGCTTCACGATGAAGGCCGAGCGCGTCGGCAGCGACACCATGCTGGCGCGCATCGTCGGGCTGGTCGCCGAGGCGCAGCGCAGCCGCGCGCCGATCCAGCGCCTGGCCGATATCGTGGCCTCGTGGTTCGTGCCGGCGGTGATCGCGGTCGCCGTCGTGGCGTTCGCCGCCTGGATGGTGTGGGGGCCCTCGCCCGCCTTCAGCTACGCGCTGATCGCGGCGGTGTCGGTGCTGATCATCGCCTGCCCCTGCGCGCTGGGACTCGCCACGCCGATGTCGATCATGGTCGGGGTCGGCCGCGGCGCCGCCGCCGGCATCCTGATCCGCAACGCCGAGGCGCTTGAGCGGCTGGAGAAGGTCGACACGCTGGTGATCGACAAGACCGGCACGCTGACCGAAGGCAAGCCGCGCATCACCAACGTCACCGGCGGCATCGAGATGTTGCGGCTGGCGGCGTCGCTGGAGCGCGGCAGCGAGCATCCGATCGCGCGCATGATCGTCGACGCGGCACTGGAGCGCCGCCAGCTTCTGGCGCCGGTCAGTGATTTCCGCGCCGAGGCCGGCCGCGGCGTGAGCGGCACGGTCGAGGGCAAGAAGATGATCCTGGGCACCGCCCGCCTGCTGAAGGAGAACGGCGTCGATCTCGGCAGCTTCCAGCGCCCGGTCATGCTGGCGGTCGACGGCAAGCTGTTCGGCACGATCTCGATCGAGGATCCGATCAAGGCGTCGACGCCGGAGGCGCTGGCGGCCCTGCGCGCGGCCGGCGTGCGCGTGGTCATGCTGACCGGCGACAGCAAGGCCGCCGCCGAAAAGGTCGGCGCCGAGCTCGGCATCGACGAGGTGCGGGCCGAGCTGCTGCCCGCCGACAAGGCCGAGGCGGTGAAGCGCCTGCGCGCCGAAGGAAAGGTGGTCGCCATGGCGGGCGACGGCATCAACGACGCGCCGGCCCTCGCCGCCGCCGATGTCGGCATCGCCATGGGCACCGGCACCGACGTCGCGATCGAAAGCGCCGGCGTCACCCTGGTGAAGGGCGATCTGCGCGCCATCGCGCGCGCCCGCGCGCTGTCGCAGGCGACGATGCGCAACATCCGGCAGAACCTGTTCTTCGCCTTCGTCTACAACCTCGCCGGCGTACCGCTGGCCGCCGGCGTGCTCTATCCGGCGTTCGGCCTGCTGCTCAGCCCGGTCTTCGCCGCGGCGGCGATGTCGCTGTCGTCGGTCAGCGTGATCGGCAATGCGCTGCGGTTGAGGCAGGTAAGACTTTAGCCAAGCAGGCGCGCTGTCCTAATAGCGTCATTCGATGTAAGATTATTTCTCACTTCGGTTCGACCCATGTCCTTGCGAGACGATCTCCATAGCCGCCGCGACGAATTGCTCGCCATTGCCACGCGCCATGGCGCCAGCAACGTGCGCCTGTTCGGCTCGGTGGTGCGGGACGAGCAGCGCACGGACAGCGACGTCGATTTTCTGATCGACATGGACGAGGGCCGCGGCTTCGGCGACTACCTGGCGCTGGTCGAGGAGCTCGAGAGAGTTCTGGCACGACGGGTCGACATCGTTATCGACCGCAGCCTCAGCGCTCACTTCCGGCCATTCATCGAAGCCGAGGCCCGGCCTTTGTGAAGAGCGACCTGCCGTATCTCGGTCACATCGCCGATTCCATCGCGGCGATCGAAAGCTGAGTCCGAGACGGCCGCGACGCGTTCATGCGCCAGCGACTCATCCAGGATGCGGTCATCCGGAATTTCGAGGTCATCGGCGAGGCAACGGGCCGATTGTCCGAGGAGACGAGAGCCGGCCAAGGAGAACTCTGGAAGAAGGTCGTCGCGTTCCGCAACCGGCTCATCCACGGCTACTGGAGCGTCGATCTTCCTCTGGTCTGGGACGTCATCGAGAAGGATCTTCCGACCTTGAAGGCCGACGTGCTGCGGCACATAGATCGCCTGAAGAAGGGCTGACGGCGCTTCAGTCGGCGCGATCTGCAACGCCTTGAGGTAGAGGCGGACGGAGCTCTAGGGTCGTATCTCCACGCAAAAGCGAAAAACCTCACCCTGAGGTGCGGCCCGCAGGGTCGCGTCTCGAAGAGTGGAACGAGCACCCCGCCTGCGGCCCATCCTTCGAGACGCCACGCGTCGCGTGGCTCCTCAGGATGAGGGCCGTGCAGTTTAGGAGGCGGGCAGCGGGGCGCCTTCGGCACTTTCGCCGCACCCCTGCCCTTGTCCGGTTTCGCTTGAAACGCCCGGACCGGAGGGCAACATTAGACAAGTACATGAGGCTGATCCACCGCTCGCGCCGCGCCGCCAACGCCGTCCGCTCCGTTTCGACGGGCGGCGAGCTGTTCGTCGCCTCGGTGGTGGTCTGCATGCTGCTCGCCGCCTTCGGCGACGCCGTCGACCCGGCCTGGCTGGGCGAAGCCGGGCTGGAATTCGCCCTGTTCGATTTCGGCGGCGAGGTTTCCGCCCTGGGCATGCGCCACTGGCACCTGCTCGCCTTCCTGCTGGCGGGCGGCGCGCTCGCCGCCGGCATTGCCGTATTGAAGGCCGGCGCCGCGCTGGTGTTCGCGCCGGCCCGCCCCGCGCCGCCGCGCGCCATCGACAAGGTGCCGATCAAGCTCTGACCGAAGACCGCTGAACCTTTCGTTCTGTCTTTTGTCGGAGATTTTTCATGCCCGAATTCATGTCGGCCGCCTTCCTGTCGGCCCTGCTCGCCATCGTCCTGATCGACCTCGTGCTGGCGGGCGACAACGCCCTGATCATCGGCCTGGTCGCCCGCAACCTGCCCAAGGACAAGCAGAAGCAGGTGATCTTCTGGGGCACGTTCGGCGCCATCGCCGTGCGCGCCCTGATGGCCCTGCTCGTCGTCTACGTCCTCGACCTGCCCGGCTTCATGCTGGCCGGCGGCCTCGCCCTGATCTGGATCGCGCGCAAGCTGCTCGAGCCGGACGAAGGCGCCGCCGAGAAGCACCTCGCCCAGGCGCCGGCGACCACGTTCGCGGGCGCGCTGCGCACCATCGTGATCGCCGATGCCGTGATGGGCATCGACAACGTGCTGGCGATCGGCGGCGCGGCCTCGGGCAGCTTCCTGCTGATCGTGCTCGGTCTCGCCATCAGCGTGCCGATCATCGTCTGGGGCAGCCACCTGGTGATCCGCCTGGTCGAGCGCTACCCCTCGGTGATCCTGCTGGGCGGCGCGGTGCTGGCCTGGACCGGCTATTCGATGATCGTGCGCGAGCTGCTGCTTCAGGGCTGGTTCGCAGCGCATCCGGCCACGAAGTTCGTGGTCGCCGTGCTGGTGTTCAGCCTGTCGCTGGCGCCGTGGTGGTCGGCGCGGCTCGGCGAGAGGATGAAGCCGCTGGTCGTGCTGCTGCCGGCGCTGCTGGTCTGGCTGCTCGCCTTCGAGGTCGCGGCCGGCGCCTTTGCGGTGCAGGCGCGCTATCTCGAGACGGGCGGAGCCGGGGCGCAGCTGCTGGCGGCGGCGAAGTGGCTGGGGTGGGTGCCGTTCGCGGCGCTGTTCCTGTGGCTGCGGGAACTGCGCGTTGCAAGGGCGGTGCGCGGGTGAACGGGAGCCAAAGACGTAGCGTGGCGTAGCGTAGGGGAAGAGCGGCACGGAGGGTGCCGCTCTTTTTCTTTGCCTCCCCATTCAGATGGGGAGGTGTCCCGTCTTACGGGGCGGAGGGGTCATGGCTGGGAGCGCGGCACCGTAGGCGAAGCTGGCTTCGCCAGAGTGGCGCTCTTCTCTTCGCCTCCCCATTCATATGGGGAGGTGTCCGCGTCTTAC
>JBGAIW010000131.1:0-10861 GCA_044225265.1 Reyranella sp.
TGCCGGGCACGGCGTCCTCGGCCACCTTCCAGCCCACGGCATCGTCGTATTTCAGTCCCCATTTGTTGGGGACCGTTCCGAGCCCGATGACCAGGGTGTGCGACATGCCGTGCGTGGCGACGAGTTGGGTCGTGTCCACCGAGTAGGCGAGGTCGCGGGCTGTGACGACGATACGGGCCGCTTGCGACGCGACCACGACGATCAACGCCAGCCCCGCCGCTCGGACCAGCCGGCCTGGTGCCTGCAGGTTGCGGTAGGCGAACCAGGCGAGGGCGATTGCCGTCATCAGCAAGCCCATCGAGCCGGTGACCTCGCGCAGCAGGGAGGCGAGGCCGAGCGATGCCAGGCCGGCGACGATCATGGCATTGACCGTGCGTGGCCGGAGCCATCCTTCGGTTCGTGCGACGATCGCCAGTGGGAGAACCACCTGGAGCGACGCTGCACCCATCACGCCCCAATGCGGCGATATTCCGAACCACACGAGGTAGACCGTGGGACCCAGGACGAGCATCAGCATTGCGGCGCCAAATGCGCCCAATAGCGCCAGGGTTCCGGCAAGGGCCACCAATCCCAGCGCATTGACGCCGATGTTGAGCCGGGCAACATCGACCAGCGTCGCGGGCCGTCCGGCGATCCGCGCCCACAGGCCGAGCAGGAATGCCTGACCGGGATCGTCGGCGGTCATCGGCGTAAGGCGGCCACCGGCTTCGCACAGCATCAGCCAGGAGCCCGTCTTCTGTGCGCACCGGGCAACGTCGAGCCAGGTGTTGGTCGCGTCCCAGTCGGCCTCGGTCACCTTTTCGTATTTGACGCGCGCGGCCTCCATGGACGTGTCGAACTGTGGCCAGACGAAGAAGATCAGGCCGCCTGCGAAGAGCAATAGCTTGAGTTGAACGAGCCGGCGGTCGGAAAGTGTTCCGAACCACGTTGCCAATCGATCTAGCAGGTCTGCCGCGGCAGACAGTGGTGTCGCCAAATTTTCCCGCCCCCAACGGACAGGATTCGTCCGCGCTCGAGCGCTACATTAACGCGTCCGCCACGTGCCCTCAATGCTCGGCCCGGCGTTGGTCCGGTTTGACGGACCTGCCGCAATTCCCATATTCCGCTGGGGAACAAGGAGTTTGTCGATGAATGCCGTCCTGGGCGACCTGCCGACCTGGAACCTTGCCGATCTCTATTCCAGCCCGACCGGTCCCGATCTCGACCGCGACCTCAAGCGTGCAGCGGCCGAGGCCGAGGCGTTCGCCAGGGCCTATGAAGGTCGGATCGCCTCGCTCTCCGGCAAAGAACTGGGCGAGGCGGTGGCGAGGTACGAAGCGCTCAGCGACCTGACCGGCCGCATCGGTTCGTTCGCCTCGCTCTACTATGCGCAGGACCAGGCCGATTCCGAGCGCGGCAGCTTCTCGCAGAACGTGTCGGAGAAGCTGACCGACATCGGCACCAGGCTGGTGTTCTTCCGGCTCGAGATCAACAAGCTCGAGGACGCCGATCTTGCCGGGAAGCAGAAGGATCCGGCGCTCGCCAAGTACGGCCCGTGGCTGCGCGACCTGCGAGTCTGGCGGCCGCATCAGCTCTCCGACGAGCTGGAGAAGGCACTGCACGAGAAGTACGTCGTCGGCCGGGCCGCCTGGTCGCGTCTGTTCGACGAGACGATTGCGCGGCTGCGCTATCCGTTCGGCAACGAGATGCTCTCGGAGCCGCAGATCCTCGACAAGCTCTCCAACAAGGACGCGGCGGTCCGCAAGGAAGCCGCCAAGTCGTTCGGCAAGGTGCAGGGCGACAACATCGCGGTGTTCTCGCTGGTCACCAACACGCTGGCCAAGGACAAGGAGATCGAGGATCGCTGGCGCAACTATGCGCGGCCGCAATCCGCGATGAACCTCGCCAACGTGGTCGAGGACGAGGTGGTCGACGCGCTGTCGTCGGCGGTGAAGGCCGCCTATCCGCGCCTTGCGCATCGCTATTACAAGCTCAAGGCCGGGTGGTTCGGTGTCGAGAAGATGCCGTACTGGGACCGCAACGCGCCGCTGCCCGAACATGACGACCGCACCATTCCGTGGGCCGAGGCCGAGAAGATCGTGCTCGATGCCTACGGCGCCTTCTCGCCCGAACTCGCATCGGTCGGCAAAAGGTTCTTCGGCACAGGCTGGATCGACGCGCCGGCGCGGCCGGGCAAGTCGCCGGGCGCCTTCGCGCATCCGACGGTGCCGTCGGCACATCCCTACCTGCTGCTGAACTACCAGGGCAAGGTGCGTGACGTGATGACCTTGGCGCACGAACTGGGTCACGGCGTGCACCAGGTCCTCGCGGGCGGGCAGGGCGCATTGATGGCCGACACGCCGCTCACGCTCGCCGAAACCGCCTCGGTGTTCGGCGAGATGCTGACCTTCCAGTCGCTGCTCAAGAGCGCGCCCGACAGGAAGACCCGCAAGGCGATGCTCGCCGGCAAGGTCGAGGACATGCTGAACACGGTGGTCCGCCAGATCGCCTTCTACGATTTCGAATCGCGCCTGCACATGAAGCGGCGCGAGGGCGAACTGACGCCCGACGCGATCGGCGAGATCTGGATGGCGGTGCAGAAGGAGAGCCTGGGGCCGGCCTTCACCTTCGACGAGGAGTACAGGCACTACTGGTCGTATATCGGCCACTTCATCCATTCGCCGTTCTACGTCTATGCCTATGCCTTCGGCGACTGCCTGGTGAATTCGCTCTACGCCGCCTATCAGGCCAGGCCAGACGGCTTCCAGGACAAGTATCTCGACATGCTGCGCGCCGGTGGCGTGAAGCGGCACAAGGAGCTGCTGGCGCCGTTTGGCCTGGACGCCTCCGATCCCGCCTTCTGGGACAGGGGACTGGGCGTGATCTCCGGCTTCGTCGACGAGCTGGAGAAGCTCTGATCGATGGCGGATGCCTCGTGAGCGATGATGGGGACTCCCTTGGCGGTCGCCTCGGCCGGTACGCCAAGGTCGGCGCGTCGGTCGGCGGGCTGGCGGCCAAATTGGCGGGGCAACGCTATCTCGGGCTGTCGCTCGACCGCGACAAGCACGCGGCGGAACTGAAAGCGGCACTGGGCGGCCTTAAAGGCCCGCTGATGAAGGCGGCGCAGTTGCTGGCCACCATTCCCGATGCGCTGCCGCCGGAATATGCGCGCGAGCTGGCGCAACTGCAGGCCAACGCGCCGGCGATGGGCTGGGCCTTCGTGCGCCGGCGCATGGCGACCGAGCTGGGGCCGGACTGGCAGTCGAAGTTCCAGAAGTTCGACAAGGAGGCATCCTTCGCCGCCTCGCTGGGGCAGGTGCATCGCGCGGTGCTGCCGGATGGCACGCAGGCGGCCTGCAAGCTGCAGTATCCCGACATGGCGTCGGCGCTCGAAGCCGACCTCAATCAGCTGAAACTGGTGTTCGCGGTCGGGCAGCGCTTCGATCCCGCGATCCGCACCGACGAGATCCACGCCGAGATCACCAACCGGCTGCGCGAGGAGCTCGACTACCGCCGCGAGGCCCGGCACGTTGCGCTCTACCGCCACATGCTGCGCGAGGAGACCGGGATCCACGTGCCGGACGTCGTGCCGGCCTATTCGACCGACCGGCTGCTCACCATGTCGTGGCTGGAGGGCGGCAAGCTGCTCGACTGGAAGACGCGCACGCAGGAAGAGAAGGACGCCCTGGCCGTGCGGATGTTCAAGGCGTGGTACGTGCCGTTCTATCGCTACGGCGTGATCCACGGCGATCCGCATCTCGGCAACTATTCGGTGCGGGACGATGATGGCCATCGGGGCGACGTGAACCTGATGGATTTCGGTTGCGTGCGGATCTTCCCGCCACGCTTCGTGCGTGGCTCGATCGAACTTTATCGCGCGCTCATGACCGACGACATGGACCGCGCCGTGGCCGCCTACGAGGATTGGGGCTTCAGCGGCCTGTCGCGCGACATGATCGCGATCCTCAATCGCTGGGCCGCATTCCTCTACGGGCCGCTGATGGACGACCGGCCGCGGCGGCTGACCGAAGGGATGGCCGAGGGCCACGGCCGCGACATGGCGCACAACGTCTTCGCCGATCTGCGCAGGATGGGCGGCGTGCGGCCGCCGCGCGAATTCGTGTTCATGGACCGCGCGGCGATCGGGCTGGGCTCGGTGTTCATCCATCTGCGGGCATCGATCAACTGGCACCTTCTGTTCGAGAGCCTCATAGAAGATTTCAAGGTCGACATACTGGCGAAGCGGCAGGACGAGGCGCTAAGAGCTGCCGCGCTATGAACATTCTGGTCACAGGATCGTCGGGCTGGCTCGGCCAGACCCTGGTGCCGCGCCTCCGTCGCGAGGGTTTCGGCGTGGTCGGGATCGATCCCGAGCCCGGCGTTACGACCGATGTCGTGGGCTCGGTCGTCGATCGCGCGCTGCTCGGCCGGCTGATCCGCGAGCGCGGCATCACCGCGATCGTGCATGCCGCGGCGCGCCACAAGCCGCATATCGAGACCCACGACAATTCGGAGTTCGTGGCGGTCAACGTGCAGGGCACGCTGAACCTGCTCGAAGAGGCGGTGATCAACGGCGTCGACCGCTTCGTCTTCACTTCGACCACCTCGCTGATGATCTCGCAACAGATCCGCGACGGGAAGGCGGGTGGGGCGAATGCAGCCGTCTGGATCGACGAGACCATGGCGCCGCTGGTGCCGCGTAACATCTACGGCGTCACCAAGCTCGCCGCCGAGGATCTCTGCCGGCTGTTCCACCAGCAGCATGGGCTGCCGGTCGTGGTATTGCGCACCTCGCGGTTCTTCCCCGAGGAAGACGACATGGCGCACGCCATCGCGCAGTCGGGCGACAACACCAAGGCCAATGAATTCCTGTTCCGGCGCCTCTCGGTCGAGGATGCCGCCGAGGCGCATGCGGTGGCGCTGGCGAAGACCCCGCAGATCGGCTTCGACACCTTCATCGTGTCGGCCCTGACGCCGTTCTCGAAGGCCGACTGCCGGGAGTTGATCGCCGACGCGCCGTCGGTCGTTGCCCGCTACTTCCCGGACTATCGCGCCAAGTACGCAGGCCGTGGCTGGACGATGTTCGACTCGATCGATCGTGTGTACGATTCTTCGAAGGCGGCGCGGGTGCTGGGCTTTACCTGCCGCACCGGATTTCGCGAGGTGCTGGACGCACTCTAGCGCGTGTAGGCGTTTTCCATGACTGCGCCCAGCATGGTCAGCGCGGCGTAGATCAGGATCGGTGTCATCAGCGCGGCCATCATCGTGGTCTGGAGGCGCTGGCGCTTGCGGCGCGCCAGCAGGCGGCGGTTGATGCGGTCGGGGTGGATCTCGTCGGTCGCCCATTGCGCGCCCGGCCGGCGGTAGAGGTTCCAGGTCGCGTATTTCCAGGCGACGCCCCCACCCACCAGGGCAGCCATCGCGAGGCCGACGACGAAGACCGGATCGTGCAGCATGGCTCCATTATATCACAGGCGGGTTCATCTTGCAGGCGGGGCAGTGCATGCTCGCACCGGTATGCGGCTTGTCCTCGGTCTGGTCCTCGTCGTGATCCTCGTCCTGGGGGCACTCGGCCTGGTTGCGGCGCTCGCCGCCTGGCTCGCCGAGCGCAGTCTCGAGCGGTCGAGCGCGGCGCGCATCGTGACCGACCCGGCTTCCTTGCCGGTCGTCGAGGCGGGCCTGGTATTGGGCGCCGCGCCGATCGGGCCCGAGGGCGGCCCCAACCGCTACTTCGAGTACCGGCTCGATGCCGCCGCCGCTCTGTGGCGCGCGGGCAGGGTGTCCATTCTGATTCTGAGCGGCGCCCCCGGCGAACCTGCCGCCATGCGCTCCGGCCTGCTTGCGCGCGGCGTTCCGGCGGACGTACTCCGCCTCGACGACGGCGGCGTGCGGACCCGCGAATCGCTGCGCCGGGCCCGCACCGTATTCGGACAGACGCGGCTGATCGTGGTGTCGCAGCGCTTCCATCTCGTCCGCGCGCTTTTCCTCGCGCGCGCCGGCCGCTATCCTTCGGCGCTTCGTGCCTACTGGGACGTCTGGCTAGAAAAGTAAGTGCAGTGGAACTGCCCGACAGGTTCCCACGGTCTTCAATTCCAGGGTGGGACTGTGGATGGCTGGGGGACCTGGATTCGAACCAAGACTAACCGGGTCAGAGCCGGTTGTTCTACCATTAAACTATCCCCCAAGCAGACCGCAGGCTGCCGAGGCCGGTGGGTTTAGCGATGCCGGCGGCGCTTGGCAAGCAGCAGTCGCACTGCGTTTTCGCGGAGTCATACGGGCCCGACCAGCCTCGCCCGGGCGGCAATACTCGGTTACCATCGTTGCCAAGGAAAGAGTCCGTGATGACCGGGGAACCAACGCCCCGAACGGGGCCACAGGGAGGCTGGCACAGCGGTCGTTTCGCGCACACTTTCGCCGCCATCGATCTCGGCACCAACAATTGCCGGCTCCTGGTGGCGAAGGCGTCGGTCGACGGCTTCGAGGTCGTCGACGCGTTCTCGCGGCCGGTCCGGCTGGGCGAGGGCGTGGCGCTGAACGGGTCGCTGTGCGGAGATGCCATCGAGCGCACCTTGGGCGCGCTCGACGTGTGCGCGGCCAAGATCGCCCGCCACAAGGTCACGCGCGCGCGTCACATCGCCACCGAGGCCTGCCGGCGCGCCTGCAACGGCGAGGATTTCCTGTCGCTGGTCCGCCAGCGCACCGGCCTCAGCTTCGAGGTCATTCCGGCGGCCGAGGAGGCCCGCCTGGCGCTCGCGAGCTGCGAGAACCTGCTCGATCCCGATATTCCCTACGGCCTGCTGGTCGATATCGGCGGCGGCTCGACCGAAGTCTGCTGGATCGCGATCGACCGGTCGGGCGGCGGCGCAGGCGCGGCAATGGCGATCAAGCTGCTCGACATGACCTCGCTGCCCTGGGGAGTGGTCACGCTTACCGAGGATTGCGTGCGCGCGCGTCCGCGCAACGAGCCCGTGGAACGCGCCTGCTACGATGCCATGATCGAGCGCATCCGCGAGGGCCTGCGCCCGTTCTGCGCCCGCCACGGCATCGGCCCGGCAATCGCGCGCGGCGAGGTCCAGATGATCGGCGTGTCCGGCACGGTCACCACCGTGAGCGCCCATCACCTCGGCCTGAAGCGCTACAGCCGGGCCGCGGTCGACGGCTCGTGCATCGGCCGCGAGCAGATCTTGAAGATCTGCGACGAAATCGCCGGCCTCTCGGTCAGGGACCTCACGGCACTGCCCTGCATCGGCGACGACCGTGCCGACCTCGCGCTGGCAGGCGGCGCTATCCTGGAAGCGGTGTGCCGGCAATGGCCGACCGCGCGCGTCAAGGTCGCCGACCGCGGCCTGCGCGAGGGCGTGCTGATGGACCTGATGCGCCAGGCCGACCGCGAGGCCTGTTCCGTCAGGCCGTAGGTTGCCCAGAGGATCGGCCAGAGGGCTGACCCGGGGGCTACCCGACCGGCCGTTCGGCATTGCCGAAATCGCGCTTCGACTGTATTTTCAGAAAAGATGCAAGATAGGCACGTTCCGGCGATCGGCCCGTATTATTGGCTGGTCTTTGCCGTGGCGACGATCTTCGGCGCCAACATGGGCGATCTCCTGTCCCAGTATCTCGGCCTGGGCACGGTGCTGGGCATGCCGATCCTGGCGGTCGCCCTGCTGGTGGCGCTGCTTCTCGAGCGCCTCGACAACCGCTCGGACAGCAAGGCCTGGTACTGGGCGGCGATCGTGCTGATCCCGATCGCGGCAACCAATCTCGGCGATTTCGCGGTCAGCCACGGCTACAGCCGGCGCGGGCTGCTGGCGGGTCTGGCGATCCTGCTGGTCGTCACCCATTTCGGCGGCCGCTCCGAGGCCGAGCACACGCTCGCCATGCGCCTGCTGACCCGGCCCGGGCAGCAGGCCCGGCCGCTTACCGACGCGAGCTACTGGATCGGCATGATCGTGGCCAGCACGCTGGGGCCGCTGATCAGCGACTTTTGCATCTACACGTTGAAGCTCAGTTCGGTCACATCGGCGTCCATCCTGCTCGGCCTGCTCGCGGCCTCCTTCGGCCTGCACTATCTGCCCAACGCCAGCCGCTGGCTGGTGCACTGGCTCACCATCGTGCTGATCCGCGGCGCCGGCACCGCGATCGCCGACGTGCTGGTCAACGATCCGCGGGTCCATATCGGCCTGCTCGCCTCGACCGCGGCGGCCGGCCTCGCGACCCTGGTTCTGCTGAAGCTATGGCCGCCCGAGCGGCCGCTGCGTCGCGCCCCTTTGCCGCGTTAGCTCTCGCCGCCGTCCGATCCGCGCTAGTATCGACCGATGGCATGGGACAGAGGGGGCAAGGCGCCCAGCACTCCGACGGGACGGCGCGCCACGGTGCGCGTGAAGACGGCGCGCGGCCGCACGGTCTCGCAGCAGCGCTGGCTGCAGCGCCAGCTCAACGACCCCTACGTCGCCGAGGCTCGCAAGCGCGGCTACCGCAGCCGCGCCGCCTTCAAGCTGCTGCAGCTCGACGACCAGTTCAAATTCCTCAGGCGCGGCGCGCGCGTCGTCGATCTCGGCGCCGCGCCCGGCGGCTGGACCCAGGTCGCGGTCGAGCGGGTCAAGCCGGAGCAATCGAAGGGGGTCGTGATCGGCATCGACATCACCCCGGTCGAGCCGATCGCCGGCGCCACCGTGCTGGCCAAGGATTTCTACGACGACGACGCGCCCGAGGTCCTGACCAGGCTGCTCGGCGGGCCGGCCGACGTCGTGCTGAGCGACATGGCGGCGTCGGCGACCGGCGACACCCAGGTCGATCACCTGCGTATCATGGGACTGGCCGAGGCTGCGCACGATTTCGCCCGCCAGGTGCTGAAGCCCGGCGGCACCTTCGTGGCCAAGGTGCTGCGCGGCGGCACCGAACGCACCCTGCTGGACATGCTGAAGAAGGACTTCGTAAAAGTCCGCCACGTGAAGCCCGAGGCCAGCCGTGCCGATTCGGCGGAGATGTACGTGGTCGGGACGGGATTCCGCGGGTAAGCAACGGACGCGGGTAAAGAGCAGGCCGTGAAGAAGCAGGTCGGAAACATCATCCTGACGATCGTGTCGATCGTGTTCTGTGTCGCGCTGGCCGAGATCGCCACGCGCATCATCGATGGCCTGCCGCCGGTGGCGATGGAGATGCCCTCCGAGATGGGCTCGCTCGGACGCGACACCACCGCCGGTCACCTCGACGACATCCCGCGCGCCCCGGGCGTCGATCGCGCGCTCTATTTCACCGATCCGCCGCCGCTGCCCAACCGCACGCCGGTCGCCAGGGAGTGGCTCGACCTCGACAAGCAGATCAAGGATCACCCGATCCAGGCCGACACCGGCACCTCGTTCCTGCCATGGGACATGTTCAAGGCATGGAACGCCGTTTTCGTCGGCGACCCGTGCAAGCACCCGTATCTCAAGGCCGCGCCCGGACGCCTCTGGGTCTACGACCCGCCCGACGGCAAGCCGCGCCCGACCTTCCGGTTCCTCCCCGATTTCACCGCGCCGGATCAGCTCGTCACCAACGCCATGGGCTGGCGCGGCCCGCCATTTCCGCTCGAGAAGCCCGCGAAGACCGTGCGCATCGTCGTGGTCGGCGCCTCGACCATCGCGGAGATCCACCACTATCCGTTCAGCAGCCCGGAATACATCCAGGCCTGGCTGAACAAGTGGGCCGAGGCGAAGAAGCTCGACGTGCGCTTCGAGGTGCTGAACGCCGGCCGCGAGAGCGTGAACTCCAATGACATCGAGGCGATCGTGCGCGAGGAAGCGCTGCCGCTCAGCCCCGACCTCGTCTTCTATTACGAGGGCGGCAACCAGCTCGACCTCTCGACCGTGGTCGATCCGGTCCCGAAGGCCAGGCCGCAGCCCGGCACCTGGTGGGAGCGCTTCCTGCGCGACATGGCGCAGTATTCGGCGCTGGCCCGGCGGGCTGAATCGCTGATGGTCGGCAAGGAATGGCCGCGGCCGGACTACGAGCTGAAATGGCCGGCGGGGCTCAGCGAGACCGACCCGGATCTCACGCGCAAGGACCTGCCGGTCCATCTCACCAGCATCATGGAGCGCCTCGATGCGATCCGCGGCGATCTGGCGAAAGTCGACGGGCTGCTGTCGATCGGCTCGTTCCATTGGCTGGTCAAGGACGGCCTGGAGCTCAACGCCTCGCGCTACAAGCCGATCATGTTCACGCTCAACGTGACGTATTTTCCGTACCGCTATCGCGATCTCGAGCGGCTGACCAAGTTCGAGAACACGGTGTTCGCCAAATATTCGAAGCAACACGGCCTGCCGTTCGTCGACGTGGCGAAGCAGATGCCGAACGACCCGGATCTGTTCAGCGACGCCATTCACAACACGCCGGCCGGCGTGAAGCTGCGCGGCTGGATCGTGTTCAACCAGCTGCTGCCGGTGATCGAGGCCAAACTGAAGAGCGGCGAGTGGCCCCGGCCCGCATCGCCCAACGCACCGCCCTTGAAGCCTTACAAGCCGCGGCTGATCACGTTCGATTGCAAGAAGGCATCCTGAGGAACGATCGAGGAGGGGGGACATGGCGAGCCTGAAGGACTGCCACATCGTGGTGACCGGCGGCACCGGCGCGCTGGGCCGCGCGGTGGTGCGTGCCCTGGTCGAGGCCGGCGCGCACTGTCATATCCCGGCGATCGAGACCGAGGTGCCGGCCGACCTCTTTCCGAAGGGCGGCGTCCCCAAGGGCGGCGTAACCGTGACGACGAAGGTCGATCTCTCCGACGAGGCGTCGGTCGAGGCGTTCTACGCGAAGCTGCCGCCGCTCAAGGGTGTGGTGAACATCGCGGGCGGCTTCGCCTGGGCGCCGATCGCCGACAGTCCGCTGAAGGTGTTTCAGCAGCAGATGG
>JBGAIW010000132.1:0-10836 GCA_044225265.1 Reyranella sp.
CCGCGGCGCTGGCACCGCGCGCCGAGCTCGACGCCCCGGCTCTCGTCGATCTCACGGGCCTCGACGACGAATCCTTCCGCAAGCGCTTTTCCGGAACCGCGGTCAAACGCATCGGCCGCGACCGTTTCGTGCGCAACGTCGCCTATGCGTTGGGCAACAGCGGCACGCCCAAGACCGCCCTTCCCGCCGTCGAGCGATTGAGGAAAGATGCCTCGCTGCTGGTCCGCGACGCGGCCACCTGGGCGCAAGCCCATCTGAAGAAAGAGCGCCCGCTCGACTGACTGGGGGAGTACTCATGAAACGCCTGCTGATCGCCGCGCTGCTGGTCGGATCGACCTTCGCCCTCGAGGTCCAGGCGCAGCCGAATACACCGGAGCGAATCAAGGCGATCGTCGCCAGTCCCGACAGGACGCCAGCGGACCTCACCAACGACAAGCGCCGCCATCCCGAGGACGTCCTCGGCTTCCTGGCGATCGCGCCAGGCGTCACGGCGCTCGATCTCAGCGCCGGCGGCGGCTACACCACCGAGCTTCTCGCCCGCGCGATCGGTCCCAACGGGAAGGTCTACGGCCAGAGCCGGCCACGACCCGCCACGCCGCCGCCCGCTCCAACGAATGCCGAGGGCAATTCCAATCCCAATGTCGCGGCGGCGCCACCAGCCGGCCCGCCGCGTCCCTCGCCCGAAGCGCTTGCCGCGAGGGTGGAACGCATGAAGGCCGCGAATGTCGCCGCCGCACCGATCATCGCCGTCGTGCAGCCGTTCGAGGAACCGGTGCCGGCCGAACTGACCGACGGCAAGCTCGACCTCGTGACCCTGATGTTCAACTACCACGACCTCGGGTTCCTGAAAGTCGACCGCGACGCCATGAACAAGGCCGTGTTCAAAGCACTGAAGTCCGGCGGCCAATACGTCATCGCCGACCATTCGGGGCGGCCGGGCACCGGCATCTCCGAGTCGGGTACCCTGCATCGCATAGAAGAGGCCTTCCTGCGCAAGGAAGTCGAAGCGGCAGGCTTCAAGTTGATCGCCGAGGGTAACTTCCTGCGCAATCCCAACGATCCGCGCGACAAGAACACGCCCGACCCGCCGATGCCCAAGGACGAGTTCGTCCTGAAGTTCACCAAACCCTGAGCCGCAAACGCCCCAAGGAAGACCCATGGCCATCACCGTCACCGTCAACGGACAGGCGCATGCCGTCGACGCGCCCGAAACCGCCACCTTGCTGGATGCCCTGCGCAATCATCTCGGCCTGATGGGCACGCGCTACGGCTGCGGCCTCGAGCAATGCGGCTGCTGCATGGTGCTGGTCGACGGCCAGCCGGTTCATTCGTGCACACGCGAGATCGGCACGGTGGCCGGGCGCGCGGTCACGACCGTCGAGGGCCTGGGCTCGGCCGAGAAGCCACATCCGTTGCAGCAGGCCTTCATCGACGAGCAGGCCGGCCAGTGCGGCTACTGCCTTTCGGGCATCCTGATCTCGGCCAAGGCGCTGCTCGACAGGAACCCGAAGCCGAGCCGTGCCGACATCGTGACCGCGCTCGACAAGCATCTCTGCCGTTGCGGATCGCACACCCGCATTCTCAAGGCTGTCGAGCGCGCCGCGGCCGCGCTGGCGAACGGGAGGGCGGCATGAACGCGCCCAACCTGCCTACCAGCCTGGTCGACAATCCGCGGCTGGACCGCTGGATCAGCTTTCAGCCGGACAAGACGGTGCGTATCGCCACCGGCAAGGTCGAGATCGGCCAGGGCGTGGTCACCGCGCTGGGCCAGATCGCCGCCGACGAACTCGATCTGCCGCTCGGTCGCGTCAGAATCCTGTCGGGCGACACGGTTCACGGCCCCGACGAGATGTACACGACCTCGTCGCTATCCATCTCGATGTCCGGCGGCTCGATCCGGCTGGTCTGCGCCGAGGTGCGGGCCAAGGCGCTGGAGCGCGCGGCGTTGCGGCTCAATTGCAGCAAGGACGATCTCACGGTGGTCGACGGCGCCTTCCATCAGAACGGCGCACCGACCGGGCAGGACTACTGGACCGTCGCGGGCGAGATCGATTTCACGCAGGCGCCGACCGGCAGCGCGCCGGTCAAGCCCGCCGCCGCCTACAGGGTGGTCGGCCAAAGCGTGCCGCGCATCGACCTGCCGGCCAAGCTCACCGGCGCCGCCTACATCCACGACGTCCTGCCGAAGGACGTGCTGCACGCGCGCACCTTGCGGCAGCCGAGCCGCGGGGCGACTCTCGCGTCGCTCGACGAGCCGGCGATCCGCAAGGTCGCGCTCAAGGATCACAAGGGCGGCGATCTGCAGATCGTTCGCGAGGCCAACTTCGTGGCCTTCGTCAGCCCGGTCGAGGCCGTCGCCCAGGCGGCCGCTGCGGCCGCACCGCTGCACGCCAGATGGAACAACGTGCGGCCGCTCGCGCCGGCGCAGCAGGAAGCACATTGGCTGAAGGGCCAGCCGGCCGAGGACCGCCGCATCGGCGCGTCCGAGCCCACAGCACCACTCAAGAACGTGGTCGACATCACCGTGTCGAGGCCCTATGTGGCGCACGCATCGATGGCGCCGTCCTGCGCCATCGCCCTGTTCAAGGACGGGCAACTCACGATCCGCTCGCACGGCCAGGGCATGCACCCGCTGCGCAAGAACCTCGCACAGGCGCTCGGCCTGCCGATCGAGGCGATCACGGCGCAGCATCTGCATGGACCGGGCTGCTATGGCCACAATGGCGCCGACGACGCAGCCCTCGACGCAGCGCTCGTCGCGCGCCGGCTGCCGGGCCGGACGATCCGACTGCAGTGGCGGCGCGAAGAGGAATTCGCCTTCGAGCCGGTCGGCCCCGCCATGCTGGTCACGCTGCATGTCGCGCTCGATGGCAAGGGACGGCCTGCCGACTGGACCACCGAAATCTGGAGCGCCACGCACGTGCAGCGCCCCGGCAGTGGCAGCGGCTATCTGCTGGCCACCGAGGCCTTCGCCGATCCTCCTCCCGAAGTGAAGCCGACCGATCCACCCGAGGCGCGCGGCGGCGGCGGCACCCGCAACGCCGTCCCGCTCTACGACGTGCCGGCCCATCGCATCCTGCACCACCTGGTGCAGTGCGCGCCGGTGCGCACCTCGGCCTTGCGCGGACTGGGCGCATTGCCCAACGTTTATGCGATCGAAATGCTGATGGACGAGCTGGCGGCACGCGCCGGCGAGGACCCGGTCGCCTTCCGGCTCTCGATCCTGTCCGACAAGCGCGCCCGCAAGCTGGTCGAGCTGGTGGCCGACCGATCGGACTGGAAGGCGCGCGGCCCTGCCGGCACCGGCTCCGGCCTCGGCATGGCCTTCGCACGCTACAAGAACACGGCCGCCTACTGCGCGGTCGCCGCCGCAGTCACCGTGAGCGAGACCGTCAGGGTCGACCGCGTGTGGTGCGTCGCCGATTCGGGCCTGGTCGTGAACCCCGACGGCGCGCGCAATCAACTCGAGGGCGGCGTCATCCAGGCCCTGAGCTGGACGCTCAAGGAGCAGGTCAAACTCGACGATCAGGGCATCGCCTCGCGTGACTGGGACTCCTATCCCATCCTGCGCTTCAGCGAGGTGCCGGAGATCCAGGCTGAACTGGTCGATGGCGCGGGCAACCCCGCGCTCGGAGTGGGCGAATGCTCGGTCGGCCCGACCGCGGCGGCGATCGGCAATGCCGTGGCGCATGCGCTGGGTGTGCGCATTCACGACATGCCGCTCACCCGCGAGCGCGTGATGGGCGCGCTGCTGAAGAGCTGAAGCCAGACGGAGACGACGTGAAGAGTGTTCTCCTGGCGTCGATGGTCGCATTGAGCTGGTCGCTGCCGGCCTGGGCCGACGGTTGCTACATTTGCAGTCCCGACAGCGCTTGCGGGCAGTACTGCAGGCACAGCGGCACGGACAACGCCGACAATCGCAAGAAGTGCATTGCCGCCGGCTGCAAGATCGGCGGCACGGCCTCCTGCCCGACCGGCAAGAACATCAAGACCTGTGCGGCCGAACTCTCGCCGCTCGAACGGCTGCGCGACCTAGCGGCGCTCCCGGAAAAACGTCTTCAGTAGTTCGGCCGCCTCGCTTTCAGCGATGCCCGAATAGACTTCCGGCCGGTGATGACAGGTCGGCTGCTGGAAGATGCGCGGACCGTGCTCGACTCCGCCGCCTTTGGGATCGGAAGCGCCATAGTAGACGCGGCGCAGGCGCGCGAAGGAGATCGCCTGGGCGCACATCGGACAGGGCTCCAGGGTGACGTGCAGGTCGCAATCGACCAGCCGCGGCGCGCCGATTTTTGCCGCCGCCGCACGGATGGCCAGCAGCTCGGCATGCGCCGTCGGATCGCGATCGGCTTCGGTTCGATTGCCGGCTTCGGCGAGAATCTCGCCATCCGGCCCGACCACGACGCAGCCAATCGGCACCTCGCCCCGCTCTGCGGCTTCGCGCGCCCGGCCGAGCGCGCGCTGCATGGGCGAAAGTCTTGTCGCGGCAGCCATAAGGGGGAAAATAGCCCGAGAAGGTTTTGGGAGGAAATCGTCATGCGGTTCAGCTTCACGGCCGAACAGGAGGAGTTTCGCGCCACCCTGCGGCGGGCGCTGGAGACCCGTTCGCCGACCAAGGAAGTGCGCCGCCTGATGGCGACCGAAGCGGGCTTCGAAAGAGACGCCTGGAAGAAGTTCAATCAGGAGATGGGTCTGACGGCCGTCGCCATCCCCGAGGCCTATGGCGGATCGGGCTTTGGCTTTGGCGAACTTGCCATCGTGCTGGAGGAAATGGGGCGCGCCGTCACCTGTGCGCCGTTCTTCTCGACGGCGGCGATGGCGGCCAATGCAATCCTCAATGCCGGCACGGAGGAACAGAAGAAGGCGCTGCTGCCCGGCATCGCCGCGGGCGATGTCACCGCCACGCTGGCCTTCGACGAACCGCCCGGCGTAGCGGCGACCGTAGCCAAGGGCGGCAGGATTACGGGCGCCAAGAGCTACGTTCTCGACGGTCACACCGCCGATCTCATCGTCGTTCTGGCCGGAAAGTCGCTCTACACCGTCGATGGCAATGCCAAAGGCCTGACGCGCACGCCGCTCAAGACCATGGACGAGACCCGCAAGCTTGCGCGCCTGGATTTCAAGGATGTCGAGGGCAAGCTGCTCGGTGCAGAAGGCGCCGGCGCCAAGGCTCTCGAGAAGACCCTGCAGCAGATTCTGATCCTGCTCGCCAACGAAATGGTCGGCGGCGCCGATCGCCTGCGCGAGGACGCGCTGAGCTACGTGCAGATGCGCATGCAGTTCGGCCGCGCGCTGGCCTCGTTCCAGACCATGAAGCACAAGGCGGCCGACATGCTGGTCGATGTCGAGCTGGCGAAGTCGGCGGCCTACTACGCCGCGGCCGCGCTCGACGAGAACGACCCCGAAGTCCCGATGCTGGCGTCTCTGGTCAAGGCATCGGCTTCGGAAGCCTACCTGCAGACGGCGATCCATGCCGTGCAGATGCATGGCGGCATCGGCTTCACCTGGGACAACGACACACATCTCTGGTTCAAGCGCGCCAAGTCGAGCGAGATCCTGTTCGGCGACGCCAACCAGCACCGCGAGAAGATGATGCAGCACGTGCAAATGGACCAGAGGGGAGACGCCCAATGAGCGCGCCCACGACGACCGACCCGACGGAAGAGAGCGTCCGCGCCGAAGTCTCCTCCTGGCTCAAAGCCAACTGGGACCCCGAGCTCGGCCTGGTCGAATGGCGGCTCAAGCTCTGCGAGTCGGGCTGGGGGGCGCCGCACTGGCCCAAGCAATGGTACGGCCGCGACCTGCCGGTGAAGTTCGTCGCCATCGTCGACGAGGAGTTCGCCAAGGTCGGCGCGATCGGAGTCGCCAAGGCGGGCATCCGCACCCTGGCCGCCGCGACGATCCTGGCGCACGGCACCGACCTGCATAAGGAGAAATTCCTAAAGCGCATCCTCACCGGCGAGGACACCTGGTGCCAGCTGTTCAGCGAACCGGGCTCGGGCTCGGATCTCGCCGGCGCGGTGACGCGTGCCGACCGCAAGGGCAACATGTGGGTGATCAACGGCCAGAAGGTCTGGACCACCTCGGCGCACAAGGCGCATTGGGGCCTGCTGCTGGCCCGCGCCGACTGGGACCAGGTCAAGCACAAGGGACTGGCCTACTTCATTCTCGACATGAAGCAGCCCGGCGTGCAGGTGCACCCGCTCAAGCAGATGAACGGCTACGCCTCGTTCAACCAGGTCTTCTTCAGCGACGCGCTGGTCGAGCCAGAAATGATGCTGTGCGACGTGGGCGATGGCTGGAAGGTCGCGACCACGACCCTGATGCACGAGCGCCGCAACGCCGACGGCACGCGCAATTGGGCGCAGGCGAGCGTCCGCAAGGGCCGCATCTACGAGGAAGAGAAGGCCGAAGTCGCGACCACGATGGAGCCTTACAAGTGGTATCCGCAGCGCGCCGGCCGGGTCGACCTGATCCTTCCGCGCGCCAAGGAGACCGGCCAGATCAATGATCCCGTCGTGCGGCAGGAGATCGCCAAGCTCCTGATCATGTCCAAGTCGGCGGAATGGACGGCCAAGCGGGCCCGCGCGGCGCAGGAGCAGGGCAAGCCGCAGGGGCCCGAAGGCTCGCTCGGCAAGCTGGTGTCGAGCCACGTCGCGCGGCAGGCCGCGCGCGTGCACACTTATATGAGTGGCCAAGAAGTCTTGCTCTCAGGCAAGGACGGTCCGATGGACGGTGTGATCACCGAGATCCTGATCTCGGTCCCGGCCGGCTCGATCGCCGGCGGTACCGACGAGATCCAGCGCAACATCATCTCCGAGCGCGTCCTGCAGATGCCCAAGGAGCCAAGCGTCGACACCAACAAGCCGTTCAAGGACGTGCCGAGGAACGTCGTCGCCAAAACGTGACGGCAGCGGACTGACAAGCGTGTGGGGACGAAAGATGGTATCTTCATTCCCATGCCCCGCCCCCTGATCGGAGTCACGCTGGATGCAGAAAAGCCCGGCGGATACTCCAAGTTCCCGTGGTACGCGCTGCGCCAGAATTACCTCGACGCCATCGACGCCGCGGGCGGCCTGGCCGTCGCCCTGCCGCATGAGCCCGACCGCGTCGGCGACTATCTCGATCGTATCGATGCGCTGGTCGTGACTGGCGGCGCCTTCGACGTCGATCCCTCCTACTACGGCGGCGGCGCCCGCCACGCGACGGTGATCACCAAGGACCGCCGCACGGCTTTCGAATTCGGCGTCACCAAGGGCGCACTCGAGCAGAACAAGCCGGTGCTCGGCATCTGCGGCGGCCAGCAGCTGCTGCACGTCGTGCTGGGCGGCAAGCTGATCCAGCATATCCCCGACTCGGTCGATAAAGCGCTGGCCCACGAGCAGCCCAACCCGCGCAACGAGCCCGGCCATGTCGTGAAGGTCGCCAAGGGCACGCAGCTTCACCAGATCGTCGGCGCCGACCAACTCGATGTGAACAGCGCCCATCACCAGGCCGCGGCCGACGCTCCCAAGGGCGTGGTGATCAACGCCACCGCGCCGGACGGCGTGATCGAAGGCATCGAGGCGCCGCAGTACCGCTTCTGCATCGGCGTGCAATGGCATCCCGAGTTCCTGATCTCCGAGGGCGACGCTCGCCTGTTCAAGGCCTTCCTGGGCGCCGCGAGCGCCCGGTGACCGATCTCGCAGCAAAAGACGGCGAGCGCATCGCCAAGCGCCTCGCCCGCGCCGGTCTCTGCTCGCGCCGCGATGCCGAGCGCTGGATCGCCGAAGGCCGGGTGAAGGTCGACGGCGAGGTCCTGAAGACGCCGGCCTGTGTCGTCACATCGAGGAGCCGCATCGAAGTCGACGGCAAGCCCCTGCCCGATGCCGATCGGCCGCGCCTGTGGCGCTATCACAAGCCGGTCGGCGAGTTGGTGACGGCGCGCGATCCTCAAGGCCGGCCGACCATCTTCGACGCGCTGCCCAAGGGCATGCCGCGAACCATCGCGGTGGGACGGCTCGATTTCATGTCGGAAGGCCTGCTGCTGCTCACCAATGACGGCGAGCTGGCGCGCAAGCTCGAGCTGCCGGCCAACGGCTGGACTCGGCGCTACCGCGCGCGCGTCCACGGCGCGGTCGACGAGGCCAAGCTCGCCTCCCTCAAGAAGGGCATCACCGTCGAGGGCGTGCACTATGGTCCGATCGAAGCCAGCCTCGACCGCCAGCAGCGCTCCAACGCCTGGCTCAACGTCGCCCTGACCGAAGGCAAGAACCGCGAAGTGCGCAAGGTCCTGGCCTACCTGGGACTGCCGGTGGTGCGCCTGATCCGAGTCGCGTTCGGCCCGATCCATCTCGGCGAGCTCCCGGTTGCCCAGGTCGACGAGGTGCCATCGCAGGCGCTGGCGACACTGCTTGGCGTCACCCAGAAGCGCGGCGAAGGCTGGGCCAAGCCCAAGCCCCGATCGAATTCACGGGGCCCGAAGCAAGCGCACCATCGTCGCCAGCGATGATCAGGATAATCGGCGGCAAGCACCGCGGCCGCAGCATCGAGACGCCCCAGGGACAGACGACACGGCCGACCTCCAACCGGGCCCGCGAATCGCTGTTCAACATCCTGGCCCATGCGAGCTGGCGGGATGACGGCACTTCGCCGCTTGTCGGCGCGCGCGTGCTCGACGCCTGTGCGGGATCCGGTGCGCTCGGACTGGAGGCGCTGTCGCGCGGCGCCGCGCACGCCACGTTCCTCGACAACGACGCCACGGCGATCAAGCTGGTTGGCGAGAACCTACGCAAACTGGGCGAAGCAGCCGCGGCCAAAGTCGTACGTGCCGACGTCACGCGACCGCCGCCCTCGCGCGAGGGCTGTGACCTCGCCTTCCTCGATCCGCCCTACCGTTCCGACGTGGCCGGTCCTGCCCTTGTCGCGCTGGCCGGAAATGGCTGGCTCAATCCCGAGGCCATCGTCACGGTCGAGCTCGCGGCCACGGAGGATCTCGCCGTGCCGGCGGGCTTCGAAGCGATCGACGAGAGACGCTATGGCGCGGCCAAGATCGTGATCCTGCGTTACCGGCCATGACCCTCATCCAACCGCTGTACGTCCTGCGCCATGGCGAGACCGCCTGGAACATCGACCGGCGCATGCAGGGCAGCAAGAACTCGGACCTCACCGAGCGCGGACGTAGCCAGGCCATTGCGATGGGTCGCGTGCTCAAGACCGAACTGGCGCGCGATCCCGGCCCGACGGCATTTCTGCGCAGCCCGCTCGGACGCACCCGCGAGACCTCGCTGCTCATCGGCCGTGAACTCGGCCTCGATCCCGCCCAATGGCGCGAGGATCCCAGGCTGGCCGAACTGAGCTACGGCCAATGGGAAGGCTTCTCCTGGAAGGAGATCGAGGTCCACACGCCCAATGCGCTGAGCGACTGGCGCGCCGACCCGGAAGGCTACTGCCCGCCCGGCGGCGAAACTCATTTCGAATTGCGCCGGCGGTCGGCGGCGGCGCTGGCCGATATCGTCACCGCCAACATTCGTACCGTCATCGTCGGTCACGGCGTGAGCGGCGCGGTGCTGCGCGGCATCAATCTCGGACTCGATGCGCGTGCCATGTTCGTGCTTGAGAAGCCGCAGGATGCGTTCTTTCGGCTGACCCAAGGCCGAGAGGAGCGGATCCGGGCCGGCTGATCTTTGCCCGACCTATTCGGGGTCGAGAGAAAGACCCAGTTTGGCGGCAAAATGCCGGACGTCTTCTCGATGATGCTCGTTCATGGGCAGAGCCATGATCTCGGTCAGGGGTACCCAGGCGAAGCCCGCGCCTTCGCTCAACACCAGTTGATCGAGCGGGACGGCTTTCTCCGCGTAGAAGGTGATCTGGAAGTCCCGGGGCTCGGTCACGAGGTACTCGCGGACTCGCTGCAATTCATGCGATTGCAGATTGAGGCCGATTTCTTCCCTGAGCTCCCTCAGGCAGCAGTCGACATCGGTTTCGCCGGCTTCGCCTCGTCCTCCGAAGAACGCCCAGCTGTTGGGATGCTCGGGAGCGTTCCCGTCCCGCAGGTGCAGCAGCAACGACTGCGTGGCGGGATCGTACAAAAAGGCGGCAGCCGAGAACGGCTGGAATTTTGGATGACGACCTTCAGCCATCGATCGGAAACGCCCTCGCTGCTTCTTCTGCCTCGCGCGCCTACTGGCCGCTGCGGGTCAGCGTCACCGACCGGCCGCAGCCGCCGCTCTCGCGCAGCGTCATGCTGTTGCCTTGCGCCGTGGCATTGAAGCGGGTCTCGCGCCGCTCGGTACCCTTGACCGACGCCAGCGCCCTCAGCGTGAAGCTGCCCGGTTTGGCGATTCCCCAGACCTGCCAAAGACCCGGCGTGGGCGGCGGGGGCGCACTCTTCTTCAGATTGGGCACCGGCCCACGCGCCGAAGGATCGGAGGCGGTGCCGTCGACCATGCCGGCCTCGATCCAGAGCGCGAATTCGAGGGGTGTATTGCACGAGCCGCCATCGCTCCTGCCGCTCCAGTTGCCGTCCAGGGGCGTGGAAGTCGAAGGGGAAGCCGGCGGCGGGGATTGCCCCCACGACGGCAAGGCGACCGATGCCGGGACGAGGAGGAGGCCGAACAGAACCAGGATACGCTTCATCGTCTTCCGAACAGCCGCTCGATGTCGGCCAGCTTGAGTTCGACATAGGTCGGGCGGCCGTGGTTGCACTGGCCCGAATGCGGCGTTGCCTCCATCTGGCGCAACAACGCGTTCATCTCCTCGACCGTGAGCCGCCGCCCCGCGCGCACCGACGTGTGGCAGGCCAGCGTGCCGCACACCTCCTCGACCTTCTCCTTGAGCGAAAGATGATCGCCCATCTCC
>JBGAIW010000133.1:0-10768 GCA_044225265.1 Reyranella sp.
ATCATCTCGTGATAGAGGTCGTTGCCCTCGCGGGTACGCTCGCCGACGCCGGCGAACACCGACACGCCGCCGTGCGCCTTCGCGACGTTGTTGATCAGCTCCATGATCGTCACGGTCTTGCCGACGCCGGCGCCGCCGAACAGGCCGATCTTGCCGCCCTTGGCGTACGGCGCGAGCAGGTCGATGACCTTGATGCCCGTCACGAGGATCTCGGCCTCGGTCGACTGCTCGACGAACTCCGGCGCGCTGCGATGGATCGGCAGGGTCGACTTGTTGTTGACCGGGCCGCGCTCGTCCACCGGCTCGCCGATCACGTTCAGGATGCGGCCGAGGGTCTCGGGGCCGACCGGCATGGCGATCGGGGCGCCGGTGTCGACCGCCTTCTCGCCGCGCACCAGGCCGTCGGTCGTGTCCATCGCGATCGCGCGGACTTCGGATTCGCCCAGATGCTGCGCGACTTCCAGAACGATCAGGCGGCCGTCGGCCTTGACGTGCAGCGCGTTCAGGATGTTCGGCAGGTCGGCGTCGAAGCGCACGTCGACGACCGCGCCCGTGATCTGCGTGATCGTGCCGATATTGTTGGTGGCCATGACGGTTCCCTTCTTCCTTCGATTGCTTGCAGCGCGCGGCCTAGATGGCCTCGGCGCCCGAGATGATCTCGATGAGTTCCTTGGTGATCGACGCCTGACGCGAGCGGTTCATCTGCAGGGTCAGTTTCTTGATGACTTCGCCCGCGTTGCGCGACGCGGAGTCCATCGCCGTCATCTGCGAGCCGTAGAAGCTCGCCGCGTTCTCGAGGAGCACGCGATAGATCTGGACGGTGAGGTTGCGCGGCAGCAGGTCGGCCAGGATCTCGGCCTCGTCGGGCTCGAACTCGTAGACCGCGCCGCCCATCGTCGACGGGGCGGCCTCGCTCGAAGCCTCCGGCGCCGGCGGCGGGATCAGCTGCTGGGCGGTGACGATCTGGGTCATCGCCGACTTGAACTGGTTGAAGACGACCGTGGCGACGTCGAACTCGCCGGCCTCGAACATCTCCATCACGCGGCTGGTGACCTTCTCGGCGTCGGCGAACGACAGGCGCGGACGGCCGAGGTCGGTGACCGACTCGACGATCAGCGAGCCGTAGTCGCGGCGCAGCAGGTCGCGCGACTTGCGGCCGACGCAGAACAGCTTGACGGTCTTGCCCTCGGCCTGGAGCACGCGGATCTGGCGGCGCGCCTCACGCACGATCGAGCTGTTGAAGGCGCCGCACAGGCCGCGGTCGCCGGCGGCGACGATCAGCAGGTGCACCCTGTCGGAACCGGTTCCGGCCAGCAGGCGCGGGCCGAGGCCGCCTTTGAAGCTCGCGCCCAGCGACGCCAGGATCTTGTCCATGGCCTCGGCATAGGGACGGGCCGCGGTGGCCTGCTCCTGGGCGCGCCGCAGCTTGGCGGCGGCCACCATCTTCATGGCCTTCGTGATCTTCTGCGTCGACTGGACGCTTCGGATACGAAGACGGAAGGTCTTTAAGCTGGGCATCGGTTTTCAGACCAGTCCCGGTTAGCCGAACTTCTTCACGAAGTCGGTCATGAACGCCTTCAGCTTGTCGTCCGTCTCCTTGACGATCTCGCGCTTGTCGCGGATCGAGGCGAGGATCGAGCCCTCGGCGCGCACCGCCTCGAGCAGCTGGCGCTCGAACTCGCCGATGCGGGCGAGCGGCAGGGCATCGAGGAAGCCGCGGGTGCCGGCGTAGAGCGACACGACCTGCTCCTCGACGACCATCGGGACGAACTGGCCCTGCTTCAGCAGCTCGGTCAGGCGCTGGCCGCGGGCCAGCAGCTTCTGGGTCGAGGCATCGAGGTCGGACGCGAACTGCGCGAACGCGGCCATCTCGCGATACTGCGCGAGCTCCAGCTTGATCGTGCCGGCGACCTGCTTCATCGCCTTGATCTGCGCGGCCGAGCCGACGCGGCTGACCGACAGGCCGACGTTAATCGCCGGACGGATGCCCTGGTAGAAGAGCTCGGTCTCGAGGAAGATCTGGCCGTCGGTGATCGAGATCACGTTGGTCGGGATGTAGGCCGACACGTCGCCGGCCTGCGTCTCGATGACCGGCAGCGCCGTCAGCGAGCCCGAGCCGTTCTTGTCGTTCAGCTTGGCGGCGCGCTCGAGCAGGCGCGAGTGGAGATAGAACACGTCGCCGGGATACGCCTCGCGGCCCGGCGGGCGGCGCAGCAGCAGCGACATCTGGCGGTAGGCGACGGCCTGCTTGGAAAGGTCGTCGTACACGATCACGGCGTGCATGCCGTTGTCGCGGAAATACTCGCCCATGGCGCAGCCGGTGTACGGCGCCAGGAACTGCATCGGCGCGGGGTCCGAGGCGGTGGCGGCGACGACGATGGAGTATTCCATCGCGCCGTTGTCCTCGAGCGTCTTCACGATCTGGGCGACCGTCGAGCGCTTCTGGCCGACCGCGACGTACACGCAGTAGAGCTTGCGGCTCTCGTCGGTGCCCTTGTTGATCGACTTCTGGTTCAGGAAGGTGTCGATGGCGACGGCGGTCTTGCCGGTCTGGCGGTCGCCGATGATCAGCTCGCGCTGGCCGCGGCCGACCGGAACCAGCGAGTCGACGGCCTTGAGGCCGGTCTGCATCGGCTCGTTCACCGACTTGCGCGGAATGATGCCGGGCGCCTTGACCTCGACGAGCCTGCGCTCGGTCGACTGGATCGGGCCCTTGCCGTCGATCGGGTTGCCGAGACCGTCGACCACGCGGCCGAGCAGGCCCTTGCCGACCGGAACGTCGACGATGGTGCCGGTACGCTTGACGGTGTCGCCTTCGCGGATCGTGCGATCCTCGCCGAAGATCACGACGCCGACATTGTCGCTCTCGAGGTTGAGCGCCATGCCCTTGATGCCGCCCGGGAACTCGACCATCTCGCCGGCCTTGACCGAGTCGAGGCCGTAGACGCGCGCGATGCCGTCACCGACGGAGAGGACCTGGCCGACCTCGGCGACTTCGGCCTCGTTGCCGAAGTTCGCGATCTGCTGCTTCAGAATGGCCGAGATTTCGGCGGCACGGATATCCATTTAGGCAACTCCCTTCATGGCAAGCTGCAGTCGGGCGAGCTTGCTGCGGATGGACGAATCGAACAGGCGCGAACCCACCTTCACGACGAGACCGCCGAGAATGTCTGGGTTGACCTGGGCATCGACGGAAACCTTGGCGCCGCCCAGCACCGAGCGCAGCGCATCGGTGAGCTGCTGCATCTGGGCCGGGGTCAGCGGAACGGCGGAGGTGACGGTGGCGGTGGTCTCGCCGCGGCGGCTCGCCAGCTCGGCGAGATAGGCCGAGGCCATCGCCGGCAGATCGCGGGCGCGGCCGTTGGCGGCGACGGTGCCGACGAAGCTGCGGGTCAGGCCGCTGATGCCCGCGGCGTCGAGCACGGCGAGCAGCGCCTTGCCCTGCAGCGAGCGGGCGATCACCGGGCTCGCGATCAGGCGGGCGAGATCGGCGCTCTCGGCGACGAGCTTGCGGAAAGTGGTGAGATCCTGAGCGACGGCATCGAGCGACTTGGCGGTGTCCGCCAGTTCGAAGAGGGCGCTGGCGTAGCGTCCGGCGACGCCTGAGGTGGCCGATGTAGACACGTCGAAAGCCTCTCCCTGCCCCTATGGGGGCCGGCAAGCCGTTGAATCCCCGTGCTTTTCCGGAAGAACGCAGAGCCCCACCCCGGAAAGGCGGGCGTTTCTACCAAGGGGGTTTTCCCCGCGCAAGGTTGCTAAAGCCGCGAATTACCTGCCTTTTCCGCGCGTTATGTCACAGGAAGGAATAGGGATCGACGTCGACCTGCAGACGCACTGACCCGGGCAGCCCGATCTTCTCCAGCCACCCGTGCAGCAGGGGTTGCACAGCGACATCGCGCGCCGCCTTGAGCAGGAATCGCCGCCGGTGGCGGCCCCGCAGCAGGGCCAGCGGCGCCGTCGAGGGTCCGAGCACGGTGACGCCCGGCTGGTGCGGGGCCCGCCGCGCGAGCGCGGCGCAGACGTTATCCACCGCCGCCGGGTCCGGCCCGGAAATGATCAGCGAGGCGAGCCTTCCGAAGGGCGGCATGCCGGCCAGCTCGCGGTCGTGCAATTCGGCGCTCACGAAGCGGTCGCGCTGGCCCGAGACCAGGGCCTGCATCACCGGATGCTCGGGCATGTGGGTCTGCACCAGCGCCCGCCCCGGCCGGTCGGCGCGGCCGGCCCGGCCGGCCACCTGATAGAGCAGCTGGAAGGTGCGCTCGGCCGCCCGCAGGTCGCCGCCCTTGAGGCCGAGATCGGCATCGACCACGACGACCAGGGTCAGATTGGGAAAGTGATGGCCCTTCGCCGCCATCTGCGTGCCGATCAATATGTCGATCTGGCCGCTCTCCATGCGCTCGACCGCCTCGGTCGCCTCAGTGCGGCTGACCAGGGTGTCGGAGGTGAAGAGTTCGAGCCGCGCCTCGGGGAACAGGTCCAGCGCCTCCTCGGCCAGCCGCTCGACGCCCGGCCCGCAGGCCACGAACTGGTCGGGCGTGCCGCAATATTTGCAGGCCTGCGCCGGCGGCTCGCCGTAGCCGCAGTGATGACAGACCAGCGTGCGCCTGAAGCGATGCTCGACCAGCCAGGACGAGCATTGCGGGCACTCGATGCCGTGGCCGCAGGCGCGGCACAGGGTCATCGGTGCGTAGCCGCGGCGATTGAGGAACAGCAGGGTCTGCTCGCCGGCCTCGAGGGTCTGCTTCATCGCCTCGACGACCGGCGGCGACAGCCAGCGGCCGCGCGGCGGCGGCTGTTTGCGCAGATCGATCGCCTCGATGGCGGCGAGCTGGCGGCCGCCGTGACGGTCCGGCAGATGCAGGGTGCCGTAGCGGCCGGCGCTGACGTTGGTCACGCTCTCGAGCGACGGCGTCGCCGAGGCGAGCACGATCGGCGCGCCGACCAGGCGCGCGCGCACCACGGCCATGTCGCGCGCGTTGTAGCAGACGCCCTCCTCCTGCTTGAACGAGCTGTCGTGCTCCTCGTCGACCACGATCAGGCCGAGCGACGCGAACGGCAGGAACAGTGCCGAGCGCGCGCCGACGACCACGCCGACCCTGCCCTCGGCGACGGCGCGCCAGGTCTCGCGGCGCTCGAGGCTGGTCAGGCCCGAGTGCCACGGCGCCGGCGGACAGCCGAAGCGGTCCTCGAAGCGCTTCAGCCACTGCGCCGTCAGCGCGATCTCGGGCAACAGCACCAGCACCTGCCGCCCCGCGCCGAGCGCCGCCGCGATCGCCTCGAAATAGACCTCGGTCTTGCCCGCACCGGGCACCCCGTCGAGCAGGGTCGCGGAATAGGCCTGCGCCTGCACCTTTTCGACCAGCGCCTCGGCCGACGCCTTCTGTTCGGCCGACAGCGCATGGCCGTCGCGGCTGCCGTCGGGCCGAGGAAAGGAGCGCCGCATCGTGCGTTCGACCGCCTCCAGCAGGCCGGCGGCGGCCATGGTCTTGACCACCGACGTGCCGACGCCCGCGAGATGCGCCAGCTCGGCGGCCGGCATGGCCGGACCGTCCTGGAGCGCCGCCAGCACGCGCTTGCGCGCCGCCGTGAGCTTCAGCGTGTCGTCGCCCGCGCTGCCGGCGGCCCGATAGATCAGCTCGGTGCGCGGCGCCTCCAGCGCCGACGGCACACTCATCGCCATGCGCAGCACCGCGCCGGGCGGCGACAGGGTGTAGGCCGACACCCAGTCGACGAAGCGGCGCAGCGGCTCGGCCATCGGCAGCGCCGGCAGCACCTGCAGGATGTCGCGCAGCTTCTCGGGCGCCACCTCACCCGAGCCCTCGCCCCACACCACGCCGACCGTCTCGCGCTTGCCGAGCGGCACCACGACGAAGTGGCCGGGCGCCACCTCGATCTCGTCGGGCACGCTGTAGTCGTAGGCATCGGCCAGCGGCAGCGGCAGCAGGACGCGCACCGTCCGCTTCGCCACCCCATGGCGGTGCCGGGGCGCGGCGTTGTTTTCCACCGATTCAGCCCCCGAATCAGCGCTCACTGGGAGGGCCCGGTCTGCTAGAAATTGTGGTGGCGCGTCCATACGAACCACTGGCCATTGGGGTAGTCTATATGAAGTTCTTCGTCGATACCGCCGACGTCGCCGAGATCAAGGACCTCGCGGCCTCCGGCCTGCTCGACGGGGTGACGACCAACCCCTCCCTGATCCACAAGTCGGGACGCCAGATGCTCGACGTGATCAAGGAGATCTGCGCCATCGTGCCCGGCCCGGTCAGCGCCGAGACGGTCGCCACCGATCACAAGACCATGCTCGAGGAAGGCCGCAAGCTCGCCAAGCTGGCCAAGAACGTCGCCGTGAAGGTGCCGCTGACGCCGGACGGCCTGAAGACCTGCAAGGCGCTGGCGGCCGAAGGCACCATGGTCAACGTCACGCTCTGCTTCTCGGCGGCCCAGGCGCTGCTCGCCGCCAAGGCCGGCGCCAGCTTCATCTCGCCCTTCGTCGGCCGCCTCGACGATATCGGCCAGGAGGGCATGTATCTCATCGAAGAGATCATGACGATCTACCGGCAGTATCCGCACTTCAAGACCGAGGTGCTGGTGGCGTCGGTGCGCCACACGATGCACGTCGTGCAGGCCGCGAAGCTCGGCGCCCATGTCGCCACCGTGCCGCCCAACGTGCTGCGCCAGCTCTTCAAGCACACGCTGACCGACAACGGGCTGAAGGCGTTCCTCGACGACTGGGCCAAGACGGGCCAATCCATTCTGTAAGGGGGCGATCCTATGAGCGGTGACAACACCGTAACGGCGCCCGATGGCTCGGGAAGGCAGGTCAAGGTGATCACCGCCGACGACGTCGTGGCCTACCTCAAGGCCCATCCGGATTTCTTCGAGAAGAACGCCGAGCTCGCCGCCGGCCTCAGCCTGCCCGCCCCCGCGCACGGGCCGGGCGTGATCGACATGCAGCAGGCGATCCTCAAGCGCCTGCGCAGCGAGATCGACCGGCTGAAGAACGAGCGCACCGAGATCATCGCCAATTCCAAGCAGAACCAGATCGTGCAGAACCGCATCCAGGCGGCGGTGATCTCGATCATCCAGGCGACCACCTTCGAGAAGATGATCCACGTCGTGACGCACGAGCTGCCCGAGCTGCTCGACGTCGATTTCATCACCATCGCCATCGAGGCCAATGCCGACGCGCCCAAGCGGGTGCCGGTGCGCGGCGTCTACGTGCTGGCGCCGGGCGCGATCGACGCCGCGATCGGCCCCGACAAGCACGCCCGCCTGCGCAGCCACATCGCCGGCGAGGATGCCTTCTTCGGCGAGGTCTCGCGCTTCGTGAAGTCGGACGTGCTGATGCGGCTCAAGGTCTCGAGCGGCTCGCCGGACGGCGTGATGTGCTTCGGCTCGCGCAATCCCGAGGCTTTCGGCCCCGAACAGGCGACCGAGCTGCTGTTCTTCCTCGCCAAGGTGCTGGAGAACACGATCCGCGCGTGGCTCGACCTGCCCGAATAGCGGATCGCCTCGCATGACGGGGCCAACGACATGAACCTGACCGACGCCCAGGCCGAGTGGCGCGACTGGCTGAAGAGCGAGCGGCGGCTCGCGGTCCACACGCTGACCGCCTACGAGCACGACGTCGCCACGTTCCTGCAGTTCATCGCGGTCTATCTCGGCGCGCCGCCGACGCTCGAGACGCTGTCCAAGCTCAAGCCCGCCGAGTTCCGCGCCTGGCTGGCCGAGCGGGCGCGCACCGGCATGGCGCGGACCTCGACCGCCCGCGCCTTCTCCTCGGTGCGCTCGTTCTTCCGCTTCCTCGACAAGCGCGGGCTGGCCCACAACGCCGCGATCGGCGCCATCCAGACGCCCAAGCTGCCGCGCTCGGTGCCGAAGGCGCTGAGCGAACGCGACATGGACGACCTGCTCGACAGCGGTTCCGACCAGGAGCGTGCCGCCTGGCTCGACCTGCGCGACCATGCCGTGCTGCTGCTGCTCTACGCCGCCGGCCTGCGCATCGGCGAGGCGCTCGGCCTCACCCGGGCGATGGTCGACGGCCTGGTCGCCGCCGGCAACGACACGCTGCCGATCACCGGCAAGGGCAACAAGACCCGGCTGGTGCCGCTGCTGCCGCAGGCGGTCGACGCGCTGAAGGCCTACCGCGACGCCTGCCCGTTCATGGCCGCCCTCGGGCCGGGCGATGCGTTCTTCCTCGGCGCGCGCGGCGGGCCGCTCGACCCCGCGATCGTGCAGAAGCGCGTGCGCGACCTGCGCCGCGCGATCGGCCTGCCCGAGAGCGTGACGCCGCACGCGCTGCGCCACTCCTTCGCCACGCACCTGCTGGGCGCCGGCGGCGACCTGCGCACCATCCAGGAGCTGTTGGGGCATGCCAGCCTGTCGACGACGCAGCGCTACACCGACGTCGATGCCCAGCGGCTCGCCCAGGTCTATCGCGCCGCGCATCCGCGGGCGGTGCTGCCCAAGAGCCGCTCGCGTTAGTCGGGCGGGGTAGCGCACTAGCGCTAATTGCGGAGTTTCACCGCAGAGCGGGATTGATCTCCCATCGTCGGCGCAGAGGACCACGCCTCCCCAGCGCTTCGGACGGAACCGGCCGAACCATCCCTGCGATCTCCAGCCGCTCGATCACCTGGTCGGCCGCTTCGGCATTGACCGACTGACACAGCGCCTCGCGGCGAATGTCCTCGCGTGAGATCGCCTTCGGGCGCACGCGCCGGACCCAGCGTGCGGCACGGCGGACCAGCCGATCGGCGCCGTCGTCGCCAGCCCGTGCGAACACGCGCCGGGCATGTGGCAGGAAATAGCCGCTCCACAATTCCCAGGCGGCGTCGATTGCGGTCGCATCGATCTCGTCCGGCAGGTCGGGCGTCTCGCTTTCCGACCAGCGCATCAGGTGGAGCAGCCCCGCCAACCGCACGATCGTGCCCGCGCCCTTGCCGAGCCAGGCCGCTTCGCCACCCTCGGCCTCCTGCTTCATCCCGCCGATATGCGTCAGGTGATCCTGCAGCCGCTTCAACGCCTCGGGCTCGAGCGACAGAATTCCAGGCATCGTTGCCGGGGATACGAGCCCCGAAATCCGCCGCAGCATCACCCTGAGGCCCTCGTCGTCGGCCGCCTCGCCATCGAGCGACACATGCACGACGGGCGCAGGCCAGGCAAACAGCAGGCGAGACGCGAATGCCGTGTCTCCGCCCCGGCGCAGCGCTTCGTCGAGAAGATCCACCGACAGGCCGCCCAGCACCGTGAGTGGAAAGCGTTCGGCCTCGGCCGTGAAGCAGCCGGTTCGCTCCGCAGCCGCGCCGTCGGCGCTCCAGCCGGCGAGCCATCCCGCACTATCGCGACCGCGCCGCGCCTGGCCGATCCAGTCGCCGAGTTCCTCGCGCCGCAGGGTCACGCCGCGGGGACTTCCGCGCATGGCCCAGAGTACCGGATGCAGGTGCGCCTCATCGCACACCGCGGGCGGCGGCAAGCTGGGCGCGCTCGCGGGACCGGCGCCACCGCTGCCGTCGAAAGCAGACACCGCGCCGGCAGGGCCATCCTTCGCCGGCCGACTGTCGACCGGCGCCAGGCGGTCCATCAAGCGCCAGGCCGCGGCAAGTGCCGGGGACTTGCCACTCGACGGACCGCCGACCAGCGCCAGCCAGAGCAGCAACGGTTCTGACCAGTGCGGCGTGACGTGCACGACGATGCCGGCGCCGCATGCGCTCGATACCGTGCCGACCATCGCCTGCGCGACATAGTCGATCGGCGTGAAGGATTGCGCGGAGCGCTCGACCCAGCGCCGCCAGCGCGGCGGCAACACGGCCAGCGGAAATGCCGGAGGGGCCGCGCTGCCGTCGTTCAGCAGGCTGCGGTCGATTTCAGGCCAGCCGGTCTCGCCGGCCTCGGGGATGGCGGTTTCATCACATGTCATAATTGCGTATATAGCAATAAAAAGAACAAATGTCGAACAGATTCTTTTGAGGGATGTTCCTGCAATGATTTCAGGCCCCAAAGGGCTGTCGATCGCATACGCAATGCCTCCGGCGATTCACCGGGCATCGAAACTGCAGCCCGCCCGTTGCGCTGCATTGGACGGCTTTCGATCCGACATGACCGCCCATCGGGGTCGGTCGACCTGGGTCGAAGCGGCAAAGTTGGCGACGGCGACGACCCATCTTCCCTCACACTAGAATGATGGCCGCATGGCGCAGCGTTCCAGGGAACATGAAATGACCAAGCGTGTTGAAGGCAAGACCGCCGTCGTCGTCGGCGCCGGGCAGACCGAGGGCGAGACGATCGGCAACGGACGGGCGATCGCCCGGCTGCTCGCGCGCGAGGGCGCGACCGTCCTGTGCGTCGACCGGATCGGCGAGCGCGCCCGGGAGACCGCCGACATCATCGTGGCGGAGGAAAAAGGAGCGCCGGCCCCGTCCTGGCTCGAGGCGGACATCACGCGCGCCGCCGATTGCGCCCGCATCGTCGCCGAAGCCCGATCGCGCCATGGCCGCATCGACATCCTGGTCAATAATGTCGGCATCGGCGGCGGCGGCGATGCGCCGGCCCACCGCCTGGAGGAGAAGGCCTTCGACCGCATCATGACCGTGAACCTGAAAGGCATGTGGCTGACCATCAAGGCGGCCATTCCGGCGATGCGCGAGCAGAAATCCGGCGCGATCGTGAACATCTCCTCGCTGGCCGCCGTGTCGGGCGCGACGCAGTTGGCCTACGAGGTCTCGAAGGCGGCGGTGAACCGGCTGACCACCAGCGTCGCCCGCTCGAACGC
>JBGAIW010000134.1:0-10751 GCA_044225265.1 Reyranella sp.
GCGGCAGATGCGGCAGGTGCGGACCGGCCGGTCGGTGCCCCTCGCCCGCCCCACAGACCGGCATGACGGCCCGCGAGCTCGATATAGCGGGCAGAGGCGGTCGCCTTGCCGCTGGCGAGCGACTGGCGCAGTGCCGTATCGAGATCCGACAGCACGCGCTCGGCGGTGATCGGTTGGGGTTCGCCGATCTCGTCGACAAAAAAATCCACTGGAGGAGTCGCCTCCGGGCCCGATTCCATCGGCATCCGAGCCGCCTCCATTGGAATGGGCGCGGCGCCCCCCCTGCGCGGCGCGCCGGGCCATTTGCTGGGGGTCGGCCGGTGAATCGGCTGCAGTTCGCGCCAGCGAACGACACGCAGGTATTCGGCGTTCTGCGCCGTGTAGCGTTCGAGGAGGTTCACCACGACCAGTTCGTCGGTCCACCGGCCGATCTGGTGCAGGGCATCGGTGCGGAAGGGGTAAAGCCGCTCGGCCAGCCAGATATGATCGTACTTGAGCCGTCCCGCATCGTCCGCGACCGTCCAGAGCAGGATGAAGAACAGCTGGGCTTCCAGGCTGGCATGCTGCAGCTCGCGCATGTGCGGAAAGGACGGGATGATCGTGCGATTGCGGGCCATCGGGCGCTCCGGTGCGGGGACTGACGAGGTCCGCACACCATAGGAGCGCGAAGGGCGGGGACCTATTATGGTGCTTTATTCGGACGGGGCGCCTTGTCCGGCAAAGCATGCGATTGAAAATCGCAGTGTCGGCGGTTCGATCCCGCCCCTGGGCACCATTCCTCTCCGGCATCGGTCGAACTCTACAGCGAGCGCTGCACGCAGCGCCTTTCCATCACCAAGTGCCATAGCGTTTGACGGTTCGTTACGATCGATTTTCCGACACGCCGGAGCCAGGAAAATCAATACTCGGGCGTCGCCCACAATCCAACACCGGCATGTCCACGCAGTCGTGGATTGCAGCGGGTGTCGCGCTCCTTTTGGGCAATGGGTGGACTTCGCGCTTGGCGCTTCTCAACCGTCCAGGCGCACAAAGGGTGCGGATTGCGGCCTGCCGCCGTGGTTCTTTCCGGGCGTGCCGTAAAACGTCCCGGCATTCGGACCGGTCCACGTCATCTGCGCGCGAAACGATTCGTCGGGCGTGACCCACGCGACACTGCGCGCCGCCTTCTCTGCCGTGAAGTAGCGCCAGCGGTTCCCGCCCGCCTGGATGTAATTCTTCACGACCGCGACCACCTCGGCCGTCGCTGTCTCCTCAACCGAAAGCACGATGAACATTGCCGGCACGGGAAATGATCCCCCGCTGATGCCCGCGAGAAGCTGGTGACTGAAGGAGCCGATCTTCTCGGCATCGGGTGAGCCCGCGGCAGGCCGGTAGGACACCAGCCCGGCCGGTATCCCCAGGCCGTTCTTCTGCGCATAGGCGTAGGCATTCGGCAGTTCCAGGACACGCGCGGGATCGTGACGAAGTGCGCCGCCGGCAGCCTTGCCGGTGCCATCGAGGACGAAAGGCCCGGCGAAAGTGTTGTGGTCCCACACGAGCTGGCGACAATCCGTCGCCAGCAGCAGGTCGCGTCGTACCTTCGTGGCCAGCGCCTGGAGATCCACTTTCGAAGTGTCGAGCTGCCGCAACAGCGCGCCAGCAAAGGGGCTGTTCTCTCCCGGCGGCCCATCGAGCGCGGTGCCGCCTGGCGCCGTCGAAAAGAGCACCAGTGTATTGGGTTCGGGCGCCGCCGAGCCGACGCTGTCGACAGCATCGACGCGCGCCGCGAGCTTGGCCTCTTTCTGCCGCCAGCCGTCGGCGGGATTGTTGCGACAGCAATCCAGGACGAGCATCCGGCCGCCGGCTTGCTTCATCCTGGCGTCAATCGACGGCACCTCTATCAGGGTGGCCACTGTCTTGGGATCGGCAAGGTCGGCATCGACCGGCACCAGGTAGGACTGCTTGTCCCAGTACACGCCGTGGCCGGCGAAGTAAAAGGCGGCGAAGCGGGCGCCCCGCGTTGCTTCGGCGAACTTCTCCAGCGCCCGGTTCATCCCCTCGCGGCCAAGATTTTCCAGAAGCTCAGTCTTCAGGCCGAGCGCGTGGAAGCGCTTGGCGATATCCGGAACGTCGCGCTTCACGTTCGGCAGCGAGGATTCCCATTGGTATTTCGAGTTGCCGATCACCAGCGCGACGCCGTTTTGTCCCTGCGCGCGGACGATGGCCGGCGCAGGAAGGGCTAGCGCCGCAGATCCAACAAAGAGCGTTCGCCTTTGAATCGATGGCATGCCCGCCTCCGATCTTTTCGCCAGCCGTCGAGCCGGGTAAAGGCCGTGGAGGCTCGGGAAGTCCCCGACTCCTCGCACGCTCCGCGCTTCGGTGGCAATGCAAATGTCGTCCGTCGGCGCTGCGATAGACCGCGGCAAGGGCATGTCCGCCATGGGTCATCACCAGATGAAGAAATGATGAATCAGTGAGCCTGCTAAGGCGGTGCACCCGAAGACATTCCCTAGATCGCGACATGAACGATCCCAAGGTGAGATTGCCGCTACACATCCAGCGAGCCTGTTGCTTGCACGGTTCGGAATTGCCGCGAGGCAACGCTGCTCACCTATTCCGGTAGTCCCGCCCGGCGCAAGCCTTCGCGGTATTTCTCGAGGTATTCGACTGAACGATAGGGGCCGAGGTATTCCTCGAGCCGGGAGAGGCGAAACGCCGGGTCGGTCTGCAGGAGACGGGCCCCAAGCTTGCGGGCGACGTCCAATTTGCCGGCGAATGCCGCGCTCGCGCTACCGATGCGCAGCCCTGAGTGCCCCTCCGGAGCCCGTTGCACCATGCCTTCGGCCAAACGCAAGGCGTCCTCATGCCTGCCGAGGAAGAAATTGAGATGTGCCTTGCCGCTCAGCCATTCGCCTGACTCGTTCAACGGATCGAGACGGGTGGCATGCGCGAAATCGTCGACGGCTTCCGCTGCGTTGCCCGACCACAGATGGATCCATCCTCTGTACAGCCAGGCACTGGCCAGGTTCGGGTTCAGCATCAACGCTCGCCGTATGTGGCCTCCGGCGGAATCGATGTCGCGCCGCGCGAAGGCAATCGCCCAGGCCGTCAACGTGAGGGCAACGGCGTCGTCCTGGCCAAGCCGCACGGCCTGGGGAATCAGCCGCTCCACTTCCGCCATTTCCGCGGCGAGGTCGGTGACGAATCCCGAGGTCCGTCGAGTGCCGTAGGCGGCCAGCAACATGCCCAGTGCCGACGAGTGTCCGGGGTCGATCTCGAGCGCACGCTTGAGCAGCACGAGGGCTTCGTTGCTGGCGTCCCGGTTGCCTCGCCACCAGAGTGCCGATGCTCTGAGGACGCAGTCATGGGCGCCTAAACTCGCGGTCGGCTTGCGCAGCGCGCGCTTCATCTCGGCCTGCACGACGCCCGGGGCGATGGCGGCGATGACTTTCTCCGTGACCTCGTCCTGGAGCGCGAAGACGTCCTCCAGCGCGCCATCGAAGCGGTCCGCCCAGAGATGCGCCCCGGTCTCGCTGTCGATCAGCTGGCCGGTGATGCGGAGCCGGGCACCCGCCTTGCGCACGCTGCCTTCGAGCACGTAGCGCACGCCCAATTCGCGGCCGACCTGCTTGATATCGACGGCCTTGCCCTTGTAGGAGAACGCGGAGTTTCTCGCCGTGACGAACAGCGACTTGAAGCGCGACAGAGCGGTGGTGATGTCCTCGACCATCCCGTCGGCGAAGTACTCCTGCTCGGGATCGCCGCTCATGTTCTGGAACGGCAGCACGGCAATCGAGGGTTTGTCGGGCAGGGTGAGATGGGCTGAAGCCGGTGCGATGGCCGATTTGTCGCTGCCAATGGCGAACACGTGAACGGGTCGGGCCAGATTCTTGAGAGGAACTTCGCCCTTGTCGGCGAAGCCGACGTCCAGCTTGTCGCGTACCTGATCGTACACTTGCCGTGAGATCGCAATTCCACCGGCTTCGGCAACGCCTTCGATACGCGCGGCAATGTTGACGCCGTCGCCCATCAGATCGTCGCCCTGCACGATGACGTCGCCAACATGGATGCCGATGCGCAGGGGCATCGTACCCCCGGCATTGGCATGCTGGATCGATTGAGCTGCGGTTACCGCCTGAACGGCACTGGCGAATTCCACCAGGAATCCGTCCCCGACGGCCTTGAACAAACGGCCGGAATGCCTGGCGATCGCGGGCTCGATAACGTCGGCGAGCAGGGCCTTCAGACGCGCGACCGTACCGGCCTCGTCGCTACCCATGAGCTTCGAGTAACCGACCACGTCGGCCACCAGGATGGCCGCAAGCTTGCGCCGTTCGTCTGCCAAGGTCTCCCCTGCGGATCATCCTAGATGCAGGGGTCGCAGGGTCAAAGGGCGCCTTTTCAGCTGGAAACTGTTCGCTCGAATACCTGATCGGATGTGCGGCTCTCTGCGGAGAACCTGGCACCGGCTTTGCGCACTACATGAGCAGAGCAATTTGGCAGGCCGGCCGCCTAAAGAGCAATTCACTCAGACTGGATCAAGCTGAGTGGATTGCGTCTGCTGATGTTGCAGTGGAAGCCGCTCAAGGACGAGCTCCTTCGGCCGACCTTCAGACCGGACCACCCGCCAGCACATAGATCACGCCGGCCAGCGAACTGGCCAGCAGCACCGGCACCATGCCGAACTTGAAGCGGAACACCGCCAGCGCCGCGCAGGCCGCCAGCGCCATCGACGGCAGGTTGGCCGACGCGAGCACCGGCACGTCGATCGAGGCGCCGAGCATGCGAACATGCTCATGCCTGGCGAACAGCACCTGCAGCGCGAACCATACCGCGAGATTCAGGATCACGCCAACCACGGCGGCGGTCACGGCACCGAGCGCGGCCGACAGCGCCTTGTTGGCGCGCAGCGCCTCGACGAACGGCGCGCCGAAGAAGATCCAGAGGAAGCACGGCGCGAAGGTGACCCAGGTGGTGAGCAGGCCGCCCAAGGTGCCGGCGACGATCGGGCTGAGCGGGCCGGGCGTGCGCCAGGCCCCGAGGAAGCCGACGAACTGCGTCACCATGATCAGCGGGCCGGGCGTGGTCTCGGCCATGCCGAGCCCGTCCAGCATTTCGCCCGCCGTCACCCAGTGATAGTTGTCGACCGCCTGCTGGGCGACGTAGGCCAGCAGCGCATAGGCGCCGCCGAAGCTGACCACCGCCATCTTGCTGAAGAACACCGCGATCTGGGTGAAGACGTTCTGCCCGCCCAGCCAGACGAACAGCACCGCGATCGGCACCAGCCACAGCGCGAGGAAGATCGAACTGATGGTGAGCGACCAGCGCAGGTTGGGCCTGGCATGCTCGGGCGTCTCCTCGCCGAGCAGGGAGTCGGCATCGGCGACCTGCTTGTCGCCGACCTTGCCGTGGCCGCCGCCGCTCAGGAACGGTCGCCATTCCAGCCGGCCGCCCAGCCAGCCGAGCAGCGCGGTGCCGATGATGATGATCGGGAACGGCGCATCGTAGAAGAAGATCGCGACGAAGGCGGCTGCCGCGATGCCGCGCATGACGTTGTTCCTGAGCGCCCGCTTGCCGACCCGCAGCACCGCCTCGACCACGATCACCAGCACGGCGGCCTTCAGGCCGAAGAACAGGCCCTGCACGAGGCTGACCTTGCCGAGCAGCACGTAAATCCAGCTGAGCGCCATGATGGAGACCAGTCCGGGCAGCACGAACAACAGGCCGGCCAGCAGCCCGCCTTTCGTACGGTGCATCAGCCAGCCGATATAGGTCGCGAGCTGTTGCGCCTCGGGGCCGGGCAGCAGGGTGCAGTAGTTCAGCGCCTGCAGGAAGCGATGCTCGCCGATCCACTTCTTCTCCTCGACGATGATGCGATGCATCACCGCGATCTGGCCGGCCGGACCGCCGAAGGAAAGCGCGGCGACGCGGGCCCAGACTTTCATGGCCTCGCCGAAGGGTACGCCGTGGTCTTTCATCACCGTCCGTCCTGCTTGATGGCAAAGGAATCGTAGAGCCCGTCGAGCAGCACGGCGCCGCGCGCCAGCCGCTGCTCGTCGCTCGCCTGGGGCGTGGCGATGCCGGCAATCAGGCTCTTCACGCCCGCGGTCTCGGCGCGGCCGTATTTGTCGTCCTTGAGGTCGATATCGTGGATGATCTCCCCGATCGCGGTCAGCGCCGGGTCGGCGAGGCCGGCATGCGCCACCAGCACCTCGAAGGTGCAGCGGTCGCCGACATGGGTGAACTCGCCCTCGAACATGTCGAAGCGCAGCTCGCCGGCCTCGGGAGCATAGCCGCTCGCGGGCACGAACTTGAAGGTGGCGTCGCGATCGATGAAGCGTCGGATCAGCCAGGCCGACGCGATGCGGTCGACCTGGATGCCCCGTCGCGTCACCCAGGTGCGCTTGCTCAATGCGCCGGCGGGCGGCGCGATGTCCTTGGCGGGCACTTCCCCCTCCCCTTGCAAATTGGTCTCGAGGCCCGACACCAGACCCTGGGCGGCGAGCCGGCTGTTGGCGCCGAAAAAGTCGATGGCGATCACCGCGTCGAGTTGCTTGCGCAGGCGCGCGGTCTGCGCGGCCGCTTCGGCCAGCACGCTGTCGGGCGCATCGCCGGCGATGCGCTCGGCGATCTGCCGCGCCTCCTCGGCGATGCGGCCGTAATCCTCGTCGCGTGCGGCGTCGAACAGGTCCTTCAATGCGGCGTCGGTCAGTCCCTCGACCAGCGCGGCCTCGCAGACGATCGCCTCGCCCCCCAGCTCCTCGATCTCCTTGGCGAGCCAGGCGAAGTCCTCGCGCGCATCGCCATGAACCGGCAGTGCATAGACCGCGTTCTTGACCGTGACGGCACCCAGCGCCTGCAGCCGCCGCCACACCTTCACGCGCGCGTAGGCGGGCTTCGCCGGCAGCTGATGAATGAGCAAGAGCCAGCTCGGGCCTGCGTCTCTCAAGGGGCATTCCTTGACATAGAGCACCTGTATCACACCATTCCTTGATGTTGCAACACTTGTATCATTTTATGCTTGCGAATCATTAAAACGGGCGTATCCTGCATGAAACAGGCGTATCAAAGAGAGGTCACATGACATTCCAAGCCCGTCCCATCGGCTTCAAGCCGGGCCGCATGAAGGGACTGACACCGCGGCTGATCGCCAGCCACTACGAGAACAACTACGGCGGCGCGCTGCGCCGGCTGAACGCGATCCGCGGCGAACTGGCCGCGCTCGATCCGGCGACGGTGCCGGGCTTTCGCCTCAACGGGCTGAAGCGGGAAGAGCTGATCGCCACCAACTCGATGCTGCTGCACGAGATCTATTTCGACTCGCTGGGCGAAGGCGGCGGTGGCGATCCGACAGGCGACCTGGCCGATGCGATGGCGCGCGATTTCGGCTCGCTGGCCCGCTGGCGCGCCGAATTCGTCGCCATGGGCAAGGCGCTGGGCGGCGGTTCGGGCTGGGTGGTGCTGACGCGCTCGGCCCCGCGCGGAAATGAGGGGGACGGCACCTTGTCGAACGTCTGGTCGGCCGACCACACCCATGCGCTCTCCGGCGGCACGCCGCTGCTGGCGCTCGACATGTACGAGCACTCCTATCACCTCGACTTCGGCGCCAATGCCGGCGGCTATGTCGACGCCTTCATGGCCAACATCTCCTGGGCGCGCGCCGCGGCGCGCTTCGCGGGCACGGCGGCCACGACACCGAGCAGCATGATCGACCCGCCGACCGCGCAGGCGATGATGGCGGCCGATCCCAACCTGCTGGTGATCGACGCGCGGCTCGACGCCGACGCCAAGATGATCCCGTTCCGGCTGAAGGGCGCGGTGCACGTGCCGCCCGAGCGCGTCGCCGAGACGGTCAAGGCGCTGACCGCCAAGGAACCAAGGGGGGGCCGCAAGGCGCTGGTCTATTGCGCCTGGGGCTTCGAGATCGGCGGCAACTGTGCGACGGCGCTGAGCGACAGCGGCATCGACGCCGTGGCGGTGGCCGGCGGCATCGGCGCCTGGCGCGCCAACGGCTTCCCCACCGAACCGATCCCCCAATAACCCTAGCGAAGGAGACAAGCCATGAAGTGGGTTACCCGCGAACGTCCCAAGATCGACCGCATCGCCTGCCCCTGGCTGATCAAGCACTTCGTCGACAAGCAACCGGAGTTTCTCTACGTGCCGGCCGACAAGGTGCTGAGCGTCGCCCGGGAAACCGGCGCCGAGCCCTATGACATCCCGGGAGTGAAGTTCAGCCATGTCGGCGAGAAGTGCAGCTTCGACGCCTTCATCGCCGAATACAAACTCGACGCCCCCGGTCTCGACAAGTTGGCCGACATCGTGCGCGGCGCCGACACATCGCGGCTCGACCTGACGCCGCAGAGCCACGGCCTGTTCGCGATCTCGCTTGGCCTCAGCCACTGCTTCAGCGACGACCACGAGATGCTGAAGCACGGCATGGTGATGTACGACGCGCTCTATGCGTGGTGCCGCAGCCTCACGGGCGAGACGCACAACTGGCCGCCCAGGATGAGCTGAGGTGGCAACGCCCGACCTGGCTGCGAGGCCGGTAAAAAGGCCCGCCCTGCAGTCCGTCGCCTGTCGCCTGTTCGCCAACATCAAGTGAGCGTCATGGTCCTCGAACCGATCGGCCACATCCCCCTGCCCGCCCATACCGGCAAAGGCGGCTTCGATCATGCCTCCGTCCATGCCGCCACCGGCCATGTCTATGTCGCCCACACAGCCAACGACGCCATCGACGTTCTCGATGTCGAGCGGCATCTCCTCTCGATCCCGAACCTGCCCGGCGTTGCCGGAACCCTGGTAAGCGACGAGGCGCAGCTGATTTTCACCTCGAACCGGGCCGAGAACACGGTCGGCATCTTCGCGCCCGGGCCCGATCCCGAAGTGACCAAGGTGAAGGTCGGCATCGGCCCCAATGGCCTTGCCTACGACCATGGCAGCCGCCTGCTGCTCGCCGCCAATGTCGGCGACCCGCAGGTCGCGGGTTCGCACACGGTGACGATGGTAGATGTCACCGGCGCCAAGGTGCGTGCCAGCATTCCCGTGCCGGGCCGCACGCGTTGGAGCGTGTTCGATCCCGGGTCGGGACTGTTCTACGTCAACATTCTGAATCCGGCGGTGATCGCGGTGTTCGATGCGCGCAAACCGGATGCGCTGGCCTACATGTACGGCGTGCCCGCCGCCGGCCCTCACGGTCTCGACTTCGACCCTGATACGCGCCGGCTGTTCTGTGCCTGCGACGCCGGCCGGCTGATCACGCTCGACGCCGGCAGCGGCAAGATCCTGCACGACGCGCCGTTGAGCGGCGTGCCCGACGTCATCTTCTTCAATCGCCGGCTCCGCCAGCTCTATGTCGCGGTCGGCGATCCCGGCGACATCGTGGTGTTCGACACGACGACGATGAAGAGCCTCGGCCGCACAACCACCGAAAAAGGCGCGCACACCACGGCGCTCACGCCGGCCGGCGACCTGCTCTACGTCTTTCTGCCGGCGAGCCATCGCGCGGCGGTCTATCGCCTGGGGGACGCATGAGCCCTCGCGACAATGCCGGCCTGCTCCTGCTCTCGCGCACCGACATTGCCCGTCTGATGGACTATCCCGCTTATGTCGCGGCGGTCGAGGCGGCGTTCCGCGCCGCCGCGTCGGGTGGCGCGCTGGCGCCGCCTGCCGCGGGCTTCTCGGTGCCCGACGGTTCCTACCACGCCAAGGGCGCGGTGCTGCTCGACGGCGCCGAGCGCTTCGTGGCGATCAAGCTCAACGCCAACTATCCGGGCAATCCCGCGGCGCACAACCTGCCCACGGTGCAAGGAGTGATCTACCTGACCGATGCCGCCAACGGTCGGCCGCTGGCGTTGATGGACTCGATCGAGATCACGATCAATCGCACCGGTGCGGCAACCACCCTCGCCGCCCGCCAGCTGGCGCGGCCCGCTTCGAAGGTGGCGACGATCTGCGGGGCCGGCGTTCAGGGCCGCATCCAGGCGCGCGCCATCGTCGAGGCCCTGAAGCTGGAGCGCCTCCATGTCTGGGACATCCGGCCGGACGCGGCGGTCAAGCTTGCCGCCGAACTCGCCCGAGAACTGCCGCTCGACGTGCGGCCGGCGGCGGATCTTGCGGTCGTGCGCGACAGCGACGTGATCGTGACCTGCAGTTCGGCGCGTCAGGCCTTCCTGACACCCGACCACGTGCGGCCGGGAACCTTCATCTCCGCGGTCGGCGCCGACAATCACGACAAGCAGGAGATCGATCCGCAGCTCATGGCCAATGCCACGGTCGTGGTCGATCAGCTGGACCAGTGCGCGGAGATCGGCGACCTGCATCATGCGCTCGAGGCGGGCACGATGACCCGCGAGCGCGTGCATGCGAGCCTGGCCGAGCTGGTCGCGGGCGAGAAGCCCGGCCGTCGCAACGACCGGGAGATCACCTTGTTTGACTCGACCGGGATGGGGCTGCAGGACATAGCCGCCGCCGCCTCGGCCTATCGCCGCGCCCTGGCTGCCGGAGCAGGCACACGCATCAACCTGAACTGAGGAGGACACATGACGCACGACCTGTCGCGACGCATCCTGCTTGGAACGACCGGGGCCAGCTGCTCGCCCTGCTGCTGGTGCGCAGCCTGCTGTCGCAAATGGATGTGCCGACGCGCAATTCCTAGGTGATGGCCGTAGTGACCCCGTCCAAGCGCTCCGCCGCGGCCAGCCTGACCTCGGCGCCGCGCAGCCTCGCCTCGGCGATCGGACCGGTGACCGTCGAGTAGCTTCTTGCGGTAT
>JBGAIW010000135.1:0-11577 GCA_044225265.1 Reyranella sp.
GCCACCGGATTGAATGAATTGCAGATGCTATGCAATCTCATCGCCCAAATGTGGCGATGGTTTGGCAAGGGCGAGGCTATTCAGTGGGAAGAGCCGGGGCCCTGCAATATCGCGGCTGCCTGCGGTCGGGCAGGTCTGCTGTGTCGCGCCGGCGGCCTTTTTTCACCCCGCCTTGCGCACCGCCCGCGCGACCTCGCCCCAGCGCGCCAGCGTCTTCGTGTCGATCTCGCGCCAGTGCGAGGCGAGGTAGATCACCAGCCGCGAGGCGATGCCCTTGTAGCGGGCGATCATCCTGTCGGCGACGTCGTCCCATCTTGCGACCACGGCGAACTGGTCGAGGATCTCGTCGGTGATCAGGCTCTGGACGCGCGCGTTGTCGTTGGTCTTCAGGCAGTCGCGCAACTGGTCGCGCAGGCCGGTATGGCCGAGATCGTCGAACTGGAACGCGTAGTTGGGCGTGGCGCCGTAGAAGCCGATCGTGGTCTTGGCTTCCTGGATCGGGTTGGCGCGCTCCTCGGGGGTGTCGCCGGCGGCGACGATCACCGGCACGATCAGGTCGACCTCCTTCGGATCGCGGCCGGCACCGCCATTGGCGCGCGCGGCGCCCTCGGCGACGCCGGGCAGCAGGCGGTTCTTTATATAATGCATCGAGTGCATGGGATGGACGTGGATGCCGTCGGCCACCTCGCCCGCGACCCGGACCATGATCGGACCGACCGCCGAGATGTCGACCTTGACGTCCTCGTGGTCGTGCCGCGACGGCGTCCACTGCTCGGGCAGCAGGCTCATCTTGTAGTAGCGGCCGTCGTGCTTGAGCGGCGCCTCGCGGCGGAACGCGGCGAGGCAGGCCTTCACCGCCTGCACATAGTCCTTCATCTGCGGCGCGGGCTTGTCCCAGTGGCTGGAATAGCGCCGCTCGATATGCGCCTTCACCTGGCTGCCCAGGCCCAGCCGGAACTTGCCGCCGGTGTTCTGCGCCAGCTCCCAGGCGATCTCGGCCGAGACCATCGGGCTCCTCGCAAAGGCGATCGCGATGCCGGTCGAGAAATGCAGCGACGGCGCCGCCAGCGAGGCCGCCGCGATGTTCATCCACGGCACCTGGTGGCCCTCGGTGAACAGCATGCCGGAGAAGCCGTTGGCCTCCACCCGCCGGGCGAGGTCGGCCACGTTGTCCCACGTGGTCGCGCGCGTCATGACGTCGAATTCCATTGGCGTTCTCTCCCGGTCTCGTTGTGCCGAGAGTACAGGGAACACCTCACCCTGAGGAGGCCGCGAAACGGCTAGCTTGTCCTGAGCGAAGTCGAAGGATCTCTTAGCGTGAGGGGATGCAAGTGATGCTGCCCACCCTTCGAGACGCGACCCTGCGGGTCGCTCCTCAGGGTGAGGTCGTCATTTGGGAACTGTCTGTATCGACCTCATCCTGAGGAGCATCGCGAAGCGATGCGTCTCGAAGGATGAAGCGGGCGCCTAGACGTGCGTGGCGAGGGTGACGGCGGCGGAACTGACGCAGGCGAGCAACACGAGGGCCGTGAGGCCCAGGTCGATCAGCCGATTGCGGTTGCGCCGTGTCATGCCGTTGATTCTACGCCTCGCCGATTCGCGCGACAACGCAAAGGTCCGCGACATCACTGAAAGCGCACAGGGTGTGTCTTTCGCGCATCAGAGAGTCGAAGACGGCGCGCGCCGCAGGCGGCGAATGCGACTCACTCTCCGGCCCGGCACCGTCCGTCGAGCAGGACGGCGCAGGCGAGAAGATCGGCGCAGCCGCCGGCCGAGAGTCGCCGCGCGGTGAAGGTGCGGTGCAGGCGTTCGGCTTCGGTCTGCCATCCCGCGCGGAAGCAGCCGCCGGCGGCGAGGAAGGCCGCCGATGCGGCGCGCACGAAGCCGTGGCCGTCGAGGCCGCCGCGGTAGAGCACCGTCGAATCGTCGACGGAAGCCATCAGCACGAACAGCGTCTGGATCGCCGCCGCGTTGCGTTCGAGGCCGTGCCCGAGCGCTTCGCGATAGGCCGGCAGGGCCAGTTCGAAGATGCCGGGGAAGCCGCGCGCCGCCTCGTGCCGCGCGCCGCCGTGGCCGGTCCGGCGCTGGACGTCGCCGCCGTGGCTTTGCGCCGCCGGGCCCCGCGCGGCATGGCTGTCGAGCGCCGTCCCCCATTGCCGCAGCAGGGTCGCGCGCACCGCGGCGGACGACAGCGCGAGGCCGAGGGACTCCGCCCGGCCGATCGCCGCCACGATCAGGCCCATCGAGAAGATCGCGCCGCGGTGCGTGTTGATCCCGCCGGTCGCGGCCAGCATGCGGCGCTCGGCTTCGATGCCGAGCGGCAGCAGCGCCGTCTCGAAGCCCTGTCCGGCGCGCCCGGCGGCGGCGAGGGCGGCGAACGGCTCGCCGAGCGACTCGGCCGAGCGGCACATCAGGTCGAAATCCATGTCGTCGTGCGCCCCGGAATCGACCGGGCTCACCAGGCCAGGTTTTGGGTACGCGGCGAGTTCCTCGCGCAGCGCCGCGACGGCGGCCCGGGCGAGGTCGCGGTCGTCGGTCGATACGGGGGCGGCCGACGCCGGGGCCTGCGTTGCCGCGCCGGACGGGCCGAGTCTGAGGCCGGCGTTCATGTGCCCAACCCGGTGCCCAATTTGGCGCCCAGCCCGGTGCCCAATTCGGCACGCGGCACCAGCTTCATGCCGTCGATCGTCTTGAGCAGCATTTCGGCCTTGTCCTGGCGCAGTTCGCGCCAGTGGATTTCGCCCCGGCCGGCGAGCGAGATCTCGCCGTCGATTCGCAAGCCGAGCGCGGCCTCCTGCCGCTCGAGGAATTCGGCGACGCGCCCGGCGGCGGCGAGATCGCCGGCGTCGATCACCACGTCGAGGTCGGACTCCGCGTGCACGTGCGGTTCGCCGGTCAGGGCCTGCCACATCCAGCTGCCGTAGACGCGAATGTCGATGCCGTCGTCGCCGGCGGCCCGGAGGAGGCGCTCGAAGAGGGCAGCGCGCGTCCCCGCCGCCGGGCAGCGCGCGATCTCGGCCAGGGGCGGCGGCCGGCCGTGCCGCAGCACATGCGCTGGCGCGATGCGCGCCGCGACCCGGCGCGGCCGCAATTCGGGATGGGCCGGATCGGTGGTGCAGAAGCCCAGGCCGATTTCGGGGCCGTCATCGCGGCGGCGCGTCGCCACGAAAGGCCGTCCCGCTTCGTGCCAGGCCACCGCCCGCGCGGTGTCCGCGTCGTTGTCGGCGATCGGCGCCTGCGACAGCCAGACCAGCGCGTGACGGCGCAGAGGGGTCATTTCGCCGAGGCGGCGAGCACCCTCTTGCGGATGTCGAGGGCAAGCTTGCGGCCGCCGCGCTTCTTGCCGAGCTCGGCGCGATTGTCGTCGGTCGAGGCCCGGGCGATCGCGCGGGCGAGCTTGCGCTCGACGTTCTCCTTCGCCGCCCAGACTTCCTCGACGCCGCCGAGCAGCGCGAACGGATGGGCGCCGAACTCGAGCGACGGCATGGTCTTCGACAGCTTGCGCAGCACCGGCACCGGGATCTTGGTCACCGCCGACATCGCCTCGACCGGCATCAGGCCGACGCTGGCGCTGTCGAGGGCGTAGATGCGGTCGCCGAACATGCCGTAGCAGATGAAGGCGCCGCCCACAGCCTGGCCGGTGGCGACGGTGATCAGCTTGTGGCCCTTGCGGCGCGCCAGTTCGAGGCAGCTCAGCAGATGGCCGAAGTAGCTCGCGAGGCCGAGCATCTCGGCGACGCGGTTGGGCTTCTGGCCGGCGCTGTCGACCAGCATGACGATCGGCATCCGCGGATGCTTCTCGACGCACTCGATGACGTGCGCGGCGAGACGCAGCGCGGCCGCGTTGTCGACATAGGTGCCGTCGCAGGTGCCGATGACGCAGACCTCGGTGCCCTGCGCGGCGGCGTAGCCGGCCAGCACCGAGTTCTTGATCGAGATGCCGCGGGCCGACGAACCGAACAGCCGGGCGAGAACGGAGCGGGCAGTGGGTTTCTTCATGACTTACTTCCCGCGCTTGGTCATGGCGGCGAATTCCGGTCCCGAGGCGAGCGAGGCCGCCTCGATGTTGCGGACGCCCATGCCCTTCCACACCTGGTCCGGATCGGCCGTCTCGCCGAACCGCTCGAGCCGCTTCTCCAGTTCCTTCTGGCGCGCCTTGACCGATTTCAGGGTCACCGGGCTCGACTTGCCGAGCAGCCGGGCGATGGCGTCGCGGACGGCGTCGGATTCGTCGTGCACCAGGGCATCGGCGTCGCCGAGCAGGTACTTGGTCTTGCCGCCGCTGGTCTTCCAGACCAGCGCGCGATTCGAGGAGTCGTAGGCCTTCTTGCCCATCCACTTCTCGATCACGATCGGGCCGGAGATGCCGAGGCGGCCGTGCTCGGTCATGACGCGGAAGTCGCAGCAGGTCGACAGGATGCCGATGCCGCCATAGGCGCCGATGTCGGTGCCGATCACCGCGATGGTCGCCACCTTGCGGGCGCGGCACTCGAAGATCGCGCGCATGGTCTCGGCGATGGCGATCTCGCCGGCCGAGCCCTCGTGCAGGCGGACGCCGCCGCTCTCGAGGATCAGCACGCACGGGACCTTGTCGCGGGCAGCGGCCTTGAACAGGCCGGTCAGCTTGGCGCCGTGGATCTCGCCGACGGCGCCGCCGACGAACTGTCCGACCTGGGCGGCGACGTAGACCTTGCGGCCGCCGATCTTGGCGCGGCCGATCACCACGCCGTCGTCGAACGACACCGGGATGCCGAGCTGGGCGAGGTAGGGGCTGGTGATCCGTTCGGGCGGCGGCAGCAGCTCGTCGAACGAGCCGGGATCGACCAGCGCGGAGAGGCGCTGGCGCGCCGTCTGTTCGTGGAAGAGGGGCCCGCGGCTCATTTGTCGCCTTTCGTGAGATGGTCGTAGGCCTGGCGCAGGCGCAGGTTGACGAGAACCGGCGGTGCGCCCTGGTCGTTGATCGTCACTTTCGTGCCGCCGGCCGGGTAGTTGCTGGCGAAATCGGAAAGGGCGGCGAGCCACGACGATTTGTAGCCCGGGATCGAGGTCGCGACATGGCATTCCATGGTGCCGGCCGCGCCCTTGGCGCGCTCGACCAGCACCTCGAGATTGCCCGAGCCGACGACGCCGGCCAGCGCCCACTGGTTGGGCGTCCGGGCCGCGAGCGGCTTGGACGCGAAAGCCTTGGTGAATTTTTCCATCGGGCGAATCCTACCAGTCGACGAATTGCGGGGGCGGGTCGTAGAGACCGTTGGACCACCGCACCAGGCCCTTGATGTCCTGGGCCGCGAGCAGGCTGCGGCTGGCCTCCTTCGGCGACACGCCGACATCCTCGGGCAGCGCGACGATGCCGCGGCGGCGCAATTCCTCGGTCTCGCGCTTCTTGCGCTTGAGGCCGACCGGCGTGTAGCCGGCGACCGCGCGGATCGCGGCCTGGCGCTCGGCGATCGAGCGGCAGGCGGCGAGGTTGGCGATGCCTTCCTCGGTGACGATGTGCGTGACGTCGTCGCCGTAGATCATCACCGGCGTCACGCCGTGCAGCGCCTTGCGGATCGACGGGTCCTGCGCGTCGAGTTCCTCGACGAAGGTCGGCACGCGGCCGGCCTGGAAGGTCTCGACCATCTGGACCACGAGCTTGCGGCCCGGCGGCGAGCCGGGGCCCGGGTTGGCCTCGCGCCCGGCCTTCAGCCAGGCGGTCGAGGGATGGCGCCGCCCGGTCGGCTGGCAGCCCATGTTGGGGGCGCCGCCGAAGCCGGTGATGCGGTTCTTCGAGACGGTCGAGGAGTTGCCGTTGATGTCGATCTGCAGCGACGCGCCGATGAACATGTCGATCGCGTAGTGGCCGGCGAGCTGGCCCATCGCACGGTTGGAATGGAAGCTGCCGTCGCGGCCGGTGAAGAAGATGTCGGAATGGGCCGCCGTGTAGCGCTCCATGCCGACCTCGCCGCCGACCGCGAAGACGCTCTCGACCCAGCCCGACTCGATCGCCGGGATCATGGTCGGCAGCGGGTTGACCATCCAGTACTTGCAGATCTTGCCCTTGAGCCCGAGCCGCTCGCCGTAGGTCGGCAGCAGCAGCTCGATCGCGGCGGTGTTGAAGCCGACGCCATGGTTCAGCGACTGGACCTCGTACTTCTCGTAGATGCCGCGCAGCGCCACCATGGCCATCAGCACCTGCACCTCGGTGATGGCGGCGGGATCACGCGTGAACAGCGCCTGCAGGTGCATCGGGTAGGGGGCCTGCACGACGAGGTCGACCTGGTCGGCGGGAATGTCGATGCGCGGCAGCTTGTCGACGATCTCGTTGACCTGCGCGAACACGATGCCGTCGGAGAAGGCGGTCGGCTCGACGATGGCCGGCGTCTCCTCGGTGTTGGCGGCGAGGAACAGGTTGCCCTTGCGGTCGGCCTGGGCGGCGGCGATCAGCGCCACCCGCGGCGTCAGGTCGATGTAGTAGCGGGCGTAGAGCTCGTTATAGGTGTGGATCGCGCCGACCGGGAATTTCTTGGCCTTCACGAGATCGGCCACCGCCGTGCCCTGCGGGCCGGCGTAGCAGAAGTCGACCTGGCGGATCATGCCCCTCTTGAAGAGCTCGATGTGGGCCGGCAGCGTGATGCACGACATCACGAGGTGGATGTCGCGCAGGTCCCTGGGGGTGAGCGTCGCGAGCTGGTTGGCGAGGAAGTCGGCCTGCTTCTGGTTGTCGCCCTCGAGGCAGAGTCTGTCGCCGGGCTCGATGATCCGCTTCAGGACCTGGGCGACCTTGTCGGGGGAAACGAATTTGCCCCGGGCAAGCTTGCCGACACGTTCGAGGCGTTCCGCCTTGTTTTTGCGCCGCAAGGCCAATTTTGCATTCGTCATGAGGCCTTTTCGCCCAAAATAATCGGGCGGTCAACGACGCGGGAGCGTGAACCGTTTCCGGGCGAACGGGTCACTCGATCCGGACGGTCGCGGCCTTCGCCACCTTGCGCCGGGCCTCGATCTCGGGCGAGGTGGTGGCGTCGATCGGGCTATCTCAGCGGCAGCGCGTACATCAGGCCGCCCTTGTTCCACAGTGCCGTGGTCCCGCGCTGGAACTTCCACGGCGATTGCAGGCCGAGATTGCGGTCGAAGATCTCGCCGTAGTTGCCGACCTTCTTGATGACGTCGTAGGCCCAGTTGCCGCTGAGGCCGAGGATGCGGCCGTCGTCGGGCGGCATGCCGAGCAGACGCTGCGCGGCACGCGAGCCCTCCTTGAGCTGGAAATCGACATTGTCGCGCGTGATCGTGCGCTCCTCGGCGTCGAGCAGGGCGAAGATCGTCCAGCGCACCACGTCCTCCCATTGCTCGTCGCCCGAGCGCACGAAGGCGGCGTTGGGCTGCAGGCCGACGATGCCGGGCAGCACGAGATAGTCCTGCGGCTTGCCGCCGGCCAGGATCGAGGTCGAGAGGGCGGAGATGTCCTGGGTGACGGCATCGCACTTGCCGGCGAAGAAGGCGGCGTACATCTCCTCCTGCGTGTCGAACATGACCGGCACGTACTTGCGGTCGCGATGGCGCAACCAGTCGCGGATGTTGCGCCCGTAGGTCGTGCTGTTGAGGATGCAGATCGGGCGGCCATCCAGTTTCTCGAGCGTGTCGATGCCGGACTTGCGCGAGGCGGCCACGGCCTGGCCCTCGACGAAGATCACCGTGGCATCGCGAACGCCGCGCCCGGCGGTGCGTTCGAGCGTCGCCGTCGAGTTGCGGATCAGCACGTCGATCTCGCCCTTGCGCAGGGCGTCGAAGCGTTCGCCCGCCGTGAGCGGCACGAACTGCACCTTGGTCGCGTCGCCGAACACGGCGGCGGCGATGGCGCGGCAGAGATCGATCTCGAAGCCGGCCCACTGGCCCTTGTCGTCGCGCACCGAGAAGCCCGGCAGCTGGCCGTTGACGCCGCACAGCAGGAAGCCGCGCTTCTTGACGATCGGCAGGGCGGGCGGTGCCGCCTCGGCCGGCACGACGGCGAAGGTCGCAAGGCAGGCGGCCAGGGCCGCCAGGAAAAGGCTTTTCAGCGCACGCACGTCGGTCGCTCCGTCGAAATCTGGGGCGCGACGATAGCGGATCGAACGCTTGTCGTCAGGAGGGCGAGGTCGGCTGGTTCGGTGACGATCCCGGCAGGTCCCGTTCGGTGGGCGGCAGGCAGTTCCTGCCGTGGACGCCGAGACCTTTGACGTAGGCCTCGCGTTCGATGCCGGCATAGGCGCGGGTCTGCGTGACGTCGGCCCAGGCGAGGCCGGCGCCGACCATCGCCGCCGCGATGTCCTGGCCGCCGGCGCGGCACAGTGCCCGCACGCGGCGGTAGCGGTCGAGGCCGCGCGGTTCGCAGGCGACGGTGCGGTCGCGGGTCAGCGCCTCGAGCGCGCGCCGCGCCTCCTGGCCGGCCGGCCAGTCGTCGTCGCAGGTCTGGTGCAGGCCCGGCGCCTCGATGCCCCAGAGCTGATAGTGCGTGCTGCCGATCAGCAGCTTGTCGCCGTCGGGCACGCGCGGCAGAGCGACAGCCAGGGCGAGGGCCAGTGGGGCGGCAGCGGCTGCGTGACGTGGTGGATTGTGGACGTTGTTCTCCTGCCAGTGGCGCTCAGCATGCGCCCTGGCGATCTGCGTTTGAAGAGGCCTCTCGGGCTCGACGTTGCGGCCAGGGTCGCGATAGTGGCCGTGGCCGCGGCGGCCGATCCCGCGTCGAATCATGTCAAAGTCGGCGTGCCCAAGAACATCGAGGTGACGCTCCACCTGCGAGGCGGGCCGAGTGTGTTCCCGGGCGTGAACGTGATCTATACCTGCCAGGGACTGGTCGAGGCTGACCGGCAAAATTGGGCCGCTCTGGCGCGCGCGAGCTATCGCTGCCCGATTCCGCCCTTCTCGCATGCCTACGGCATCCGGCAGGACATGAACAAGGCAACCCTCACCACCGGCTACGAGGTGATCGTGGCCGACCATCGTCCAGATGGTGGGCGAGCTCGACGGCCCGTCTGGTGCGAAATACGCCTTGACAAATATTGCGTATTTATCTATAAAAAATTGCGCACGGGGTGGCGATCCCGGCAGTCCTGCGGAGCGGGAGCCGGTCCCTCCAGCCCATGTTAAATCCATGTTTATCTAACATATGACCCCGCGGTTCAGCCGCGAGAAGGAGTTCTCATGCCGTTTCAGGCAGGTAATCCCGGCGGCCCCGGCCGCCCCCGCGGAAGCCGCAACGCCGTGAACCTGAAGCTCGATGAACTCGCCGGCGAAAGTGCCGAAGCGATGGTCAGGAAAATGGTCGATGCCGCCACCGAGGGCAATCTTGCGGCCGCGCGTCTTGTTTTGAGCCGGATCTGGACAGCCCCCAAGGGACGGACCGTCGAGTTCGAGTTGCCCCCTGTCGACAATCCGGAAGACGCGGTGCGGGCCAATGCCGCCGTCATGAAGGCGATGGCTGACGGGCGGCTGACGACGGAGGAAGGAGCCGCGTTCTCGGCGGTCATCGAAACACAGCGGCGTGCGATTGAGACGCTGATCATCGACGAGCGCCTCACGAAGCTCGAGGACCAGATGGGCGAGGAGAAGAGGAAGCTCGGCCAATGAGCCTCCATCGCAGGATAAAGCTCCTGGAAGCCGACATGCAATGGCTCTCGTGCGATGCCTGGCTCGATCGCCTCGAGGCCTTCATGGACTATTCCGACCTGGCGAAGGAAATCGCCGAGCATTCCCCGGCGATGCGAGAGAAGCTGAACCTGCTTCCCGATGGAACGCCCAAGCTGCCGAGCTGGCTTGGGCGCTCAAGGCCTGGGAGGATGAACGCGCGGCGACGTCGGCCGCAGAGTCCGGACACGAACCCACCATGGGTGCCGGGATGAAGTCGCGGGCGCTTTTCGTCGTTACAGTCTCGGCGGCCACGCTGTATCAAAAGTAACACCACAGGCTGGTCACACCGGCCACGCGCCGGCCGGTGCGGGATCGTCGTGTGGTGGAGCGCGGCCGAGGACGGCGATCTGGGGAATGCAGCCGGCCGCGCCGAGAAGGAAGAGACCGCCGGGCCCGGGCCCCGGTGCGCCTTTGACAGCAGGGCGCGGCACCCGGGACCGGCGGTTCTCCTGTACCTCCTCCCCATTCAGATGGGGAGGTGTCGCGCTCATGGCGCGACGGAGAGGTCGCCACGCTGGGAGCGCGCCACTCCGTGGCGCTCATCGGCTGTCAGATCCGAGGAATGAGCGGCACGGAGTGCCGCGCTCCCGGCGGGGAAGGCTACTCCGCGGCGACTTCCTTCTCTGTCGACAGCGGCGCGCGGTCGTTCTTGCGCGACGTCGGGTGCAGGCTCTGCTCGAAGGCGAGCTGACGTTTTAGACGCGCGAGGTCGGCGGCGCCAAAGCCGGATCGCCTGCGTGCCGGCGGCGGATCGACCAGGCGGCCGCGCTGCAGGAGGCCGAAATGCAGGTGGGCGCCAGTCCGAGCGACCGGTGCTGCCGACGAAGCCGATGACATCGCCGCGCCGGACATAGGCGCCGAGCTCGATGCCGGGGGCGAAGCGGGCAAGGTGGGCATAGAGCGTGAGGCTGCCGCGTTCGTGTTCGAGATGGATCGCGTTGCCGTAGCCGCGGTCGGGCCGTGCCAGCACGACCAGCCCGTCGGCGGCGGCGCGCACCAGTGTGCCGGGATAGGCCAGCAGGTCGAGGCCCTCGTGCATGTAGAGCACGGTTGGCCTGGGCGGCGGCGGCGGATTTGCCCGGCGCTGCGCCTCGGCCTTTTCGGCGGCTTCCTTGCGCTCGGCGTCGGCTTCTTCGCCGGCCTTGCGTCGCGCCTCTTCCTCGAGCCGGCGCAGGCGGCGCTCGGCCATGATGCGATCGATCTCGCTGTTGTGCAGGCCGGGCGCCAGATTGCGCACGTTGCCGAGCTGCTCGCCGTTGCCGAAGCCGGCATAGGCGCGGGCGACCTCGCCGCGGGCGGCGGCGCTGAGCGGCGGCGGTGCGGCGGCCTGCGGCTCGGGCGGCGGGGCGGGCGGGACCTCGATGGGCTGCACGCGCGTCGGCTGGTCGAGCGGGTCGGGACGCAGGCCGAAGCCCGAGGTGACCTTTATGTCGTCGAGCGGCAGGCGGATCGGCGGCGGCGCGGCCAAGGTGCCGTCGGCGAAGAAGAAGCGCTCGTGGCCGGCGGGCAGCCCTGCCAGCGGCCCGGTGAAGGGACGGAAGCGGACCATCGCCACGTTGCCCTTCGTCGCGCTCGACAGTTCGACACCGATGACGCGGGCGAGACCGATCGCCCGGCCGTCGCCGTTGAAGGTCTGTTCCCAGCGCAGGACGTAGCGATCGTCCGGTCCGAGGTCCCGGGTGGAGTCGATCCGACTCGACAGCGCCTGCAGCGGTTCGATCAGCGCCGGGGCCGGCACGCCGGCGCGTTCGGCCGCCTCGGCGAGGCCGGGCCCGGCCGTGCCGCGCACGGCGAACTGGCGAGTGAAGGGCAGCAGGGCGGCGAAGGCCTGGTCCTCGCGGTCGCTGCCGAGCAGGTATTCGGAGGCGGCTTGCGCGTCATCGGCCGGCGACGGCTCGGCGCGCGCGGGCAGGGCCCCTAGTCCGAGCGCCAGGG
>JBGAIW010000006.1:0-79416 GCA_044225265.1 Reyranella sp.
TGGCGACGCCGGCGTGCCGGCCGCCGCGGCGAAGGACCAGCCAAAGTCCGAAAGCGGCGCCGACCACGATGCCGCCGGCGGCGCCCAGGGACATGCCGCCCATGGCGGCAGCGCCCTCGAAGGTACCGTAGATCTCCGACATCAGCGCCCCGAGCGCGATCGCCAGTAGGGGCGCACCGATCAGCGCGCCCGCGATCGCGCCCAGCAGGGCGAGGAACGCCTTTTTCAGCGTAGGCTGGCGTTGATGCGGTCGAGCGTGGCGGAACCCGGGCAGAGGTCAGCGGTCTGCAGCCGGTTGAGCGGCACGTCGACGGTGTTGAGGTGGTGGTGCAGGTCCTTGGGGGTCGGGTCGAGATAGAGCAGACCCGTCACGACTTCGCCGGCGGCGAGGCCTTCCTGCACGCGCTTCATGGCGCCCACCTTGTCGGAGGGATCGTACTCCTCGCCGAGCTTGCGCAGGCGCAGCAGCGAACCGTCGTGCTGCTGCACGGTGGTTGCGGTGCCGGGCTCATACTGCGTCGTGATCTCGTCACGGCCCTCGATGAAGTCGAGCCGGTTCAGGGCCTCGTTGTGCTCGCGCACGTACTCGTAGCTCTTGGTCGAGCCGGCATGGTTGTTGAACGCCACGCAGGGGCTCACCACGTCGAGGAAGGCGGCGCCCTTGTGCGCCATCGCGGCCTTGATCAGCGGCACCAGCTGGTGCTTGTCGCCCGAGAAGGAGCGGCCGACGAATGTCGCGCCCATCAGGATGGCGAGCGACACCATGTCGATCGCCTCGTCGGAGTTGGCCACGCCCTTCTTGCTGATCGAGCCCTTGTCGGCCGTGGCCGAGAACTGGCCCTTGGTGAGGCCGTACACGCCGTTGTTCATGACGATGTAGGTCATGTTCACGCCGCGCCGCATGATGTGCGCGAACTGGCCAAGACCGATCGAGGCGGAGTCGCCGTCGCCGGACACGCCCATGTAGATCAGGTCCTTGTTGGCGAGGTTGGCGCCGGTCAGGACCGACGGCATGCGGCCGTGCACGGTGTTGAAGCCATGGCTGGCGCCCACGAAGTAGGTCGGCGCCTTGGACGAGCAGCCGATGCCGGAGAGCTTGGCGACCTGGTGCGGCAGGATGTCGAGCTCGTAGCAGGCCTGGATGATCGCGGCGCTGATCGAGTCGTGGCCGCAGCCGGCGCACAACGTTGAGACCGCGCCCTCGTAGTCGCGGCGGGTGTAGCCGGCCTTGTTCTTGACCAGCGACGGATGGTGGAGCTTGGGCTTGGCGATGTAGGTCATGACGCGGCCTTCTCGAACGGGACGACCTTGAGGCGGGCGAGCTTCTTGGCGATGTCGGACGCGATGAAGCGCGCGGTGATCGGCGTGCCGTCATAGTGCAGCACGGGGATGAGCTTTCGGGCATCGAGCGTGAAGTCGGCCATCAGCATGGTGCGCAGCTGGGCGTCGCGATTCTGCTCGACGATGAACACCTTGTCGTGCTCGTGGATGAAATCCTCGACCGCGGTCGAGAACGGGAAGGACCGCACGCGCAGCGCGTTGACGTGATTGCCGGCCTGCTCGAGGTGATCGAGCGCCTCGGCCATGGCCGGGCTGGTCGAGCCGAAATAGATCACGCCGTACTTGGTCGGCGCGGGCGAGGAGTAGCGCAGCGGCTGTGGCGCGATCTTGGCCGCGGTCACGAACTTCTTTTGCAGCCGCTCCATGTTGCGGACATAGACCGGGCCTTCCTCGGAGTAGCGCGCGTACTCGTCCTTCGTGGTGCCACGGGTAAAGTAGCTGCCCTTGGTCGGATGCGTGCCGGGATAGGTGCGGAACGGGATGCCGTCGCCGTCGACGTCGAGGTAGCGGCCGAAAGTCTTGCCGGCCTCGAGCTCCTCGGCGGTCATCACCTTGCCGCGGTCGAGTTCGCGGCGGTCGTCCCACTTGAACGGCTTGCACAGGCGATGGTTCATGCCGATGTCGAGATCGGTCATGACGAAAACCGGAGTCTGCAGGCGATCCGCGAGGTCGAGCGCCTCGGCGGTGAATTCGAAGCACTCCGCCGGATCCTCGGGAAACAGCAGCACATGCTTGGTGTCGCCGTTCGAGGCATAGGCACAGCTGAGCAGGTCCGACTGCTGCGTGCGCGTCGGCATGCCGGTCGATGGCCCGCCGCGCTGCACATTGACGAGCACCGCCGGCACCTCGGCAAACGAGGCCAGCCCGATGAACTCGGTCATCAGCGAAATGCCCGGGCCCGACGTGCTCGTGAAGGCGCGAGCGCCGTTCCAGGCGGCACCGATCACCATGCCGATCGAGGCGAGTTCGTCCTCGGCCTGCACGATGGCGTACTTGGCCTTGCCGGTCTCCTTGTCGTGGCGCAGCCGCTTGCAATGCGACTGGAATGCCTCGGCGAGCGAGGAAGAGGGCGTGATCGGGTACCAGGCGCACACCGTGGCGCCGCCATAGACGGCACCGAGCGCGGCGGCATTGTTGCCTTCGACGAAAATGCGGTCGCCGACGTTGTCGGCCTTGCGCACCTTTAGCTTGCAGGCCTTGGCGTCGAGATGCTGGGTCGCATAATCGCGTCCCAGTGCCAGCGCCTTGACGTTGGAGTCGATGAGCTTTTCCTTGCCCTTGTACTGCTCGCCGAACAACTGCTTGATCGCGTTCTCGTCGATGTCGAGCAAGATCGAGAGCACACCGAGATAGATGATGTTCTTGAACAGCTGGCGCTGACGGGCGTCAGTGTAGGTGGCGTTGCAGATCGCCGTCAGCGGCGCGCCGATGATATTGATGTCGTCGCGAAAGGCCGACGACGGCATCGGCTTGGTCGAATCGTAGAACAGATAGCCGCCGGGCGTGATCTCCTTGACGTCCTCAGCCCAGGTCTGCGGGTTCATCGCGACCATCATGTCGACGCCGCCGCGGCGTCCGAGATAGCCCTTCTCGGTGACGCGGACCTCGTACCAGGTCGGCAGTCCCTGGATGTTCGACGGGAAGATGTTGCGCGGGCTGACCGGCACACCCATGCGCAGGATCGAGCGCGCGAACAGTTCGTTGGCCGACGCCGACCCGGAGCCGTTGACGTTGGCGAACTTGACGACGAAATCGTTAACGGCAGCTATTGCTTGCGGCATGCGTGCTCCGCGTGAGTCATTTCCATGTAGTACTTGCGCATATCCCATGCGCCGGTCGGGCAGCGCTCGGCGCACAGGCCGCAGTGCAGACAGACGTCCTCGTCCTTGACCATGACGCGGCCGGTCTTGAGGTCGTTGCCGACATAGAGGTCCTGCGTCGGATTCATCGCCGGCGCCATCAGGCGCATGCGCAGATCCTTCTCTTCGCCGTTCTCGGTGAAGGTGATGCAGTCCATCGGGCAGATGTCGACGCAGGCGTCGCATTCGATGCAGAGCGTGCCGCTGAAGACCGTCTGGACGTCGCAGTTCAGGCAGCGCTCGGCTTCCTTGAAGGCGAGCTCGGGATTAAAGCCCAGTTCGACCTCGGCCATGATGTCCTTCAGCGCCTCTTCCTTCTTGCGGTGGGGCACCTTGAAGCGGTGGTCGATGGTCGGCGCGTTGTCGTAGCTCCACTCGTGGATGCCCATCTTCTGGCTGACGATGTTGACGCCCGGCGCCGGGCGCTCCTCGACATTGTCGCCCGACAGCATCTTGTGGATCGAGATCGCCGCGTCGTGGCCGTGCGCGGCCGCCCAGATGATGTTCTTGGGCCCGAACGCGGCGTCGCCGCCGAAGAACACCTTCTTGTTCGTGCTCTGCAGGGTGGTTTCGCCGAGCTTGGGCAGACCCCATTTGTCGAACTCGATGCCGGAGTCCTTCTCGATCCAGGGGAAGGCGTTCTCCTGGCCGATCGCGACCAGCACGTCGTCGCATTCGTGGAACTGGTCGGGCTTGCCCGACGCCACCAGCGAGCGGCGGCCCTTGTCGTCGTACTTGGCAACGACTTCCTCGAACAGCACGCCCTTGATCCTGCCGCCCTCGTGGCGGACTTCCTTCGGCACGAGCATGTTGAGGATGGGGATGTCCTCGCCCATCGCGTCTTCCTTCTCCCAGGGAGACGCCTTCATCTCGTCGAAGCCGGAGCGCACGATGACCTTCACGCTCTCACCGCCGAGGCGGCGCGCGGTTCGGCAGCAATCCATCGCGGTGTTGCCGCCGCCCAGCACGATCACCCGCTTGCCGACCTTGGTGGTGTGGCCGAACGAAACCGAGGAGAGCCAGTCGAGACCGATATGGATGTTGGCTGCGGCCTCCTTGCGGCCAGGCACGTCGAGGTCGCGGCCGCGCGGAGCGCCGGAGCCCACGAACACCGCGTCGTAGCCTTCGGCCAGCACGGCCTTCATCGAGTCGACCTTCTCGTGCCGGAATTCGATATTGCCGATTCCCGTGATGAAGCCGACCTCCTCGTCGATCACCGATTCAGGCAGCCGAAAGTGCGGGATCTGGGTGCGGATGAAGCCGCCGAGCTTGGGATCCTGGTCGTAGATCACGATCTCGTAGCCGAGCACGGCAAGGTCGCGTGCCACGGTCAGCGACGCAGGCCCGCCGCCGATGCAGGCCACGCGCTTGCCGTTCTTCTTCGGCGCCTTCGGCATCCGCGCCTTGATGTCCTCGTCCTTGTAGTCGGCGGCGACGCGCTTGAGGCGGCAGATCGCGACCGGCTCCTTCTTGCCTTTCACGAGAGTCTCGTCCTCGACGCGGGAACGGCGGCAGGCTGGCTCGCAGGGACGGTCGCAGGTACGGCCGAGGATCCCCGGGAAGACGTTCGACTTCCAATTGATCATGTAGGCGTCGGAGTAACGCCCATGCGCGATCAGGCGGATATATTCGGGAACCGGGGTATGCGCGGGGCACGCCCACTGGCAGTCGACGACTTTGTGGAAATAGTCCGGATTCTTGATGTCAGTCGGCTTCAAAACTGAACTCCAGAGGCGGCGACCCAGCCGCGGCCGATCTTCGCTGAATAACGGTTCATGGTACCCCAAAAGGGACCCGCATTGGGTATATTCGTACCCCTTCCGTCAAGCCATTCGCCCTTTAATTGCTTGGAATATCTCATAAATCCCCACTTGTTTCGGGGATATGTCAGTCCGACTGCGGCCGTTGTTGGTACTGACGGGGCGACGCTCCCGCCGCACGCCGAAACATGGCGCTGAAAGCGCTGACGCTGTCGTAGCCGAGATCGAGCGCCACCTCGGTCACCGGCGCCCCGCGGCCCAGGCGACCCATTGCTTCGAGTACGCGCGCCTGTTGCCGCCAGGCGCCGAACGTCAGGCCGGTTTCGGCCACGAAGAGGCGGGCGAGGGTGCGGGCGCTTGCGTTGGCGGACGATGCCCATTGCTCCAGCGTACGTGGGTCGCCTGGGGCGGCGAGCAAGGTCTCGCAGATCGCGCGCAGACGCTTGTCACGGGGCATCGGCAATTGCAGCGGCAACGCGCCGGCGCCGTGCAGTTCGGCGAGCAGCAGCGCCACGACGTGGCCGGCCGGACCGTGCTCGTCGTAGCGCAGCGGCAATTCGGTGGCGCGGATGATGAGCTCGCGCAGCAGCGCCGAGACCGGCAGAACGTGGCAGGTCCGGGGCATGCCACGCGCGGCGTCGTCGCGCAGATAGAGCGTGCGCATGGTGACGTCGCCAGACATCACGATGCTGTGGCGTACGCTGGGCGGCATCCAGAGTGCGCGCTGCGGCGGCACGACCCAGACGCCGTCTCCGGTCGAAACCCGCATCGTACCGGCCGTGGCGTAGATCAGCTGCGCGCGCTCGTGACGGTGCGGTGCGATCTCGAAGCCCGACTTGAAGTCCTTGGGCATGGCAGAGACCGCCCGCGGTACGCGCTGATAATCGGCCGGATCGGTCGAACGCGGGCTGCGGATGGCTTGGCGGTTTCGCGACATAGATTGGCAATCTAGCGCAAGACAGCCAACGCAGCATTCCCTAATCTTCGCCGTACCTCGCCATCCTTCGAGACGGCCGCCACACGGTCTTCCAAGGGCGAGGTCTCGTTGGAGTGATACGCGCGATGAAGCTCAGCAGCCCGACCTCCCTCCTGCTCAATCTCGGCCATGCGATGGACCACTGGGTGATCGCTATCTTCCTCTACACGGTGAGCGTGATCGCCGGGGTCTGGGGTGCCGACTGGAAGGAACTGACGCCGTACGCCTTCGGCGCCTCCTTCATGTTCGGCGCGGGCTCGATCGTGTCGGGCAAGCTCGGCGACCAATGGGGCCGCCGCGTCATGATGATCCTGTTCTTCGCCGGCATGGGCGTGTCCTGCCTGCTGATCGCGCTATGCCAGAACAAGTGGCAGATCGGCGCGGCGCTCACCGTAATGGGCGCCTTCGCCTCGATCTATCACCCGGTCGGAATTCCGATGCTGGTGCAGAAGGCCGACAAGCCGGGCTTCGTGATCGGCGTCAACGGCCTGGTTGGAAACCTCGGCATCGCCATCGGCGCCAGCCTGTCCGTCCTGCTCGCGACGCGCTTTGGCTGGCAGACGGCCTATATCGTTCCAGGCGTGGTCTGCCTGGTCGCGGCCGTGCTGTTCGTCATCTACGTGCCGAAGGAAGAAGAGGCGCCTGCCAAGCGCAAGGCCAAGACGCTCGACCTGCCGCCCAACGTCATGGCGCGCGTCTTCTTCATCATGACCTGCGCCGCGGTTACCGGGTCGATCGTCTTCAACTTCACGACCAACGGCAACGGCGAGATGCTGAAGGCGCGGATCGCCGAGCTGGCGGCCACTCCGTGGATGCTGAGCGTGGCGCTGCTGGTGATCTTCTCGGTCGCGTCGCTGATGCAGCTCGTGGTCGGCGCGCTGATCGATCGCTATCCGCTCAAGAACATATATCTGCCGATACTGGTTGCCCAGGTGCCGCTTTTCCTGCTGGCCTCGCAGGTCAATGGTTGGGCGCTGCTGGTCGTGACCACCCTGTTCATGGTCTTCGTGTTCGGCGCCATTCCCTTCACCGACGCGATGATCGTCCGGTATATCGACGACCGCATGCGCAGCAGGGTCACCGGGATGCGGCTCGCGATCGGCTTCGGCGTCAGTTCGCTGGTAACTGCGGGTATCGGTCCGTCGGTCAAGGAGGCGGGCTTTCCGACGCTGCTCATGGTGCTGGCCGGCGTCGCCGCCATCACCACGCTGGTGATTTCATTTTTGCCCAGCGAGCGGGGCGTCGCTATGGCGGCTCTCAAACCCGCGGAGTAAGAGTCCTCCCAAACCGGGAGGATTGGAATGCTCAAGCGTCGTGGCGTGCTGGCGGGTGCCGCCGGCTTTTCGATCGTTGCTGCGTCGGCCGTGCGGGCGCAGGCTTGGCCCAGCCAGCCGATCAAGATCGTCGTGCCCTATATTCCGGGCGGTTCGACCGATACGGCAGGGCGGCTGATCGCGGAGAAGCTGACACCTCTGCTCGGCCAGCAGGTCGTGGTCGAGAACCGCGGCGGCGGCAACACCATCATCGGCATGGAGCTGGTCGCCAAGTCCAAGCCCGACGGTCACACTTTCCTGCTAGGCACCACGACGCTGGCGACCAATGCGGCGCTGGGGCTAAAGCAACCCTTCGATCCACTCAAGGATTTCCAGTTCATCTCGACGGTCGTCGACATTCCCGATTTCATTGCACTGAACAAGGACCATCCCGCCAAGGACTACAAGGCCTTCGCCGAGTGGGTGAACAAGCAACCGCAGAAGGTGCGCTTCGCCACCTCCGGTCTGGGCAACCAGCCGCATCTCTGGGGCGAACTGTTCCGTGCACGCAACAAGCTGAACATGGAATTCGTCGCCTACAAGGGCGCGGCAGATGCGATTCGGGACGTCATGGGCGGGCACGTGCCGCTGGTGATCGACGTCGTCATGCCGGCGGGCCAGCACGCTGCACAAGGCCGCCTGACCGGACTGGTGGTTTCATCCGAGAAGCGCTCTCCCGTGGCGCCCGACGTGCCGACCGTGGTCGAACTCGGCATGCCGGACATGGTGAGCGGCGTGTTTTTCGGCATTGTGGGGCCGGCCGGCGTGCCGCAGCCCGTGGTCGAGCGCATGAATGGCTTGCTGCGTCAGATCATCAAGGATCCCGAGGTCGCCAAGCGCTTCGTCGACATGGGCTACGTCACCACGGGATGCACGCCCGACGAATATCACGCCAAGATCAAGTTCGAGACCGAGCGCTGGACCAAGGTGGTCAAGGACAACAACATCAAGGTCGAAGGCTAGCCTTCGGCCCCGCATCGGGGTGCAACTCTCGACTGCAAATAAAGGCACTGTGTCGCGCAAGAGCATGCTTGCGTGACGCGCGGCACCTCCCGACAGTTCTTCGCCTGTAGTTGGGAGTGTAGTGATGGCCAGTGGTTCTTCCGTTCCGGTGCCGGCGTCGCATCTCGACGCCGCGCGCGACGCCGAGCCCGCGACCCGCAACGCCAACGCCGCGATGGCCGAAAAGCTGCCGTTCGAGGACAGGAGCGACTTCGAGGCCGCGCAACGAGGCCTGATCGCGCCGGTGCCCGGCGGTGCGGTGACGACCGCATCCGGCACGGTGCTGTGGAACCTCGGCGAATACGCCTTCATCGACGGCGAGCTGGCGCCGGCCACCGTGAACCCGAGCCTGTGGCGCATCGCCCGGCTCAACCTCGCCAACGGTCTGTTCAAGGTCACCGACGGTCTCTACCAGCTGCGCGGCTTCGACATCGCAAACCTGACGGTGATCGAGGGCAAATCCGGCCTGATCCTGATCGATCCGCTGACCACGGCCGAGGTCGCTCGGGCGGCGCTGGAGCATTACTACGCTCACCGGCCGAAGAAGCCGGTCGTCGCGGTCATCTACACTCACAGCCATATCGATCACTATGGCGGCGTGCGCGGCGTGATCGACGAAGCCGACGTGCGCGCCGGCAAGGTGAAGGTGATCGCGCCGGACGGCTTCATGCAGGCGATCTCGGGCGAGAACGTCCTGGCCGGACCACCCATGGTCCGCCGCGCCCAGTTCCAGTTCGGCCCGCTGCTGCCGCGCGGGCCGCGCGGCCAGGTCGATGCCGGTCTCGGCAAGTCCGTGGCGCGCGGCACGCCGGGCCTGATCGAGCCGACGCAACTCATCGTGCAGCCGGTGGAGGAACATTCGATCGATGGCGTGAAGATCGTGTTCCAGCTCGCGCCCGAGACCGAGGCGCCGGCCGAGATGCATATGTTCTATCCCGACCTCGGCGTGCTCAACATGGCGGAGAACGCCTGTCCGCTGCTTCACAACTTCATCCCGTTGCGTGGCGCCGTCGCGCGCGATCCGCGCATCTGGTCGAAATACATCGCCGACGCGATCGCCTTCTACGGGCCCAAGACCGAGATCCTGATCGGTCAGCACCACTGGCCGGTGTGGGGCAGGGAGGCGATCGTCGACTATCTCGAGGCGCAGCGCGATCTCTACAAGCACATCCACGACCAGACCCTGCGCTACATGAACAAGGGCTGGCGGCCGGCCGAAATCGCCGAGGTGGTCGATCTGCCGCCCGACCTCGCCGGCCGCTGGAGCGTGCGCGGCTATTACGGCACGGTCAGCCACAACGTGAAGGCGGTCTACCAGCGCTATCTCTCCTGGTACGACGGTAACCCCGCGAACCTGCATGCGCTGCCGCCAGCGCCGGCGGCCGTCAAGTTCGTCGAGTATATGGGTGGCGCCGCGGCGGTGATCGAGCGCGCCAAGGCGGACTTCGCCAAGGGAGAGTTCCGCTGGGTTGCCCAGGTGATGAAGGAGGTCGTGTTCGCCGAGCCCGACAACCGGCAGGCGCGCGAACTCTGTGCCGACGCGCTCGAGCAGATGGGCTACCAGGCCGAATCGGCGACCTGGCGCAACGCCTTCCTGTACGGCGCCATGGAGTTGCGGCACGGGGTGCTGAAGCTGCCGGTCCGCGGCCCGAGCATGGAAACGCTGGCCGGCCTGTCGTCGGACGTCCTGTTCGACGCCATGGCGATCCGGATCGATCCGGTGAAGGCCGCCGGAAAGGCGTTCACGATCAACTGGTCGTTCACCGACCGCGACGAACGGCTCACCACGACCCTGAAGCACAGCACGCTGACACACCGAGTCGGCGAGCGCTCGGATGCGGCGCAGGTCTCGGTCGTGACGACGCGCGCCACTTTCGACGCCCTGATCGCGCGCAAGCTGCAACCGGCGGAAGCGCTCGGTTCGGGCGCATTGCGCGTCGAGGGCGATGCGTCCTGTCTGGTGCAGCTCTTCGGCGTGCTCGACCAGCCGAGCGACCCGATGTTCGAGATCCTGACGCCGGGGGTGGGCCGCACCTGAAGCCAGCGGAGTGCTTGACATCGGCCGGCGTGGCCCCTGTGATGCCGCCAACGACAAGAAATGCAAGAACGGCAATAGGGAGATGACGTGATGTCCAGGACTCTCACCCGGCGACTGCTGGGCTTCTCGACGGCTGCGATCGCGGCCTTGTCGCTGGGCCTTGCCGCCCAGGCCCAGGAAAAGAAGCTCAAGATCGGCGTGATCTACGACCTGACCGGCCCGCTGGCCGGCGGCGGCTCGGAACTGCAGTACATCGGCGCCAAGATCATGCTCGACCAGTACGTGAAGACCGGCGTCGAAGGTTACAAGGTCGAGGTCGTCTATGCCGACGCCCAGTCCAAGCCCGACGTCGCCATCAACGAAGCGACCCGCCTGATCGAGCAGGAAAAGGTCGACATGGTGATGGGCTTCTACTCGTCGGCGCAGTGCGTGCCGGTGGCCGCCAAGGTCGAGCAGCTCAAGAAGTTCATGTGGATCACGACCTGCATCTCCTCGGCCGTGCTGGAGAACAAGAACTACAAGTACGTCTTCCGTCCTCAGGCCTCGGGCAACCAGTTCGGCATGATGACAATGGACATGATCCAGACCTACTCGAAGTCCAAGCTCGGCAAGGAGCCGAAGGACCTGCGCGTCGCCATCATTCATGAGGACGGCGCCTATGGCGTCGACGTCTCCAAGGGCAATGAGGCGGGCGCCAAAAAGGCGGGCTTCAACGTCGTGCTGAAGGAAGGCTATTCGGCGACCGCGCCCGACCTGTCGGCGCTGGTCACCAAGCTCAAGCGCGCCCGGCCGGACGTGATCTTCCACACCGGCTACAACCCGGACATCACGCTGTTCGCCCGCCAGGCGCGCGAACAGGGTCTGAAGGTCGCCGCCATCGTCGGCCACGGTGCCGGTTACGGCGTCTACGAGAAGCTCAAGGAGGGCATGGGTCCGGACGCGAACTACCTGTTCAACACCGATCCCATCTCGATCTGGCTGACCAACGAGAAGACGCTCGATCCGAAGCTGCCGCCGGTGATCAAGATGATCGGCGAGGAGTTCGACAAGGTGAAGCCCGGCGTGGCGATCCGGTCGGCCCATGTCGGCATGGCGGCGTCCAATGCCTACGTGCTGATGACCGAGGTCGTGCCGAAGGCGATCAAGAAGTACGGCGGCATCGACCCGGACTCGCTGCGCAAAGCGGCTCTCGAGGTCGATCTGCCCGAAGGCGGCACCATGCTGGGCTTCGGCGTGAAGTTCCCGGGGGACGGCGCGGCCATGGCCGGCCAGAACGAGCGCTCGTTCCCGGTCGTCATCCAGTACGTCGACGACAAGTCGTACGTCGTTTGGCCGAAGAGCCAGCAGCAGCGTGAGCCGGTGCTGCCGTTGCCGAAGGGCATGACCTACTCGAACCAGTAGGGTGCGCGTGGCGTAAGCGGAGTTCCGGCAGTGCTGGAAGTGAACGGGCTGGTGAAGCGCTTCGGTGGCTTCACCGCCGTGAGCAACGTGTCGTTCAAGGTGGCGCAGGGCGAGATTCTCGGCCTGATCGGTCCCAACGGCTCGGGCAAGAGTACGATCTTCAACATGCTCTCGGGCACCTTCCCGCCGTCGTCGGGTTCCATCCTGTTCGAGGGGCAGGAACTGGCCGGCCTCGCGCCGCACCGCATCATCAACCGCGGCATCGGCCGCACCTTTCAGATTCCGCGCCCCTTCAAGCGCTTGAGCATCTTCGAGAACGTGGCGCTGGCCGGATATTTCGGCCAGGACCGTCACAGCACCGCCAAGGCCTTCGAGTCGGCCGAGAAGGCGCTGGCCATGGTCGGCCTGCCGACCGACCGGCAGGCGATGGTCGATGGCCTGGGCGCGGCCGGCCTCAAGAAGCTCGAACTCGCCAAGGCACTGGCGACCGGGCCCAAGCTGTTGCTCGCCGACGAAAGCCTCGGTGGGCTCGACGAGAAGGAGATGGATCAGGCGGCCGACATGCTGCGCAAGATCCGCGACGAGCTCGGCATCACGATCATCTGGGTCGAACACATCATGGGCGTGCTGATGCGAGTGGTCGACCGAGTCATGGTGCTTGACCACGGGGAGAAGATCTCCGAGGGCCTGCCCAGCCAGGTCGCGGGCGATCCCAGGGTCGTCGAGGTCTATCTCGGTACCGATGCGCACGCCACGCAGGCGGTCGCGGCGCAGGCGGGGCGATGACCACCATGCTGGAGCTGAAATCGGTCGACGCCGGCTACGGCAGCTTCCAGGCGCTGTTCGACGTCAGCCTCGACGTCAAGGCGGGCGAGGCGGTCGGCGTGATCGGCCCCAACGGTGCCGGCAAGACGACCCTGATGCGCGTGATCTCGGGGCTGATCCGTCCGACTCGCGGCAGCATCGCGATGGAAGGTGCCAACGTGCTCGCCACGGCGCCGCACAAGATCGTCAGCCTCGGCATCGCGCACGTGCCCGAGAATCGCCGGTTGTTCCCGCGTCTCACCGTCGAGGACAACCTCAAGATGGGCGCCTTCATGCCCGAGGCCCGCGCCAAGTACGCGCAACGGCTGGAATTCGTGTTCGATCTGTTCCCGCGCATGAAGGAGCGCCGCCATCAGATGGCCGGCACCATGTCGGGTGGCGAGCAGCAGATGTGCGCGATCGGTCGCGCCCTGATGAGCGACCCCAAGCTCCTGCTGCTCGACGAGCCGTCGGCCGGCCTCGCGCCGGTCGTGGTGCAGCAGGTCTTCGAGCTGGTGAAGCGCATTCGTTCGGGCGGGCTCACCGTGCTGATCGTCGAGCAGAACGTGCAGCAGGTATTGAAGGTCGTCGACCGGGCCTACCTGCTGGAGGCCGGAACGATCCGCGCCTCGGGGACGTCGGACGAGCTGCTCGACAGCGACACCATCAAGCAGGCCTATCTCGGGGTATAGCCATGCAGGCCTTCCTGGAAATCTTCGACATCTACCTGCTGGAGGCCGTGATCAACGGCATCCTGCTGGGCGGCGTCCTGGCGCTGCTGGCGCTCGGATTGAACCTGATCTTCGGCGTCATCGACGTGACGTGGATCTGCTACGCCGAGCTGGTGATGATCGGCATGTACGGCATGTACTACCTGTTCACGGTCTATCACGTGCCCTACTGGGTGGCGGCGCCGCTCTGCATCCTGCTGGTCGCGGCGCTGGGCGCGATGCTGCATTTCCTGGTGATCGAACCGCTTTTGTCGGCGGCGCCGATCAACCAGCTGCTGGCGACCGGCGGCGTGCTGTTCGTGCTGCAGAGCTTCGCCACCGTCGCCTTCGGCATCGATTTCCGCAACCTCGGCATCCGTCTGCCGATCCTGGCGATGGGCGAGATGCATTTCAGCTACTCCCGGCTTCTCGCCTTCATCGCGGCCGGCATCGGCATGATCGCGGTCTATTTCTTCATGAAGAAGACCTACACGGGCACCGCGATTCGCGCCATTGCCCAGGACCGCCAGATCATGGCGCTGATGGGGGTCGACACGCGCCGCATGTACCTCGTGACCTCGGCGCTGGGCGGCGGGCTGGCCGGCCTGGCGGCCTGCCTGCTGGTGCTGCAGTACGACGTGCATCCCTTCGTCGGCCTGTCGTTCGGGCCGATCACCTTCCTGATCTGCGTGCTGGGCGGCCTGGGCAACTTCATTGGCGGCTTCGTCGCAGCTTTCCTGTTCGCCGAGATCATCTCGCTCGGCGGCCTGTTCTCCGATCTCGAGTGGGGCTACGTGCTCGCCTTCGCCTTCTTCATCGCCATGATGTTCGTGCGGCCCAACGGGCTGCTGGCGCGCCGCTCATGACCGCCAACGCACGCATCGCCTGGGCCATCGGGCTCGCCGTTCTGGTGGCCCTGCCGTTCGTCTATCGCGATCCGTATCACGTGCACCTGTTGATCCTGATCCTGATCTGGTCCTTCGCCTACACCTCGTGGTCGATGATGGGCCGCTTCGGCCTGGTGTCGCTGGGCCATGGCGGCTTCATGGGCGTCGGCGCCTACGTGACGGCACTGCTGTGGAACCATCTCGGCGTCACGCCGTGGATCGGCATTCCGATCGCGATGGTGTGCGCCGGTGCACTGGCGCTGGTCGTCGCCTATCCGTGCTTCCGTTTCCGCATCACCGGCCATTATTTCGTGCTGGTGACGCTGGCACTGTCGGGCATCGTGCTCCAGGTCATCACCGCCACCCGCGACTACACCGGCGGGTCGCTCGGCTACACCCCGGAGCGGACCAAGGGCAATCACTTCCTGGCGCTGCAGTTCGACGACAAGACGGTTTGGTACCTGATCGCCCTGGGCGTCTGGATCGCCGGCCTGCTGATCTGGCGCTGGGTCGATCGCAGTATGGACCGCTATGCGCTCGAAGCGATCTCGGAGGACGAGGACGCGGCCGCCGCCGCCGGCGTCAACGTGACGTACGAGAAGCTCAAGATCACGGTGATCAGCGCGCTGATGACGGCGTTCGCCGGCGCGCTCTACTGCCAGTACCAGATGTTCATCTCGCCCGACACGGTGAGCGGCATCGCGGTGTCGTTGCAGATGGTGTTCGCCGTCGTGGTCGGAGGCATCTATGTCGCGCTGGGGCCGACGGTCGGCGCGATCATCACCATCCTGCTCGCCGAGGTGCTGCGCATCGGCTTCGGGACCAAGGCAGTCGGCTGGGACAATCTCGTCTACGGCCTCCTTTTGGTGCTGTTCATCATCTTCCTGCCCAAGGGGATCCTCGGGAGCTTTCTCGAGAGCGCCGGCAAGCGCAAGACTCGGTCCACCCCGGCCGCCGTGCCGCGCTGATGCTGATGCGGTAAGAGTCCGGGGTGTTCACTCCGGAGAGCTCACCATGTCCAGGTTGCGCGTAAACTGCTTCGGGGTCTCGCTCGACGGCTTCGGCGCGGGGCCGGATCAGAAGCTAGAAAATCCCATGGGTGCCGGCGGCATGGCCCTGCATGACTGGGCGTTCGGGACGCGGACCTTCCGCACCATGTTCGGACAGGAGGGCGGCTCGACCGGACTAGACGAGCGCTTCGCGGCGCGCAGCTTCGAGAATGTCGGGGCGTGGATCCTGGGGCGCAACATGTTCGGCCCGGTACGCGGTCCCTGGCCCGACGACAGCTGGAAGGGTTGGTGGGGCGACAATCCCCCGTATCATGTGCCGGTCTTCGTGCACACGCATCACGCCCGCGCCCCACTGGCGATGCAGGGCGGGACGACCTTCCACTTCGTTTCCGATCCCATCGAAGCGGTGCTCGCACGGGCGAAGCAGGCGGCTGGCGGCAAGGACGTGCGAGTGGGCGGCGGCGTCGCCACGATCCGGCAATATCTGAAGGCGCGGTTGATCGACGAAATGCATCTCGCCGTGTCGCCGGTCCTGCTCGGTCGCGGAGAGGCGCTGTTCGCCGGCCTCGATCTGGCCGGCCTCGGCTACAGGGTCACGGATCACGTGGCGACCGAGGCCGCCACCCACATCGTGGTGTCCCGGGGCGACTGAAGCGTCAGCCGGAGCGACTGAGCGCTGCGATGGCCAGCGGTGCGGTACGGCCGCGTATCGTCAGGGTCGGCAGCGGCTCGGCCCGCAGTCCGGGCGGCAGGGTCGTGCGGTCCAGGAGGTCCTGCGAAACGAGGACATCGTGGCCGAGTTCCTTGGCGGCGTCGAGCAGGCGAGCCGCGACGTTGAGTGTGTCGCCGACGAAGGCGATCTCGCGGCGGACATCGCCCATTTCGCCGGCGACGATCGGACCGCGATGCAGCGACGCGCGGAACCCCGGCAGGGCGCCGAACCGGCTGCGATAGGTGTCGGCCTTGGCCGTCATGATGTCCCGGACCAGGAATGGACAGGCAAGGCATTCGCCGTCGGCAAGGGCGTCGGTGTCGAGCCAGGTGAGAATGGCTTCGTCTCCGACATACTTGTGGATCTCGGCCTCGCACTCGAGGGCGGCGTCGGCGACGTCACGGAAGAATTCGTTCAACAGCTCGTGGAAGCGCACCGCGCCCAGCCGCTCGGCGAGGCCGGTCGAATCCTTCATGTCGATCAGCAGGAAGGCACGCTGCTCGGGGCGGGGCTGGATGTAGCGTCCGGTCAGCAGGTTTTTCAGATTGCCGAAGCCCAGTAGGCCGATCATGTCGAATGACAGGCTGCCGATCACCGACATGCCGATGGCAAAGACAAGCCCGCGCCGGAAGAGTTCGTCGAACTCGAAAGCCTGCCCTCCGGAGGACATGTAGCGCGACAGCATTAGGCCGCCGACGATGACCACGAAGTAGAACAGCAGCTTGAGGAGAAGGTAGACGGCCAGCGGCAGGCGTCGCAGGCGCCGAAGCACGGCCACGCGATCGCCCTTGAGCTGAAGCAGCACGATCGGCGTGGAGATGATCAGCGACGTGCCGACCCCGATGAGCGCGGAGTGGAGCGCCGCCTCCGGGCGGACGCGCATGCCGAACCCGGCGCTGACGATCGCGGCCACGACGGTGACCCACAGGAAGATCCGCCATTCGCGGCGGCTTCGCCGCGTCATGCCCGGTGACGCGCCAGCGCGCGAGCGAAGGTTGCATGATCGACATTGCCGCCGGAGCAGACCACGGCGACGGCGCGCCCCTTCACCGGCAGCTTGCCGGTGAGGGCCGCGGCCAGCGCCACCGCACCACCCGGCTCGACCACCAGCTTGTATTCGCGAAACGCGATCTCCATCGCGTCGAGCACCTCGTCGTCGCTGACGACGAGCCCGGGGCCGAGCACCTGCTGCGCCAGCGGAAACGTCACGTCGCCGGGCGTCGGCGCCAGCAGCGCGTCGCAGATCGAGCCCGAGAGTTTGGCGTTCGTCTCTTTCCTGCCGCTCTTCAGCGAGCGGGCGAGATCGTCGAATCCGGCAGGCTCGCCGGCATGCACGGTCGTGGTCGGGCTGATGCCCTTGACGCCCAGCGCCACGCCGGTCGACAGGCCGCCGCCGGAGCAGGGTGCGGCCACGGCATCGAGGGTGACGCCGACCGCCTTGGCCTGTTCGGCGAGTTCCAGGCCCGCCGTGCCCTGGCCGGTCAGAATCCACGGATGGTCGTAGGGCGGCACGATGGTCGCGCCGGTTTTTTGCGCGATGCCCATGCCGATCTCTTCGCGGCTTTCCTTGACGCGGTCGTAGAGCACGACCTCCGCGCCCGATGAGCGGGTGTTGGCGACCTTCAGCGCCGGCGCGTCGGCCGGCATCACGATGGTCGTCTTCACTCCCAGCAGGCGACCCGCTTCGGCCAGACCCTGGGCGTGATTGCCGGATGACCAGCCGACCGCGCCCATTCTGCGGTCGGCTTCGTTCATCGAGGCGAGGAAATTGTAGGCGCCGCGGATCTTGAACGAGCCGGTGCGCTGCAGGCACTCGGCTTTCAGGAACAACCGGCCGTCCAGCCGGTCGTTGACCCGCGCGTTCTCGAGCAGCGGCGTGCGGATCGCCACTCCTTCCAGTCGGCGGGCGGCGGCCTGAACATCGGCAAAGGTCGGAAGCGAACTCATCACAATGCACCCAGAAGGGCGGGAAGCCCGGCAAGGTCTTTTAGCTGTGCCACGGGGCAGCCGGGAAGGTTGTCGTCGGGCGCGCTGGCGCGATTGATCCACACCGTGCGGAAGCCGAAATGCGCCGCCCCGTGGGCATCCCAGCAGTTCGACGACAGGAAGCAGACCTTGTCCGGTGTCACGCCGCAGCGCGCCTCGACAAGTTCATAGGCGCGGCGGTCGACTTTGAACACCCGCGCTGCATCGACACTGATCACGGCCTCGAAGCGTCCGGCGAGGCCGGAAGTCTTCACCATCGGGTCCAGCATGTCGGGATTGCCGTTGGACAGGATGGCGGCGCGCAGGCCGGCACTGACCAGCCGTTCAAGCATCGCCGGCACTTCGGGGAAGGGATCGAGCGCCAGATAGGCGCGCATGAGCTTTTCCCGCACCGACGGATCGCCGATCGCCAGTGCCCTGAGGCAATGGTCGAGCGCCTCGCCGGTGACCTGCCAGAACGGTGCGTAGGCATTCATGCCGTTGCGCAGCCAAGTGTACTGGATCTGCTTGCTGCGCCACATCTCGGCGAGGGCGTCGGCCTTGGGACCGATGGCGATGCGGTGCCGGGCGACTGCCGAGTTGAAGTCGAAGAGCGTGCCGTAGGCGTCGAACACGCATAGCTCGATGCCTGCGATGGCTGAGCTCATGAATTGCTCCTGGCGGAAGCTGGCAATAGGCTAACAAGCACACGGCACGTCGCCGTCGCAAGGGAGGAAACGATGGAACGACGCCGGCTGGGACGAACCGGACTGCAGGTCGGCGTGCTGGGCTTCGGCGCCGGTGCCGTCGGCGGCCTGATGACCAAGGGCTCTCCGGCCGACCAGGAACGTGCATTCGCCCGCGCCCTCGAACTCGGCATCAACTACATCGACACGGCTTCGATCTACGGCAACGGCGAATCGGAGAAGACGCTGGGACGCATCTTCAAGGGAAAGAAGCGCGACGACGTCTATCTCGGCACCAAGTTTCGCCTGAAGGCCGCCGATCGTACGCGGGTCGCTGACTTCGTGGCCCAGTCGATGGACGAGAGCCTGAAGCGTCTCGGCCTCGATCATGTCGACCTGCTGCAATTGCACAATCCGCTGGTTGCCGTGGATGCCGACGACCGCTTGGACGTCGATATCGCCCTGAACGAGGTCGTGCCGGCGCTGCACAAGCTGCAGAAGGCGGGCAAGACGCGGTTCATCGGGTTCAGCGGCGTCGGCGAGCCGGCGGCGCTGCTCAAGGCCGTCGACTCCAGGGCGTTCGATACCGTGCAGGTGGTCTATAACGCCCTCAATCCCAGTGCCGGCGGGCCGATGCCGAAGGGCGCGCCGGGGCTGGATTACGGCCGGCTGCTGGAGCGCGCGCAAGCCAACGATATGGGAACGATCGTGATCCGAGCGCTCGCCGGCGGCGCGTTGTCCGGCACCGAGGCCCGTCACCCGCTCGCCATGCAGGCCGTCCCGCCGATCGGCTCGGCCAAGGATTTCGCCGGCGACGTGGCGCGCGCCAAGGCGCTGGAGCCGCTTGTCGGCCCGTCCGGTTCTACCGACCTGACCGAGTTTGCCGAGCGTTTCGTCATCTCGCATCCGGCTGTCAGCACCATGCTGATCGGCTACTCCACGCTCGATCATCTCGAGGCGGCGGCGCGGGCTGTCGGCAAGGGGGCGTTGTCTCGCGCAATTGTTGGCAGCATTGTGGCGTGAGCCGATACACTTGAACCAAAGAAGACTGTCGGACGTATGGTAAGGTAGAGTCCTTCGTCGGAGTTCAGCGCCCCATGCCGATCTACATGGAAATCTCCCGCCTGCACCGCACCGTCACGATCGTGGCGCGCGGCAAGATCGAGGCCGACGAGATCCGCGGCATGGCGATGAAGCTGGCGGCCGAAAAGGTCCGCAGCTTCGCCAAGATCCTCGAGGTCGCCGGCGCCACCACAGAGTTCACCCTCGAGCAGGTCGTGCGCTTGGCCGAGATGATGCGTGGCGCCTCGACCGAGAAGCGCGGACCGATCGCCTTCGTCGTCGACGGCACCCACACGGCCTTCCCGCAGGCTTACGCGATGCACACCGAGCAGGACGGCCCGATCAAGCTGTTCACCAGCCTGCGCGAGGCGCGCAAGTGGACCGAACACCTGCTGCACGCACCGCGGTCGGCCGAAGCGCCGGCACAGGCCACGGCCGCCAGGCCGCCGGCCGGCCAGACGGCGTGGACCGATCCCGATCGTCAGGGCGTGTTGCTGCGCGGCAATCGCCAGCGCGAGGTGACGGTACGCTCGCTCGACGCCGCCTGAGGGCGCGCGACTAGGAGCGCCCTGTGGCCGGCGGCAGGGTGCGGAACGGGCCGCTCAGCCGGTCGCGATAGACGCCGACACCTTCCATGATGCGCTGCACGTAGTTGCGGGTCTCGCGGATCGGGATCATTTCGATCCAGTCGACCATGTCGATCTTGCCGCCCCGGGGATCGCCCATCGATTCCAGCCAGCGCGCCACCCGGTTGGGGCCGGCATTGTAGGCCGCCAGTGCGAGTTCGTACGAGCCGCCGAAGCGGGCAAGCATGTCGGCGAGATACTGGCTGCCGAGCTGCACGTTGTAGGCCGGATCGCGCGTCAGCTTGTCCTGAATGAAGGGCACGCCGAGCTTGGTCGCGACGTCACGCGCCGTGCTGGGCAGAAGCTGCATCAGGCCGAGGGCGTTCGAAGGCGATACGGCAGCGGCGTTGAAGGCGCTTTCCTGGCGTGTCAGGGCGAGCGCCAGCGCCCGCTCGATCGACCCGGTGTTCCCGAGCTCGACGACCGGGAAGGAAGCACCGACCAGGTTCACGCCGGAGTCACTGGCGCGTCGGGCGATAGTGACCGCGACGTCCGGCCGCTGCAGGTCGGCCGCGAGCTGGGCCAGCAGGGCGGTCTCACCCGGTCCCGTCACCATGCGCGCGAGCCGCAGCAGGAACGGCCGCGTGCGCTCGTAGTCGCCGGTCTGGCCGATATACCGCGCGACGGTGGCCAGCTCGCGGCTGCTCATCGCCTGCTGGTCGGCGTCGCTGACGGCGGGATCGCCCGGCAGGCGCGACGAACCGCCGGGCAGTTTGCGAGCGGCGATCTGGCCGTAGAACGTCAGGCCGAACGCGGCGGCGCGGCCGTACCATTCCTTGGCCTCGGCTGCCTTGCCCGATGCCTCGGCCGTGCGTCCGAGCCAGTAGGCACCGCGGCTCTTGGAGTGCTCGGTCGGCGAGCCGTCATACAGCTTCTGGAAATGCTTCTGTGCGTCGGCGGTCTTGCGCAGGTGGCGCAGCGCGATCCAGCCGGCGAGGAATTCGGCCTCGGCAAAAGCCACGCCCCTGGTCTGGCCATGCGGCACGACGACGGCATAGGCATCGGCGGCGCGGCCAGCGGCCAGCAAATCGCGCGCGATCACCTGGCGTTCGTTCCACCATGATTCGGTCTGACCGGGATTCGGCGCGACCAGCAGCGCCTTGGCTTCATCGAGATTGCCGCTGCGACGCATCCACTGCAGGCGCTCGAAGCGCACGTTCGGCTCGTTGAGCTTGGCCGGCGCCACGCCGCGCAGGATGGTGACGGTGTCGGCCGCCTTGGTCGCCATCGCGAGTCGCGCATTGGCGAGCGACTGGTAGTCGGGCGGCAGCTTGGACAGCAGATCGCGGGCGTTCTGCGGCCGGCCCTCGCGCAGGATGCGGTCGAAGCGCGCGATATGGTCGTCGGCGGTCAGGTATTGGCTGTACTTGCCGAGGAATTCTTCCTCGTCGCTGTTGCGCAGGGTGGCGTTGCGCCAGGTGTCGCTCGCCATCTTCGGCACGTCGGGCGGGTTGGCCGCCGCGACCGCCGACATGCGCCGCATGTATCCGGTGCTGGTGAGCGGCGGGAATGCCGTGAAGTAGCGCCAGACGTCGCGCTGTGGCGTGTCGGTGCCGATCCGATCCTCCGCCTGGCGGCGCAGCAGCTCCGGTTCCGGCCAGTCGGGATTGTCGCGCAGGAACCGCCAGGTCGACGCGAAGTCTGCCTCGGTCTTGGGCGCGGCTCGCAGGACGTTCCATTCGACGATGCGGCTCAGCAGCGGATTGTTGAAACCCTTCACCGAGGCGGTCGCATCCGCGAACCGGCCTTCGTCGGCGGCCTTGAGCGCGGAGCGTAGCGCCGCGGCCTCGGCATCGCCGAGCCTGCTCGTGCCGGCGAGGGCGCGCGCGATGTCGCTAGGGGCATTGGCCGGCAAGACCTTGCTGGCGCCGTCGTCGCGCAGGATCGGCTGAACCTGCGTCTGGGCCGGCGGCGATTGTTGCACGGTAGGCGCGGTGTTGGGTTGGCCGGCAGGAGCATTGGTCGAGGGCAGCCGGCGTACGCCGGTGTCGGGCGTGCCCGGGGTGGGGCGGATGACGGTGACGCCGCCCTGCTGCTGGGCCGTCTGTGCCGACGCGGGCAGGGCAACGGCCAAGGGAGCGGCCAGCATCAAGAGGGGGATGGTTCTTATTGGTTTCACGCTAGGAATCGTATGCACCCAGTTGCGGCATCACAATGGCAAGTTGCTCACCTTGCGGGGGCTCGGAGCGGGGCTTATGCTGATTTTTCAGGGGAATTCGGAGGAAAAGCCATGTTCAACGGGTCGCTCGTCGCGCTCATCACGCCGTTCAAGAACGGCGCTGTCGACGAAAAGGGATTCGAGAAGTTCGTGGCGTGGCAGATCAAGGAAGGCACCGATGGCCTGGTGCCCTGCGGCACCACAGGCGAGTCGCCGACACTCTCGATGGAAGAGCACAAGCGGGTGATCGACATCTGCATTGCCGCTGCCAAGGGCTCCGGCGTGCCGGTGATCGCCGGCACCGGTTCGAACTCGACGGCCGAGGCGATCGAACTCACCCGGCACGCCAAGAAGGCCGGCGCCGACGCCGCCATGCTGGTCGTGCCTTACTACAACAAGCCGACCCAGGAAGGCCTGTTCCAGCACTTCAAGGCGGTGGCCGAAGCCGTCGATATCCCGATCCTGCTGTACAACGTGCCGCCGCGCACCGGCGGCGACATGCAAGTCGAGACCGTGATCCGGCTGTCGCAGGTCAAGAACATCATCGGCATCAAGGACGCGAGCTACGACATGGCGCGTCCGACGCTCACCAGGCTCAAGGCCAAGAAGGGCTTCGTCCAGCTCTCGGGCGAGGACGCGAGCGCGCTGGGTTTCCTGGCCCAGGGCGGCGACGGCTGCATCTCGGTGACCGCCAACGTGGCGCCGCGGCTGTGCGGCGACATGCACGATGCCTGGAAGAAGCGCGACCTCGACAAGGCGTTCGAGCTGCAGGACCGGTTGATGCCGCTGCACAAGGCGATGTTCTGCGAGACCAGCCCCGGACCGGTGAAGTATGCCGCCGAGCTGATCGGCCAGTGCAGCGCCGAGATGCGCCTGCCGATGGTGCCGATCGCCGAGAGCAGCAAGAAGGCGGTACGCGAGGCGATGGTGCACGCCGGCCTGCTCAACTAGCCGCTTCGCGCCGAAGCGACGGAGTTATCCCCTTTGGCGAAGAAACCGGACCTGGACCGCAAGGTGGTGGCCCAGAACCGCAAGGCGCGGCACAACTACTTCATCGAAGAGACGTTCGAGGCCGGTCTTGCCCTGACGGGCACCGAGGTCAAGTCGCTGCGCGGCGGTCGCAGCTCGATCGGTGAGTCCTACGTCACCGAGGACGGCGGGGAAGCCTGGCTGGTCAATGCCGACATTCCGGAATACGCCTCCGGCAATCGCTACAATCACGAGCGCAAGCGGCCGCGCAAGCTGCTGCTGCACAAGAATCAGATCAACAAGCTGATCGGCGCCATCCAGCGCGAGGGTCGCACCGTGGTGCCGCTGCAGGTCTATTTCAACGAGCGCGGCATGGCCAAGATCGAGATCGCACTCGCGACCGGCAAGCAGGCGCACGACAAGCGCCAGTCGATCAAGGACCGCGACTGGCAGCGTCAGCGCGCCCGTCTGCTGTCGCGGCGCTAGCGCAAGGGGCGGCATGATGCCGACAGTGCTGATCACCGGCGCCGCGCGCGGACTGGGACTCGACTTCACCCGGCGGTACGCCGCGAGGGGCTGGAAGGTGCTGGCGTGCGCGCGAAATGGCGACAGGCTCAAGGGGATCGAGGGCGATGTCCGTCATCACGCGCTCGAGGTCACGGACTACGCCGCCGTAAAGGCGCTGGCGGGCAGGCTGCACGACGAAGCGATCGACATCCTGCTCTGCAATGCCGGCGTCGGAGGACAACGCGGTTCCAACGCGCAGGATCTCGGTACCCTGGACCCGGCCGAATGGCACCGCATCTTCGAGATCAATACGCTGGCGCCATTGATGATGGCCGAGGCCTTCGTCGATCATGTCGCGCGCTCGCAGCAGAGGAAGGTGGTCGCGCTTTCCAGCATACTGGGCAGCATCGCCAACAATGGCGGCGGCCGGTATTTCTATCGTGCCAGCAAGACGGCGCTGAATATGGAATGGAGTTGCCTCGCCAAGGACGTGGCCGGCAAGGGGCTGATCTGCGTGGCGATGCATCCGGGCTGGGTGCAGACCGACATGGGCGGTCCGACGGCGACGCTGACCATCGATCAGAGCGTTCCCGCCATGATGAAGACGATCGATGCGCTGAAGCCGTCCGACAACGGCCGCTTCCTGCAGTATGACGGTTCGGAACTGCTCTGGTAGGTCCTTCGATGTTGCTCACGGAAGAACAGGAACTGATCCGCGATACCGCGCGCGCCTTCTCGCAGGAGAAGGTGCTGCCCAATGTCCGCGCCTGGGAGGCGGCCGGCGAGATTCCGCGCGCGCTGCTCGGCGAGATGGGCAAACTGGGCTTCATGGGAATGACCGTACCGCCGGAATGGGGCGGCGCCGGCGCCAATATGGTCTCGTACGTGCTGGCGCTCGAGGAGATCGCCGCCGCCGACGGTGGGCTTTCGACGGTGATGAGCGTCAACAACTCGCCGGACTGCGCCGCGCTGCTCGCCTACGGTTCTCCGGAGCAGAAGGAGAAGTGGCTGAAGCCGCTGGCCAGGGGCGAGATCCTCGGCGCCTTCTGCCTCACCGAGCCGCATACGGGCTCCGATGCGTCGAACCTCAGGACGCGCGCCGTGCGCAAGGGCAATGGTTGGGCCCTCAATGGTGTGAAGCAGTTCATCACCTCGGGCCGCACCGCCGACATGGCGCTGGTCTTCGCGGTCACCGATCCGGCATCTTCGAAGCGCGGCATTTCCTGCTTCATCGTGCCGACCGGGACGCCCGGCTATCGTGTCGCATCGGTCGAAAAGAAATTGGGCCAGAAGTCGTCGGATACGTGTCAGATCGCGTTCGAGGACTGTCAGGTCGGCGCTGACGCGCTGCTCGGTGAGGAGGGCGACGGCTACCGGGTGGCGCTCGCCAATCTCTCGGTCGGGCGCATTGGAATCGCGGCTCAGGCGGTTGGGATGGCCCGGGCGGCGTTCGAACTGGCGCGTGCATATGCCGGCGAGCGCGAGGCCTTCGGCACCAAGATCATCAACCACCAGGCCGTGCAATTCCGGCTGGCCGATATGGCCACAAAAGTGACCGTCGCGCGGCAGATGGTGCTGCATGCCGCGAGCCTGAAGGATGCCGGGCGGCCGTGCCTCACAGAGGCCGCAATGGCGAAGCTATATGCTTCCGAAATGGCTGAAGAGGTGTGCTCAGCCGCGATCCAGATCCACGGTGGCTATGGCTACGTCGCCGACTACCTGGCCGAGAAGATCTGGCGCGACGTGCGCGTGTGCCAGATCTACGAGGGCACCAGCGATGTGCAGCGCATCCTGATCGGTCGGGGCCTGGCCGCAGTGTGACGAGGCGGCGGCCGGTCCATTCGAACTGGCTTGTCGATGGGCTTGCGCCATGAGAGAATCACTGACTGTGAAAGCGACCGCAAAAGCGGCGTTGGAGATTTGGGGAGCCTGGCGACGGACCGATGACCGTGCGCCGTAACAGCTTGATTTTGGGGCTGGCTGGCGCGATCTGCGTCTGGGCCAGCGCGGCCACGGCTGGCGACAAGCCCACCGACAGAGCCGACATCGGCCCTGCAGTCACGCTGCAGATGCAGACGGCCTTCAATCCGAATCTGCCGGGCTCCGGCGAGGCCGTCCGGACCTTCACCAAGACCCTCAAGCACATGTCCGCCGGGGCGCTGTCGATCAAGATCGTCGAGCCCGGCCGTCTGGCGCCGACACGCGACATGCTCGACGCGATCATTGCAGGCGATCTCGAAGCCGCCTTCACCTGGAGCGGATACGCCGCCACCAAGGCACCGGTATTCGGCCTGTTCGGCACCTTGCCCTTCGGTCCCGGCCCCGAGGAGATGGCGTCTTGGGTGCTCGAGGGCGACGGGCGGCAGATCCATCGTGCTGCCTACGACAAACTGGGCGTCACCGGCGTGCCGTGCGGCGTACAGGGGCCCAAGGGCGGAGGCTGGTTCCGCACCGAACTCAACACCGTCGCCGACTTCAAGGACGTCCGCCTGCGCTATGGCCGCCTGTCGGGCGAAGTGATCACCCGCATGGGCGCCACCTTGGTGCCGCTGCCGGCGGGCGAGTTCTTCTATCACCTGCAGCAGGGCAAGGTGGACGGCGGCGAGATGTCGACGCCTGCCATGGATGCAGCCCTTGGTTTCGACAAGCTCGGTCTGCCCTATTACATGCCGGGCTGGCAGCAGCCCTCGGCGGTGCTCGATTTTCTGATGCGGCGCGACCGCTGGGAGAAGATGCCGCTGCCGCTGCGCGCGCAGATCGAAACGGCCTGCCGTGCCAACATCGCGTGGACGCTGAGCCGCGCGCCGCATATCCAGGCCGTCGCGCTGGAGAAGCTCGTGTCGTCGGGCGTCGTGATCAAGCAGTGGTCGGCGCCGATCATGGACGCGTTCCGTGCCAACACCCAGGCCGTGCTCAAGGAGCGTGCCGACCAGGACATCGATTTCGCCGCCGCCTGGATCAATCAGAAAGCCTTCGTGGCCCAGGGCCAGAGTTGGCGTACCCTGTCCCGCCTGCCGTAACCGGCTGACGCAGCCACGCTTGCACGGGCGCACGGCTCCGGGCAGTTTGGCCCGGATATGACCGTTCTTTCCTCCGCCATCGACACCCGTTCGGACACATTCAAGAAGAACGCCGAGGCCATGCGTGCGCTGATCGCCGACCTCAAGGCGCGCACCGACAAGGTGCGGCTGGGCGGCGGCGAGGAGAGCCGCAAGCGCCATGTCGCGCGCGGCAAGCTGCTGCCGCGGGAAAGGGTGCGGTCGCTGCTCGATCCCGGCTCGCCGTTTCTGGAACTCTCGCCGCTGGCGGCGATGGACATGTACGACAACGAGGCGCCGGGCTCGGGCGTGATCACGGGCGTCGGCCGGGTCAGCGGCGTCGAGTGCGTCATCGTGTGCAACGACGCCACGGTAAAAGGCGGCACGTACTATCCGATGACGGTGAAGAAGCACCTCCGCGCCCAGGAAGTGGCGATGGAGAACCGGCTGCCGTGCATCTACATGGTCGATTCGGGTGGCGCCAACCTGCCGCAATGGCCGGAGGTCTTCCCCGACAAGAACCATTTCGGTCGCATCTTCTACAACCAGGCCAACATGTCGGCGCAGGGTATCCCGCAGATCGCCTGCGTCATGGGGTCATGCACGGCCGGCGGCGCATACGTTCCGGCGATGAGCGACGAGACGGTGATCGTGCGCAAACAGGGTACGATCTTCCTGGCCGGCCCGCCGCTGGTGAAGGCGGCGATCGGCGAGATCGTCAGCGCCGAGGATCTCGGTGGCGCCGACGTGCATGCGCGCACGTCGGGCGTTGCCGACCACTACGCGCAGAACGACAGCCACGCGCTCGGCATGGTCCGGCGCATTGTCGCCAACCTGAACTGGCGCAAGAGCCCGCCGGTGTCCCTGCTCGAGCCTCACGAACCGAAATACGCGGCCGAGGAGCTGTATGGCGTCGTGCCGGCGGACGCCCGTACGCCGTTCGACATGCGCGAGGTGATCGCCCGTCTGGTCGACAGGAGCGAGCTCGACGAGTTCAAGCACCTTTACGGCACCACCATCGTGACCGGCTTCGCCCGCCTGATGGGCTATCCGGTGGGTATCGTCGCCAACAACGGTATCCTGTTCAACGAATCGGCGCTCAAGGCCGCTCACTTCATCGAACTCTGCGGCCAGCGCGGCATTCCGCTGGTGTTCCTGCAGAACATCACAGGGTTCATGGTCGGCCGCAAGTACGAGGCGGGCGGCATCGCCCGAGACGGTGCCAAGATGGTGACGGCAGTCTCGACCGTCGCGGTGCCGAAATTCACCGTGATCGTCGGCGGCAGCTACGGCGCCGGCAACTACGGCATGTGTGGCCGGGCCTACAGTCCGCGGTTCCTGTGGATGTGGCCCAACAGCCGTATCTCGGTGATGGGCGGCGAGCAGGCCGCATCGGTCCTGGCGACGGTGCGACGCGACAATATCGAGGCCAAGGGCGGCACCTGGGCACGGGAAGAAGAGGAGAAATTCAAGCAGCCGGTGCGCGAGGCCTATGATCGCGAGGGCCATCCGTATTACGCGACCGCGCGGATCTGGGACGACGGCATCCTCGATCCGGTCGACACCCGCATGGCACTGGCGCTTGGTCTGTCGGCAGCGATGAACGCGCCGATCGGGCCGTCGAAGTTCGGCGTCTTCCGGATGTGATGCCGCGATGTCCGACACTGTCCTGACCAGCGTCGATGCCGGCGTGGCCACGCTCCGGCTGAACCGGCCCGACGCGATGAATTCATTCGACGCCGACACCGCACGCGCCATCCGCGACACGGTGGAGGTATTTGCCGCCGACGAGTCGGTTCGGGTGATGGTGCTGTCCGCCCAGGGTCGCGCGTTCTCGGCCGGCGGCGATTTCAATTGGGTGCTGACCTGGCCGGAACTCGACGCCATCACCCGCCATGCCGGCGCCGATGCGATGATGGGCGCGGTGCAGGCGATCTACGACTTCCCCAAACCGTCCATCGCCCGTGTCCACGGCGCGACGGTGGGCGGCGGCGTCGGCTTGATGCTGGCCTGCGACTTTGCCGTCGCCGCCGAGAATGCAAGATTCGGCCTGACTTCGGTGCGCAATGGCCTGCTGGCCGCGATCGCCATTCCGGTTCTGATTCAGGCGGTGGGCCCTCGCATGGCGCGGCAACTCCTGATGCACGGCGGGGTGTTCGACTCCGCCACGGCGCTGCGGATCGGCCTGATCGATCAGGTCGTGACGCCCGAATACCTCGACGCGACGGTCGCGACTCTGGCCTCGGAGCTGAAGCTCGGCGCGCCCTCGGTCCAGACCCTGGTCAAGAAGCTGATCACCGAGGTCAACGCCCTGCCTCACGACGCTACAGCCGCCGACCTGTTGGGCGAGCATGTCGCCAATCAGTGCGTCACACCGGATGCGTCGGAAGGCATGCAGGCCTTCCTCGACAAGCGAAAGCCGAAATGGGCCGTCTGAAATGTTCACCAAGATTCTGATCGCCAACCGCGGCGAGATTGCTTGCCGCGTGATCAAGACGGCACGGCGGCTCGGTATCAAGACCGTCGCCGTCTATTCCGATGCCGACGCCGGTGCACGCCATGTCGCGATGGCCGACGAGGCCGTTCACATCGGCGGCTCGGCGGCGCGCGAGAGCTACCTCGTGGTCGACAAGATCTTGGATGCGGCCAGGCGGACGGGCGCGCAGGCGGTGCATCCGGGATATGGGTTCCTGTCGGAGAATGCCGGCTTCGCCGATGCCTGCGCCAAGGACGGCGTGGTCTTCATCGGCCCGCCGCCCTCGGCTATTCGCGCCATGGGCTCCAAGAGTGAAGCCAAGAAGATCATGGAAAAGGCCGAGGTGCCCCTGGTGCCCGGCTATCATGGCGATGATCAGTCGCCCGACCTGTTGGCCAAGGAAGCCCAGCGCATCGGCTTCCCGGTGCTGATCAAGGCCTCGGCCGGCGGCGGCGGTAAGGGCATGCGTGTCGTGGAGGCAGCCGACAAGTTCAAGGACGCCCTGGAGGGCGCCAAGCGGGAGGCCAAGGCCTCGTTTGCCGACGATCATGTGCTGGTCGAGAAATACCTGACCCGTCCGCGCCATATCGAGATCCAGGTCTTCGCCGATGGCCACGGCAACTGCGTCTACCTGTTCGAACGCGACTGCTCGATCCAGCGCCGGCACCAGAAGGTGATAGAGGAGGCGCCTGCGCCAAATATGGACCCGGCGCGCCGCAAGCAGATGGGCGAGGCCGCTGTCGCTGCCGCCAAGGCGATCGGCTACGTCGGGGCGGGCACCGTCGAGTTCATCGCCAACCAGGACGGCAGCTTCTACTTCATGGAGATGAACACCCGCCTGCAGGTCGAGCATCCGGTGACCGAGGCGATCACGGGTCAGGACCTCGTCGAGTGGCAGCTTCGGGTGGCGGCGGGCGACAAGCTGCCGCTCTCACAGGAGCAGCTTCGCATCGACGGCCACGCCGTCGAAGTGCGCCTCTACGCCGAGGATCCCAACCGCAACTTCCTGCCGTCGACCGGCAAGCTGGTGCATCTGCGCCTGCCGGCAGAAGACGCCCACGTGCGGGTCGATACCGGCGTGCGCGAAGGCGACACGGTGACGCCGTTCTACGATCCGATGATCGCCAAGGTGATCGTGCACGACCGCGACCGCGCCTCGGCGATGCGGCGCATGGCAGCGCTGATGGGCGAGACCGAGGTGGTCGGCGTCACGACGAATGCCGCGCTCCTCAAGGCACTGTGCGCGCATCCTGCCTTCGTCGGCGGCGAGGTCGATACGGGCTTCATCGAGCGTCATCGCGAGACGCTGTTCGCCAGGGCGGTGGCGGCGAGCGACCGCGACTTCGCAGTCGCGACACTGGCCCGTATCGCCGAATGGGCACCGGCTTCGTCCGATCCGTGGGACCAGAAGAACGGCTTTCGCCTGCTCGAGACCGGCCATGACGAGGTGCGCTGGCGGGACGGCGAGCGCGACGTCGCGATCGTCGTGCGCCGTCCGCGTACCGGGCGTCTTCAGTTGGAGCTGCCGGGAGGCGTCGCGGAAGCGAGCGTCAGTCGGGGGGATGACGGGCGGCTGGCGATCTGGCTGGCCGGCGACACGTTCACGGCCTCGGCCGTGCGCCGCGTCCTGCCGGACGGCGGCATCGAATATGCGCTGTTCGCCGACGGTGGCAGCCGGCGTCTGCGGCTGGTCGATCCGCTCGACGTCACGCAATACGAGGCATCGGCGGTGGGCGATGGCTCGGTGCGCTCGCCGCTGCCGGGCAAGATCATCGATCTCAGGGTCAAGGCAGGCGACAGCGTCAGCAAGGGGCAGGCCCTGCTGGTGCTGGAAGCCATGAAGATGGAGCACACGCTCGCCGCCCCTGCGGACGGAAAGATAAAGTCCGTCCGCTATGCCGTGGGCGAGCAGGTGGCCGAAGGCGCCGATCTGGTCGAGTTCGAGTAGAACCCGCCCGGAGCGGCGCGTCCGCCGCTACTGCAGGAACTTCAGGTACTGGCCGACGAAGTCGCAGCCGACGTCCTTCGAATAGGCGTCGATCAGCTTCTTCGTGATCGGTCCCGGCGTCTTGCCGTCGGCAACAGGTGCGCCGTTGAAGCTGCGCACCGGCAGGATGCAGAGACTGGTCGAGGTCAGGAACATTTCCTCGGCATTGGCGGCATCGAATACGTCGATGTCGCCTTCGATGCAGGGCACGCCGATCTTCTTGGCCATGTCCATGGTCATCTGGCGGCTGACGCCGGGCAGCACATAGCGTTCCGACGGCGTGTAGAGCTTGCCCTCGCGGACGATGAAGATGTTGCTGCCCATGCCCTCGGCGAGGTTGCCGTTCTCGTCGAGCAGCAGCGCCCAGGCGTCCGGGTTCAGGGCCTTGATCGGCTTCTCGGCCATGATCATGTTGAGATAATTGTGCGTCTTGGCGCGCGGCGAGAGCATCGAGGGCGCGATGCGGCGTGCCGTGGTCGTCATCACTTCGGCGCCGTCGCGATACTGCTTGGCGCGTTTTGCGAAGGGCAGCGGCGTCATCTCGATCACGACGTTGGGTCCGGTGTGGTCCCAGCCTTCGTCACCCACGGCGTCGACGCCGCGGCTGACCCTCTGGCCGAGCCACCAGTCGCCGACGGCGGCGCGCAGATGCTCGTTTCGGGCGACGACTTCCTCGCTGTGGGAGATCATTTCCTTGGGCGAGAGGCCCGGATCGATCTGCAGGTAGCGCAGCGAGCGATAGAAGCGGTCGATGTGCTCCTTGAGCCGGAACGGACGGCCCTCGAAGGTGCGGGTCATGTCGAAGGCGCCGTCGCCGTACTTCCAGCTGCGGTCGCGGAAGGGGATCACCACGTCGCTCTCGGGTACGAACTTGCCGTTGAACCAGGCGATGCGTTGATTGCTGAGCTGCTGGGCCATCTCGTTTCCTTTCCAGTTAGGCAAAAGCTAGTGCGCCGGAGGGCGGCGGGGAAGCGCGCCGGCGGCGTCTGGGTTCGACCGGCCGGGCCGGTGCGATGTTTCCCTGGGCGTCCGCAAGGCCCGCGACGTAGGTCAGCGCATCGCCGATATCGCCCTGTATCTCGCGCCGGGCGGTGGCGCCGTCATGCGCCAGCAGCGCCTTGATGATCCGCAGCCGCCGTTCGGGTCCGCGCGGCGAGGCGATGAATTCGGGATACAGCAGGTTCATGTAGGGACCTGTCTGCAGCCACAGCCCCTCTATCACGCGCAGCAGGGTCGGCTGGGCAGCGATGGCGTAGAGCGTGAAGTGGAATTCTCGGATCTTCTGGCGGTCGGCCACTGTGTCGCCGCGCGTGCGCACGGCCATGAGTTCGCCCGCGATCCGGCGCAAGGTGGTGGCGTGCTCGCGGGTCGTTCGCGCAGCGGCCTTCTCGGTCGCCAGTCCCTCGAGTTCCAGCCGGATGTCGCGCAGTTCGAGGATCTTGTCCCGGGTCATCAACGGGACGCGGACCGACCGGTTGGGACGCATCTCGAAGGCGCCCTCGGCGACCAGACGGCGAACGGCCTCGCGCACCGGCGTCATGCTGACGCCCAGGGTACCGGCAATGAAACGGAACGACAGTTTCTGACCCGGCGTGAATCGGCCTGCGGTCAGGGCATCGCGCAGGGAATCGTAGACCTGCGAGCGCAAGGAGGTGTCGGCGGGCGCCTTGGGTGCCATCGGCCGGGAGGATAGACCAGCGGTTCAGATTTGTGATCACAAAATTTGATTGCCCCTGACCTGCGCGCAAGGCATCGTTCTTGCTCGTCGAGGGGACATGCGCAGCTACGCCAAGTCGATCGAACTTTATGAACGTACCCGGAAAAGCCTGGCCGGCGGCGTTAGCAGTAACGTGCGCTATGCCTCGGCACCGGTGCCCCTGTTCTTCGAAAGAGGCGAGGGCGCGCGCCTCTACGACGTCGACGGAAACGTGCATATCGACTACGTGCTGGGTAATGGCCCGGCCATCCTGGGGCACGCGCCGAAGCCGGTCATCGACGCGGTCGCTGCCTCCCTGGCACAGGGGCAGGTCTATGCCGCGCAGCACCCGCGCGAGACGGAACTGGCCGAGCGGTTATGCCGGCTGCTGCCGGGCATCGAGGTGGTACGCTTCGCGACCTCGGGGACCGAGGCCGTCCTGATGGCATTCCGCCTCGCGCGCGCTTTTACCGGACGGACCAAGATCCTGAAATTCGAGGGCCATTACCATGGTTGGGGCGACCAGGCCTATATCAGCGCCCGGCCGCCCTTGAACGAGGCCGGTCCTGCCGACGCGCCGGTTCCGGTTGCGGGGTCGCCCGGCATGCCGCCTAGCGTGCTGGAGGACACGGTCGTCGCGGGCTGGAACGACCTCGATCTGCTGAAGCAGGCCTTCGAGCGCCACAAAGGAGAGATCGCCGGCGTCATCATGGAGCCGGTGCAGGTGAATGCCGGCCCGTCGGAGCCGGTCCCCGGTTACCTGGAGGGCGTTCGTGCCCTGTGCCGCGAGAACGGCGCGCTGTTCCTGTGCGACGAGGTGATCACCGGTTTCCGTGCCGGACTGCGCGGCGCACAGGGTCGCTATGGCGTCACGGCCGACCTTACGATCTACGCCAAGGCGGTTGCCGCAGGCTTCCCGCTGGCCATCGTCGGCGGAAGACGCGATGTGATGGACACGCTGCTCGACAAGGGCGTGATGCATGGCGGAACCTACAACGGCAATGTCCAGAGCATGGCTGCGGCGCTCGCGACGCTTGATGTGCTGGAGGCGGGCGATGGCGCCGTCTATCGCGATCTCGAGACGCGCGGCACGCGACTGATGCAGGGGTTGGCGGTGCTTGCAAGGAAGCACGAGCTGGCGATGAAGGTGCAGGGGCTGCCGGCGATCTTTCAGTGCTTCTTCACCGATGGCCCGCCGCCGCGCAATTACCGCGAAGCCGTCGCCTGCGACCGCGACAAGGCGCTGGCTTTCCACATGGCGCTGCAGGAAGAGGGCCTTCGCACCAACCAGAACTCGAAGTTCTTCCTGTCGGTCGCGCATGACGATGCGATCATCGACGAGACCCTGGCGGCGGCCGACCGGGCGATGGCAGCCATCGCATGAGCGACATCCGGCTGGAGGGCGTAACCAAGCGCTACGGTCCGGTCGCAGCGGCGGATGATGTCGATCTCGCCGTGACTCAAGGCGAGTTCGTCACCATTCTCGGGCCCAGCGGGTCGGGCAAGACGACACTGCTGTCGCTGATTGCCGGTCTCACGATGCCGACCGCAGGACGCATCTTCATTGGTGGGCGCGACGTCACCGAGGCCACCGCCCAGGAGCGCAATATCGGGCTGGTGTTCCAGTCCTACGCGCTGTTCCCGCACATGACGGTGCTTGAAAACGTGCTGTTCCCGTTGGGGGTCCGTAAGGTCGGCGGCGTCGAGGCCAAGGCGCGCGTGCTCGAAGCGCTGAAGCTGGTGCGATTGGACGGACTGGAGAGCCGCCGCCCGTCGCAGCTTTCCGGCGGCCAGCAGCAGCGTGTTGCGCTGGCTCGCGCCATCGTGTTCAAGCCCGACATCCTGCTGCTGGATGAGCCGCTCGGCGCGCTCGACCGCAAGCTACGCGAGGAGCTGCAGGTCGAGCTGAAGCAGCTGCAGCGCACGCTCGGGGTCACCACCATCCTGGTGACTCATGATCAGGAAGAGGCACTGTCTCTCTCCGATCGCATTATGGTCCTGAACCATGGCAAGACGCAGCAGGTGGCAGGGCCGGCAGAGGCATACCTGAAGCCGGCCAACCGCTTCGTCGCGGAATTCCTGGGCATCGCCAATTTCGTGCCGCTGCCCGACGGCCGGCAAGGTTTGGTCCGGCCCGAGCGCGTGAAACTCTCGGCCGGCGGTGAGGGCAGGCCCGCGCAGGTGGTCGAGGCGATCTATCTCGGTCAGATGATGCGCTACCACTTGGCGGTGGAGGGTGCGGCGCCGATGGTGGCGGCATTGCCGTTCGTCGGCCCCGCATACAGTCCGGGCGCGCAGGTTTCAGTGTCGTGGGATTCGGCCGACGTTTGGCCGGTAACTTGAGCAAGAGGGGTTTCAGATGAAGAGGCGTACATTCGTCGGCGCAGCGGCCAGTCTTCCGGCGGCGAGCATCCTGTCCGGTGCCGCCCGGGCGCAGGCCAAGGAAATCCGCATGATCGAGTCGGGCGGTGCGTCCGGCGAGTCGATCCAGAAGGGCTACATCGATCCGCTGAAGGCCAAGACCGGCATCACCGTCGTGCGCGAGAGCCCGAGCTCGCTCGGCAAGCTGCGTGCGCTGGTCGAGAGCGGCCAGACCAGCACGACCCTGTTTGAGCTGGGCTCCGGCATCGTCCTGCAGGCCAAGAAGCTCGGTCTGATCGAGAAGATCGACTGGGCCGCGGTCAATCCCGCCCCGATGTTCCCCGAGGCCAAGAACGAGTACGGCTTCGGCTATCAGTACTTCTCGACCATCATGGCGTGGCGCAAGGGCGCCAAGGAGCCGAAGAACTTCACCGAGTTCTTCGACACCAAGGCTTTCCCGGGCAAGCGCTGCCTGCCGGACTTCCCGCACTATTGTCTGCCGTTCGCGCTGCAGGCGGCCGGCGTGCCAATCGACAAGCTGTTCCCGCTCGATGTCGATCTTGCCTTCAAGAAACTGAACGAGATCAAGAAGGACGTGGCAGTGTGGTGGAAGGCCGGTGCCCAGCCGCCGCAGCTCATGAAGGATAACGAGGTGCAGTATTCGATCTGCTGGTCCGGCCGCGTCGTCGGCGATCCGGCGTTCGGACTGAACTTCGCCGGCGGCAAGGCCGATCTGTCCTTCATCGCGATCGTCAAGGGCTCGTCGCCGGAGAACAAGGCGGCCGCATACAAGCTCTTCCATGAGATGTCGCTGCCGGAGAACCAGGCCAAGGCGGCCGAAGTCATTTCCTATACCGGCCCGAGCCCGAACCTCGATCCACTCCTGCCGAAGGATAAGCTCTGGCAGTTTCCGACCTCCAAGCAAAACAAGGCGGTCCAATATTTCGAGAACGCCGAGTGGTGGGCCGACAACGGCGAGGCCGTGAACAAGAAGTGGGAAGCCTTCAAGCTCTCGCTCTGAGGACACGGGATGCGCGGGTCGGGCTTCGGCTTCATCGCACCGTTGCTGGTGCTGATGGTCGTCGCCTTCAACCTGCCCATCGCCTACATGCTGGGTCTCGCCTTCTGGGAAAAAGGGCGGGGCTTCACGCTCGAGCACTATGAAGGATTGGCCGAGGCGCCGGTCTATCTGCGCGTGCTCGGCAACACCATGCGGATCTCGCTGATCGCCACGCTCGCCAACGTGGCGATCGGCTATCCGCTGGCGCACTGGATGCGCGGCCTGTCGACCCGCGGCCGCATGATCGCGCTGGCGATGGTGGTCCTGCCATTCTGGGTGTCGATTCTGGTCCGCACCTATTCCTGGATCGTGGTCCTGGGAAATGGCGGCCTGGTCAATCGCAGTCTGCAGTGGCTCGGGCTCACCGACGCGCCTGTTTCGTTCCTCTACAACGAGCTGGGAGTGACGATCGGCATGGCGAACGTCCTGCTGCCGTTCCTGGTCCTGCCGCTGTTCGCCGCCATGATCCGGATCGACGATCGCCTGTTGCAGGCCGCGGCCTCGCTCGGCGCGCTGCCGCGCACGATCTTCTGGAAGGTCTATTTCCCACTCACCTTGCCGGCGCTGGCGGCCGGAGCATTGCTGGTGTTCATCCTCTGCCTCGGCTTCTACGTGACGCCGGCAGTATTGGGTGGCGGCCGCGTGCCCATGATTTCCAACCTGCTCGACACTTTGATCAACCAGATCCCGCGCTGGGAGCAGGCGTCGGCGATCTCGACCATTCTGCTGATCGTCACCCTGGTCATCTTCGCGGCCTACCGGCGCCTCGACCGCAAGGCCTCGGCATGAGGAGAGAGGCATGATCGGCGGTTCGCCCTGGACACGGCGATTGCTGGCGGCTGTCGGCGTCTTCGGGCTGGTGTTCCTGATGGTGCCGCTGATCATCGTCGTGCCGATGTCGTTCTCGTCGGCCAAGGCGCTGACCTTCCCGCCGCCGTCGCTGTCGCTCCGCTGGTACGAGACGTTCTTCGGCGATCCACGCTGGATGGACGCGATGTGGACGTCGACCTTCGTAGCTGCCGTCTCGTCGGTGGGATCGCTGGTGCTAGGAAGCCTGGCTGCCTACGGGCTGCGCCGCGGTACCTTCCGGGGGCGCGATTGGGCCGAAGGCAACTTCATGGCGCCGCTGATCGTGCCGACCATCATCGCGGCGATCGCGTTCTACCTCGCGCTCGCCAAAATTGGCCTGCTGGGCTCGATGACCGGCCTGCTGGTCGCCCACACGGTCCTGCATATTCCCGTTGTCATGATGGTGATGGGAGTGGCGATCCGCGCCTTCGACCTGCGCATCGAGCAGGTGGCCTGGAGCCTCGGCGCCTCGTGGTGGTACACGGTGCGCAAGGTGATGCTGCCCAACCTTGCGCCGTCGGTATTCGCCGCCTGGATCTTCGCTTTCATCGGCAGCTTCGACGAGGTCATCGTGACCTCGTTCATCGCCGGCAAGTACGACACCGTGCCGAAGAAGATGTTCACCGAGCTGATCCTCGAGGTGAATCCGACCATCACTGCCGTCGCCACGTTGCTGATCGTCTTCACGGTGGTCGCGCTGACTGCCGTCGCCCTCATACTCGGCCGCTCCGGCAAGCTCAGGCCGACGATGGTCTAGTGAGCTAGGCCTTGCCTCGGCTTAGCAACGCGTTGAGCAGAATGGCGCCGAAGGTGGCCGTTCCGATGCCGCCGAGGGCAAACCCGCCGAAATGCACGGTGAAGTCGCCGGTCCCCAATACGAGGGTGATGGCTGCAACCAGCATGTTGCGCGTGTCGAGGAAGTTCACCCTGTTGTCGACCCAGATGCGCGCACCCGCGATGGTGATCAAGCCGAACACCACGATCGACACGCCGCCCATCACCGGCAGGGGGATGGTGTGGATCAGCGCGCCGAACTTCGGCGAGAAGCCGAGCACAATGGAGAAGATGCCCGCGATCACGAACAATGCCGTCGAATAGATGCGGGTCGCGGCCATGACGCCGATGTTTTCCGCATAGGTCGTGACACCGGTGCCGCCGACGCCGCCCGCGACCATGGTTGCGAGACCATCGCCCACAAAGGCGCGGCCGATATAGGGGTTCATGTCCTTGCCGGTCATCGCGCCGACGGCCTTCAGGTGGCCGAGATTCTCGGCGATCAGGATCATCGCCACCGGCGCGATCATGAGCATTGCCTGGGTGCTGAACACCGGCGTGGAGAAGTTGGGTACGCCGAACCACGCCGCCTTTGCGATCAGTGAGAGGTCGATCGGCTTGCCCCAGCCCAGCCCGTTGGTGAGGGCGGCGTAGACCGCGCTGGCGACGATCAGGCCGGCCAGGATCAGCAGGCGGCGGACCATACCGCTGCTGTAGACGGCGACCAGGCCGATCGAGACGAAGGTCACGACCTCCATCCAGGCATCGAAGCGGGTCGGCGCCATGTTCTTGACCGGGATGAATGCGAGGTTGAGGCCGATCACGGCCACGACCGCGCCTGTCACGACCGGGGGCATCAGCCTCTCGATCCAGCCGGTGCCGGTCGCCATGACAATGAAGCCGATCGCGGCATAGACCGCACCACAGACGATGATGCCGCCCAGCGCTACGGCAAGATTGGCGTTGGCCCCCTGACCGGCATAGCCAGTCGCGGCGAGCACGACGGAGATAAAGGCGAAAGACGAACCGAGATAGCTCGGCACCTTGCCGCCGACCACGACGAAGAACAGCAGGGTCGCCACTCCGTTCATCGCCATCGCGACATTGGAATCGAAACCCATCAGCAGGGGGCCGAGGACGCTGGCACCGAACATGGCGACGACGTGCTGCAGGCCGAGCACCATGGTCTGACCCCAGGGAAGTCTTTCGTCTGGCGCGACGACGACACCCTCGGCCGGTTGCCTCACCGTCCAGCTGAACATTCGATTTCCCCTGTCCTGCTTGCGCTTGCCGCGCTTGGGCTCAATATGAGCCGTCATGCTGTGGAGAGTTTCATGAATCTTCCCAAACGTGTGCGGCTGGTCGAAGTGGGCCCGCGCGACGGGCTGCAGAACGAGGCCAGGCCGGTGCCGGTCGAAGCCAAGGTCAAGCTGATCGACGCGCTGTCCGCGGCGGGCCACGGCGCGGTCGAGGCGGGTAGCTTCGTGTCGCCCAAGTGGGTGCCGCAGATGGCCAGCACCGACGAGGTGATGGCGAAGATCAAGCGCAGGCCGGGCGTCAGCTACCCCGTACTGGTGCCCAACAAGCAGGGCATGAATGGCGCCGTCGAATCGAAGTGCGACGAAATCGCGATCTTCACCGCGGCATCGGAGGCGTTCTGCCGCAAGAACACCAACTGCTCGATCGACGAGAGCTTCGAGCGTTTCGAGCCGGTGATGGAAGCCGCCCGGAAGCACGGCATGAAGGTGCGTGGCTACGTATCGACGGTGATCGCCTGTCCGTACGATGGCAAGGTCTCTCCGGCCAAGGTGGCCGAGGTGTCCGAGCGGCTGTTCAGGATGGGCTGCTACGAGGTCTCGCTCGGTGACACCATCGGCGTCGGCACACCGGGCGAGTGCGTCGCCATGATCGACGCCGTGGCGGCCAAGATCCCGCGCGACAAGGTCGCCGCGCACTTCCACGACACCTACGGCCAATCGCTGGCCAACATCCTGGCGGTGATGGAGCGAGGCATCGCGGTGTTCGACACTGCAGTGGCGGGTCTCGGCGGTTGCCCCTACGCCAAGGGCGCGTCGGGCAATGTCGGGACCGAGGACGTGATCTACCTGCTGAATGGCCTCGGTGTGGCGCACGGCGTCGATCTCGAGGCCATCGCCGCCGCCGGGCGCGAAATCTGCGCCGCACTGGGTCGCGAACCCGCATCCAAGGTGGCGCAGGCCATGAAGGCGAAGCTGGCCGCCTAGGGCGCACGAACGTACAAGACCGCACTTTCCGGGCCGGCCATATCGGCCGGCATGGAAGCTTTGCCCGGATTCCTGTTGGCCGGGGTGGCACTGGCCGGCAGCCCCGGACCGGCGACCCTGAGCATTGCCGCTGCGGCTGCCGCCTTCGGACCGGCGCGGGCGGCCGGCTATTTCACCGGCATCGCGCTCGGCATGGTGGCCGTGATGGCCATCACGGCGAGCGGCGTCGTCGGCCTCGTCCTGGCGCTGCCTGGTGTGACGCCGGTCGTAACGATCGCCGCGGCGGCCTATTTCGTGTGGCTGGCTTGGCGCATCGCCACAGCGCCGCCGATCACCGACCGGACGGGCGCCCGGCTGGCGCCGAACTTCGCCGGCGGCTTTGCGCTGTCGCTGGTCAATCCCAAGGGGTATGCCGCGATGGCGGCGCTGTTTTCGAGCTTCGTGCTGCTGCGCGACCGGCTGGTGCTGGATGTCGCGCTGAAGATCGGCCTGTTGACCGCGGTGATCGTGGCCGTGAACCTGTGCTGGCTGCTGGCTGGCGCCTTGCTGACCCGCGCCTTCCGTGATCCGCACACCAACCGGATCGTGAACGTGATCTTCGCCGTGCTGTTGCTGGGTTCGGTCGCGCTGGCGATCATGGCCGTCTGACGATGCGCACCGTGACGGCGCTGGAGTGGCCGGCGTCGTCGACCACGGCGACCCGCGCTTCGCCGGCTCCCTGCGGCGTCCACCGGTTGCCTTCCAGCGGCCTGCCGTCGATCAGCCAGCGCAAATTCCCTGAGCCTCCATGGGCGCTGAGCGGCACCGTCTCCCGGGCGCCGAGCTCGATGCGGGATTCCGGTGCGGGATAGGCGATGCGCAAGCCGGCATCCGACTGGCCGGTGGGCCCCAAGGTGCGCATGCGCGGCGGCAATTCGCGCCAGGAGGAGACGCGCAGGACATCGGCGCCAGGCGGTGCGGTACGGTTGTCCTCGCCCGGCAAGCGGTCGAACGCCTTGAACACGATCGGCAGCGCCGACAGACGGCCAAGTTGGCCAGCGCGCGAGGTGCCGTCGGGATGGCCGACCCACACCACGACCGTCCAGTTGGCACTGTAGCCCGCTGCCCAGGCGTCGCGGAAACCGGCCGACGTGCCGGTCTTGTACGCGATACGCCGCTCGCGCAAAGCCGGCGGCAAGGCGGCAAATCCTTCCGGCAGGGGGGCGTCGGAAAGGATATCGGCGACATACCAGGCGGCGGCCTGGCCGACGAGCCGCACGGGCTCGGCGCGAGGACGGTCGCGGCGTACCGCCGGGGCTGCGAAGCGGCCGCCATTCGCCAGACCAGAATATAGCCCGGCCAGCTCCAGCGGCGAGATCGAGGCGCTGCCGAGAGCGATGCCGAGCGAGGTGCGGACCTCGTCTTTGGCGACGCCGGGTTCGACGCCGGCGGTGCGCAACGTCTTGAGGAACCTATCCGGCCCGACTTTTTCCAACGCCAGCACCGCCGGAACGTTCAGCGACTGCTGCAGCGCGCGCCGCACGGTAACGGCGCCCTGGTGTTCGCGGTCGAAATTGCGCGGCAACCAGTCCTTGAAGCGTACCGGAACGTCCTCGACCAGGGACTCCGGGTGCAAAGTACGGTCCTCGAAGGCGAGCGCGTAGATGAACGGCTTCAAAGCCGAACCCGGCGAACGATGGGATCGCACCAGGTCGACCTGGCCGCTCTTGCCGAAATAGTCGCCGCCGCCCAGCCATGCCACGACGGTGCCGGTGCGATTGTCGATCGCCACAAGGGCAGTGGCGGGCCGGTCAGGTTGGGCGAGGCGTTCGTCGGCCACGAGTTGCCCGAGCGCGTTCTGCAGCTCCAGGCGGATCGTGGTCGGAATGCTGTTGGCAGGCGACTGGCCGGCAAGCCAGGCAGCGAGGTGTGGCGCCTGCATCGGCATCGCGAGCCGCCCCTTCGGCACCGGTTGGTTGACGGCGGCATCGAACAGCCGGTCGTCGATCACGCCGTCCTCGAGCGCTCGAACCAGCACCCGGTCGCGTCCAGACTGAGCGAATTCGGGCCGGCGATCAGGCCGGCGGCGCTCGGGCGATTGCGGCAGGGCGACCAGCAGCGCGGCCTCGGCAACCGAGAGATGGCGCGGTTCCTTGCCGAAATAGGCGAAGGAGGCCGAGCGCACGCCCTCCAGATTGCCGCCCATCGGCGCAAGCGTGAGATAGATCGCCAGGATCTCGCGCTTGGAGTGGCGCCATTCGAGCTGCAGCGCGCGCGCCGACTGGACCGCCTTGGTGAGGAGGCTGCGCTTCGCGGCAGGCTGCAGACCGGGATCGAGCAGGCGGGCAGCCTGCATCGAGAGCGTCGATGCGCCGGATACGATGCGGCCGCGACCGATCCATTGCTCGGCGGCGCGGAATACCGCCAGCGGATCGATGCCCCAATGCGAGTCGAAGCGGCGGTCCTCGTAGGCTTTGAGCATTGCGAGGTAAGTCGGGTCGACGTCGTCGACAGTGGTCCTGAGCCGCCACTTGCCGTCCGGCGTGGTGAAGGCGCGCAACAGGCGGTCGTTGGCGTCGACGATCTCGGTCGAGCGCTCGCGATAGCGGGATAGATCGGGCGGAAACAGCCGGTCGAGCGCCAGCGCCATCGCGGCCAGGGCGCTGGCCGCGAGCAGGCTGCCGACGAGGAGGCGCCGCGGGATCATCGTCTCAGCGCGGGGCGATGGTGACGCGGCCCATGGCGCTGCGTGCGTGGATGCGCGGGGCGTACATGTCCGAGACGTTGACGGCCGGCAGGGCGAAGCTTCCCGGCGTCACCGCCCGCACGATGTAGGCGACGTTGAAGCGGTTGGGGTTCCGCAATTCGCTGTCCCACCAGGTGCGATAGGTGCGGGTACCGAGATTGAAGGCCGCGAAAAAGCGGTCGTCGCGGCCCTCGCTGATGCGCGTCGCCGTCAGCTCGCCCAGGAACGGGAACGACTTGGCGGTTTCGTCGTTGACCACTGCCTCGATCTCGAAGCCGGCCGGCAGCAGATCGAGCAGCGCCACTTCGTGATAGGCGCCGTCGAGGTTGCGGCCCTCGATCGAGACGATCAGCCGCTGGTTCTGGCGTAGCTTCGACAGATCCGCCGTTTCCCCGTCGAACGTGAAGTAGCGGCGGCTGACGCTCAGGCCCTCGCTCGAGGCCGGCAGCGCCTCCTTCGGTACGCCGCGTGCGGTGACCTGCATCCACACGGCCTGCTGGCCCTCGTTCCTGACCTTCATGCCACGCGCCAAGGCGGCGGCGTCCGGGTTGAGCACGACCGGATCCTTGGTCGAGCGCTGCTTGTCGCCGTCGACCGAGTAGTCGAGTTCGGCACCGCCGCCGAGCGCGTGGGCGGCCAGCACCAGCCAAGCCTGCTCCTGCGTGGTGGTCTCGTCGACCCGGGCCACCAGACGGTCGCGTACCGAGCCCACGATCGCGGCGACGCCGTCGCGGCCGCCGGCCTCGGAGGCAAGGGCGAGAAGGGCGGCGCGGTCGCGCAGGCGCGAACCGTAATAGTCCCCAGGGACGGTCTCATCGAGATGCTGGCGGGCAAGTCCGAAGGCCAGGCGACCGCGACCGGGTTCGCCGACCAGGTTGAGGGCGGCTGCGAGCTGCGCCCAGGCAAGCCCACCGCGCATCTCCGCTCCCTTGGCATCCTGGAAGTAGCGCACCCTGGATGGGTCCGCGAGACCGGCCTTGGCCAGCACATACCAACCATAGGCCTGTGCATTCGGCGACAGCCGCTCAACGCTGCGGTTGAGCCACGTCAGGCCGCGCTGCAGCGAAGCCGACGGCACTGCCATCTGCTGGGCCCGGGCGCGCACCAGGAAGTCGAGCGCATAGGCCTGCAGCCATTCGGCGGCAGGGGAAGAGAAGGGTCCCCACATGCCGAACGAGCCATCGCCCATCTGCATGTCGACGATGCGGTAGACCGCCTCCTGCACGCGCTCCGGGATTTTCGGATCGGCCGGTCCGTACCCGAGCAGGGCGACGTCGTTGTAGTATAGCAGCGGCAGGGCGCGGCTCGTGGTCTGCTCGATGCAGCCATAGGGGTACTTGTCGAGCGCCCGCAGCAGGGCGGCGACGTCGATGCCCGGTATCCGCGACAGCGCCACGCTCACCTGGGCGGTGCCGTCGGCGAAGGGCGCGGTGACGTTGCGGTCGAGCGTCAACTCGCGCGAGGGATCGAGCTGCGACACCGCATCGACGGCGCTCGGCGTCTGGGCGGCACGGACCTGGATCTGCCATTCGCGGCGCACGGCGAACCCGCCTGGTCCCTGGACGGCGACCGCGACGGTGGCGAGACCGACCTCGCCTGCCTTGATCGGCACGGTCAGCAGGTCACGCTGGTTGGCGGCCAACCGCTTCGTCTCGGCGAAGGGTCGGTCGAGTGACACCACACCGCTCGACTCGAGCTTCACCTGATAGTCGCCAGGCGCGCCGTCGACATTGTGCAGCGACAGCGCCAGCCGGCTCTGGTCGCCGGGAGCGAGGAAGCGCGGCAGGATGACGTCGGCGGTCACGGCGTCGCGCACGAACAGGCGTGCGTCCGACGAGCCGACCTTGGTCTTGTCATAGGCCACCGCCATCAGCCGCAGTTGGCCGATGAAGTCGGGGATATCGAGCGTGACCCTGGCCTCGCCCTTGTCGTCGAGCTTCACCGGGCCGCTGAACAGGGCGACCGTGCGGGTCGGCACGATGTCGAGCCCGCCGATGTCGCCACCGTCGCCGCCGGTACGGATGCGGCCGAGATCCTCGGCCCGCGTGTCGAGCAGGCGGCCGTAGTCGTCGCGCATGTCGACGCCGAGCCGGCGCTTGCCGAAGTAGAATTCGGCCGGCTGCGGCGTCTTGTATCTGGTGAGCTGCAGGATGCCCTCGTCGACCGCCGCGAGTGTGACGAACGCCTCGGGGCCGGTGGCGCCGGCAACCCGGATCGGCACCTCGATCTTCTGGCGCGGCGTCACCTTCTCGGGGGCCGCCAGCTGCACGGCGAGCGTGCGCTGCGACGGGTCAAGGCCCAGCCAGACCGTGCCGATGGCGCGGGTCGGACTGCGGTCGGCGCGCGCCGACAGCGGCCGCCAGGTGGTGACCAGCGCATAGGCGCCGGCGCCCCATTCGCCCTTCACCGGGATGTCGACCGTGGTGCCGTCGGCCGCAACCTTGATGGTGTAGGTGGCGACGATGCGGTCGGTGGCGATCGCTATCATCGCCTCGCCGGCGAACGGCGCCTCGATGCGCAGCTTCGCGGTCTCGCCGGCGCGATAGGCCTTCTTGTCGCTCGCAACCTTCAGCGTGTCCGGCGCATCCTCGCTGCCGCTGCCACCGTACCAGCCGACATAGAAGCTGAGGCTGGAGGCACTGCCGGTCTGCTTGTCCGAAACCGTGATCTTGTACGAACCCCAGCCCAGCCGCTTGGCAAGCCGCGCCGGAGCGTCCGCCTTGAGCGCGACTGCGTCGGCGGCGATCTCGCGCTCGCTCACGATCGACTGCCAGCGCCAGCGGCCATCCTGCTGGTACCACTGGTAGGAGTAGTTGATGCGTTCGATCTTGTAGTCGGCGGCGGCGAGTGCGATCTGCCTGCCCTCGGCATCGACCGCCACGAGGTCGAATTCGGTGTCGGTGCCTTCCTGGGCGTAGCGGCCGTCGAAGCGCGGGCGGATGCCGATGTAGGCGTCGCGCGTGCGCAGTGGCAGGGTCTTGTCGGTCTTGGTGGCGCGGCCGTTGCCGGGCTCGAAGACGCGGGCCTGGATCAGCGCCTTGAGCGGCAAGGCGGTGTCCTTGACCTGGTCGCCCGCCCATTCGAGCTGGGTCTTACCCTTGTCGTCGGTGTCTGGCGCACTGAGCGTGATCAGCGGCGGCTCGTATTTCGAACGCTCGCGTTCGAGGCCGAACGTATAGGCAGCGAAGGCCGGGAAGGGCTGGGCATCGACCGTGACCCGCATGTCGGCCTCGGCGGTGAGACCGGCGGCCGGTGCGCCATAGAGGAAGTCGGCCTGCACCGTGAAGCGGTTCGGCTTGCCGGGCCGCAGCAGCGTCTGGTCGGCGGTGAGCTCGACCTTGAGCTTCTCCGGCACGAAATCCTCGACCGAGAATTCGGCGCGACCGACCGGGCCGCCCTTGGGATCGATATAGGCGCCGACCGACCAGCGCCCGCGACGCGAGGATTTCGGCAGTGCGATCGGCTGATACAGCGCACCGGAGGCGCCGAGCGCCAGGGTGTAGCGCGTGAACTCCGTGCCGTCAGGCCGCTTGACGATCAGGGTGACCGGCAGGCTCGAGAGCGCATTGGCTGCGTCGTCGCGCAGCATGGCCATCAACTGCACCGTCTCGCCCGGGCGATAGACGCCGCGTTCGGTGTAGAGGAAGGCATCGACCGGGCCGGGCTGGTCACGGCCCTCGACCCCGCGGTCGCTGAGGTCGAACGGCGCCTTGGTGAGCTCCAACCGCGAAAATTCCTGGCGGCCGGCGGCGAGCGCCATCACCGCGATCGCTTCGGCGGCACCCCGGCCCTTCAGCAGGGCATCGGCAAAGGTGACACGGCCGTCCTCTCCGGTGACCGCCTTGGCGATCGGATCGTTGCCGCGGGTCAGCAGCACGATTTCCAGGCCTGCGAGCGGCTGGGCGCTGTCGAGTGAACGGGCAAAGACGTTCAGCCCGTCGCGGCCACTGAACGAGGTCAGCGCGATATCGGTGTCGACCACCCACATGCCGGTGCTGGCGGCGTTGGGCACGTCCTCGTCGTCATCGTCGCGCGCGGGCGGCTGGGCGGCGTTCCACATCACGACGTAGTAGGCGCCGGGGCGCCAATCCTTGACCGTCTCGCGGATCGGGAAGGCGGTGACCGACGGCTGGTTCAGCACGTTGCGCACGTCCATCGTACCGCGCCATTGCAGGGCGCCGTTGCCGCCGTTCAGCCAGGCACGCAGCGACCACGACTCGGTCGCGGGCTTGCTGCCGGGGAACTCCGAATCGGCGTACTCCATCGTGAAGCGGTCCAGCCCGCGCTCGTTCACGCGATAGACGGCGATGCCGACCTTGCTGACATTCACCGTCGTCACCGGCAGTCCGGCGGCGCTGCCGCGCGGCAGGATGAAGCCCTTGCCGGGCAGCGACACGACCGCCGGTCGTGCACCGAGCGCCACGTCGACGATCTGATCCTCGGCGAGCTTGCTGCCATCTTTCGCCGGCAGCCCCGCCATCAAGCGCATCTTGTAGTCCTTGCCGTAGGCGAGGCCGCCGATGCAGAGCTTGTCGTCGACCGGCCGCACCGCCGAGCGCACGTCGGGCGTAAGCCGGATGTAGTCGCCGTATTTCACCGAATCGTCGGTCGTCAGCGGCTTGTTGAAGAACAGGCAGGCCTCGCCCTCGGCCTTGCTGCTGTCGATGCCAGTCCGCCGGTAGGCGAGCGGCTCGCCCGGCGCGGCGGCCGGCTGGCCGATCGGCACAGGTGCCGCGGATTGCGGGTTGGCCGGTGTGGTCGGCGACGTGGCGGGAGAAGATGCCGGCGGCGTTGCCGTCGCGGTTCGGGAGGGGGCAGGACGGTCGAGGATCTCGCCGGGCTTGCCGATCAGGTATCCCGCGATGCCAGATCCCAGCATCAGAGCCACGACCAGAGCCGCAACCGTCGACCGATTCATGGGAATGCTCCCCCCTTAAGCCTGTGCGGACTCTATCCCGCCGATTGTGCAAACACTGTGGAGGTTGGTGCCCGGGTTGTGAATGTCTCGCGGTGTGGCGCGCCCGCCACGCTTGCGCTACCAAGCGGGCGGCATGGCGTTGCATATGATCAAGCTGGCGGTCGGCGTCGACGATCTCGCCCAGATGAAGAGCCTTCAGGCGGCCCGCAGAAAGCAGCGACGGCAGAAGTCGGGCTCGCCGCACTGGGTCTACACCCGCAACACCCCGCGCCGCTCCGAGGAATTGTTGGCCGGCGGATCGCTTTATTGGGTGATCAGGGGCGTCATCCGCTGCCGCCAGGAACTGGTCGGTTTCGAGGAGGACTTCGACAAGGAAGAGGCGCGCAAGTACTGCAAGATCAAGGTCAAGCGCACCATCGTTCGCACCGCGCCGCGCGCCTGCAGGGCTTTCCAGGGCTGGCGCTACTTCAAGCCGGAGGACGCTCCGCCCGACATTGCGGCGGGCGACAGCGGCGACATGCCCGAGGAAATGGCAGCGGAGCTGAAGAGACTGGGGCTGCTTTAGCCCGACGTCCGCTACCGGTTGGTGAGCTTCAATTCAATTCGCCGGTTGCGGGCGGTGTCCATCAGCGACAGCGGCTGGAATTCGCCGTAGCCCGCCGCCACCAGATTGGCGTTCGGAATCCCCTGGCTGTTCAGGAACTTCACGACGGCGATGGCGCGGGCGGACGACAGCTCCCAGTTGGATGGGAACTGGCGAGTGTTGATCGGCTTGCTGTCGGTGTGGCCGTCGACCTGCAGCACCCAATTGATGTCCTTGGGGATCTTGGCACTGATCTCGAGCAGGCGCTGGGCGACGTTGGCAAGCTGCTTCTCGCCCGAGGGCTGCAGCTCGGCCGAGCCCGAGGGGAACAGCACTTCGGACTGGAAGACGAAGCGGTCGCCCACGATCTGCACGTCGCGCTGGCCAGCCAGCGCCTCGCGCAGCTTGCCGAAGAACTCCGAGCGGTAGCGCGCCAGCTCCTCGACCTTGCTGGCCAGCGCCCGGTTGAGCTTCTGACCCAGATCGACGATCTGGGCGTTCTGCTCCTTGGCCTTGGCGTCGGCCGCCTCGAGCGCGGCATTGAGCTTGGCGAGTTCGTCCTTCAGGGCTGCCATCTCGGCGGTCATGCGCACGACGGCGGCCTTTTGCTCGGCGGCGAGCTTCTGCTCCTCGGTGAGATCGGAGAAGAACTTGCCTTTTTCCTCGTTGGCGGCCGCCAGCGCCGCGGCGAGCCGCGTCAGTTCGAGCTTCTGCCGCTCGGTCTCCTTCTGGAGATCCATCGACTTGGCTTCCAGCGACTTGAGGTTGACGCTGAGCTGGTCGCGGTCGGTCTTGAGCCCGTCGCGTTCAGTGCGCAGGCTGTCGCGCTCGGCCCGCAGCTGGCCGATCTGCAGGTTCAGCGCCTGGGCCTCGCGCTGCAGCTTGGCGACATTCTGCTTCTCGAGGTTGAGCTGCTCGACGATGGCGTTGATCTGCCGCCCGAGCGCGTCGATCGCGGTGTCCTTGGTCGAGAGCACGTTGGACAGCGTGAACTGTGCGACGCTGAAGATCGACAGCAGGAAGATCAACACCATCAACAGCGTGGTCAGCGCGTCGACATAGCCCGGCCAGGTGTAGTCGGCGGCCGATGCACGGCGGCGGGACAGCGCGGCGGCCACGCCCGGTCAGCCCTCGCTCTTGGCGGTCAGTCCCGCCTCGCCGCGGCTCATCGCGACGGTGCGGGCCAGCAGCCGCAGCTCGCCACGCAATTCGTCGGCCAGCGCCGAGCGGTTCAGCGTCGCCTCCTCCGCGAGCCGCGCAAGATGGCCCTCGATGTTGCGCTGATGATTGGCGATCGCCTCGCGGTCGCTGTCGGCGAAGCGCTCGGTGAGGCGGCCGACCGCCTCGCGCAGTTCGTCGACCAGGGCGGCCCGGTTGCGCGCATTCTCCTCGACCAGGCGGGCGAGATGGGCCTCGATGTTGGCCTGGTGGCTCGCCAGCGACTGGTGCTCGGCATCGGCCGCGCCCTTGTCGGAGAGTCGGGCGACAGCCTGCTCGATCTCGCTGCTGATCTGGGCGCGGACCTTGCCGCTCTCCTCGGTGAGGCGGGTCAGGAATTCCTCGACGTTGCGCTGGTGGATCCTGAGCGCCTCGCTGTCGGTCGGGCCGGGCACGTGGCTGGCGATCTTGTCTGCGACGCCGTGCAGCTCGCCGACCAGATCGTTGCGCAGGCGCGTACTCTCCTCGGCCATGCGCGCCATCTGGCTTTCGAGGCTGCGCTGCTGCGCCAGCAGCGACTCGCGCAGGGCCACGTCGGCCGAGCGGTCGTTCAGCCGCGTCAGGACGTCCTGCAGCTCGCTCGCGAGGTCGTTGCGATGGCGCGCGCTTTCCTCGCCGAGGCGGGCGATCTGGCCCTCGAGATGGCGTTGCGCCTCCATCAGCGCATCGCGGTCGGCGTTGGCGGCGGCGCGGTCGGCGACCCGGGCGGCGAGCTGGCGGAGTTCGTCGATCACCTGGGCACGGGCGTGCTCGCCTTCCTCGGCGACCCGGGCGACCTGGAGCTCGAGGTTGCGCTGCTGCGCCAGCACGGCCTCGCGGTCGGCGTCGGCGGCGGCACGATCGGTGACCTTGGCCACCGTTTCGCGCAGCTGGTCGGAGACGGCGCCGCGGCTGCGCGCGGTTTCCTCGACCAGGCGGCTGATATGCGCTTCGAGATTGCGCTGGTGGGCAAGCAGCGCTTCGCGGTCGGCCTCGGCGCCGGAGCGGTCCGACAGCCGCGTCACGGCGGCGCGCAACTCGATCGACAGTTCGGTGAAGCGGGCCAGCAGGTTCTGCTGGGTGCGCATGGTCTCGGCCAGCGCCGCCAGCCGCTCGACCAGGGCCGCGTTGCCCGCGGCTGCCGACTGGCGGCTCTCCTCGACCTTCTGCACGGCGCGGATCAGGTTGTCGGTGCTCTCGGCGTTGCGCTCGAGCAGCGCCTCGACATAGGCCGGAACCGGCGCGGCGCCGGTGGCGGCCGGCAGCGAGGTGCTCGACAGGATGGTGGCGCGGGCCAGCCACTCTTCCAGCTCGCTGTGGAAGCGGCCCTGCGCCTGGCTTGCCTGCAGCTCGAGGAAACCCAGCACCAGCGAACCCGACAGGCCGAACAGCGAGGCGCCGAACGCCGTCGACATGCCCTTGAGCGGCCCCTCGATGCTGCCCTTGAGCTTGGCGAACATGGTCAGAGGATCTCCGGCCGAGACCTGCAGGCCGTTGATGGCGTCGGCGACCGCGCCGATCGTCTGCAGCAGGCCCCAGAAGGTGCCGAGCAGGCCGAGGAAGATCAGCAGACCGATCATGTAGCGCGCCAGCTCGCGCCGTTCGTCGAGGCGGGTCGCGATGCCGTCGAGCATGGCGCGCGCGGCGGTCGGCGACAGGCGGATCTGATCGGAGCGCTCGCCCAGCATGGCCGCCATCGGCGCCAGCAGGTTGACCGAGTCGGCGGGCGGCGGCGGTGCGCCTTCCTCGCGGTGCTGGAAGCGGCGTAGCCACTTCACCTCGGGCCACAGGATGATGACCTGGCGGAAGACGAAGAAGATGCCGAGCACCAGTACGCCCAGGATCACCGAATCCAGCGTCGGCGTGTTCAGGAACACCCGGATCAGGTCGTCGTGCAGCAGCCAGCCGATGCCTGCCACGATCACCAGAAAGAGCAGCATGCGGACGAGATAGGGAAGCGGGCTGCTCATCGGGTTGTTTCTCGGTTCCGGGCGATGGCGGATCAGCCGCCGGGCGTCAGGACGTCGACACGCTCGCTGCCGGGGCCGCGCGTCTCGGACGCGAAGGCTCCGACCTCGATGCGTGCCTTCACGCCCTGGTCGATCAGGTAGCTGCGGACGGCGAGCGCACGCGCGAGCGCGATCTTGCGCGCGTCGGCGGGGTCGGGGCCGGTGGCGTAGGCGCGCACTTCGATCTGGCGCGTCGAACCCAGCGATTTGGCGACGCGGTCGAGTTCGCTGCGCGCCTCGCCGCTGATCTCGGCCGACTCGCGGCCGAACTGGACGGAGGCCATCGGTGCTCCCGCCGGCGGCGGCGGGCGGACGGCCGGCGTCGCCGGCGGAGTGGGCGGCGGTGCGACGGCCGCGGTCTGGGCCGGCGGTGCGGCCGGGGGCGGTGCCGCTGCCGGCGCTGGAGCAGGCGTCGTCGCAGGCGCAGCGGTCTGGGCGGGCGGGCGCTGGACCGGAACGGGTGCCGGGGCGGCGGTGGCCGCCGGCGGCTCGGCCGGCACGACCAGCGGCGGCATCTTGCTGGTAGGCGGAGGCGGCGTCACGGCAGCCTGGGTCTGCGGCGGCGCCGCGGGAGCCGGGGCGATCGAGGTCGGCGAGCGGCGGGCGCCGGCGCGTTCGCCGCGCTCGGGAATGGCGACGATGCGGCTCTCGAGCGCGCCGGGGGGCGGCGCCGGCAGATAGGAACCGCGGTCGTAGCCGCCCTCATATCCACCCTGGTAGCCGCCTTGATAGCTGGCATAGGCCGGGGGTGTCGGCGGCGCCGGACCCCAGCCGGCGGCGACACCGGCCGGCCGCCAGGGATTGAATGCCATGCCGGGCTGGGCCGGAACGCCCATCGGGCCGGCCTGCAGCGGCATCGACGGGGCGGGGCTGCCCGGCAGGCCGATGCCGTTATAGGGATTGAAGGCGGACACGTTCGCCGTCTGGGCCAGGGCCGAGGCACCGCCGAAGCCCAGCAGAGCAAGGGCAAGGCTGCGCACAGCAACCGAAGACGCGGGCATAACTGATTGCCTTTCCAAGGGTTTTCCGCCTGCCACAGAATACCCAATGGCCCGGCGAGGCTCAACCGGCCCGGGCGACGAGGATCGGGGGATGCCGGCCGACGCCGGCGGCATCTGCCGGCGTCCGGGACGCCCGTCATGCCGATCCGTCAACTGAGCTAAGCTCGTCTTGCCGAAATCGGATGGAGGATCGCCAGCATGGATCTGCCGACATGGACTTGAAGGGTGTGCGCGCTTTCTGCAGCGTGGCCGATGGCGGCGGCTTCAGCCGCGCCGCAGCGTCGCTCGGCGTGGCGCAATCGGTCCTCAGCCGGCAGGTCTCGGCGCTCGAGAGCGAACTGGGCGGTCGGCTTTTCCATCGCACCGGACGCGGCGTGCAGGCGACTGAACTCGGCGCCAGCCTGCTGCCGCGCGCCAAGGCGCTGCTTGCCGAGGCCGAGCAACTCGCCGTCGAGGCGCGCGGCCAGCGCAGCAATCCCTCGGGCACGGTCGATCTCGGAGTCGTGCCGGGCTGGGCGCAGCCCCTGATCACCACGCTCGTGCAGCAGTTGATGGCCGACTACCCGCGCATCCGCCTGCGCGTGCACGAAGCCTACAGCGGCCAGGTCGAGGAATGGATCGCCACCGGCCGCATCGAGGTCGCGGTATTCAACCGCTACCGCCGGGGCGCCGTGCGCGGCGCCGAGGCGGTGTCACGCACCGACATGGTGCTGGTCGGGCCAAAGGGCAGTCCGCTGCTGCGCCACAGGGAAGTGCCGTTTCGTGCGCTGCACGGCGTGCCGATGTGCGGGCCGGTACGGCCCAACGCGCTCACCTCGGCGATGACGGAACTCGCGACACGCCAGGGCATCGAACTCAACACCGTGCTCGAAGGCAGTTCCTCGTCGATCCTGCGCGAGGCGATCGCGGCGTGCGGTCTGTGCACGGTGTTCCCGCGCCCGTTCGTCGAACGACAGATGGCGGCGCCCGCCTTTGCCTGGGCCCGGATCGTGAAGCCCGTGTTCGAGCAGACGACCTGGCTTTCGCTCGGCACGCAGCGGCCCGCAACGCTCGCCGGCCGAACGGTGGCCCGGCTGGTGCGGCAGATTCTGGCGGGTAAGTAGCGGCGGGATTCCCGCGGGCCCTCGATTCCCCTCCGGTTCCCGCCTTTTTCCCTCCCTTGGGGGAACGATTTAGGCGCGGCCCGCTTGCACTTTCTCTGGTTTTTCCCCTCGGAGGGGGGGCCCAGCCAGAGCCCGCTAAGCCAGGGCCTCGACCATGGCGTCGTGCAGACCCGTGTTGGAGACCAGGATCGAAGGGCCGCCCAACTCGTAGGGCTTGCCGGCTATGTCGCTCACCTGTCCGCCCGCTTCGCGCACCATCAGCAGGCCGGCGGCGACGTCCCACGGGGCGAGATCGTATTCGAAGAAGGCGTCGTAGCGGCCGGCGGCCACGAAGGCCAAGTCGAGCGAGGCGGCGCCCCAGCGGCGCACACCGGCGGTCTTGCCCATCACGGTCTCGAGCTTGCCGACATATTCGGGATGATTGCCGCGGCCCATCATCGGGATGCCGGTGCCGATCAGCGCCTGGCCGAGGATCTTGCGGCCCGAGACGCGCAGGCGGCGCGAGCGGGCGTTCGGCGTGTCGACGAAGGCGCCGTTGCCTTTCTCGGCCCAGAACAGTTCGTCGGAGATCGGCTGGTAGATCACGCCCGCGACGATCTCACCGTCGCGCTCCAGCGCCAGCGAGATCGCGAAATGCGGCACGCCGTGCAGGAAGTTTGTCGTGCCGTCGAGCGGATCGGCGATCCAGCGGTTGCGGCTCCCGATCTCGCCGGTGCCCTTGGTTTCGCCGCCTTCTTCGCCGAGGAAGCCGTAGTCGGGCCGCGTCCGCGACAGCTCCGCGCGCAGGGTCTTCTCGGCCATGATGTCGGCGCGGCTCACGAAATCGGCCGGGCCCTTGGCCGAGACCTGCAGATGCTCGACCTCGCCGAAATCGCGCTTCAATCCCTTGGCCGCGGCGAAGGCCGCGCGAATCATCACCGTGATCGTGGCCGAGCGCGGCGCCAGCGATTTGCGCTCGCGCGGCTGCGGCCGGTCGCGGCCGACGCTCATCGGCGCGCGGCCGACGCGGGCTACGGGTTGATCGCGGGGAGGGAATGCCATCGGACTGCCGTCAGTCCTTGGCGCGTTCCATGTAGCTGCCGTCCTCGGTGTTGATCACCAGCCGGGTGCCGACGGCGATGTGCGGCGGCACCATCACGCGAACGCCACCCTCGACGACGGCCGGCTTGTAGGACGAGGAGGCGGTCTGGCCCTTCACCACGGCGTCGGCTTCGATCACGGCGAGCACGACGCTCTTGGGCAGGGTGCAGCCGACCGGAGTGCCTTCGTGCAGCGAGACTTCGACTTCCATGCCGTCCTGCAGCCAGCGCGACTGGTCGGGATCGAGAACGTCGGCGCCGACCACGAGCTGCTCGAAGTTCTCCTTGTCCATGAAGGTGAACCCGACGTCGTCCTTGTACAGGTAGGTGCACTCGCGCGTGTCGATGTGCGCCTGCTCGATCGTCTCGCCGGAGCGGAAGCGTTCCTGCAGCTTGTTGCCCTCGCGCAGCGCCTTGGCCTCGATCGCCACGAAGGCACCGCCCTTGCCGGGGCTGATGTGCTGCACCTTGGATGCCACCCAGAGCTTGCCGTTGTATTCGATGACGTTGCCGGCGCGGATGGAATTGACGGGGACTTTCATGGGCGTTCCTGCGATCTAACCGCTTGGTCGGATTGAATGATTTGGCCTCGTCCGCGGGGCGCGGGACGAGGCCAGCGGCGGGCTTGTATCAAAGGCCCGCCAGAGTGGCAACATGGGCCAGAACGAGGCCTACAGGCCGAGCTCCCGCTGCTTCTTCTTCGGCAGGCCGGCGACGATCACGGCGTGGGCGCGCCTGAGATAGGCCTTTGTCTCCGTGGCGGTCAGAACCTTGGGGTTCACCAGCGATACCCACTTGGCGCGCGCGAGGTAAGGCGCGGGGGCGAAGCCGTCGGCGCGGGAGAGCGCGTCGTAGTGCAGGGGATCGCACTTGAAGGAGATCCGCGCCACCGAATGGTTGGGCGGCGCGACGAGGCAGAACATCTTTCCGCCGACCTTGAACACCTGGACGCCCTCCCACTGCACGACGCAGGTGGCGTGCGGCAAGGTCTTGCAGTAGGCGGCGATCGCAGCGGGTGTCATGGCGACATCTCTGTTCGGGGGCCACCCTACACGGCGCATGCCGCCCGTGCGAAGGTCGGGCATGACCGACTGGCGTCCCGACAAGCTTGCCCGCCGCCTGCCCAACCTGCAGGCGCGCACGCGCCTGCAGGCGGCGATGCGGCAGTGGTTCGAGGCTGAGGGCTTCGTCGAGGTCGAGACGCCGATCCTGCAGGTGGCGCCGGGCGCCGAGGTGCATCTCACCGGCTTCGCCACCGACTGGGAACTGCCCGACGGCGAGGAGCGCGAGCGCTGGCTGCATTCCTCGCCCGAACTGGCGATGAAGAAGTTGCTGGCCGGCGGCGTCGAGCGTCTGTTCCAGTTCGCCCGGGTGTTCCGCAACGCCGAGGGCTCGGCGCTGCATCATCCCGAGTTCACGATGCTCGAGTGGTACCGGGCGGGCGCCCGCTATGAGATCATCATGGAGGATTGCGCGTCTCTGCTCGGTCTCACCGGCGTCAAGGAACTGCGTTGGCAGGACAAGGTTTGCGATCCCGGCTCCGTGCCGGAGCGGCTCACCGTGGCCAAGGCCTTCGAGCGGCATGCCGGCGTAGACCTGTTCTCGACGATCGGGCGCGCCGAAAAGCTGTCGCGTGCCTCGGGCATCGCGATGCACTCGGGCGACTCCTGGGACGATGTCTTCTTCCGCATCATGTTCGAGAAAATCGAACCCCATCTCGGCATGGGCCGCCCGACCATCCTCTGCGAGTACCCGATCTCGATGGCGGCGCTCGCCCGCGCCAAGCCGTCCGATCCGCGCGTGGCCGAGCGCTTCGAACTCTATTGCTGCGGCGTCGAACTGGCCAACGCCTTCGGCGAACTGACCGATCCCGCGATCCAGCGTGCGCGCCTGCAGGCCGACATGGACGAGAAGGAGCGGCTTTACGGCGTCCGCTGGCCGGTCGACGACGATTTCCTGGCGGCGCTCGACCATGGCCTGCCGCAATGCTCGGGCATCGCGCTGGGCTTCGATCGCCTGGTCATGCTGGCGACCGGGGCGAGCCACATCGAGGACGTGATGTGGCTACCCGTTCGCTGACGAAAAGATCTCGTTGAAGGCGGCCACCGCGGCCTTCGGGCCGTCCTTGTGGTTCCACACGCCGCCCGCGACGGCGAGAAAGTCGGCGCCGGCGGCGATGACGGGGCGGCAATTCTCGACGGTGATGCCGCCGATCGCCACGCACGGCACTTCCATCAGGCCGCTCCACCATTCGATGATTTCGAGGCTGGCGGGCGTGGTCACGGTCTTGGTGCTCGACGGGAAGAAGGCGCCGAAGGCGACATAGTCGGCGCCGGCTTCCGCGGCCTCCATGGCGAGATGGCGCGAGGCCTTGCAGGTGACGCCGATCTGGCGGTCGGGACCGACGATCCGCCGCGCCTCGGCGCACGACATGTCTTCCTGCCCGACATGCACGCCGTCGCAATCGAGCTTCACCGCGAGATCGGGCCGGTCGTTCATGATGAAGGCGACGCCGCGCTGCTGGCAGATCGGGCGGAGCGTGTCGGCGGCGCGCGCAATGGCGTCGTCGCCGACATCCTTCAGACGCAACTGGAACGCCGCCACGTCGCCGCCGTCGAGCGCCGCGCGCAGATCGTCGGCGAAGATCGCCGGATGATCGAGGCGCTCAGGCGAGATCAGATAGAGGCGACAGGCCACGTCGACCGAACTCGAGATGACTGGGACTCTGAGGACCGATGATCAGGGGCAGTGGATCTGGCGATGCACGCCGTCGTACGGCACGTCCGGCAACTTGCGGTGCACGCCGTCATACGGCACGTCCTTGAGCTTGCGATGGACGCCGTCGTAGGCGACCTCGATCTTGCGGTGCACGCCGTCATACGGCACGTCCGGCAGCTTGCGGACGACGCCGTCGTAGGGAACGTCGGTCAGCTTGCGATGCACGCCGTCGTACGGAACCTCGATCTTGCGAACCACGCCGTCGTAGGGCACCGGCGGCAGCTTGCGATAGACACCGTCGTAGCAGCTGGTGCCGCGCGCACTTCCCGATCCGCAGCTGTTGTCGCTGGCGAAGCTCGCCGTAGCCGTGCCGCAGATCGCGAGCAGGGCGGTCGCGCCGAGCAGGAAGGGCTTCAACATGGTGTCGTTGCTCGCGCCGCTACTGCTGCGCCTTGCGCAGATTGAGCTCGGCGTAGGTGCGGCCGAAACGGGCGTGGCAGGTCAGGAAGCCGTTGACCAGGTTGCAAAGGAGGTCGGTGTACGGCGACTGGATTTCAAGGCGCTGCAGGTTGATCGTCGCGACCTGCTCGAGGCTCGCGGGACCGCGCAGCTTCACGCGGCCGTCGGCGCCGACGACCAGGCTCACCTTGGTGGTCAGGTCGACTTCGCCCCACCACCAGCCGGCGACGTCGGCGAAGGAGTTGATCGGAGTCGGAAGAACCGCCGGCAAGGTGCTGCGGCCCGACTGCGTCTCTTGCTGCGGGCCCATGGGATTAGAAGTCGGCCCGGCCGTCTGGGCCGAAGCGCCGATGCAGAACAGGAAAGCCGCCAGCGACGCGGCGATCAGACGGAAACGCATGAGGTGGTGTTCTCCCCTTGGCGGCATATTACTCATCGAATCGCGCCCGCCAACGTATTCTTGCATCCGGAACGCGATGTTCTGGCAGGGCCCCCGGCACGCGGCGACGCTTGGCTCCGGCCGCTAAGCAATTGAGGCTGCTGCCGAATCCCTGCCCGCGACCGGACAGGCCGGAAGCGGCGGATACAAAAGAATTGGGATCGGCGTTCGCCGTCAGAGGTTCCGCCGATGGTACGGCTTTCGCGGCACCGGCCGTGGTACGCGCGGCCATCGCGGTCGAGCAGAAGCCGGCGATCGCGAGCAGGCTACCACCGCGCCCGGCGTCCTGGTCGCAGCCGAACTCATTCGGTCGCGCGCAACTCGATCGTGGGTTCGGCACAAGTGGTCGGTTCATCGGTCACCATCGCCAGGTTGTCCGCGCGGTCGATGACAAAATGCAGGCGATGGACTCCGACCGCGTCCTCGCGACGCCCCCCCGCCTCTATACGCAGGTAGCGATCTTTGCCATTTTGACGGCCAATGAAATTCGAGCGGTCTATTCGGCGCTGGGCTGGCCTCGAGCCGCGCCGCCCCGAGCGCCTGCTGGTGGTCGCGGCAGCGGCGGCGGTGGCTGCCATCGTGCTGCTCACCGCCGGCATCTTCGCCCTCTGCGGCGAGTTGTACTGGTACTCGCCGCGCAAGGACTACTTCCTTTATCTGCTCGGGCTTGCCGTGTTGGCCGCCATCCTCGCGGCCTGGCCGCGATGTGCCGCGATCCTGCTCGGGCTGGCATTGGTCGATTTCGGGCTTGGCCTCGGCTCGCTGCTGCTGTCCCGCACGGGGGCCGGCGTTTCGGTGATGCCCGACAATTTCTACGCCGGTGGCGGCTTCCAGTGGCACCCGCTCCTGCAAGGGGCGCCCGTGCCGTCGCTCAAGGGCGGCTATGACGGCCTGACAATCACCCACAGCGCAGCCGGGACGCGCGGGCGCGACTACTCCCGCGACGAACTCGCCGGCAAGAACGTGGTGGCCGCGATCGGCGGTTCGACGACCTACGACCTCGGTGTGACCGACGCCGATACCTGGACGACGCGGCTCGAGCAGCTGCTCGGCAGCGACAGGTTCGCGTTCATCAATCATGGCGTGCTGGGCTACACGACGGTCGAGCACATCATCCAGACGGCGTTCTACATGGATGCATTCGGAGCCACGCCGCGGTGTGCCGTCTACTATGTCGGCTGGAACGATCTGCGCAATTCGCACATCGACGATCTCGATTCGGCCTATGCCGGGTACCATCTCCGCGCCCAGATCGACCTGCTGCAGGCAAGGCGCGTCGGAACGACATTCGTCACGGTGTCGCCCGTCTTCACCATCTCCGCACGACTTTTGGCGATGGCGATCGACACCGCACGGCCGGCGCCGGGGACGCCGCTGGCAATGGCCTGGGCGCCGCCGAGGCGCGACGGGGCCGATCCCAAGGGGAAAGTCAGCGGCGCACCCGATCCCAGGCTCGAGGCGCTGTATGCGCGCAACCTCACGACGATCTCGGCGATCAATCGCGGCCGGGGGATCCGCACGATCTGGGTGCCGCAGCTGATCAATGTCGAGAAGCATCGCACCTCGTCGGAGGTTCCCTGGACGAGCCTGATCCCGCCAGCCGACGTCTGGCCACTGCTCGAGCGGCTCAACGGCATCATGCGGGAGAGGGCGCAAACTCTCGGAGACACATTCATCGACGTGCCGATCACCGATTTCACGGCTGCCGACTTCATCGATCATGGGCACTTCACGCCCGCCGGTTCGGCCAAATTCGCCGCCCACGTGGCGCCCGAAATCAAGCGGCTCTGCGCCCGCTGACGGCCCGACTTGGATGCCGGCGAGAAGCCGGCCCATTGGGAAAGCCTGTCGGATCGGAGCGGGCGTACCAAGATTCGCCCGTCCCGATCCATGTGTTCGTTCGATCGCGCAGTTCGAACCTCGGGCGGTTCAGACTGCGGCGGTCGTCCTCTACCCGCGCTTCGGCGGCATCGGGATCAGCATCGACACGCGGGCCTGGTAGTTGCGATAGGTGTCGCCGAAGGCCGAGACGAGATCGCGCTCCTCCAGCCAGGCGCCGACCAGGATGTATCCGGTCGCCCCCGCGGCGAAGAGGGCGCGGCCCCAGGTCATGGTCGGCGCGCCCCAGACGATGAGAAGGAAGCCGACATAGATCGGATGGCGCACCACCCGATAGAAGAAGGGCGTGCGAAACTCGGGCCCCGTCTGCTCGACGCCGCGCCAGTTGGCCCACACCTGGGCCAGGCCGAACAGGTCGAAGTGATTGATCAGGAAGGTGCTGAGAAGCAGCACGGCCCAACCGGCCCAGAACACGGCCATGAGCGCGATCGCGCCCGGTCCGCTCACGCTCCACAGCGCTCCCCCGATCGGCCGCCATTGCCAATAGAGCAGGCCCAGCGCCAGGGCCGAGAACAGCACGTAGGTGCTGCGCTCGACGGCCTGCGGTACGACGGTCGTCCATGCGGCCTTGAAGGCCGGCCGCGCCATCACGCTGTGCTGGACTGCGAACACTCCGAGCAGTGCAAGGTTGATGATTGCCGCCACAACGGGGGCGGTCGGCGGTCCTCCGGCATCGATCGACCGGGGAGAAAAGCCGCCAATGAAGCAGATGGCGTACAGGATTGCCGCCAGCCCGAACAGGTAGCAGACCGCGCCATACGCCAGCATCGTTAAACGTGCCATGACAAACCTCCAGAAGGGACGGTCGTGTCCGCACGACTGTCGGAGGTTAGCTGGGTACGCGCGCGCCGGGCTCGAATGATGGCCCGTCCGTACTTGTTGATCGAGCGTCCGTTCCGACGCCATTCAGGGTATCGGTCGCCGCACGACGCTGCCGGGAGCCAGCCAGTGCTCCGACGCTTCGGCCGATTGGAGCCAGGCAAAAAAAAAACGCCTCCCGGTGGTCCGGAAGGCGTCTCACTGGCTCCTAGATGCAGCGGTTGTTACCCGGATCGCACCCCGATCGGTGCGAAGGCCGCGGCTTTTCGGCCGCCTTACATCTTGTTCTGATAAATGCCGATGATCTTGTCGAGCATGTCGAGCGCCTCGGCGCGCGGACGCTGGAAGGTGTTGCGGCCGATGATCGAGCCGTTGGCACCGCCGTCGCGCAGGCCGCGGATCTCGGTGAACAGGCCCTCGAGATCCTTGGCTTCACCGCCCGAGAACACAACGATGCGGCGGCCGTTGAAGGTCGCCTGCATGACATGCTTGATGCGCGCGGCGAGCGTCGAGGTATCGACCTTGGCCTTCTCGTAGGCGGCCTTGGCTTCCGGCTGCCACAGCACGTTGGTCGGCGGCTTCACCTTGATGATGTGGGCGCCGAGCAGGGCGGCCATGTGGGCGGCGTAGGCGCAGACGTCGAGCGCGGTCTCGCCCGCCTTGTCGAGCTTGCCGCCGCGCGGATAGGACCACATGACGACGGCGAGGCCGACCGACTTCGCCTCGAGCGACATCTCGCGGATCTCTTCCATCATCTCGTACTGGTCTTCCGAGCCCGGATAGATCGTGAAGCCGATCGCCGAGCAGCCGAGCCGCAGCGCGTCCTCGACCGAAGCGGTGACGGCCTGGTCCTTGTTGGTCGAAAGGCTGTTCGCCGAGTTGACCTTGAGGATGGTCGGGATGGCGCCTGCGAAGGAGTCGGCGCCGGCTTCCAGCGGGCCGAGCGGGGCGGCATAGGCGTTGAGGCCGGCGTCGACCGCGAGCTGGTAGTGGTAATGCGGATCGTAGGCGTCGGGATTCGGCGCGAAGGAGCGGGCCGGGCCATGCTCGAAGCCCTGGTCGACGGGGAGGATCACCATCTTGCCCGAGCCGCCGAGACGGCCGTGCATCAGGATGCGGGCGAGGTTGCCCTTGGTGCCCGGATTGTCGCTCTCGTAGTTGTCGAGGATCTTCTTGACGGTGCGCGTGATCTTCAAGGCCGGGCCTCCCTTTCGGAGGCCGGTTTAGCGGCGGCGGGCTGGCGGTTCAAGCCCTGCACCGGATGGGGATATGTGGCCTTCTCGCACCTGCGGCGTTCCGCCTGACGCTTCGTGCGCCGGGGACAAGACTACCTGCAACGGAATTGGTTGGCATTTGGCCTCGGGCTAAGCGAGGGAACATGACCATGCAGCCCTCCGAACGTGCCCCGCTGGCCGCCCGCCTGCCGTTCTTCTTCGGCTGGGCCATCATTGCGGTGGCCTTCGTGACCGTGGCGCTCGGCGCCACGGCGCGCACGGCGTTCTCCCTGATGTTTCCGCCGATGATCGCGGAGTTCGGATGGGAGCGCGGCCTGGCGGCCGGCGCCTTCTCCTTCGGCTTCATGGTCTCCGCCATGGTGAGCCCGATCATCGGCAAGGTGATGGATGTGCGCGGCCCGCGATTCATCATCGAGTTCGGCGCGCTGACCACGACGGCGGGTCTGCTGGGCGCCACCCGGATCGACTCGCCATTCATGCTCTACCTCACGCTCGGACTGCTGGTCGGCATCGGCGTCAACTGCATGACCTACTCGGTCCACTCGCAGTTCCTGCCCAACTGGTTCGTGCGCCGCCGGGCGCTCGCCATCGGCATCGCCTTCTCGGGAGTAGGCGTCGGCTCGATGCTGATCCTGCCCTGGTTGCAGACGGTGATCCTGCACGAGGGCTGGCGTCATGCCTGCCTGCTGCTCGGCATCGTGACCGCCGTGGTGCTGGTGCCGATCAACCTGATCGTCGCCAAGCGGCCGGAGGATCTCGGCCTGCTGCCCGACGGCGAACGTGCGAACGCCAGCGGCGGCGGCGCGCAACGCAAATCGAGCGTCGTCGATGCCGAGTGGGTCGCGATCAACTGGACGGTGAAGCGCGCGGTGCGCACGTCGCGGTTCTGGTGGCTGGCGCTCAGCTTCTTCTGCGGTGGCTACATCTGGTACGCCGTCCAGGTCCATCAGACGAAGTACCTCGTCGAGATCGGCTTCTCGCCGATGCTCGCGGCGTGGTCGCTCGGGCTGGTGGCGATGGTCGGCATTCCGGGACAGATCCTGCTGGGCGGGCTGTCGGACCGCTATGGCCGCGAACCGCTGTGGGCGGCGAGCTGTGCCGGCTTCGCGATCTGCTATGCCGCGCTGCTGGCGATGGCGGCCACGCCCAGCCAGCCGCTGCTCTACCTCATGGTGCTGTCGCAGGGCGGGCTGGGCTATGCCTTCACCGCGATCATGGGGCCGATAGTGGCGGAAATCTTCGAAGGCAAGTCGTTCGGCTCGATCTTCAGCCTGCTGATGACGTCGCTGATCGGCGGTGGCGCGATCGGGCCGTTCGTCACCGGCGTGCTGTACGACAGGACCGGCACCTATCACGTCGCCTTCGCGATCGGGCTGGTGCTCAGCATCGTCTGCGCCGTGGCGGTCTACATCGCCGCGCCCGGCAAGGTGCGGCACGTGGCGGGGAAGGTCTGATCGCCGGGTGCGCGCGGCTCCAGTGGCGCGATCATTTCTCTCTTCGATTAAGACGCGCCACTGGGGTGGCGCGCCCCCGGCAGCCTATTCGCCCAACCCTTTCCCGGGATAGGGATGCGTCTTCACCCAGTGCTGCGCGATGTCGAGGCGGCGGGTGATCCAGACGCCGGGCTGCTTCTGGAGGTAGTCGAGCAGGCGCCACAGGCCGGCGGTACGGCCGGGATGGCCGAGGATGCGCATGTGCATGCCGACCGACATCATCTTCGGAGTTTGCGCTCCCTCGCTGTACAGCACGTCGAAGGCGTCCTTCACCAGGGTGAACCACTGATCGGACGTGCTCATGGTGGTGGCGTACTTGCCGTCGTTGTTGGTGAGGGAGTAGGGCACGATGAGGTGCGGCTTGCCCTCGACGGTCTGCCAGAACGGCAGCTCGTCGCCGTAATAGTCGCTGTCGTAGGTGAAGCCGCCATGCTCGACCACGAGCCGGCGCGTGTTCACGCTGGGTCCATAGCGGCAATACCAGCCGGCGGGCGTCTGGCCGACCGTCTTCTGGAAGGACTTCACCGCCTTGGCGATGTGCTCGCGCTCCTCGGCTTCGCTGAGGTCGAAATGCTTGATCCAGCGCCAGCCATGGCTGCAGACGTCGAACCCGGAGGCCTTAACGGCGTCGGCGGCCTCCTTGTTGCGCTCGAAGGCGAGGGCGCAGCCGAACACCGTCATCGGCAAGCCGCGTTCCTGGAACGCGCGCATGAGGCGCCAGAATCCGACCCGGCTGCCATATTCGAACATGCCCTCGCCGGCGAGGTCGCGACCCTTCAGGCCCATCGACGAACTGGTTGCCTCGGTGAGGCCGGTCTCGGTGTGGCCTTCGCCGTCCTGGATCGACGGCTCGGAGCCTTCCTCGTAGTTCATCACGAAGTTGACGGCGACCCGGGCGCCATTGGGCCATTTCGGATCGGGAGGATTGGCGCCGTATCCCCGGAAATTGCGCGTCGGCTGCCAGCTCATGTCGGTCTCCTTACCAGTTCGGCGCCCATCTGCCGGGCGATGTCCGCGACCTTGTCGTCGGGCGGGTCCATCGAGATCAGTTTCACGCCGGCGCGCAGGCAGGCGAGTGCGTAACCCGACGCGTCGCCGCAATCGACGACCAGCCGGAACGGCACATCGGGAAATTCCTCTCTCGCGCGCTCCTGAAGCGCGCCGAGATAGCCCGCGCCGTAGGAGCCCGCGGCATCGAGCGGTGTCACGAGCGTCGGTGCCGTGCCGGCGGCGCGCGCCTGCGTCAGCGCCGCCGCCGTCGTGCGCCAGTCGCGAATCTCGATCACCGGATCAGGCGATGCGGATGGTGAAGGGGGTGACAGGAACGAACTCCTCGTCCTGGGTGCCGGCCAGCCACATGAAGACGGCAAAGCGGCCGGGCCGGTCGAGAGTGGTCAGGCCGTGGTGCCAGGTGTTGGGCCTGTACGTGACGCCCTGGGCGCCAGTGGCGACGAAGGCCTTCAGGCCCGCCATGTCCGGGCCGCCGGCCCTGGCGTGCGGCGCCACGACGATCAGCCAGCGGCCGACATCGACCGGGATGAAGGTCTGTGAGGAGAACTCATGCCGCTCGAGCATTTGCGACTTGAGCGGCCGGTCCGGCGTCGGCTCGCGGTACGACATCGAGAGGCTGGGTTTGGCGTCGGCGCGGAGATTGCCCAGCGCGTCGGCGTAGTAATTGCGCCCGGCTGCTGTCGGCACCTCGATCACGTCGCCGAACGGCGCAAACGCCTCCTTGGTGAGCGGCTGCGGGACGATCTCCATATCGCCTCCCAATTGCACAGGACTATGCCCAGCATACGCCAAAACAAAAGGGGCGAGCACTGCGCGCCCGCCCCTCCTGTGCCTTCAATGATATCGGCGATCAGCCGAGCTTGCCCATCGCCACCGCGGTGTCGGACATGCGGTTGGAGAAGCCCCACTCGTTGTCGTACCAGCTCATGACGCGCACCAGCGTGCCGTCCATGACCTTGGTCTGGTCCATGTGGAAGGTCGACGAGTGGCTGTCGTGGTTGAAGTCGATCGATACGTTCGGCGCGTCGGTCCAGCCCAGGATGCCCTTGAGCTGGTTGGCGGCGGCGAGCTTGATCGCCTTGTTGATCTCGGCGGCGTCGGTCTTCTTCTTGGCGACGAACTTGAAGTCGACGACCGAGACGTTCGGCGTCGGCACGCGGATCGCGACGCCGTCGAGCTTGCCGTTGAGTTCGGGCAGCACCAGGCCGACGGCCTTGGCGGCGCCGGTCGAGGTCGGGATCATCGACAGCGCGGCGGCGCGGCCGCGATAGAGATCCTTGTGCATCGTATCGAGCGTCGGCTGGTCGCCGGTGTAGGCGTGGATCGTGGTCATGAAGCCCTTGTCGATGCCGACCGCGTCGTTCAGCACCTTGGCGACCGGGGCGAGGCAGTTGGTCGTGCAGGAGGCGTTGGAGACGACGATGTGCTCTTTCTTGAGCTTGTCGTGATTGACGCCATAGACGACCGTGAGGTCGGCGTTGTCGGCCGGAGCCGAGACCAGCACGCGCTTGGCGCCGGCGGTCACGAGGGCCGAAGCCTTGTCCTTGCTGGTGAAGATGCCGGTGCACTCCAGCGCCACTTCGACGCCCAGTTCCTTGTACGGCAGCTTGGTGGGATCGCGCTCGGCGGTCACCTTCATCTTGCCGCGGCCGACATCGATCGTATCGCCGTCGACCTTGACCTCGCCGTTGAACTTTCCATGCACGCTGTCGAATCGGAACAGGTGGGCATTGGTCTCGACCGGGCCGAGGTCGTTGATCGCCACGACCTCGATGTCCTTGCGGCCCGATTCCATGATGGCGCGCATGACGTTGCGGCCGATGCGCCCGAAGCCGTTGATTGCAACCCGAACTGCCATGTCTTCCTCCTTCAACGGGCCAACAGGCGCGCCTGCTCGGCGATCGCCTCGGCCGTGATGCCGAAATGCTTATACAGGTCCGATGCCTTGGCCGACGCGCCAAAGCCCTTCATGCCCACGAAAGCTCCCTTCGCACCGAGCCAGCGCTCCCAGCCGAAGCCGGTCGCCGCCTCGCAGGCGACGCGCACAGTGCCGTCGCCGCCCATGACCTGACGCTGATAGGCGCCGTCCTGGCCGGCAAACAACTCCCAGGACGGCATCGACACAACAGCCGACTGGAGCCCTTCTTTCGCCAGGAGGTCGCGCGCGCCCAGGGCCAATTGCACCTCGGAACCCGAAGCGATGAGCCGGATCGGCGCGGTGGCCTCGCCGGCCAGAATATAGGCACCACGGCGGCAAAGGTTCTCGTCCGAGGCGCCGCGAACCGTCGGCAGATTCTGGCGGGTCAGCGCGATCACGCTCGGCGTCTTTTGCGATTCGAGCGCGATCTGCCAGCACTCGGCCGTCTCGATCGTGTCGGCTGGACGCATCACCATCAGGTTCGGGATGGTGCGCAGTGCCGGCAGGTGCTCGACCGGCTGGTGAGTCGGACCGTCCTCGCCGAGGCCGATCGAGTCGTGCGTCATGACGTAGATCGAGCGGATGCCCATCAGTGCCGACAGGCGGATCGACGGGCGGCAATAGTCTGTGAACACCATGAAGGTGCCGCCGTAGGGGATGACGCCGCCATGCAGCGCCATGCCGTTCATGGCGGCAGCCATCGCGTGCTCGCGGATGCCGTAATAAACGTAGCGGCCCGACGCATCGGCCGCCGAGGCGCCCTTGATGGTCGCGGTCTTGGTGTTGTTCGAGCCGGTCAGGTCGGCCGAGCCGCCGATCGTGTCGGGCAGGATCGGGTTGATGACCTCGAGCACTTCCTGGCTCGACTTGCGCGTCGCCCAGGCAGGCTTGTCGGTGGCGATCTTGGCCTTGAAGGCAGACAGGGCCTCGCCGACGGCGGCAGGGATCGTGCCGGCCTGGCGGCGGTCGAACTCGGCGCGATCGGCCTCGGCCATGGCGGCGTGGCGCTTGGTCCACTTGCGGCGCTGCGACTTGCCCTTGTTGCCGACCTTGCGCCAGGCACTGAAGACGGCCTCGGGAATCTCGAACGGCGGATGGTTCCAGCCGAGCTTCGTCCGTGCGCCCGCAACCTCGTCCTTGCCGAGCGGCGAGCCGTGCGTCGCCGCCGTGCCAGCCTTGGTCGGCGCGCCGAAGCCGATGACGGTCTTGCAGGCGATCATCGAAGGCTTGTCCTCGACCTTGCGCGCCTTGCGGATCGCCCGGGTCACCGCCTCGGGATCGTGGCCGTCGACGGCCTGCACGTGCCAGCCGGCGGCGGCGAAGCGCTTCTTGTGGTCTTCCGAGGTCGAGAGCGAGGTCGGCCCGTCGATCGAGATGCCGTTGTCGTCGAACAGCACGATCAGGCGGCCGAGGCCGAGATGGCCGGCCAGCGTGATCGCTTCCTGGCCGACGCCTTCCATCAAACAGCCGTCGCCCGCGATCACGTAGGTGAAATGATCGACCACATCGGCGCCGAAACGCTGGCGCAGATGGCGCTCGGCGAGCGCGAAGCCGACGGAATTACCGAGTCCCTGGCCGAGCGGGCCGGTCGTGGTCTCGATGCCCGAGGCGTGGCCGTACTCGGGATGGCCCGCGGTGCGGCTGCCGAGCTGGCGGAAACGCTTCAGTTCGTCGAGGGTCATGTCGGGGTAGCCGGTCAGATGCAGCAGCGAATAGAGCAGCATCGAGCCGTGGCCGGCCGACAGGATGAAGCGGTCGCGATCGGGCCAGTTAGGCTGGCCGGGATCGAACTTCAGGAATTTGGTGAACAGGACGGTGGCGACGTCGGCCATGCCCATCGGCATGCCGGGATGACCGGAATCCGCCTGCTGCACGGCGTCCATGGCCAGGGCCCTGATGGCGTTCGCCATGTCGCGGTGGGCGGCGGTCTGATCGGTCATTTCGTGCGGGCGCCATGTGTTTGGAAAATGGGGATTTTGTTGAAGCGGCGGCAACATGCCGACCACCCACCAGCGCGTCAATGCGCAAAACCTCGCGAGCCGCCCAGATATTGCGGGCCTGCAGCGCCCGGATCGTCAATATGTTGACCGCTCACAGGCCCACCACTTATCCTTATTAGATGGAGCAAGCGCAGCCGGGCGGCCAAGAGAAGACCGTCGGCGGGGGAGCAATGTCCAAGGCGGCTACTGCCAAAGATCGCGTGGACACTGCACTCAGCCGGCTGGAGTCGATGGTCGACGAGCGCTTGCGGGCCGAGACGGCGCGCGCCGAGGATCTCGCGCGGCGCCTGAGCCGCCTCGAAAAGGAACATGACGAACTGCGCAAGGTGGCGACTGAGGTCGAAGGCCGCCTCGAGCGCGCCATGGAATACATCCGCTCGCTGCTGGCGGCAGATCAGAACTGACTGGTTGCAATCGAGGGGCCAGACCGGCTGCCTCAGTAATGCCGCTTCTCTCTCACAGAGAGAGCGGAGTACAGTCTTCTTCCCCTCAAACGCCAAACAATGGCGCAAGAACAGGAGAAGCGGACAATGCCGCAGGTTTCCATCCAGATCGCCAATCGGACGTTCGATCTCGCCTGTGGCGCAGGCGAGGAGGCGCGCGTGCAGGAGCTTGCCGCCTATGTCGACGAAAAGATCGTCGAACTGCGCAAGCAGATGCCGCCGGGCACCCCGGAGATCAAGCTGCTGGTGCTGGCGGCACTGATGCTGGCCGACGAAAGCCGCGAGGCCCGCGGCGTCGCTTCCGCCGCCGAGAGTGCGCGCGCGAGCGCGACCGACAGCGCCGAAACCCTGGCGACTGCGCTCGAGGAGCTGATCACCAGCCGGGTCGACAAGATCCAGCGGAAGGTCAGCGGGGCGGCCTAAGCGCTGCGCTTGCGCAGCGCTGGCGGGCGGCAGCGCCTGCAGCGCAGCGAAGGCGCGAGAGCCTGCACGGTTCCAATAGGGCAAGAACCGTCCATTGCGGAATCGGCCCCAAATCCCTAGATTCCTCGTGGGGCGGATTTCTGCGCGGTGCGAGGTTCGCTTAAAACCCCGGGGCCGATAAAGATCTCCTGGGAGCTGTTCCTGGCCTTGACCGTGGTCTTGGCTACACGGCGCCCACCTGCTTATGCGGGCCTTGGAGGTTTCACGAAACCACGGCCTATCGTGGAGCCGCCCCACTTTGCTTTCCTGCCCTGATTTCCCGTGACCGGTCTGATCGAAGACAAGCGTACCTTGCGCGCGGCGATGCTCGCCTGGCGCGCGGGCCTCGGCGAGGAGGAGCGGCGTGCGGCGGCTCAGGGCCTGCTGGCCTCGTTCAGGCACGAGCGGCCGTTCGAGACGCCTGCCGTCGTCTCGGGGTTCTGGCCGATGGCCGAGGAACTCGACGTGCGGCCGCTGATGATCGAGCTTTTCAACGAAGGCTGTCAGCTGTGCCTGCCGGTCGTGGTCGGCAAGGGCCAGCCGCTGGTCTTCCGCGCCTGGCGTCCGGGCGACGCGCTCGAGCAGGGCGTGTTCGGCACGCTTCATCCCTCGCCGAAGCGCGAGGTGCTCGAACCCGAGGCATTGATCGTGCCGCTGCTTGCCTGCGATCGCGACGGCTGCCGGCTGGGCTATGGCGGCGGCTTCTACGACCGAACCCTGCGCGGTCTGCGCGCGCGCAAGCACGTGACGGTGGTCGGCGTGGCGTTCGACGCACAACTGCTGCCCGAGCCGGTGCCGCATGGACCCGACGACGAGCGGCTGGATTGGCTGTTGACCGACAAGCGCGCTTGCGCCTTTGTCTAGAACATGAAGGTTCTGTTCTGCGGCGACATCGTGGGCCGGTCGGGGCGAGAGGCGGTGACGAAAAACGTGCCGCGTCTGCGCCAGGAACTCGGGCTCGATTTCGTCGTCGTCAACGGCGAGAATGCTGCCGCCGGCTTCGGCATCACCGCCAAGATCTGTGCCGAGCTGCACAATGCAGGCGTCGACTGCATCACCACCGGCAATCATGTCTGGGACCAGCGCGACATCATTCCCTACATCGCCCAGGACAAGCGCCTGCTGCGGCCGGTGAACTTCCCGCCGGGCACGCCGGGCTGGGGCGCCAACCTGTTCGAGACCGCCAAGGGCCAGAAGGTCGTGGTGGTTAACGTGATGTGCCGGCTGTTCATGGATCCGCTCGACGATCCGTTCCGCACCGTCGATGCCGAGATCGCCAAGTACACGCTCGGCCGAAGCGCGCATTTCATCCTGATCGACGTGCATGGCGAGGCGACTAGCGAGAAGCAGTCGATGGGCCACCATTGTGACGGCCGGGTGTCGGCAGTGCTGGGCACCCATAGTCACATTCCGACGGCCGACAGCTGGGTGCTGCCCGGCGGGACGGCCTATCAGACCGATGTCGGCATGTGCGGCGACTACGACTCGGTGATCGGCATGAAGAAGGAAGGCGCCGTACAGCGCTTCATCAAGAAGATGCCCGGCGAACGGCTGTCGCCGGCCGAGGGGGAGGGCACAATGTGCGCGGCCCTTGTCGAAACCGACGACAAGACCGGGCTGGCCCGGGCGGTCCGGCCGATCAGGATCGGGGGGCGCCTACCGCCTGCCGGCTAGGAACCAGCATCTTGTATCCCACAGGCGGCCTCTATAGCTATTAGAAGTGCCTTGAAGTCGGTCATTGACGGCCTGGGGAAAATTCGGCATCCTTTTGATGTTAAAGGATTTTTCGCCGTGCCGGCGAACTGTCTTCAAGGTTAGAGGGGGCGTCGGAATCTAGGTTCCGACGTTTTTTAGCGGGGGCTTCGGCCCCCGCCTTTTTTTGTGCGCGACGTCGGCGCGGCGTCACTAACACTCCCAAAACCTACGAGAAGTGGTATAGCCGCCCCAACATTTCACTCAATCTGGTTGTCGGGCGATGGCGGGCCATTCCCAATTCAAGAACATCATGCATCGCAAGGGCCGCCAGGACGCGGCCAAGGCGAAGGTCTTCACCAAGCTGATCCGGGAAATCACGACGGCGGCCCGGCTGGGGGCGGCCGACCCGGCATCCAATCCACGCCTGCGGGCGGCGGTGATCGCGGCGCGCGAGAACAACATGACCCGCGACACGATCGACCGGGCGATCAAGCGTGGCGCCGGCGGCGAGGCAGACGCCACCTACGACGAGGTCCGCTACGAAGGCTACGGCCCGGGTGGCGTGGCGGTGATCGTCGAGGCGCTGACCAACAACCGCAACCGCACCGCCGGCGAGGTTCGCTCGATCTTCTCCAAGTTCGGCGGCAACCTCGGCGAGACCAATTCGGTGGCCTTCATGTTCGATCACATGGGCGAGTTCCGCTATCCGCTGAAGGTCGGCTCGGCCGACGACGTCATGGAGAAGGCGATCGAGGCTGGCGCCGACGACGTGGTGAGCGGCGAAGGGGAAGAGGCCGCGCACGAGATCTACAGTTCGCAGGACAGTTTCAGTGCCGTGCGCGAGGCGCTGGAGAAGTCGCTGGGTGCGCCGGTGTCGGCCAAGCTGATGTGGCGACCCAAGACCACCACGCCGGTCGAAGGCGATACGACGAAGACCCTGATCGACCTGATCGCCGCGCTGGAAGACAACGACGACGTCCAGAACGTCTACGCCAACTTCGAGGTGTCGGACGACGCCCTGGCCAAGTTCGCGGCCTGAACGAGATGCGACTGATCGGTTTCGATCCCGGCCTGCGACTGACGGGCTGGGGCGTGATCGAAGTGGACGGCAACCGGCTTCGCCACGTCGCGCACGGCGTGATCAAGGTCTCGGTCGAAGGCAGCCTGGCGAGCCGGCTCGACAACCTGTTCGAGGGCGTGCTCGCGGCGCTTGCCGAGCACAAGCCCGAGGAAGCGGCCGTCGAGGAGACGTTCGTGAACGTCAATCCCGCCTCGACCCTGAAGCTCGGCCAGGCACGGGGCGTGGTGCTGCTGGCGCCGGCGCGAGCCGGTCTGCCGGTGTTCGAGTATGCCGCCAACCTGGTGAAGAAGTCGGTGGTCGGCGCGGGCCACGCCGACAAGCGCCAGGTCGCCATGATGGTCGGCCGCCTGCTGCCCGGCGTGACCGCCACGGCCGATGCCGCCGACGCACTGGCGATCGCGATCTGCCATGCCCACCATCGCGCCACGGCCAGGCGCGTCGAGGCCGCCCTTTGATCGCGCGGCTGAAGGGCATCGTCGAGTCAATCGACGGCGACAGCGCGGTGATCGACGTCAATGGTGTGGGCTATCTGGTGGCGGCCTCGGCGCGCACCTTGCGCGACCTCGTGGTCGGAGGTCCGGCGACGCTGCTGGTCGAGACCATCGTGCGCGAGGATGCGATCGCGCTCTACGGTTTCCTCGCGACCGCCGAGCGCGACTGGTTCCGTATCCTCACCACGGTGCAGGGCGTTGGCGCCCGGGTGGCGCTTTCGATCCTGTCGACCCTGGCGCCGGACGAGATCGCGCGCGCGATCGCAGCGCAGGATCGCGCGACGCTCAGCCGGCCGGCGGGCGTCGGTCCCAAGCTCGCGGCGCGGCTGGCGACGGAACTCAAGGACAAGGCGGCGGCGTTCGGCATCGCGCCGGCGGCGTCGGGCGGTCAGTCCAGTGCGCCGGTGGCGCCTTCCGGCTCGGTCAACGAAGATGCGGTCTCGGCGTTGGTCAATCTCGGTTACAAGCGGGTCGAGGCCTTCGGCGCCGTCGCGCGTGCGACCCAGCGGCTGGGCGATGACGGGAAGATCGATGCGGTGATCCGCGCCGCCCTGCAGGAGCTGTCGCGATGAGCGCCGCGCCGGCCCCTCCTCAGGATCGTGTCGTTGCGGGCAAGCGCGCCGAAGAGGACGCGGCTGAACTGGCGCTCCGGCCCCAGACGCTCGACGAGTTCATCGGCCAGAAACAGGTTCGCGAGAACCTGAAGATCTTCATCGCGGCGGCCAAGGCGCGCAAGGAAGCGCTCGACCACGTGCTGTTCCACGGCCCGCCCGGCCTCGGCAAGACGACGCTTGCCCAGATCGTGGCGCGCGAGATGGGCGTGGGCTTTCGCGCTACCTCCGGCCCGGTGATCCAGAAGGCGGGCGATCTCGCCGCGCAGCTCACGAACCTGCAGCCGCACGACGTGTTGTTCATCGACGAGATCCACCGCCTCAATCCGGCGATCGAGGAGATCCTGTATCCCGCGATGGAGGATTTTCAGCTCGACCTGATGATCGGCGAGGGGCCGGCGGCGCGCTCGGTGCGCATCGAACTGCCGCCCTTCACCCTGATCGGCGCCACCACGCGCTCGGGCCTGATGACACGGCCGCTGCGCGAGCGTTTTGGCATTCCGCTCCGCATGATCTTCTACGAACCGGCCGAGCTGGAGACGATCGTGCAGCGCGCGGCGCGCGTGCTGAAGATGGACATGGCCAAGGATGGCGGCGCGGAGATCGCCAAGCGTTCGCGCGGCACGCCGCGCGTCGCCAACCGCCTGTTGCGCAGGGTTCGCGACTTCGCCGCGGTCGGTGGAAACAAGGTGGTCGACGCCAAGGCGGCCGACGCGGCGCTGACCCGGCTGGAAGTCGATGCGCGCGGCCTCGACGCCATGGACCGCAAGTATCTCGCCTGCATCGCCGAGAACTACGGCGGCGGGCCGGTCGGAGTGGAAACTCTGGCCGCGGCGCTCAGCGAGCAGCGCGACGTGATCGAGGACGTGATCGAACCCTACCTGATGCAGCTCGGCCTGCTGATGCGCACGCCGCGCGGCCGGCTGTTGTCGGAGACCGGCTATCGCCATCTCGGCCTGCAGATTCCGAAGGGCCAGAAGCAACAGCTCGACCTGCTGGCCTCGAGCGGACAGGCGGATGAGACATGAGCGAGGCGCCGGCTTCCGCCCCGACGTCAGGTCGCATCGAGGACGGCATCCATGTGTTGCCGCTCAGGGTCTACTACGAGGACACCGACGCCGCGGGCATCGTCTACTACGCCAACTGGCTGCGGTTTCTGGAACGCGGCCGCACCGAACTGCTGCGGGTGCTGGGCCAGCAGCACAGCGCCCTGAAGCAGGAGCGCGGACTGAACTGGGTCGTGCGCCGCTGCGCCATCGACTATCTGAAGCCGGCGCGCCTCGACGAAACGATCGAGGTCCGCACAAGCTGCGGCGAGTTGCGCGGGGCGTCGCTCGACATGCTTCAGGAGGCGACTCGCGGGACGGACGTCCTGGTGCGCGCCGAACTGATGGTGGCCTGCATGGGGGAGGGCGGCCGTCCGGTCCGCCTGCCGCCGCAGGTCCGGGAAGCCCTGGGGAAAGTAGCCAGCCCGCCAACGCCCCGCTCACGCCATATTCAGGTATAAACCTTTGAACTAACGGAGATTCCAAATGGAAGCGTATGCGCAAGTCGCCGGTACCCCTCTCGGCGGCAGCACGCCGCCGATAGACCTGTCGGTCTACGGCCTGTTCCTGCAGGCCGACTGGGTGGTCAAGGCGGTGATGATCGCCCTGTTGCTGGCCTCGTTCTGGTCGTGGGCGATCATCTTCGAAAAGATGCTGCGGCTGCGTTCGCTCAAGCGCTCGGCCCAGAGCTTCGAGGACACGTTCTGGTCGGGCGTCTCGCTTGAGGACCTTTACGACCGGGTCGGCGCCAAGCCGGACGATCCGATGTCGAGCGTCTTCTCTGCCGCGATGCGCGAATGGCGCCGTTCGATCTCCAAGGGTCTGGCGACCAGTGCGACGGCGCGCGCTGCACTCCGCCAGCGCATCGAGCAGGTGATGAGCGTGACCATCCAGCGTGAGATGGAGGCGATCGAGAAGCGGCTGAGCTTCCTCGCCACGGTCGGCGCCAACGCCACCTTCGTCGGCCTGTTCGGCACGGTGTGGGGCATCATGAATTCGTTCGGTCACATCGCGCAGAGCAAGAACACCTCGCTGGCGGTCGTGGCGCCCGGCATCTCGGAGGCGCTGTTCGCCACCGCGATCGGCCTGGTGGCGGCGATCCCGGCGGCCGGCGCCTACAACATCCTGTCCGGCCAGGTGCAGCGCTACGCCGCCCAGCTCGAGGCGTTCGCGGGCGAGTTCATCACCATCCTGTCGCGTCAGCTCGAGGAGCAGGTCTGATGGCCGGCATCATTCCGGCGGCCGGCGCCTCCAACAGCACTGGCCGGTTCCGGCGGCGGCGGCACGTGCCGATCGCCGACATCAACGTGACGCCGATGGTCGACGTCATGCTGGTGCTGCTGGTGATCTTCATGGTCACCGCGCCGCTGTTGCAGGTCGGCGTGCCGGTCGACCTGCCCAAGACCAGCGCGCAGCAGGTCGGCGGCAAGGACGAACCGCTGGTCGTCTCGGTCAACTCCAAGGACGAGGTGTTTCTCGGCGAGACCAAGTACGACCTGCCCGAACTGACGGCCAAGCTGAAGGCGGTCTATGCCGAGAAGCCCGATCAGCGCGTCTTCATTCGCGGCGACAAGACGATCAACTACGGCCGCATGATGGAAGTGATGGGCGTGGTGATCGACTCCGGCTTCCGCCAGCTCGGCCTGCTCGGCGAGCAGGCGGGCGGCGGACCGCCGGCGCCAGCGACCGGCGGCCGGCCCGCGCCGGCTCCCGCACCGACCCCGCGCCGCTGACCCGGAGGTGAAGCTCGCCGATGGTGGGTCGTGGCAACAGCATCGAGATGCGCACGCCGTCAGTCTTGTCGGCGAGCCTGCATGTCTTTGCGCTGGCGGCGGCCGTGGCGAATTTCAGCTTTCTCAACAAGCCGCAGGTCGAGCCTGAGCCGGTGATGGTCGACTTCGTGGCGATCGACAAGAAGGCGGCGGCTCCGACCGTCGGCAATCCGCCGCCGCAGCCCAAGGACGCGCCGATCGACCAGGAGACGACCAAGGCGCCGCCGCCCAAGACCGCCGAGCCGCCACCGGCGCCGGAGATGCCCAAGCCCGACGTCGCGCAGACCAAGCCGGTGCCGCCGACGCCGGTCGAAAAGCCGAAGCCCGAGCCCGCCAAGCCGGTCGAAGACAAGATCGCGATGAAGCCCAAAGAGCCGGAGCCGCCCAAGGTCGAGAAACCGCCGGAGCCGCCCAAACAGCCGCCCGCACCGGAGGCAAAGAAGCCCGATCCGCCCAAGCCCACGCCGCCCAAGCCGGCGCCCAAGCCCACCGTGGAGTCGGCGATCGACGACATCCTGAAGAACATCAACTCGAAGACAAAAGAGAAGACGCCCGACACGCAACCCAAGCCGGTCGAGCGCATCACGCGCCAGGCGCCGGCTGCGCCCAACCTCGCCTCGGTCGTGACCGCAAGCGAGATCGAGGCGGTGCGCGCCATGGTCGGCAAGTGCTGGCTGCAGACCGCAGGGCTCAAGAATCTCGATGACGTCACGGTCTCGATCGTGGTCGAGATGAATTCCAACGGCACGCCGACCAAGGCCGATCTGGTCGATCGGGGCCGCTACAACAACGACCCGGTGTTCCGCTCGGTCGCCGACGCCGGCATGCGTGCCGTGCTCAATCCGCGCTGCCAACCCTGGCCCCTGCCGATGGACAAGGCCAGCAGTTGGCGCACCATCACCTTCAACTTCAGCCCCCGCGATTTTCAGTGAGGTTCAGCATGAGGCTGTCACGCCGCTCTTTCGCCACATCCACCGCGCTCGCCGTCGTCGGCGCCGCAACATCTGCTCGCGCGCAGCTTGTCATCGACATGACGCGGGCAACGTTCGAACCCAAGCCGATCGCCGTCGTCGATTTCGCCGGTGGCGGCCAGATCGGCGGCGACATCGCCGGCGTCGTGCGCAACGACCTGCAGAACTCGGGCCTCTTCCGCTCGATCGCACCCGGCGCGTTCATCCAGAAGGACGTAAATCCCAACGGCGCGCCGCGCTTTCCCGACTGGCGCAGCATCGGCGCCGAGGGCCTGGTCGTCGGCCAGATCACCCAGGTCGGCGGCAACATCAAGGTCGACTTCAGGCTGTGGGACGTCGTGGTCGGCAGCCAGCTGACGGGCTTTTCCTACACCAGCCAGCCCAACAACTGGCGCCGCCTCGCCCACATCATCGCCGACGCGATCTACAAGCGCGTGACCGGCGAGGAGGGCTACTTCGACACCCGGGTGGCCTACGTCTCGGAGACCGGTCCTGCGAACAATCGCACCAAGCGCATCGCCATCATGGACCAGGACGGCGCCAACAACCGCTACATCACAGACGGCGCCACGCTCGCGATCACGCCGCGCTTTTCGCCGACGCTGCAGGAACTCGTGTACATGGCGTACAACGCCGACCGCACGCCGCCCAAGGTCTACCTGCAGAACGTCGACAGCGGCCGCCGCGAGCTGCTCGGCAATTTCCCCGGGATGAGCTCGGCGCCGCGCTTCTCGCCCGACGGCACCAAGGTGGCGATGGGTTTGTCACAGGATGGTCGCACGAACATCTATGAGATGGACATCCGCGGCCGTGGCCTGCGCCGGCTAACCAATTCGTCGGCGATCGACACCTCGCCGTCCTATTCCAACGACGGCGCGCAGATCGTGTTCAACTCGGACCGCGGCGGCAGCCAGCAGCTCTACGTGATGAGCGCCTCGGGTGGCGGCGAGAAGCGCATCAGCTTCGGCGAGGGCCGTTACGCCACGCCGGTGTGGTCGCCGCGCGGCGATTACATCGCCTTCACCAAGATCATGCCGGGCGGCTTCGGCATCGGCATCATGCGGCCGGACGGCTCGGGCGAACGCACCCTGGCCAACGGCTTCCTGGTCGAGGGGCCGACCTGGGCACCCAACGGCCGCGTGCTGATGTTCTTCCGCCAGCAGCCGAGTTCGGCGGGGCGGCAGGGTGCGGTCTCGCTCTCCGCCATCGACATCACGGGGCGTTTCGAAAGGCCCGTGCCGACACCGACCGATGCGTCGGATCCGGCCTGGTCGCCCTTGATTCCGCAGTAGCGAAGGATATGATCCGCCAACGACCCGGGCTCAGCGACGCTCGGGTCGCTTTATATTGGCGGTTGCGAGTTTCAGAGGCGCGCTGGGACGCGCAAACGACGGAGGTAAGATGCGCATTTTGAAGGCTTTCGTGGCTCTCGCCGCACTGACGCTGATGGCTGCCTGCAGCAGCGAGAAGCCGCCCGAGGCTGCTAGCGCCACCGTGACGCCCGGCTCGATCGCCGACTTCCGTCAGAATGTCGGCGACCGCGTCTATTTCGACACCGACATGTCGAATGTCCGCGAGGATGGCCGCGCCACGCTGGCCAAGCAGGCGGAGTGGCTGAAGAAGTACACCAACTACCCGATCCTGATCGAAGGCAAGTGCGACGAGCGCGGCACGCGCGAGTACAACCTGGCGCTCGGCGAGCGCCGCGCCAACGCCGTGCGCCAGTACCTGATCGCGCAGGGCCTGCCGGCGAACCGCATCAAGACGATCTCCTACGGCAAGGAGCGCCCGGAAGTCGTCGGTTCGGACGAGGGCGCGTGGGCCCGCAACCGCGTCGCCATCACGGCGCTGCAGTAGACCGGGGTTTCCCTGGTGAAGATCGACGCCGGTCGCCTCGCGCGACCGGCGTTTTTCATTGGGGTGAGAGCTTGTGACTTGGCGGTTGGGCGCGGCTGCCCGAAAATGGCC
>JBGAIW010000136.1:0-10598 GCA_044225265.1 Reyranella sp.
TCATGTTCGTGATGCGAATGGAGCCATCGCGATCCGAAAATGAGAAAGCGGCACGGAGTGCCGCGCTCCCGGCACATGACCTCTCCGTCGTCGTATGACGACGACACCTCCCCATATGAATGGGGAGGAGGCTATGATCATCCAATGACCGTCGCCGCAGCCTCGTCCCATCCGCCTGCCGGGCGCCTGTGGGCGGCGTTGCTGGCGTCGACCCTGCTCAACCTGCCGCTGGGTTCGGTCTACGCCTTCAGCGTGCTGCTGCGGCCGCTCGAGCAGGATCTCGGAATCACGCGCTCGGCGCTGTCGCTGGTGTTCGGCGTGGCGACGGCGGGGTTCACGGTGGGCTCGGTCAGCGCACCCTGGCTCTATCGCCTGGCGCCCGCGCCGGTGCTGGTGTTCGCCAGCGCCGTGGCGGCGTCGGCGGGCGTTGCCGTCGCGGCCCTGGCGTATGGGCTGCCGCAATTGCTGCTCGGCTACAGCATCGTTTTCGGCACCGGCGGCGGCGTCGCCTACATCCTGCTGCAGCAGGGCGTGAACATGCTGGTGCGCGGCCGGCGCGGCCTGATCAACGGCTACATCGTCAGCCTCTATCCGATGGGCGCGATGATCGCGACGCCGGCCTTCCACGCCTGCAACGAGGCATTCGGCTGGCGCATCACCCTGGGCGGCCTGGCGGCAGTGCTGCTGATCAACGGCGCGATAGCGGCACTGCTCGGCTGGTACAGCGGCGCGAGGCTGGTGGCGCCCGCGTCGCCGGCCTCGGGCGGCGCCGCGCCGCCGCCGGCCCGGCTCGGCCCGACCTTCTACAAGCTTGCGGGCACCTTCTTCCTCGCGGCCTCGGCCGGCCTGATGGTGCTTAGCCAGGCGCGCGAGATCATCGCGACCTATGGCGGCGCCGCCGCGCTCGCCGTCGCGGCGACCACCGTGCTGACCGGCGCGATCGCGGCGGCGCGCATCGGCGGCGGCTGGCTGGTCGATCGCTTCGAGGCGCCGCACGTCGCCTGCGCGGCGCACGTGCTGGCGTTCTGCGGCGTGCTGCTGCTGACGCTGTTTCCCGCGCCGGTCACGGCGGTGCTGGGGCTGGGCATGATCGGCGTCGGCTACGGCTTCGTCTCCGGCGTCACCGCCGGCGGCATCGGCCTCTACTGGCCGGCCCCCGACTATGGCCGCGTCGCGGGCCGCACCTATATCGCCTGGTGCCTGGCGGCGATCAGCCTGCCGGTGCTGGCCGGTCACCTGTTCGACCTGACCAAGACCTACGCCCTGGCCGTGGCGATCGCGGGTGGCGCCAACCTCTGCGGCATGGCGCTCGCGCTCACGATGCCCCGGCGCGGACAGCGCCCGAAGTAGATGGCGCGGACAGCGCCCGAAGTAGATGGCGCGGACAGCGCCCGAAGTAGATGGCGCGGACAGCGCCCGAAATAAGCAGCGCGGACAGTGCCCAAGCTAGAAGACGCGTAGCGGCTTCAGTTCGCGCGATCCGGCACGATCCGATCCAGTGCCTTCGTCCACAGAGACCGGGCCGCCTCGACCGACAGGCTGCGCCGCTCGCGCAGATGCACCCAGCTCTCGAAATCGACGATCGTCTCGAGGGTGGTGATCGTCTCGTCGGCCTCGGCCGGCCGCAGGGTCGCGAGCTCCGGCCCGAACATCAGCTTGAGCCGCACCGACGTCGCGGCGCGGATGCGGTCGAGGATGCCCGTGAGGCGGAGCGAGCGCTGCTCGTGACTGGCCGCCGCCCGCCACAGCGGCAGCCATGCCTCGCAGATCGTCGACCTGGCCTCGACATAGGCGCGCAGGCGTTCGGCCCGTGGACCCTCGCAGGATTCGAGAGGAACGCGGCGGGCGACAGTATTGAACATGTCGTCGAAGGCGGCGAAGCTCAGCCCCGACAGGTCGTGGAAATGCTCGTACACCGCGCGCTCGCAGCGCCCGGACTTGAGCGCCACCTGGCGCGAGGTCGGAAACGTCACGCCCTCGCGCAGCAGCTCGAGATAAGCGTCGATCAGGACCCGCTGGGTACGCTCGCTGCGCAGACGGCGGCCGTCGATCGGGCGGGTGGCCCGTCGGTCCGTCGGTTTCGTCTCCTGTTGCGGCGTCATGGTCGAAGGATACAGCGGATCCCCGGGGAAAGTCGTTCGGCTTTTCAACTGCGACTCGCCCGACAGGTTTGATCTGGATCATGGGCGGCCGGGCCCGGGTTACTAGACTTTTAAATTCACAATTTCCGAGGTCCCGTCATGACCGCCAAGAACGTGACGTTCCGATCGGCCGCCCGCGAGAAGATCCTGCGCGGCACCAACCAGCTCGCCGACGCGATCCGGGTCACCCTGGGGCCGAAATCGAAATCGGTGCTGATCCAGCGCAAATGGGGCGCGCCGCTGGTCTGCAACGACGGCGTCACCATCGCCAAGGAATTCGAGCTCAAGGATCCGGAGGAGAATCTCGGCGCCCAGATGCTGCGACAGGCCGCGGAGCGTACCGGCGACCTGGTGGGCGACGGCACGTCCGGCTCGACGGTGCTCGCCCAGGCGATCTTCGCCGACGGCGTGCGCAACGTCACCGCCGGGGCGAGCGCGGTCGACCTCAAGCGCGGCCTCGATCGTGGCACCAAGGTCGCCATCGACGCCCTCAAGGCGCTGTCCCGGCCGGTCGGTACCCGCAAGGAGAAGGCCCAGGTCGCGACGATCTCGGCCCACAACGATTCGGCGATCGGCGAGATGGTCGCCGATGCGATGGAAAAGGTCGGTAACGACGGCGTCATCACGCTGGAGGAATCGAAGACCACCGAGACCGTGCTGGAGGTGGTCGAGGGCATGCAGTTCGATCGGGGGTTCATCTCGCCTTATTTCGTCACCGATTCCGAGAAGATGGAGGCGGCGTTCGACGATGTGCGCATCCTGATCTGCGACCGCAAGATCTCCGCCCTGAAGGACATGGTGCCGCTGCTCGACGCGGTCGCGCAGAGCGGTCAGCCGTTGTTGGTGATCGCGGAGGACGTCGAAAGCGAGGCCCTGGCCACGCTGATCGTCAACCGCCTGCGCGGCTCGCTGCGCAGCTGCGCGGTCAAGGCGCCGGGGTTCGGCGACCGGCGCAAGGCGATGCTTCAGGACATCGCCGCCCTCACCGGGGCGCAGGTGATCTCGGAGGAGGTCGGGCTGAAGCTCGAGGCCGCGACCCTGGCCGATCTCGGCACCGCCAAGCGGGCCGTGGTAAACAAGGACACGACCACGATCATCGGCGGCGGCGGCGCCAAGGCCGACATCGACGCTCGCGTCGGCGCGATCCGGCGCGAGATCGAGCAGTCGACCAGCGACTACGACAAGGAAAAGCTGCGCGAGCGCCTGGCCAAGCTGGCCGGCGGCGTGGCGGTCATCCGGGTCGGCGCGCCCACCGAAGCCGAGATGAAGTCGCGCAAGGACGCCCTCGACGACGCCATCAGCGCCACCAAGGCGGCGGTCGCCGAGGGCATCGTTCCCGGCGGCGGCCTCGCACTGCTGCGCTGCATCGACGCCGTCGCGGCCGAGGAGGCGAGGGCGGAGGGTGACGAGCGCACGGGCATCCAGGTGCTGAAGCGCGCGCTCGAGGCGCCGGCGCGCCAGATCGCGGAGAACTCGGCCACCGACGGCGGCGTCGCGGTTGCCCGCATGCTCGACGGCAAGGGCAATTACGGCTTCGACGCCGCGCGCAAGCAATATGTCGACCTGGTCGAGGCCGGCATCATCGATCCCACCAAGGTCGTGCGCGTGGCGCTGGAGAACGCGGTGTCCGTGGCGAGCGTGCTGCTGCTGAGCGAGGCCACGATGACCGAGATCGAGGAGCCGCAGAAGGCCCCGGCCGCCGGCCGCGAGATGCCGGCGCTCTAGACGACCTGCCGGAGACGCTCGGCCTGCCGGATAGCATCCGCTTCCCCGCGCGCCGTGTCGCCTGTGCGGTCCCCGGTCGGACCGTCGGTCGCCGGGGTGCCACGCGCCGCGGCGACCTCGCGGGCCAGAACGCAGAGGCACTCGGCGAGACGGCAGAGCGCATCGCCGACCTGAGGCGAACGGGCGAGCGCTTCGTGCAGCACGGCGCCGCCGCGCATGATCCGTCCCGGCGCCACCGCGAGTTCGGTCTGGCGCAGCAGCCAGCCGACAGGGAGGCTGCCGCCGGGCCAGCGCGCTTCCTGGCGCAGCCAGGCGTCGAGATCGATCGCCAGCCCGTGCGCCTCGTCTCTGGCGGGCGCGGCATCGAAGGCCGCCGCCAGCAATGTCGCCGGATCGTCGCCGCTCGGCCCCGTGAGTGGAATATGGAGATCGAGCGGCGCGTCGAGCAGGCCGGCGCAGAACTGCAGGAGCGCCGGCTGATGGTCGTCGCCCAGCATCAGCACCCGCATTGCGGCGATCAGGCCGGCGAGGTGGTGATGGCGGCCCTGGCGCACCAGGGTGGCGAGGTCTTCCAGCGCGAGGGCGGCCGGCGCGAGGTCGGCCAGGCAGCGTTCGGCCAGGTAACGTTCGGCAGGCGTGCCGCTTGCCGCGCTGGCGGCGACGAACGAGGCGGCCTGGTTGCGCCGCAACTCGCGCATGCGCGCATTGTCGACGTGATCGACCGGCGGCGCGCTCTGCTCGAGCTCGGCCGGGCTCACCACGCCCTCGGGATCGAACTGGTCGGTGCTGCCGATCACCTGGCCGGCCGCGGCCACGACCGCGTCGTTGCCGCGCCACACGATCTGGATCTTGAGGATGGTCGGCGCGCGCAGCAGCAGGTGCACGGTGCGCACGACGATCGGCTCGAAGCCGTCGCGCTCCAGCGCAACCCGCAGGCGACCGGAAGGCTTGCCCTTCACGGTCAGCATCAGGCGGCCGTCGCTCTTGCGCAGCAGGGTCTGGGTCACGGGCGGCGGCCAGGCGCCGATCTGCAGTTCGGCGGCGACGCGACCCTGGGCGAGATCGTCCATGCTTACCCCCTTCCGAAGAAAGGCCGAGCATGGCCTGTGTCGTCGCCGCCGCCTTGAGCTAGGTCAACCTGTCCGGGGCGTTCGGCCGTGCGCGGACGCACCGGCGCAGGCACACCGGCGCCGGCACGCGGGCTCATCGCCGTGGCGGCGGACGCTGCAGCCTGTCGATTTCCTGCTGGATTGCCCGGTCATCGGGCCGCAGCGTGCGCAGTGTGGTCAGGTAGTCGAGCGCCGCCTGCCGGTCGCCGCGTTGCAGCGCCCATCCCGCCGCGACGGACAGCGCATCGGGGTCGTAGGGATGACGCTTCAGTACCTCGTCGAGGGTGCGGGTGGCCTCGGTGCGTTGGCCGGCTTGTTCAAGGGCAACGGCCAGGACGTAGCCGTAGCGGGCGCTGTCCGGCGAAAGTTCGGCGGCACGGCGCAGTTCGTCGATCGCCGGGCCGAGCTTGCGTTGGCGCACGAGCGAGAGGCCGAGCGCGTAGTGGGCGAGGGCGGCGTCGGGATTGCGCGCCACCGCCTGGCGCAGGATCGCCTCCGCCTTGTCCTCCTCGCGGCGGCCCCGGTAGAGGTCGGCGAGCTGCACGTAGGCCGGCACGAAGGTCGGGTCGACGGCAATCGCGCGTGTGAGGTGGTCGTCGGCCAGCAGGCCGTTGCCGCGGCGCAGTTCGAGCAGGGCGAGGTTCATGTGGCCCTCGGCGCGATCGGCGTTGTAGCGCTGCACGTCGACATACTCGGCGAGCGCCGCGCGAAACGCCGTGCGGTCGGCGTCGGACATCTGCATCTCTGCCGGACCGGCCAGGACGCGCGCCGCCTCGATGCGCACCTGCTTCGCGGGATCGTGCAGCAGCGGCAGGATCAAGGGCAGGCGCTGGGCCGGCTCGAGCGACGCCGCGGCTTCGACCGCCGCCGCCCGCAGCAACGCATCGGGGCTCGACAGGGCGCCGCGCAGGTCGACGCCGCCCAATCGATCAAGGGCAGGCGCTGGGCCGGTTCGAGCGACGCCGAGGCCTCGACCGCCGCCGCCCGCAGCAACGCATCGGGACTCGACAGGGCGGCACGCAGATCGACGCTTCCCAGTCCGACACCGCCGCCCAGTCCACGGTCGAGCGCGGTGGCACGGGCGAGCGCGCTGGCGCGGACGATCGCGGGCTCGGCCGGATCGTTGGCGATGCGGGCGAGGAGGCCGGCCGCGCCCGGCACTCCCCTGTCGGCTGCGTGGAAGGCCGTCGCGAAATCCTGGAAGCCCGCCGGTGCGCGGCCGAGGCGGCTGCGCAATTGCTCTGCCGCCCAGCCGGCCGGCTTGTCGCCATGGCAGTCGGCGCAGACGTCGGGCGTGCCGAGTGCCGCCGGGAGATCGGGGCGCGGCACGCGGAAACTGTGATCGTGCCGCGGGTCGGCCACCATGTAGGTGACGACGGGCATGTGGCAGGTCGTGCACTGGCCGGCCTTCGATGCCGGGTCGTGGAAGTGATGCGCCCTGGCGTCGTACTTCGCCGGCAGATGACACTGCTCGCACAGCGCGTTGCCTTCGGCACGCAGCTTCTGGGTATGCGGATCGTGACAGTCGCTGCAGGTCACGCCCTTGGCGAACATGCGGCTGTGCAGGAACGAGCCGTGGTTGAACACCTCGTCCTGCATCTGACCGTCGGCACGGTACAAGCCGCGCTCCAGCAGGCTGACGCGGAAGCCGTCGGCGAGCGGCTGGCCGGCATGGATCTCGTCGGTCAGTTGCGAGCGGCGCGCATGGCAACGCCCGCAGGTCTCGACCTCGGCGACCTGGCCGGCGGCAGGCTTCGGCACGTGCGGGCGGGCGGCGGGATCGCTGCCCCAAGCGATGCCGGCACGGGAAGGATGCTGCGCCGGCAGCCGGACTTTTGGATCGGCGGCGTGCTCGCCGCCGGGCCCGTGGCAGGCCTCGCAGCCGACGCCGAGTTCGGTCCAGGTCGAGTTGTAGCTGTTGGTTGCCGCGTCGAAGCCCTTGCGCAGATTGGTGACGTGGCAGTCGATGCACATGTAGTTCGCGGTCTGCTGGATCCCGGTCCAGTGCAGCGGATCGCCGGGCGGGATCTTCTGGCCGAAATGGAGGTCGAACCAGCGCTGGCCTCCCGCCGCTTTCGGCCGCGTGTCCCAGGCGATGCCGAAGGCCTGCAGGCGGCCGCCGGGCAGGGCGACGAGATACTGCTGCAGCGGCGAGATGCCGAAGGTGAACTTGACCTCGAACTCGCCCGGCTTGCCGTCGGGTCCCTCGGTCGCGATGAAGAACCGCTCGCCGCGCCGGCTGAAGGTGGTCGTCACGCCGTCCCTGGTGAAGGTCGCGTCGTTGAAGTCGCCGAGCACCGCCGCACCGCGCGCGTGCTGCATGGCTTCGGCGTGCTGCGTGCCTTTCCAGGCCGCGGTCTCGCGCTGATGACAGGCGGCGCACGCCGTGCTGCCGACGAAGGCCGGCGCCGCGGTGCGCGGTGCCGGCGCTGCGCCGGTTTGCGCGCGCAGGTGAAGCGCGCCGGCGCTGGCCAGGAAGACCAGGGCCAACAGCAGGACCATGGGGCGCCACGAAGTCACGACCCACTATGCCACAAGTCGACTGCGGGCTGCCGGGGCGGTGGGTCGGCGGGCCGTCGGCGCGCGCGCGGCACGCACGGTATCGACGTTTGTTTCCGGTCGGCTGCAGTTTTCGCCCGACTTTTCCCGTGCAGTCTTGACTCGGGGCGGCGCAACCGGGACGCTCTCCAATCGGGAGAAAACCTCACCGTCCCTACTCCTTTGGGTCGTGTCGGGCAGCGGCTGCGCTGCGGCAGCCTGCGCGATGCGGATTGATTGCAGGGAGCGACAACATGAACATCGAACGTCTCATCGCGACCTTCACGGCGTGCCTGGCGCTGGGCCTGTCGTTCCTGACGGCGGCCCACGCCCAGACGGCGCCCCAGACACAGCCACCGACCCAGAAGCCCAACATCGTCATCATCTGGGGCGACGACATCGGTCAATCGAACGTCAGTGCCTATTCCCGCGGGCTGATGGGCTACCAGACACCCAACATCGACAGGATCGCCAACGAAGGCATGATGTTCACCGACATCTATGCCGAGCAGAGCTGCACCGCCGGCCGGTCTTCGTTCATCACCGGCCAGTCGGGTCTGCGCACCGGCCTGACCAAGGTCGGCCTGCCGGGCGCGACGCTCGGGCTGCGCAAGGAAGATCCGACGATCGCCGAGCTGCTGAAGCCGCTCGGCTATGCCACGGGACAGTTCGGCAAGAACCATCTGGGCGACCGCAACGAATTCCTGCCGACCGTTCACGGCTTCGACGAGTTCTACGGCAACCTCTATCACCTCAACGCCGAGGAGGAGCCGGAGCTGCCGGACTATCCGAAGGACCCGGCCTTCCGTGCCAAGTTCGGCCCGCGTGGCGTGCTCGATTGCAAGGCCTCGGACAAGGACGATCCGACGATCGACCCGCGCTTCGGCAAGGTCGGCAAGCAGGTCTGCAAGGATACCGGCCCGCTGACCAAAAAGCGGATGGAAACGATCGACGACGATATCGCCGCCCGCGCCGCCGACTTCATCCAGCGCCAGAACAGGGCGGGCAAGCCGGCGTTCGTGTGGGTCAATTTCACCCACATGCACTTCCGCACCCATACCAAGCCGGGCAGCCTCGGCCAGGCGGGCCCATACCAGAGTCCGTATCACGACACGATGATCGACCACGACAAGAACGTCGGTCAGATCCTCAAGGTGCTCGACGACCTCGGCATGGCGAACAACACCTTCGTCCTCTACTCGACCGACAACGGACCGCACATGAACTCGTGGCCCGACGGCGCCATGACGCCGTTTCGCAACGAGAAGAACACCAATTGGGAAGGTGCCTACCGGGTGCCGGCCATGGTGCGGTGGCCGGGCAAGATCAAGCCGGGCCAGGTCTCGAACGAAATGGTCGCCCATCTCGACTGGCTGCCGACCCTGCTGGCGATCGGCGGGGACGCCGACGTCAAGAACAAGCTCGCCAAGGGCGAGAAGGTTGGCGACATGACCTACAAGGTCCATCTCGACGGCGACAATCTCCTGCCCTACCTGACCGGGCAGTCGCCGAAGAGCCCGCGCAAGTCGTTCCTCTATTTCAACGACGACCAGCAGCTGACGGCCCTGCGCTACGACAACTGGAAGCTGGTTTTCATGGAGCAGCGGGCGCCGGGCACCCTGCGCGTCTGGGCGGAGCCGTTCGTCAACCTGCGTGTGCCCAAGATCTTCAATTTGCGCACCGACCCGTACGAGCGGGCTGACATCACGTCGAACACCTACTACGACTGGCTGCTCGACCACGCCTTCCTGCTGGTCCCGGCGCAGGACTACGTCGGGCAGTTTCTGGCGAGCTTCAAGGAGTTCCCGCAGCGGCAGAAGGCGGCCAGCTTCAACCTGGACGACGTGATGTCCAAGCTGGGCGACGTCATGCTGATGGAGAACCAGGGACTGGGCGCGCCGCCGAAGAACTAGCGGCGACGGCCTTCGCGGCGCCGGCCACGTCATTGTTCCGGGAGGTCAGACATGACGAGCGTCATCGCGCTTTCCGCAGGCGAGCAGACGGAGTCGCCTGAAGCGACAGGCAGGACCGGAAGCCGAGCCATGCTCGAGAATTTCACGGCCACTCGACCGTCACTGGAGGAGGGGCTGGCCGCCGGCAAGGCGCTGCGCCGGAAGGTTCCGCGCGCCGACCATGCGCACTATCACGTCGATCCCCGGCGCGGCGATCCGGTGGCGATCCTTGAGCAGCAGAACAGTCTGCGTGCGGCGAAGCTGGTGCCGGTGCGCTACGCGCGCATGCTGTCCTCGCCGTTTGCCTTCCTGCGTGGCTCGGCGGCGGTGATGGCGGCGGACCTCGCCGCCACGCCGGTGTCGGGGCTGAACGTCAGCGCCTGCGGCGACATGCACGTCGCCAATTTCGGCATCTACGCCACGGCCGAGCGCAACGTCGTGTTCTCGATCAACGACTTCGACGAGGTCCACCCCGGGCCGTGGGAGTGGGACCTCAAGCGCCTGGTGGCGAGCGCCGCCGTGGCCGCGGACTTCATGGAGTGGGACAGGGACGTCGCCGCCGATGCGGCCCGCATGGTCGTCCGGTCCTATCGCAAGCACATGCGCCGGTATGCCGGGATGGGCCACCTCGAGGTCTGGTACGACCGCATCGACATCGCGAAGGTGCTCGACATCCTGCCGCCGCGGATCCGCAGGAACGCCGACCGCATTGTCAGCAAGGCGCGGGCCAAGGGCCACCTCCAGGTGCTGGAGAAACTGACCGACCGGGGCGAGAGCGGGGAACCGCGCATCATGGAGAGTCCGCCCCTGATCGTCCGGGAGACCCACACCGACACCGGCGTTCCGATCGCCGAGGCGGTCGACGGGATGCTGCGCGACTACGTCGAATCGCTGAGCAACGAGCGCCATCATCTGCTGTCGCGCTACCGCATCGTCGACGTGGTGCGGAAGGTGGTGGGAGTGGGCAGCGTAGGCACCGGATGCTGGGTGGCCCTCATGCTGGGCGTCGATTCCGACGATCCGCTGTTCCTCCAGATCAAGGAGGCGCAACGCTCCGTGCTCGCGCCCCATGTCGAGCATCGGACGCAGTTCCAGAACCAGGGCCGGCGCGTGGTGGTCGGCCAGCGCCTAAC
>JBGAIW010000137.1:0-10388 GCA_044225265.1 Reyranella sp.
TCTCCTGATCGACCGCGCCCCGGCCGGACGCGAAGGACCCTGGGTGACTTACGCGCGCATGCCGACCCTGCGCAGCCCCAAGAACCAGACCGGGCCGGATCTCGGTCTGCCGAGTCTCACCTTCGAGGCCTGGGTCGATGCCCTGCGCGGTCCGGGCAGCTTCGAGCGGATCGGGCTGATCGCCAGCGAGGACTGGCAGGATTATCTGAACTGGTATCGCCGCGTGCTCGAACTGCCGGTACGCAACGACACCGCGCTCACGGCGATCGCGCCGGGGACGCTCGACGACGGCGCCCAGGGCGGCGGCCGCTGCCTGCTCGCGACGCTCTCCACCGGCGAGACCCTGGCGGCGCGCAAGATCGTGCTCGCCACCGGCCAGGACGGCACCGGCGAATGGTGGATGCCGGACTTCATCCGCGCACTCCCTCAGGATCGTCGCGCCCATACCTGCGATTCGATCGACTTCGCGCGACTGAAGGGCAAGACCGTCGCGGTGCTGGGCGCCGGCGCCTCGGCGATGGACAACGCCGCCGTCGCGCTCGAGCACGGCGCCGACGTGCGCCTGTTCTGCCGGCGTGCCGAACCGATGGTGATCCAGCGCTACCGCTGGCTCACCTTCGCGGGCTTCCTGCGCCATCTCGGCGACATGCCAGACGAATGGCGCTGGCGCTTCATGCGCGTGATCCTGACCGCGCGCGAGGGCTTCCCCGCCGACACCTACAAGCGCGTCACGGCGTTCCCGAACTTCAGGATGGAAGTCGGACGGCCATGGACCGGCGCCTCGATGGAGAACGGCCGCATCCGTCTCGAGACTTCGCGCGGGCCGTTCCTTGCCGACTTCGCGATCTGCGGCACCGGCGTACGGCACGATCTCCGCAAGCGGCCCGAGCTGGCGCCGTTCGCCGACAAGGTGGCGCTGTGGCGCGATCGCTTCACGCCGCCGGCCGACGACCGCGACGATCTGCTCGGCGCCTACGCCTATCTCTCGCCCGACTATTCCTTCGTCGAGAAAATGCCCGGCAGTGCCCCGTGGATTTCCGACATCCACGTCTTCGGAATCGGCTCGACCCTGAGCTTCGGGCCCTCGGGCAGCAGCATCAACGCCATGACCATCGCCGTGCCGAAACTGGTGGCCGGCCTGACGCGGGGACTGTTCCAGGCAGATTTGCCAAGGCATTGGCAGTCGCTGCTCGACTACGATTTCAAGCAGGTCGAGGTCGATCCCCAGACGCTGATTTCGGCCTGAGAATCCTCTTGCGGGGAACAGTGTGTATTGATACGGTCGGTTAGATACACAGCGTTTCCCATATGGAGGGTGACATGGCCAAGGCATTCCCGACCGACAACCCGTTCCTGTCGCACCCCTATTACGGCCCGGTGAACACCGAGGCCGACGCGGCCCACCTGCACGTCACCGGCGAGGTGCCGCGCGAACTCTGCGGCACGCTCTACCGCAACGGCCCCAATCCGCAGTTTGCCCCCCGGGGGCCCTATCACTGGTTCGGCGGCGACGGCATGATCCACGCCTTCCACGTCGAGAACGGCAACGTCTCGTACAAGAACCGCTGGGTGCGCACCCCGAAGTGGGTGATGGAGAACCAGGAGGGCGAGGGCCTGTCGGGCACGTTCGGCAACCCGCGCTACACCGACCCGCGCGTCTTCGCACTCAACTCGACCATCGCCAACACCAACATCGTCTGGCATGGCGGCAAGCTGCTGGCGCTCGAAGAGGCGCACGCGCCCTTCTCGCTCGATCCCGCGACCCTGATGCCGGTCGGACCGGACGGCGGCTACGAGACCTGGGGCAAGAGCCTGATCGGCCCGTTCACCGCGCATCCCAAGCTCGATCCGGTGACCGGCGAAATGATCTTCTTCGGCTATTCGGCCAAGGGCCGCTTCACCAAGGAGATCTCGATCCAGACCGTCGACAAGACGGGCAAGATCACGCGCGCCGAGATCCTCGAAGGACCGTACCCCTCGATGATCCACGACTTCGCCGTCACGCGGAACTGGATCGTGCTGCCGATCTTCCCGCTGACCTCGTCGATGGAACGCGCCATGGGCGGCAAGCCGCCCTTCGCCTGGGAGCCCGACAAGGGCACGCACATCGCTTTCATCCCGCGCAACGGCACGGTCGCCGACGTGAAGTGGGTGACGGCACCGGCGTGCTACGTCTTCCATCCGATGAACCACTACGAGACCCCGGACGGCAAGATCGTGGTCGACGTCATGAAGTTCGACATCGCGCCGCTGTTCCCGCTGCCCGACGGATCGCCCTCGTCGAAGGACCTGCCGTTCGCCAGGTTGACGCGCTGGACCTTCGACCTGTCGGGCCGCAGCAACACCATGAAGGAAGAACAGCTCGACGACCGCTCGGGCGAGTTCCCGCGCTTCGACGAGCGCTTCTGCATGAGTGACTACCGGCACGGCTGGATCGTCGCCGGCGACGTCACCGATCCCAAGACCGGCGAGCCGCGCACCGACGGCCTGACGCATTACGACCTCAAGACCGGCAAGAGCACGTCCTACAACGCGGGCAAGGACGACCGCTTCGGCGAGCCGATCTTCGTGCCGCGCAGCGAGACCGCCGCCGAGGGCGACGGCTGGCTGCTGAGCGTGCTCTATCGCGGCGAGGAGAAGCGTTCGGATCTCGCGATCTTCGAGGCGACCGATCTCGGCCGCGGCCCGATCGCGCTGGCCCACCTGTCGAGCCGGGTCCCGGCAGGCTTCCATGGCAACTGGCGGCCAGGGACGTTGTGACTGGACGTTCTAACTGGACGATCTGACGAGACGCCTCCTCCGTATGTCGGGGGAGGAAAAGGAGAACGCCGATGATCACCGTCCATCATCTTGAAAATTCGAGATCGCTCCGGATCCTCTGGATGCTGGAGGAGCTCGAACTCTCCTATGAGATCAAGCAATACAAGCGCCTGCCCACTATGCAGGCGCCACCCGAGCTGAAGGCCGTCCATCCGCTCGGCAAGTCGCCTGTCATCACCGATGACGGGGTGACGATGGCCGAATCGGGCGCAATCCTCGAATACCTCATACAGAAGTACGGCAACGGCCGCTTCGTGCCGCCGCCCGGCGGCGAGGAGTGGCGGCGCTACACCTACTTCATGCACTACGCCGAGGGCTCGCTGATGCCGGTCCTGCTGCTGAAGCTGCTGTTCTCGCGCATCATTCCGGGCCGCGTGCCCGCGCTGCTGCGCCCGGTCGGTCGCCTGATCTGCGACGGGGCCGACAAGAACCTGATCGCGCCGCAACTCGCCACCAATTTCGCCTTCATGGAAAACGAACTTGCCACCCGCGATTGGTTCGCCGGCTCGACCTTCTCGGCTGCCGACGTGCAGATGAGCTATCCGATCGAGGCCGCCGCCAGCCGTGCCGGATTGGGCGACCGCTTCCCGAAACTGAAGGGCTTCCTTGACCGCGTCCACGCGCGGCCGGCATACAAGCGTGCAGTCGAACGCGGTGGCGCGCTCGCCCTTCTCAAATAGGACTCTTCTCCGATGGCACTTCCCGCTCTGCTGCGTGACAACCTTTCGATCCCGGTGGTCGGCGCGCCGCTGTTCATCATCTCGAACCCCACCCTGGTGATCGAGCAGTGCAAGGCCGGTGTCGTCGGCTCCTTTCCGGCGCTCAATGCGCGGCCCAAGGAAGTGCTCGAGGAATGGCTGAAGCGCATCACCGGCGAGCTCGGCGAGTACAAGGCCAGGCACCCCGACCGGAAGGTCGCGCCCTTCGCAGTCAACCAGATCGTGCACGGCTCCAACGACCGGCTGATGCACGACGTCGAGCTCTGCGAAAAGTACAAGGTGCCGATCCAGATCACCTCGCTGCGCGCGCCGGACGAGGTCGTGCCGTCGGCCCACCGCTACGGCGGCCTGGTCTTTCACGACGTGACCAACGTCAAGCATGCCAAGCGCGCGCTGCAGGCCGGAGTAGACGGGCTGATCCTGGTCTGCGCCGGCGCCGGCGGCCATGCCGGCGCGCTATCGCCGTTCGCGCTGGTTCCGGAAGTGCGCCAGTTCTACGACGGCTGCCTCCTGCTCTCGGGCTCGATCGCCAATGGCGCCAGCGTGCTGGCGGCCCAGGCGGTCGGCGCCGATCTCGCCTATATCGGAACCCGCTTCATCGCGGCGAAGGAGGCCAACGCCACCGACGCCAACAAGCAGTGCATCATCGATTCGACCGGCGAGGAGATCGTCTACACCAACCTCTTCACCGGCGTGCACGGCAACTACATGAAGCGCTCGATCGCCGCCGCCGGCCTCGATCCCGACGACCTGCCGACCGCCGACAAGAGCAAGATGAATTTCGGCTCGGGCGGCAACCAGAAGGCCAAGGCCTGGCGCGACATCTGGGGCGCCGGTCAGGGCGTCGGTCAGATCCACGACGCGCCGCCCGCGGCCGAGATCGTGGCCCGCCTCAAGGCCGAGTACGAAGCGGCACGCGCCGCGCTGTTCTCCGGCGAAACCGTGCCGACCCGCCTGAAGCAGGCCGCGGAATAGATGTCGATCTACGAGATCCTGGCCGTCGCCGCGCTCGCGGCGGCGGGCGGCTTTGCCTGGAAGCTCTATCGCTCCGACGTGAAGTCCGGTGCCGACAGGACGCCGCAAGCCCGGGCCGGCCAGAGGATGTTCAGCCGCGACAAGCCCAAGCCCTGAAGGGCCGGATGACGCGCGACTGGAGTCGCGCGCCCCCAGCATGCTACTGAATGTCTCGCATGCTTCGACGTCTTTACGACTGGGTGATGCGCCTCGCGCAGCATCGCCACGCCATTCCCGCCATGGGCGTGGTGTCCTTCTGCGAAAGCTCTTTCTTCCCGATCCCGCCCGACGTGATGCTGATCCCGATGGTGTTGGCCAACCGTCGCAAGGCCTTCACGATCGCGACGGTCTGCACCGTCACGTCGGTGCTGGGCGGCCTGCTGGGGTACGCCATCGGCTACTATTTCTTCGAGACGATCGGCGCCTGGGTGGTGAAGGCCTACGGCCTGCAGGCCGGATTGGAAAAGTTCCGCGAGGGATTCGCCCAATGGGGCATCTGGATCATTCTGATCAAGGGCCTCACGCCCATTCCCTACAAGCTGGTGACGATCGCTTCAGGGGCCGCGCACTTTGATCTCTTCACGTTCGTGTGGGCGTCCATCGTGACGCGTGGCGCGCGCTTCTTCATCGTGTCAGCCTTGCTCTGGAAGTACGGCGAGCCGATCCGGACCTTCATCGAGGAGCGCTTCACGCTGGTCAGCTGGGCGTTCCTGATCGCCCTGGTCGGCGGCTTCGTCGTGGTGAAGTACCTGTTCTGACGCGCGCCCTGATGCCTAGGGTTTCATGATCGACCGCCTGCCCCTGCCCAGCAAGATCGGCCTGCTCGCCTTCCTCGGCAGCGGCGCGCTGCTGGGTGGCGCATACTATTTCCAGTACGTGGTCGGACTGGCGCCGTGCGACCTCTGCTTCTGGCAGCGCTATCCGCACATGGTGGCGATCGCCGCCGGCTTCCTGGCGCTCGCCTCCTATGCCTGGCCGCGCTTGGCCATCGTCTTCGCCCTGATCGCGATCGTCGCCCTGTTCGCGACCGCCGGCATCGGCATCTACCATGTCGGCGTGGAGCAGCACTGGTGGCTTGGACCGCAGGCCTGCTCGGGCCGCATCCCCGCAGGCCTGTCGCCGGCTGACCTCAAGAAGTTTCTCTTCAGCCAGAAGATGGTGCGCTGCGACGAGGCGGCCTGGAAGTTCATGGACATCTCGATGGCCGGCTGGAACGCCATTCTGTCGGGCGGCCTCGCCCTGCTGCTCGGCCGGCGGGTCATGACCCATCTCAGGACCCAGTCGTGAGCCCAGAAATGGAAACCGGCCCGAAAACGGGCTTCAGGACCGGCGAGCCTCGCAACCCGGGCGACCCCGACCGCCGCGAGATCGTCGAGCGCATCGTCAGGGTCGACCAGGCCGGCGAATTCGGCGCCGTGCGGATTTACGAAGGCCAGCTCGCGGCGCTGCGCTGGACCGGCCGCGGCAAGAGCGAGACCGGACGCAAGATCGAGGCGATGGCGCGGGCTGAGCGGCTGCACCACCAGGAATTCAACCGCCTGATCGCCGCGCGCCGCGTGCGGCCGACCCTGCTGTCGCCGCTGTGGAACGTGGCGGGCTTCGCGCTCGGCGCGGCCACCGCGCTGATGGGCGACAAGGCTGCGATGGCCTGCACCGTGGCGGTCGAGGAGACGATCGACGAGCACTATGCCAGCCAGGCCGCACAGCTCGGCGACGACGAAGCCGACCTGCGCACCACGGTCGAGAAGTTCCGCGCCGAGGAGATCGAGCATCGCGACGAGGCGCTGGCCTCCGGCGCCGAACAGGCGCCGGCCTATCCGGCGCTGAGCGCCGCGATCAAGGCAGGATCGAAGCTCGCGATCTGGCTGTCGACGAGGATCTAAGCTGGGAGCGCGCCACTCCGTCGCGCCCGTGGTCAACCAAGCATGAAGGAAGAGCGGCACGGAATGCCGCGCTCAGCTAGGACTGCTCCAGCTCCGAATCCCAGTACAGGAAGTCGCGCCAGCTTTCGTGCAGGTAGCCCGGCGGAAACGCCCGGCCGTTCTCCTGCAGCTCGGTGGTGGTCGGCTCGTCGGGCATACGCTGCAGCATCATGCCGCTCTCGCGCAGCAGGCGGTTGCCTTTCAGCAGGTTGCACGGGCTGCAGGCCGTGACGACGTTGCTCCAGCTCGTGCGGCCACCGCGCGACTTCGGCACGACGTGATCGAAGGTCAGCTCGTTGGTCGCGAACCCGCTGCCGCAGTACTGGCAGTGGAAATGGTCGCGGAGAAACACGTTGAATCGCGTGAAGGCCGGCCGCCGCGCCGCCGGCACGTATTCCTTGAGCGCGATCACGCTCGGCAGCCGCATCTCGAAGCTCGGACTGTGGATCTTGCGCTCGTATTCGGAGATCACGCTGACGCGGTCGAGGAACACCGCCTTGACGGCGTCCTGCCAGGACCAGATCGACAAAGGGAAGTACGACAGCGGCCGAAAGTCGGCGTTGAGCACCAGCGCGTGGCAGGACTCAATGCCCGGCGTCACGGCTAGCCCCGCGGCCGTTGGCAGCGACTACTCGGAAAGTCGATGCGATCGATCATCCAAGCGAACATGGCGTGCATTGTGGCCAAGGAATCCCGGAAACACAATATGCAGTGATCCGGTTCATCGACAGGTCATCGAACCATAATAAGATGGCCACAGGAGGAACCGCCCCATGGACACGATCAGCCCGCAAGCTGCCGCCAAATTTCCGCTGCCGACCGCCGACCTCGAATCGCTGGGCTTCCGCCGCCAGCAGATCGACCGGCTGATCGCGCTGATCGGCCGCCACATCGCCGAGGGCAAGTATCCCGGCGCGCAGATCGCGCTGGCCCGCCACGGCAAGCTCGCCCTCTTCCAGAGCTTCGGCAACGCCGCGACCGAGCCCGGCCCACGCGCCGCCGCCGACGACACGCTGTGGCTGCTCTATTCCAATACCAAGGTGGTGACCGCGGTGGCGCTGTGGGCGCTGGCCGAGCGCGGCCTGTTCTCGTGGTCCGACCGCATCGCCGACCATGTCCCCGAGTTCAGGAAGCACGCCAAGGGCAACATCACGGTGCTGCAGACCATCACCCATCAGGCGGGCTTCCCCAACGCCGTCGTGGGCAAGGATGCGTGGGCCGACCACAAGCGCCTGCGCGAGGTGGTCTGCGACTTTCCGCTCGAGTTCACGCCGGGCTCGAAGGTCCACTATCACGGCCTGACCGCGCACTGGACCCTGGGCGTCCTGATCGAGGCGATCACCGGCAAGGACTTCCGCGACGTCATCCGCGAGACCGTGACCGAACCGCTCGGACTCGGCCGCGAGCTTTACGTGGGCTTGCCCGAGACGGAGTTCGGCCGCGCCGCCGACATGCACGAACCCAAGCCCAAAGGAAACGACTTCGAGTTCCAGCCCAGCGCCGATGCGAACACGCCGGAATGGCGCAAGGGCGGCGCACCGGGCGGCGCGGGCTACGGCACCGCGCGCGCGATGGCCGCGCTCTACCAGATGATGCTGGCCGGCGGAGAGTTGAACGGCACGCGCATCGTGAGTCCGCGCACCCTGCAATACGCGATCCGAAACCACACCGGCGACCGGATCGACGAGTTCATGGGCATGCCGATGCATCGCGGCCTGGGGCCCCATCTGCGCGGCACGACGGAGAACGTCCGCGGCCTCGGCGCGACCGCCCATCCGACCGCGTTCGGCCATGGCGGCGTCGGCACGTCCTACTGCTGGGGCGATCCGGCGTCGGGCGTTTCGTTCGCCTACATCACCAACAATCGCATCCCCGACCCGTGGCACTCCAAGCGCCTCGACGTCGTGGCCAACCTGGTACACTCGGCGATCCTTTGAGGGGGCCCCCAGAAAGGGGAAAAAGTGCCTAAAAGCCTTGTATGGCGAGCTTAAATTGTTCCCCTCAATAGGGGAAAAACAGGGGAATCGAAGGGGAATCCGAGGGGAATTCCCACCGTCCCACCCTGTTCAGCGCGCCGCGATCTTCTCCCGCGCGCCGGCCTCTGAGCCGAGGAACACCGCTGCCAGCGCCAGCGATCCAGCCGACAGCACGAGTACGGCGGCATAGCCGCCGGTCCAGTCGTGCAGCAGGCCGCCCGTCCAGGCGCCGAAGAAGCAGCCCAGCCCCATGCCGATGCAGATCGCGCCGTAGATGCGGCCGAAATTGGCGCCGCGGTAGCGCAAGGTCGCGAGGGTCGAGATCATGGGCCCGCGCGAGCCCTGGCTGCCGCCGAACAGCAGCACGAAGACCCAGAGCCAGACCTCGTCGCGCGGTCCGTTGACCATGGCCAGCGCGCCGACGCCGCTCACCGAGCAGCCGTAGGCGAGCAGCGCCGCGAGCTTGCGGCCGCCGCGATCGGCCAGCCACGAGAAGCCGACCATGCCGAGCGGCGTCAGGAAGCCCGCGATGGCGAGCGCGCGCGCGGCGTGCCCGCCGGCGAAGCCGCGCTCCAGCAGGTAGGCCATGCTCTGCGGCACCAGCGAGAACACGCCCACCGAGGTCAGCGCGAACGAGCCGGTGAGTGCCCAGAACGGCCATTCGCGCACCGCCTCGCCCACCGTCATGCCGGGCTGGTCGGAGGCGCGGGCGTGGGCGATGCCGATCGCACCGCGCTCGATGGTGCGCCACGGCAGCACCAGCAGCAGCGGCACGAAGACGGCCGCGCTGATCGAGAACACGAGATAGGCGTAGCGCCAGCCGTGCACCGCGATCATGTACTCGGCGAGCGGATAGACCACGATCGCGCCGACGCCGGGCGCCGACCAGGCGACGGCGAGCGCAACGCCGAGCCGCCGCGCCGGGAACCAGCGACCGAGCAGCGAGGCGCTGAGGATGCCGCCCATCATGGCGCCGCCGGTGCCCATCACCAGGCCGATGCCGAGATAGAGATGCCACAGCTCGGTCGCGAACGAGGCGCTGGCGGTGGCGAGCGCGGTCAGGGTCATGCCGAGGATCGGCAGCATGCGCACGCCGAAGCGGTCGACGATCCAGCCGGCGATCGGCGCGCCGAGCCCGTTGATCACCAGGGTCAGGCTGTAGATCAGGGTGAGCGCGCTGCGCGAGCCGCTGAATTCGCGCTCGAGCGCCGGCAGGAAGATGCTGAAGGATTCGGTGACCGAGCGGCTGGCGACGCCGATGGCGAAGCACAGCGCCACCAGCAGCCAGGGCAAGAAGCGACTCATCGACGTCACCCTTGGCCGCGCAGCACGGAACGCGCAAGCCGCTTGGCGGGCCGGCAGGCTTGCACGCCGCGCATGTGGGCGGCAGTTTCCGCCTGATGAACGACACCCTGATCATTCCCATCGGCTTCAACGGCCCGCGTCTCTCCGGCAACGGCGGCTACGTCGCCGGACGGCTGGCCGGGAAGTTCACGGAGAAATTCGGCGGCGACGGCACGGTCGAGGTCACGCTGCGCGCGCCGATCCCGATCGAACGGCCGCTCGCCCTGGTGCGCGACGGCGACGTGCTGAAGATGCAGGACGGCGACACGCTGGTGTGCGAGGCGCGCGCCGGCTCGCTGGCGCAGCTCGCGCCACCGCCCGCGCCGACCGACTGGACCGAGGTGATGCGTCGCGGCGAACAGGGCGGCAGTCCGGCCGATGGCGAGTTCGGCAGTTGCCTGGTGTGCGGCCGCGGCCGCGCCGAGGGCGACGGGCTCAGGGTGTGGGGCACGTCGGGCCCGCAGCCCGGTTATTCGCTGTCCTGCTACCTGCCGCACGCCAGCCACGCCGACGCCGCGGGACGCATCCGGCCGGAGTTCGTGTGGGGCACGCTCGACTGCCCCGGCGCCTACGCGGCGCAGGACGACGGCGAC
>JBGAIW010000138.1:0-9956 GCA_044225265.1 Reyranella sp.
CTCTGTGTGGCGTAGTCGCGCATCGAGATCCCGACGGCGCGCAAATACTCGTGAATTTCCTGGGTCGTGACGACTCCTTCGGCCACGACCACGACGATCTTGCGGGAATGGTGATTTCCCACCGAACGCTCCCGCCTCACCTCGCATTTTCCGCGCCCTGAAGATCGAACCAGACATGCACGTTACCGGTGCCGGCGGCATTCTCGTAGTCTGAAAGTTGCGTCCCCCTGGCGCGGCAGGCGCGGCCGCCCAGCGCGCCCATCATCTGGGCATAGTGTGCGCCGTGGCCTTCGTACTTGGCCGCCTCCAGCTCGGGAAAGCGGTCGAGCACGATGTCGTGACGGCCCTGCTTCCAGAGTTCGAGCACTTCCATGTCGAGCGCGCGGTTCTTCGGGTCCGACACGTTGTCGGGATGCCAGACCCTGGGGTTGGGCGGCACATGGTCGAGATCGTAGAACTTGTGGCTCATCGCACCGGACGCCAGCAGCACGACGCGCGCATCGGAGCGCCGGATCGCCTCGCCCACCACCTCGCCCATCTGGAGGAAATGCTTGAACTTCGCGGTCTGGCAGGTGCCGACGCTCAACACCTTCTCGCCCTTGCCCAGCAAGTGCACGACGTTGATCGTCGGATAGTGCAGCGGCAGAGACGCCTCCGTGACGTTGCGCGCCGTGACCTTTTTCTCGCGCGCCACGTCCTCGACCAGCGCCCCCAGCTCCGGCGCGCCGCGATAGTCGTAGGCGAAGGCCGACATGGCGTAGGGCAGCTCGTCCGACGTGAACTTGCCGGCATAGTGCGCCGCACCGGCCACCAGATGCATCGAGGTCGTGAGCCAGTGCGTGTCGAAGATCACGAACGTATCGGGCTCCAGCGCATCGACCTTGGCCCGCACGCGGTCGAAGCCTTCAATAAGGTCGGAGTCACGCCCGTTACCGCGCTGCACGCGGACTTCCTTGGGCTGCACCAGCCCGGGATGATGCGAGACGATTGCCGCGCCGACGATCTCGCCCATCGTAGCCCCCCCTTATTTCCTCGCCGCCTCGATCGCGCGCCAGACGTTCTGTGCGGTGGCGGGCATGGCGACGTCCTGCACGCCGAGCGGCGCCAGCGCGTCCAGCACGGCATTCATCACGGCGGGCATGGCGCCCACGGTGCCCGCCTCGCCCGCGCCCTTGGCCCCCAGCGGATTGAACTTGGTCGGCACCGGGTTCGACTTGATCTCCATGCTGCACATCATCTCGGCGCGCGGCATCGCGTAGTCGAGGAAGCTCGCGGTGAGCAACTGTCCGCTGTCGCGGTCCCACACCACCTGCTCGCTCAGGATCTGGCCCACGCCCTGCGCCACGCCGCCATGGATCTGGCCCTTCAGCCCGATCGGGTTCATCACCGTGCCGACATCGTCGACCACGGCATAGCGGTCGAGCTTCACCTCGCCGGTCTCCGGATCGATCTCGACCTCGCAGATGTGGCAGCCGTTGGGGAAGGTGTCCTTCTCGCCCTTGAAGGTCGCGTTCTCGTACAGCCCGCCCTCGAAGCCCGACTTCGGCCATTTGGTCGAGTTGAACGCGGCCTTCGCCACTTCCTTCAGGGACACGCTCTTGTCGGTGCCCTTGATCGTGAAGCTGCCGTCGGCGAAGTCGATATCCTGCTCGCCGGCCTCCAGCAGGTGCCCGGCCAGCAGCTTGCCCTTCCTGATCACCTTCTCCGCCGCCATGAACAGCGCCGAGCCGCCCAGCACCGTCGAGCGCGAGCCGTTGGTGCCCATGCCGAACGCCACGCGATCGGTGTCGCCGTCGATGTACTGCACCTCGGCGGGATCGATGCCGAGCCGTTCGTGCAGGATCTGCTTGAACATCGTCTCGTGGCCCTGCCCCTGCGCCTTGGTGCCCATCAGGAGCGCCGCCGTGCCGCTGGGATTGAACCTGATCTCGGCATATTCGGGCTGCGCCGGTCCCGCCGCCTGCTCGATGGCGTTGACGATGCCGAGCCCGCGCAGCTTGCCGCGAGTCTTCGATTCCTCCAGCCGCGCCTTGAAGCCGCCGACATCGGCCAGCGCCAGCGCCATGTCCATGTTCTTCTCGAACTGGCCGCAGTCGTAGAACGGTCCGACCGGGCTCTGATAGGGCATCGCCGCCTCGGGCAGCATGTTCTTGCGGCGCAGCTCGACCTTGTCGACGCCGAGCTCGCGTGCGGCATCGTCGATCAGCCGCTCGATCAGGTAGATCGCCTCGGGCCGTCCGGCGCCACGATAGGGCGCGGTCGGATTGGTGTTCGACAGCACGCCGACGACGTTGATGTAGGCCGTCGGGATCCTGTAGACGCCCAGCACCGTGCCGATCATGCCGAACGGCGACAGCAGATTGCGGTCGGAGCCGACATAGGCGCCGATATTGGCCAGCATCTCGAGCTTCAGCGCGACGAATTTGTTGTCCTCGTCGAGCGCCAGCTCGATCTCGCCGACATTGTCGCGGCCATGCTCGTCGGCCATCACCGCCTCGGAGCGCTCGCAGGTCCACTTCACCGGGCGCACCAGCTTCTTCGCCGCCCACAGCGTCAGGCGATGCTCGACATACTGCCAGCCCTTGGTGCCGAAGCCGCCGCCCACGTCCTGGGCGATCACGCGCATCTTGCTCTCGGGCACCTTGAAGACGTTCTGCGCGAGCATATTGCGCACGCGATGGGGATACTGCACGTCGGCGTAGAGCGTGAGCCTGTCCTCGCCCGGGTCGTAGACGCCGAGCGTACCGCGCGGCTCCATGTACTGGGCGTGCACGCGCGTGATGACGTAGCGCCGCTTGACGACCCTGGCGGCCGAGGCGATCGCGGCCTCGGTGTCGGCCTTCTTGCCGCGCTCGACGTTGTTGGAGATGTTATCGGGACAGTCGTCCCAGACGGCGGGCGCGCCAGGCTTCACCGTGTCGGCGGTCTGAGTCACCGACGGGATCGCCTCGTAGTCGACATTCACCAGTTCGGCGGCATCCTTGGCCTGGGCCAACGTGTCGGCAACCACCATGACGACCGGATCGCCGACATAGCGCACGCGATCGGTGATCAGCGGCGGACGCTGCGGCGCGTACATCGGCTTTCCGTCGGGACGCTTGCGCGGCATGTTGGCCTTGGGCATGCCCAGCCCATCGGCCTTGACGTCGTGCCCGGTCAATACCGCCACGACGCCGGGCGCCTTCTTCGCCGCCTCGACGTCGATCGAGCGGATATTGGCATGGGCATGCGGCGACCGTACGAACACGGCATGGGCCTGGCCGGGCAGATTGACGTCGTTGACGAACCGGCCCTGCCCGCGAAGCAGGCGCGGATCCTCGAAGCGCAGGACGGGCTGGCCGATGCCGTATTTGCTCATGACGCTGTGACTCCCCAAAACCTTCCGAACTTTACGACTGGTTCACCACATGGGCGAGCGGTCCCCAGCGTGACATGTCTGCTTCGACGCGGGCGCGGAACTCCTGCGGCGTCGTAACCCGCGTGTCATTGCCCAGCTCCTCGAGCTTGCCCTTGACGGCCGGATTGGCCATCGCGCGGACGATCGCGGCGTGCAGCTTGTCGCGAATTTCGACCGGCAGTCCTGCAGGCGCTGTGAAGCCGAGCCAAGAGACGACGTCATATCCGGCCACAATCGTCTCGGCGACCGTGGGCACGTCGGGGAACCCCGGATGACGCTCCTTCGAGGTGACGGCGAGAGCGCGCAGCTTGTCGGTCTTGATCAGGGGCTGGGCGTTCGAGAACGTCACGACATGCATGTCGAGCCGTCCGCCGATCAGATCGTTGTACGGCGCGCCGATGCCGCCCTTGTAGGGAACGTGGGTCATTTTCGCACCGACCTGCGACAGCATGAGCTCCATGGCCATGTGCAGGGTCGAGCCGACGCCCGAGGTGCCGTAAGTCAGCTTGCCGGGCTCGCGCTTGGCCTCGTCGATGTAGGCCGCCAGCGTCTTGAAGCGCGAATCGGGAGCCACGGTGAACACGAACGGAAAGCGCGTGACGATGCCGATGAAGTCGAAATCGCGCAGCAACTGGTACGACAAGGTCTTGTCGGTGGCCGAGACCACCGCCTGCCCGCCGGTCATTAGATAGATGACCTGGCCGTCGGCCTTCATCCGCACGACCTGGCTGGCCGCCAGACGCTCGGCAGCGCCCGGCTTGGGTTCGATCACGATCTGCACGCCCAGGATCTCGCCCAGGCCCGGCGCGAGGTGGCGGGCGATCGTATCGGGATTTGAACCGGCGTCGTAGCCGTGGATCAGCCGGATCGGCTGCGACGGCCAGGCCTGCGCGTGCGGCGGCGTGGGCGCCGCCAACGGCGCGGCGGCCAGAGTTGCGAGAACGGTGCGACGGGTGACGGTCATGTAGTGCCTCCTACTGGCTCCTGGTGCGGCGCGTGCGGCGCCCGCTTTCCATCGTCAGGCCGGGCACCTCCGAGGCGGCCTGCTCGACGGTGGTGCGGATGTGCCGTTCGATCAGGGCACACGACGCATCGACGTCGCGCGCCAGCGCGGCATCGCGCAGCTCGAGGTGCTCGTTGCGGCGGCGTGAGCGTGCGTGGATCATCGTCAGCCAGTGATAGCGCCGCGCCTGGTCGAACAGCTCGCTGCGAAAATGCAGCGACCATGGCGAGGTACAGGTGGCAACGAGCGCATCGTGGAAGCGCTTGTGGCGCTTGCCCCACTCGCGCTTGACGCTCACCGGATCGTCCGTCTTGGGCGGCGCAAGCTTGCTCAGCAGGAAATACGAGCTGACGATCTCCGCCTCCCACGCATCGGTGCCGTGCCGGATGGCGTCGGCCAGAGTCCGCGTCTCGAGGTAGACCCGCAGTTCGGAAAGGTCGAGGAAATCAGCCAGCGAGATCGGCGCCACCGCGAAGCCGCGGCCCGCCTCGGTGCGTGCCAACCCCTCCGACACCAGGTGCGACAGCGCTTCGCGCAGGGTGCCGACCGAGGTCTTGTAGCGCTGCCGCAGGTCGCCGAAACGCAGGCGCTGGTCGGGTTTCAGAACGCAGCACAGAATGTCCTCGCGCATCTGGCGCAGGATGTCGAAGGTCGCCGCCTCCTCGCTCAGCACGTCCTGTGGCGCGGTCGTCGCCGCCGCGCCGAGTGGCATCTTCAGGATTTTCGCCGTGGGCATCTCGAACGCTCCTTCTCTAGACGCCTAGGTAGGCTTCGCGGATATGCGGCTGCGTCATCAAGTCGGCAGGCAGGCCTTCGCTGACGATCCGCCCCTGCTCCAGCACATAGGCGCGGTCGGCAATTTCCAGCGCCTTCAGGACGTTCTGCTCCACCAGCAGGACCGCGGCGCCGTCGTCGCGCACGCGTGCGATGATGTCGAACATGTCGTCGACGATGGTCGGCGCGAGACCGAGCGAAGGCTCGTCGAACAGCACGATGCGCGGCCGCGCCATGAGTGCGCGGCCGATCGCCACCATCTGCTGCTGGCCACCCGACAGTTCGCCGGCCGGCTGGCCGCGCTTGTCGCGCAGGATGGGAAACAGCCCGTAGACGCGTTCCAGCGACTGCCCCCTGAGCGCACGCGCCGCCGGCAGATAGCAGCCCAGTTCGAGATTTTCCTCGACCGACATCTTGGGAAACAGCCGACGCCCCTCGGGTACGAGCGCGATCCCGTGGCCGCAGAACTGGTGTGCCCGGACCCGCGTCATGTCGGTACCGTCGAAGCGGAGCGCGCCCTGCCGGCAACGCAGCAGGCCCGCGATGGCGTTGATCAGGGTGGTCTTGCCCGCGCCGTTCGGACCGATCACCGAAACGACTTCGCCGGCGGCCACGTCGAGCGACACGCCCCACAGCGCCGGGGCGTCGCCGTAGCCGACATGAAGGTCCCGCACCTCAAGCAGCATAGGCTTTGCCCAGGTATATCGAGACGACGCGCGGATCGCGCATGACCTCTCGCGGCGCGCCGAGCGCGAACAACTTGCCCTCGTTCAGCACCGCGACCCGGTCCGACAATTCGACCACCGCCCGCATCAGGTGCTCGACGAAGACGATCGTGGCGCCCTGCGCGCGGATGGCGCGGATCAGCCGGATGGCGTTGTCGACCTCCGCCGGATTGAGGCCGGACAGCACCTCGTCGAGCAGCAGCAGCTTGGGACGCGCCGCCAGCGCTCGGGCGAGTTCGAGGAACTTGCGCTCATGCAGATTCAGCCCGGCCGGCAACACCTCTTCCTTGCCGCTGAGTCCGGTGAAGGCGATCCAGTGCCGGGCGTCGTCGCGGATTTCGGCCGCGCTGCGCGCCGGGCCGCCGAAGGTCGCGGCCAGCGCCACGTTCTCGAGCACCGTCATGTTCACGAACGGCCGCGGGATCTGGTAGGTGCGCGCCACGCCGCGCCGGGCGATGTCGTGCGCGGGAGCTCGGCCGATCTCCTGGCCGTCCACCGTGATGGTGCCGCTGGTCAGCGGATAGAAGCCCGAGATCACGTTGATAAGCGTGGTCTTGCCCGAGCCGTTGGGGCCGACCAGGCCAAAGATCTCGCCCTCGCGCACCTCGAGATCGACACCCGCCAGCGCCTGCAGCCCGCCGAAGCGCTTGGTGACACCCTTCACCTCCAGGAGATTGCGCGCCCTCCCGGGAACCCCGGAAACCCCGGAAACCGGTGCCGGCGCCACCTCGACGATAGCGGGCCGTGGCGCGGCAGGCGCCGCCCGGCGCTTCGCCATCCATTTGCGCACCGCCGGCACCGCGCCGTCGGGCAGCCAGAGAATGGCCGCGATCAGGATCAGGCCGACCAGGGCGCGCCCGATCATCGCCTCGCCGCCGCTGATGAAGGCATAGAGCAGCCCGGTGATGAAGGCGGCGCCGATCGCGGGTCCGGCCCAGTGGCGCGATCCGCCCAGCACGCTCATCAGCACGACGAACAATGGCACGCTGAGCTCGAAGGTGCCGGCCACCGTGAGAAAGCCGACATACATCGCATGCACGCCGCCCACCGCACCCGCGATGCCGGCCGAGAGACCGAAGGCGATCAGTTTGTAGCGGAAGGTCGGCACACCCTTGGCCTCGGCCACGTCCTCGTCGTCGTGGATGGCGTAGAGCCCCATGCCGAGGCGCGAGTGCGCCACCTTCCAGGCGATCAGCAGCGCCGCCACGCAGAGCACGAAGCCCAGCAGGTAGATCGTGCCGGTGGGCGTCGGCATCAGCGCCGGCAGCGGCACGGCGCTCATGAAGATGCCGCCGCCGCCGTCGATCGGGGTGTTCAGGATCACGGTCGCGACGACGAAGGTCACCGCAAGCGTGAGCAGCGCGAACAATTCGCCGCGCAGGCGGCGCAGGCGGAAGACGACGGCGCCGATGCCGACCGCCATGAGCGCCGGGATCGCCGCAGCCACCGGCAGGGTCAGCAGAAACGGTACGCCGAACTTCGCCGACATCACCGCTGTCGTGTACATGCCCGCGCCGTAGAAGGCGGCATGGCCCAGGCTGAAATAGCCCGCGAAGCCGCTGAGCAGCGCCCAGCTGGTGCTGAGCGACACCCAGAAAAACACGAGATACAGGAAGGAATCGTAGAATGCCGGCAACTTCGCCATCGGCAGCCCGGCGAAGACCAGGATGGCGAGCACGGCGCCGAGGCGCGGCAGGTCGCGGGCCGGGTTCATAGCCACTCCGGATCCCAGAGCAGGATGACGATCAGCACCGAGAACGATACGACCGGCGCCCAGGCCGGGCTGAGCACCGCCATGGCTAGCGACTCGCTGGCGCCGATCGTGATGCCCGCGATCAGCGCGCCGAGCGGATTGCCCAGCCGGCCGATGATGACGACGGCGAAGACGACGCCGAGATAGGCCCAGATCTGCGCCGGAGCGAGTGTGGCGATCAGCGCGATGAACGTCCCCGCCACGCCGGCATAGGCGGCGCCGATACCCGACAGGAGGTAGGCGAGCTTGCGATGGTCGACGCCGTAGGCCGCGGCGATATCGGCATCCTCGGCGGCCGCGCGCAGAGCCTTGCCGACATAGGTCTTGCGCAGCCACAGCCAGGTCCCCCAGGCGAGCAGCGACGCGACGAGGCACAGCACAAGGTCGAGCACGGGTACGTAGAACGGGCCGATCTTCAGCGAGGTCGTGGCGAAGTGCGTCTCGTAACGGCGGAAGTCGGCCGTCCAGTGCATCTGGATCCCGACCTCCAGGATCACCGCGAAGCTGAAAGTCATCAACAGCGACGCAAGTTCGTTCACCTTGAAGCGGTCGAACACCCAATGCTGCGCGGCGCCGATCGCGAACATCAACGGCACCACCAACGCCGCCGACCANNNCCACGGCTCCACGTGATAGTTGGTCCCGAGGTCGTAGACGATGTAGGCGGCCAGGAAGGCGAGCGCGAAGTGGCTGAGATTGACCAGCCGCAACAGGCCCCAGCTCAGGCTGAGACCCATCGCGAGCAGGCCATAGAGGCCGCCTGCCAGGACACCGGAAATCAGCGCCTGGCCGAGAAGCGTCGCACTCGGCATCGAAGGGTCAGGAACCGATCAGCTTCACGCCCGGTGCCGCGAAATCCTTCGGCCACACGACCTTCCATTCCTTGTTCTGCACCTGCTTGATCATCTGGGCGGCCGGGCCGTGGTTGAACGGACCGTCGAAGCGCAGCTTTCCGTACACCGTCTCCACGGTGTTCTTCTTGAGCCAGGCCGCGATCTTTTCGTCGTCGAGCGAGCCCGCGCCGTTCACGCCTGCCTCGAGGATCTGCCACTCCGAGACCATGCCGCAGGCCTGCGCGTCGATCGTCGTGTAGGGCAGGTTCGCCTTGGTCGCCCGCTCCTTGAACTCGGCGGCGATGCGCTTCATGCCGGGCCGAGACATGAACGGCTCGTCCGGCTCGAGGAAGGTCGAGCACAGGGCCTTGTCGCCGTCGGGCGACAGAGCCAGCGGCCCCGGCGCCGGGTAGAGATGGAAGTGGTTCTTCGGCACGTAGTCGAGCTTGCGCAGCGACTCGAGCAGGAGATTGCTCTCCAGACCGAGCGAGCCGACCCACAGGAAGTCGGCGTTGGCTTCCTTGACGCGCGCCGCGATGGCGCCGAAGTCGCGATTGCCGGATTCGTACTCGAGGTATAGTACGACTTTCACGCCCCGCTTCTCCGCCTGCTCCTTCATGCCGAGCGCCATGAACTGCGCCGACGGGAACTTGCTGGTCAGAACCACCATCGATTTAGGCGGATTGGGGAACGTGGCGATCGCGTCGAGGATGACGTTGGGATAGGTCTTGTCCGGCTCAGGGCCGAACGGCGTCGCCGGAAAGGCGCGGTCGTAGGTCTGCAGCTTGGGAATGCCCATGCTGCTCTGGATCATCACCTTGCCATAGCGCTGCGCCACGCCCATTGCCGCCAGAATCGGGGCCGTAGCATAGGGCCCCTGGATCAGATCGACCTTGTCGACCGTGATCAGCTTCTCGTAGAGGCTGCGCGCGACCTCCGGCTTCGACTGGTCGTCGAGCAGCACGTATTCGACCGGCCGCCCGAGCAGGCCGTTGCGGCCGTTGATCTCCTCGACCATCAGCTCCGACGCGATCTTGTGGATGACCGCGGTCTGCGCGAGGAAGCCGGTCAGCGACAGCGTCCCGCCAACCCGCACCGGCTTGCCCGAAGGCGCCGCGCGCAGGATCGAGGGTGCCGCGATCGCCGCCGACGCTCCCATCATTCCGGCCAATACATGACGACGGCGCCAAGCGCCCACCCGTTCGACCATCGCTTCCTCCAAGCCGGCGCATTGTGTTGGCGCGCCGTTACGCCGAGATTGGGATAACGCTTCGAACCTGTAAAACGCTTTTTTCGAAAATTTCCCGAGTTTCGAAATTGCCGCACCCTGACCGGCGGCGCCTCGGCTGCCGGCAGTCCCCCAGCGCTCGCTCGGGCGGGTTCGGGTCGCGTTGTAACCCGACGCAGGCGGCCTCGGACACAACCCGCCCGCGTTTCACGACAACGGCGCGGTCGCCATCGGCAGGATCTT
>JBGAIW010000139.1:0-9951 GCA_044225265.1 Reyranella sp.
GACCGACGGCACGCTCGAGAAGCGCTCATCGTCGACCGGGACGTCCTTGTTGGCGGCCTTGTTCTCTTTAGTTTCGCCCTTGTTGTGCTCATTCAGCCACTTGGCGTTGAGCTCGTCGGCGTGGGTGTCCTGGGGATCGGCTTTGGGGGCGGCCTTGGCGGCACGGAAGTTGGGCTTGGCGGGCGGCTTGACCTGGGCCTCGGCGGCCACAGTCAGGAAGCTGGAGAGAGAAACGGCGGCGACGGCAAAGATGCCAACGCTTCGCCAGCGGCCCGCGCGCCCCTCGCGCGTCGTCGTCCAAGCCATCAGCCTCTCCCGTCTCCATTGAACACAAATACCGACGCTTCAGGCCGACAGCGAAATAACCGGTTCCCCAACCGGCGCCCCCCGCAAAACTCAGCCTTGGCCGATACTGCCCACGAAATTCCTCATGTCCATCAAAAAGTTGCAAAAATGCCACACTGCGTGTGAACGACCTATCACTCTGAAATTAAATGAGAAACGCGCTATTTTGCCCGGCGGTCCTGGAAAAAAGTCGTGGGCAAAAGGCCAGCTTTCGCTGCAGCGCGCAATTGCGGATAGCGCGCGAGCAGTCCGGCCGCCTCGGCCATCTCCTCGACGTCGTTGAACATCGGGACGCCGGCTCGCTCCATGGTGGCGAACCAACCGGCCTTGCCGGGCAGGGTTCCCATCATGCTGTGCATCACCGGAAGTTTCGCCCTGGTTGCAAGTTCCGCCAGCCTCGCGATCACCGGGGCAGCGTCCACCATGAAGGGCACGACATGGATCATCAGCACCATGTCGTAGGCCTGCGCGGCGTGGGTCATCGCCGTCTCGAAGGCGAGGCCGAAGCGGTCCTCGCGGGCGTCGGCCAGCAGGTCGATCGGATTGGCGACCGAGGCCTCGGGCGGCAGCTGCTGGCGCAGCACGTCGGCCATCGCCCGCGGCAGGGCGCCGAGCTCGAGGCCCTCGAGGGCGGCGCGATCGGCGCACAGCACGCCCGGGCCGCCGGAGTTCGACAGGATGAGCGCGCGTGGCCCCAGGCCCTGCGGGAAACGGCCGAACGCCTTGGCCGCCAGCAGCAGGCGGCGCAGGCTGGTCGCCCGGACGATGCCGCACGAGGCGCAGAACGCTTCTATCGCGGCATCGTCGTTGGGCACCGCGCCGGTATGGGCCGCCGCCGCCGTGCCGCCGATCGGGGTGCGGCCGCCGAACAGGGCGATCACCGGCTTGGCCGCGGCGACCTTGCGGGCGACGGCGCGGAAGCGCTCGTGGTCTTCGATCGACTCGACATAGAGCAGGGCGGCTGCGATCTCCGGCCGCTCGCCCAGCCAGGCGAGATAGTCCTCGACGCCGAGATGGACGGCATTGCCGACCGAGACCACCGAAGCGAGCGGCAGGCCGCGCGCGTTGGCCTTGTCGATGAACTCCTCGGCCAGCGCGCCAGACTGCGAGATCAAGGCCAATCCGATCGTGTCGGCGCCGGGCGCCGTTCCGGGAGGAAGATCGCGCAGGAAGGTCGCGGCGAAGCGCCAATTGGGATCGAGATGGACGATGCCGGCGCAGTTCGGTCCGGCGATCGTGAGGCCGCGCTCGTGGGCGAGCTCCTTCAGCGCCTCGTTGCGCGCCACGCCGGCGGCCCCCGCCTCGGCAAAGCCGCCCGGCAGGATCAGCAGGTTCCGGATGCCCCGGTCGGCGGATTCCCTGACCGCATCGAGGATCGCATCGGGGCGGATCACGATCACGGCCATGTCGACCGGCGGGTCGATGGCGGCGATCGAGGTCACCGCCTGGTAACCGAAGATTTCGCCGCCTTTCGGATTGACCGGTACGACGCGGCCGCCATATCCCGCCTGGCGCAGCATCTGCATGATGGCACCGCCGGACGAGGTCGCGCGCTCGCCGGCGCCGACCACGGCGATGCTGCGCGGGGCGAAGAAGGGCGTGAGGTCGCGCGTGGCAGTCTGGGTCGTCATGAGGATTTGTTTGCAGCACAAACAATGCAGGAGAACAAGGGATGCCAGAGCCCCTAAATGATCCGATCGAGTTGCTGATCCAGGGCCGGGCGCACGAACTGGGGCCGGGCTTCCCGGTGCGCCGGGTGCTGCCCTCGGCGAAGCGGCGCACGGTCGGGCCGTTCATCTTCCTCGATCACTTCGGTCCGATGACCGTGCCGCCCGGCGGCGACGGCATGGCGGTACGGCCGCATCCGCATATCGGCCTGGCCACCGTGACCTACCTGTTCGACGGCGGCATCTTCCATCGCGACAGCCTGGGCTATGCGCAGGCGATCCGGCCGGGCGACGTCAACTGGATGACGGCGGGCTCCGGCATCGCCCATTCCGAGCGCACCGAACCCGAGATGAAGCGCACCGGCTTCCGCATGCACGGCGTCCAGACCTGGGTCGCGCTGCCTCGGACGCACGAGGAGACCGCGCCGGCGTTCGAGCACGTCGCGGCGGCGGACCTGCCATTCTGGCACGAAGGCACGGCCGAGCTGCGCCTGATCGTCGGCACCTACAAGGGCCGCACCGCGCCCACGACGCACTTCTCGCCGATCTTCTATGTTGGCGCGGTTGCAGCGCCCGGTGCCAAGTTCGGCGTTTCGCCCGAGCACGAGGAGCGCGGCATCTATGTCGCCGAGGGCAGCCTGGTGCTGGGCGACCGCCAACTCATGGTCGGCGATCTCGCCGTACTGGCCAAGGGGGCCGCGGCAGAACTCGTTGCGGGCGCCTCGGGCGCCAAGGCGATGCTGCTGGGCGGCGCGGCGCTCGACGGGCCACGTCACATCTGGTGGAACTTCGTGTCGTCCTCGAAGGAACGCATCGAGAAGGCCAAGGCCGACTGGAAGGAGGGCCGCTTCGGCAAGGTGCCGGGAGACGACGAATTCATCCCGCTGCCCGACAGATAATCGGCACTGGCGTCGCTAGTTGGGGCAGATGTAACCGACGCCGCTCGGGTTTTTGAAGCAGCCGACCGACTCCGGCAGAAGCAGCTTGGGCAGGTAGAGCACCGCGTCCGGCAGCATCACCGTGAAGGCGATGGTGATGAAGAACACGACGTAGATCGGCAACGAGGCGAACATGGCGCGCGCGAAACTGACGCCGACGAATTTCGAGGCGACCAGCAGCGACAATCCGTAGGGTGGGGTGATCAGGCCGAACACCAGTGTGGTGATGATCACCACGCCCATATGCACGCCGTTGATATCGCCGAGCTCGGTCAGCTTGTTGATGATCGGCATGAAGATGATGATGGCCGGGATGGCGTCGACGAAATCGCCGACGATCACGAACAGCACGACCAGCAGGAACATGATCAGCATCGGATCCTTGCCGGCAAAGTCCGAAATCCAGCCGCCAACGATGTCGGGTCCTCGCAGATAGCCAAGCATCCAGCCGAAAGCCGAGGCGCCAGCCACGGCGGCGAGCGGAATGGCGTAGAGCATGCCGGTGTAGATGAAGTCCCAGATCAATAGCCGGACATGGCCGCGATTGAGCAGCGGGATTAGGATCACCAGGATGTAGACTGAGGCGATCATGCCGGCCTCGGTCGGCGTGAACCAGCCGGTCAGGATGCCGCCCATGATGATCAGCGGGATCATCAGTGGCAGCGAGGAGTCCTTGAGGGCTGCACCGAACTCTCCGAGACTCGCCATCTTCTTCTTGATGCCGACCGGTCCGAAGAAGTGTGAGTAGATCATCAGGCCGATGCCGATCAGCACACCCGGCACGATGCCCCCCAGGAACAGCCCGCCGATCGAGACGTTGCCCGTGGCGCCGTAGACCACCGCCATGATGCTGGGCGGGATCAGGTTGGCCATGGTCGAGGCGCAGGCGATCAGCGCGGCGGTGAAGGCGCGGTCGTAGCCTTCCTTGTCCATTTCCGGCGCGACGGTGCGGCTCAGCACCGCCACATCGGCGGTCGACGATCCGGAAATGCCGGCGAAGAACATGCTGAACAATGTAACGACCTGGGCGAGCCCGCCGCGCATGTGACCGACCATCGTCTGGGCCAGCCGCACCATGCGGGCGGTCACATTGGCCGAGGTCATCAACTCGCCGACCAGCAGGAAGAACGGCACTGCCAGGAGCGTCTCGGAGTCGATGCCGTGGAACATCTGGCCGATCATCGACTGCAGGCTGATCTGCGTGAAGGACGTGGCGACGATCACGCCCGCCATCAGGGCGAAGGCCACCGGCACGCCCATGTAACCCAGCCCGAGAAACAGGAAGGCCATCAGGAAAAGGATGTAGCCGTTGCTCATTCGACGGCCTCGACTGCGAAGTCGGCTGTGTCCTCCGGCCCCTCGAACCCGTTGTTCCAGCCATTGACGAGCTGTTCGATCGCGAACAGGGCGATCAGCAGACCCGACAGCGGCACGCTCGCCGTATAGCAGGTCAGCGGTATCAGCGAAGGCATGCGGAAGCTGCCCATGTCGAGCAGGGCATTCTTGTAGCCGAACCACACCATGGCGATCGCGACGCCAAGCACGACGATGCGGTTGAAGCACTCCATGAAGGTACGCTTCGGCCCCTTGAGCCGTTTGGTGATCTCGACCAGGTAGAGATGATCGTTGCGGCGCGCGGCGGCGGCCATGCCGATGAATACGCCCCAGGCAAAGAAGCCAGTCGTGATCTGCTGCAACCAGAGCCAGGGAGCGCCGATCTCGCGCGTCACCACGTCAAGCAGCACCGACGTGGTGAAGCCGATGATCGATACGCCGCACAGAACCATCAAGGTGGCTTCCAGCGGATCGAACGCCCGCCACTTGAGGTGGCGATGGCGCTTCAGGACAAGGGTGCGATCACTCACGATGCGCTACGCAACGCTACTGAGAGGCGTCACTTCACATTACGGACCAGCTCGAGGATCTTCACCGAGTGAGGCCCCAACTCCTTGGCGAGCTGGTCCTGGATCGGCTTGGCGGCAGCCGCGAAACCGGACTTGTCGACGTTGTCGACGACCTTGACGCCCATTTTCTGCAGCTTCACGGCCGAGTCCTTCTCGAGCTGAAGCGCCTTGGCCGGCTCCTGCTTGCTGACCTCGTCCGCCGCGGCCTGCACCCACTTCTTCTGCTCGTCGGTGAGGCTGTCCCACGTCTTCTGGCTGACCCAGATGCAGTTGTTGTTGGCCTCGTGCTCGGTCATCGACAGGACCGGTGCCACTTCGTAGTGCTTGTTGGCGAGATACACGTTCACGCCGTTCTCGGCGACGTTGACAACGCCGGTCTGCAGTGAGGTGTAGACCTCACCGAACGGCATGTGCACGGTCTGCGCCCCGTAAGCGGGGAAATGCGTGTCCTCGGTCTTGGTCGCCTGCACACGCACCTTCTGACCCTTGATGTCGGCGACCGACTTTATCTCCTTCTTGGAGTACATGTTGCGCATGCCCATGGTCATCAAGCCGAGCACCTGCGCCCCCTGAACCGTCTCGGCGATCATGGCGCGGAATGCCTTCGAAACCTCGGGATCGGCAATAACGCGGGCGAGATGGCCCTGGTCCCGGAAGATGAAGTGCAGCGAAAACACGCCGGCCTGGGGCGAGACGCTGGCGGCATTGGCCGTCGCGGTGATGACGAAGTCGATGTCGCCGGCGCGCATCTTCTGCAGCATCTGCGGTTCCTGGCCGAGCTGGGCGCCGGGAAACTGGTTGATGCTCATCTTGCCGCCCGAAAGCTCCTTGAGTTTGGCGTCGAAGATGTTGGCTGCGATGCCGTAGGCAGTCGTGTTCGGCTGGTCGTAGGCGAAGCTGAACTGGCGGTTCTGCGCGGCGGCGGCGCCGGTGAGCAGGGCGGTCGCCGATGCGGTGTAGGCGAGTAGCGCCAAACGGCGCGTCAGTCTGGTGAACATTGTTTCCTCCTCTTGAGCGGTCTCTCTGGACCGCTTCAGTCGGAGCGAACAGTGACAGCCCTCAGGTTGTCAGACAACTTGCAACTTCGAGGTGGTCGGCCGGGTTGCAGTCTCAGTGCTATTTCACTTCGACGTTCCAGAAGACCGGCACGGGAGCCTCGACGTTGCCCGACACGTTCTTCCTGCGCGCCAGCGGCTGGACGTACTGGCCGAGCGGGACGGTGACGCCGAGGTCCATGATGCGCTGCTGGACCTGCCGGGCGATCGCGAGTTGCCGCTTCGGATCGGTCTCGCGCAGGAAGGCCATGCGCAGTCTCTCGATCTCCTCGTCGAGCGGCCAGCCGAACTGCGCGCGATCGCCGCTCGCCTCGGCATAGTGGTTGTTCACCGGATCGAGCAGCAGCACCGCGGCAGAGGCCGTGAGCGAGATGTTCCAGCCGCCTTGCGCCACCGGATCCTTCTTCGAACGCCGCGTCGCCTGGGTGTTCCAGTCCATGGTCTGCATGTCGACCTTGAAGCCGCCGCGCTCGAGCAGTGTCTTGGCGACCGGCGCGAGATTTGTCAGGACCGCGAGGTCGGAGGTCTGCAGCAGCACGATCGGCGCGCCATCGTAGCCCGCTTCCGCCAGCATCTTCCTCGATGCCTCAAAGTTGGACTCGAGGATGCCCGCCATGCCGGCGTCGTTCTCCAAAGGCGTGCCGCAGCCGAACATGCTCTTGCACACCTTGTAGTAGCGCGGGTCGCCGATCACGGCCTTGAGGAAGTCCTGCTGGTTGAGTGCCAGCTCGACGGCGCGGCGGCAACGCAGGTCGTTGAACGGCGGCTGCTTCCAGTTCATGCGCAGGACGTAGGTGTTGCCCAAGGTATCGGGCACGACGATCTCGATGTTCTTGTCTTTCTCCAACACCGGCAGCAGGTCGTGCGCCGGCTGCTCGATCATGTCGATCTCGCCGTTGAGCAGGGCGTTGATCTGGGTCTGCGCGTCGGGAATCCACACCCATTCTACCCGGTCGAGCCTGGCGACCTTGCCGCCAGCCAGGCCCGAGGGCGGCTCGTTGCGCGGCACGTAGTCGGGGTTGCGGACATAGACGGCGCGCTCGCCGGGCTTCCACTCGTCGCGCTTGAAGATGAACGGCCCCGAGCCGGTGGTGTCGGAGAATTGCTGGCTGACCGGCGTCTCGGCGGCACGCCTCGGCACGATGAAGGCAGGCACCGAAGAGGACTTGGCCAATGCCTTCGGCATCATGCCGAACGGCTCCTTCAGCTCGATCTGGAGGGTCCGCGCATCGACTGCGTTCATCGCGGAGGTCGAGCGGCCGAGCAGGCCGCCCAGCGTGTCCTTGGCGATCCAGCGCCGCAGCGAGGGGATGACATCGTCGGTCGTGACGGCGGTGCCGTCATGCCACTTCAGTCCGCCGCGCAATTTGAATGTCCAGGTGAGCTTGTCGCCGCTCACGGTCCAGCTGTCGACCATTTGCGGCCGCGGCTCGAACTTGCCATCGAGCGCGAACAGCGTGTCGTAGATCATGTAGCCGTGGTTGCGCGCGATGTAGGCCGTCGTCCAGATCGGGTCGATGATCTTCAGATCCGAGTGCATCACGACGCGCAGAGTTCCGGGCTTCTGCGCCCGGGCCGCGACAGGAAGGAGGAGGGCGGCGGAGCCAAGAAGCGAACGTCGCAGCATCACGTCCTCCGTCGTCGAATTGCGTCACACCGTCGAAGGTGGCGTCCAGACCGTCTCTTCGTCGAGTGGATAGACTGGCCGCGGCAGGCCGGTCCAATTGAAGTTTGCCAGCACCGGCGAGGTCAGGCCCGGGCAGTCGACCTCGTAGATCTGCTCGCTCCTGAAGAACTCGTCGAAGCCGCCGCGGAAGTGACCGCGGCTCTTGACGACGACGACCCGGGCCTGGGCGATGTCCAGTCCGAACAGCTCGAACTGCATCGGGTCCATGCACTGGCAGCGGTGCGTGATTACCACGACCTGGATGCCGTCGAGGTCGAGCAGGGCCGACGGACCCATGTCGCACGACATGTTCCTGGCAAGCCCGCGGCGGCCGACATACTTGCCGTCGCTCAGCTTGACGACCCTGGCCTCGCAGTCGAACGGCAGGGAAAATTCGTGATGCTCCTGGCTGTTGAACGAGGCGGTGAGGGTGGCGCCTTCGCCCAGCCGGTGCGCCTGGGCGGCCAGTGCGGCGTCGTTGAAGACGCCCAGGATGACGCCGCGCGCGCCGGCGGCTTTCAGGCCGCGCAGCAGATAGGTGGTGTTGCCCCGTCCGCCGCCGCCCGGGTTGTCCGCGACGTCGGCCAGGATGATCGGCTTGCGGCGGCGGTCGCGGCCGACCGACACGGCGAGTTGCACCGAGTCGGCGAGCGACATCATCCCGCGCTTGAAGCGCTCCTTCATCGCCCAGGCGCGCCTGGCGATGTCGAGCGAAAGCGCCGCCGCTGCCGCCCGGTTGCCGTTTCGCGCGGTGACCACGGCGGTGAGGCCGTTCTTCGGCGAATCGGCGTAGGCGAAGCCTGCCATCACCGAGACGTTCATTATGTCGCCACCGACCTTGGTCTGGCCATACTTGATCAGGTCGGCATAGGGCCCGCGCGCAGTCAGTAGGGAGATCTGCGGCGGCACCAGCGGCAGCTTGACCATGGTTACCGCAGTTCGCGCACCCGCCAGGCATTCGCGCAGATGCTTTGCGGATTCGACGCCGCGTTCGCGGATGTCGGTGTGCGGGTTTTCGAGATAGCCGACGAAGACCGAAAGATTGTCGGTCATGCGGCGGGAAACGTTGGCGTGCAGGTCGAAGGTCGAGACCACCGGCACGTCCGGGCCGACGATGCTGCGAATTATTTCGAACAGGTCGCCGTCGGGATCGTCACTGCCCTCGGCCAATGCGGCGCCATGGCAGGATACGAACACGCCATCGACCGGCAGGGCGGCCTTCAGGCCCGAGGCGATCTCGGTCAGGAAGCCCCGGAAGAAGTTCTTCTCGACGGGGCCGCCGGGCTGGGCCTGCGAAACGCGGATCGGAACCGGCGTCCACGGGCCGGTCGCGTCCATCTCGGTGAAGAAGCCCGGCAGGTCGGGAAGCGTGATCGATGCAGCGGCCCGGCCTTCGGTGACGATGCGATTGCCGCGGATGTCGACGTCGGTCTCGAAGTCGTGCGCCGTCGAAACCGGCGCGAAGCGATTGCACTCGATGGCGAATCCCAGAACGGCGATCCGCGGGTTGTCCTTGGACAACGTCTCCCTCCTTCAGCGGTGGGATGACAGGAAGGCCTCCACCAGCTTGTTGAACGTAGCGGCGTCCTCGAAATATGGCGAGTGGCCCGACTCCGGCATCTCCTGTGCATCGGCGCAGGGCAGGGTTGCCGCGATGGCGCTTGCGAGGAAGGGCGGGAAGACCACGTCGCGCCCGCCCGCGATCAGCAGGGTGGGTACGCGGAAGTCCTTGAAATCGGCCGTCTTTCGGCCGGCCGTGCGGCGCAGGTTGTCGCGTAGCTTCTCCTTGTCGAGCCGGCCCGCCATCTCGTCGATGCTCTTGTAGAGAAGATGCAACGACGGCGACATTTCCGCAGCCCGCGTGCCGATCGCGGGATGAATACCCCGGGCGAGGCCGGCCACGATCTCGGCCTCGGCGTCCTTGAGCCATGAATCGTACCGGGCGCCGCCCGATGGATCGGCGCTTCTGCGGTCGATCGTGCCCGAAGTCGAACTCAGCACCAGCGCTCTCACCTTTGTCGGGTTCGCGAGGGCGTACTCCAGCACCGTCCAGCCGCCCATCGACTGGCCGACCAGGCGGACGTCGGTGAATTTCAGGTGATTGATCAGGGCCGCGAGGTCGCCGGCATAGTCGGCGGCGTCGGGCCCTCCCGGGACCGGATCCGACGGCGCGAAGCCACGATGGGCGAAGGCAACGCAGGTGTAGTGCGGTGCGAAGTGGGCGACCTGCTGCCACCAGCTCATCTGGTTGCCGCCGAGGCCATGGGCGAAAACCAGCGCCGGACCGCTGCCGGTGACCTCGTAGTGAAGCTTGCCGAACGGCCGTTCGAGCTTGCCGACTAGGCGCTGCATTGGGCGCTGCATCTGCTCCCTTTT
>JBGAIW010000007.1:0-73847 GCA_044225265.1 Reyranella sp.
ATCGCCTTGCAGCGGCTGTCTCCCGGGACGTTGTTCAGCGAGGCGTTGCTGGGACTGCTGAATCCCGAGACGCGGACGCTGGGCTTCATGCTGCCGACCCAGATGCGGGGGGCGATCCCGAACGCGCCGCTGCCGCTCGACCAAAGCCTGCTCTTGATCTGGCCGCAGGTTACCGGTCTGATCGCGGGCATGATCGTGGTCTTCTCCGCCGCCTACGTCGTCTTCCAGCGCGAGGAAGTGCGCGCCTGAAGGACTGGACCCAAGCGGCTGCCCGCAACAATGCCGCCTGGTGCGACGCGGTCTGCCGCGCGCACGGCCACCCGGGCCGCTTCCTGCAGGGCATCTGGGTGAACGCGGCAGAAGTGCCGCGCTTCTATCCCAATGCCGTGACACTCACCGCCACCGAGACCGACCGGGCAGGGCAGCTCGAGACCATAGAAATCCTGCAGAAATCGAACCTGCCCGGGCGTTGGGCGGTGAAGGACAGTTTCAACACGCTCGACCTCGGGCGGCGCGGCTTCGACGTGCTGCTCGAGGCCTCGTGGATCCGCGCGGTCGTGCCGATGGGCGAGGCGACCGCCGACATCGTATGGCGCCGCGAGACCGAGGCGTCGACGCCGCTGCCGTTCGGCGACGACAACTTCGCGATGTTCACCGGCCGTCGCGGCTTCGGCATCGTCGCGGGCGGCATGCTCTATCGTTCCGATGGCGTGGTGGGCCTGACCAACGTCGTGGCCGAGGCAGCCGATGCCGTTTCGGTCTGGCGCTCGCTGATCGTACTTGCGGCCAAGACCTTTCCGCGTCTGCCGGTCGCCGGCTACGAGTCGGGCGCGGAACTCTCGGCGGCCCTCGATGCCGGCTTCGAGCTGGGCGATCCGCTGAAGGTGTGGGTCAGGTCGCGGGACTGAAGCCGCAGGCCGTCAGCGCTGCCAGCATGTGCGGCGGCGGCGGCGCTTCGACCCGGATCGGCGGCTTGGTCGTACTGAGCGGCAGCACGATCGCGTGGCTCTGCAGCTGCAGCATCGTATCCGGTTTGGCCTGGCCATAGAATCGATCGGCGACGATCGGGCAGCCGGCGGCGGCACAATGGACGCGCAGCTGATGGGTGCGGCCAGTTTCCGGTTTCAGTTCCAGCCAGGTGATGCCGGGCGCGCGTCCGAGAACCTTGTACCGAGTAATCGCGGTTTGGCCTTTGCTCGATACCTTCACCGACCAGCCGTCGCGCGTGTTCACCTTGAGCAACGGCTGGTCGAACACACCTTCGTCGGCCGGCGGTTCGCCTTCGACGATCGCCCAGTAGGTCTTCTCGGTCTCGCGCGCCTGGAAGACGCGGCCGAGCTTGGCCAATGCCTTGGGGTGGCGGCCCAGCACCAGTACGCCGGCGGTATCGGCATCGAGGCGATGGGCCAGTGCCGGCGGCCGTGGCAGGCCGTAACGCAGGGCGTCGAAACACTCTTCCAGATTGGGCGCCCTGCTCGGGCCGGCATGGACGGCGAGCCCGGCCGGCTTGTCGAGCACCAGGATCAGCCCGTCGCGATAGAGCACCCGTGCCTGGATCTGTTCGGCCGTGAGCGGCGGGGTGCGCTGGGGTCGCGCCACTCCGGTGGCGGGTCTTTTCTCGCGTCCGTGGGAGATCGCGCGACCGGAGCCGCGCGCCCCCGGCATCAGAGGTCTGGCCATCGATCGAGCCAATGCTCGCTGGCCTCGTAGAGGGCGGCGGCGCGCAGCACGGAGGCGTCGTCGCGGAAGCGGCCTACGATCTGCAGGCCGATCGGCAGGCCTGCGCCGTCGTAGCCGCTGCACACCGTGATCGCGGGATGGCCGGTGATGTTGAACGGCATGGTGTAGGGAAACCAGTTGCGCCGCAGTTCGCCGGCTTCGATGCCGTCGATGCGGATCGGCTCGAACAGGTCCTGGTCGATCGGCAGCGCGGTGCTGGAGAGCGTGGGCGTCACCAGGTAGTCGGCGATCTCGAACCAGCCCTGGACCATGCGGAACAGCTCGGTGCGCTTGAACATGGCGTGCTGGTAGTCGGTGCCGCTCCAGTCGGAGGCCATGGCGACCTGCCGGACCAGCGAGGGCGAGACCTTGTTGTCCTCGCGCATGATCATGTCGGCGAAGCGGGCGCGCCAGGTGGTGTGGTTGATCACCTTCCAGACCGGTTCCATGTCGGGCAGCGCCTGGTCGAGTTCGATCAGCTCGGCGCCCAGTTGGCGCAGTTGGCGCAGTGCCGCTTCGAACGAGGCGCGCACGTCCCGGGCGACGACCGTGTTGCCGAGGGTGGCCGAGTAGAGGATTTTCCGGCCCTTGAGATCGCCCTCGGCTCTTGCCGCCGCCACGTAGTCCTGCGGCACGAGGCCGATCGACCACGGGTCGCTGGGATGCGGGCCGGCCATCGCCTGCAGCATCAGGGCGGTGTCCATCACCGTGCGCGTCATCGGCGTGACGTAGGTGTAGTTGCCGAAGGCATCGGCGACCTGGCTGTGCGGGATGACGCCATTGCTCTGCTTCAGGCCGACCATGCCGTTGGCGGCTGCGGGAATGCGTGTCGAGCCGCCGCCGTCGGTCGCGATGCCGATCGGGCCGATGCCGGCCGCCACGGCGACCGCGGCGCCGCCGCTCGAGCCGCCGGAGGTGCGCTCGGCACTCCAGGCATTGCGGGTACGGCCGAACAACGGCGCGTCGGTCAGCGCCTTGTGGCCGAACTCCGGCGTCGTGGTCTTGCCGAAGAGCACCGCGCCGGCCTGCTTCATGCGCGCGGCGGCGACGGCATCTTCCTTCGGGACATTGTCTTCGTGGTGCAGCGAGCCGAAGGTGGTGCGCACGCCGGCGGTGTTCACGAGATCCTTCGCGGCGTACGGAATGCCGTGCAGCAGGCCGAGAGTATCGCCTCGCATCACGGCGTCCTCGGCGGCGCGGGCTGCGGCCAGCGCCTGCTCGCCGGCGAGGGTGATGAAGCAGTTCAGAACCGGCTGCAGCCTCGCGGCACGCGCCAGGATCGTCTCGGTGAGTTCGACCGGCGAGACTTCCCTGGCCGCGATCTTCTCGCGCAAGGACGAGGCCGGCAGTTGCCAGAGCTCGCTCACTTCAGCAGCCCGCGGCCCGCCAGATTGCGCATCAGCGCCGAGACGCCGAATGTCCAGGGCGCGATCCTGTCGCAATGGTTGATGCGGTTGGTCAGCGTGCCGAGCCTGGGCGAGCTGATCGAGACCAGATCGCCGATCGCGTGGGTGAAGCCCAGTCCGCCGGGCTTGCGTGGCTCGGTCGGCGCGAACAGCGTGCCGGTCATCAGCGCCACGCCGTCGGGGTATTGATGGTGCTTGCCCATGCAGTGCGCCACCAGGTCGGTCGGGTCGCGGCTGATCTTGGACAGGTCCGACGAGCCGCGCAGGCGGAACTGGTCGGGCCCGGTCACTTCGAGATCGACCTTGGCCTTGCGTACGTCGTCGAGCGTGAATGTGTTGTCGAACAGTCGCACGAAGGGGCCGATCGAGCACGACGCGTTGTTGTCCTTGGCGATGCCCAGCAGGAGTGCGCTGCGGCCTTCCATGTCGCGCAGGTTGACGTCGTTGCCCAGGGTGGCGCCGACGATCGTGCCCTTGGCGTTGACGATCAACGTCACTTCCGGCTCGGGATTGTTCCAGTCGGAGTCCGAGCGGATGCCGATCTCCGCGCCATAGCCGACGGCGGAGAGAGGAGGGCCCTTCGTGAAGATCTCGGCGTAGGGGCCGATGCCGACCTCGAGGTAGGGCGACCAGGCGCCGCGCGCCATCAGGGTCTTCTTGAGGGCTTCGGCCTCGGCGGAGCCCGGCTTGATGGTGGTGACGTCGGCACCGATGATCGAGTTCAGCTCCTTGCGCACCTGTTCGGCGCGGCCGAGGTCACCCTTGGCGTGCTCCTCGATCAGCCGCTCGAGAAGGCTGACGGCGAAGGTGACGCCGGCCGCCTTGATCGGCTGCAGGTCGATCGGGGCGAGCAGGGACGGGACCAGCTCCTCCAGGCCGCCGAGCCGATTGCCGGGCGTGCGGGCCAGCGCCACCGGATCGGCGGCATTGCACAGGTCGGCCACGGTCGGAACGGCGCCGGAAATGTCGAAAACGCCGTCTTTGCGCACCACTATCACGCTCGGGCCGGCCGGGGTATCGACCCGTCCGACCAGGGTTCCGGCGGTGCCGTCTTCTGGAAGTATTTCAGCCACCGATGCCGCCATTGGGCGTCGCCCCCTTTACGTTGCGGGCGCTTCGTTGCACAACAGGCGCGCCATTCCCGGGAGTATTAAAATCATGGCCGCAGCGCGGATCAAAGGCGTTCTTTCGCCGGTCGTCACCCCCTTCAAGCGCGACCTGTCGCCCGACGTCGGCCGCTTCATCGCGCACTGCAAGTGGCTGCTCAGCCAGGATTGCGGCCTGGCCATGTTCGGCACCAACTCGGAAGCCAACTCGATGTCGGCCGACGAGCGCATGGAGCTGCTCGACAAGGTCGTGGCCGCGGGCGTGCCGACGGCGCGCATGATGCCGGGCACCGGCGCCTGCTCGATCAACGAGGCGGCCAAGGTCTCCAAGCACGCGGTGAAGCACGGCGTGTCTGGCGTGCTGATGCTGCCGCCGTTCTATTACAAGGGCGTGCCGGAAGAGGGCCTCTATCGCTTCTTCTCGGAGGTCGTGCAGCGCGTCGGCGACGACAAGCTCCGCGTCTATCTCTACCACATCCCGCCGGTCTCGGCCGTGCCGATCACGCACAAGCTGGTCGAGCGGCTGATGAAGGCCTATCCGAAGCAGATCGCCGGCATGAAGGATTCGTCGGACGACTGGGCGCACACCAAGAGCATGATCGACGCTTTCGCCAAGGACGGCTTCGACGTGTTCTCGGGCAACGAGAAGCCGCTGATCGACAACATCAAGTCGGGCGGCGCGGGCTGCATCAGCGCCACGGCCAACATCAACCCGGGCAAGATCGCCGAGACCTACAAGAAGTACGCGACGGCCGAGGGCGAGAAGCTGCAGGGCTGGATCAACGAGGTGCGCGGCGTCATGCAGGGTTACGTCATGATCCCGGCGCTCAAGTACTGCATCGCCCATTACGGCAGCGACGCGGCGTGGACGCCGGTGCGTCCGCCGCTGGTCGAGACCACCGCCGAGGCCGGCAAGGACATGATCGCCAAGCTCGACAAGCTCGGCTTCACCATGCCGGGGCTGAAGCAGGCGATGGCTGTTGCGGCCGAGTGACACCGGCAACGCTTCGTCGGCGCCGGCGTTGACGAAGCAGCTTCCAGGAGTTAGAAAAACGCCATGACCTCGAACCTGCTCCAGAAGGGTTGGTATTTTACGTCGCTCACATAGGCGGCGCGCAGGGTCATGACCAAACGAAGCCGCCGCATCCCGGCGGCTTCTTTGTTTTAAGGACTAGGCCTCCGGGCTGCGGCGGGACCGCAACGGAGGATCAAATGTCGATCGTAGAAGCTGATATCGGGAATGTGGCGCCGCTGCCGCCTTCCATACGTGTGCGTCTCGCCGGCCCACGCGATTGCGAGGTGCTGTGCGAGCTCCTGGGCACCAATCGGCAGAATGGGGGCGAGCATGCACGGGAACAGGTGCTGACGTGGCTTGAGACTGCCGGCACGACCCTGCTGGTGGCGCAGAGCGAGCTGGGCGTGCTGGGTGTTGCCGTCCTGGTGACCCGCATCATGCCCAAGCCGGGCGGCGGCATGCAGAAGGTGGTCGAGGTCGACAATCTGGTGGTGCACGCCGAGATGCGCGGCCAGCGCATCGGACGGCGCCTGCTGGCGGCCTGCGTGGAATGGTCCCGCCAGCGCCGCGCCGCTCAGGTCGAGGTCATGGTCGGCGACACCAATCCCGACGCGCTCCGCTTCTACGAGGCTTACGGATTCGCCCAGGCGGCAGATCGGCTGGTGCTGGCGGCATGAGCGGCGCGTCCCGGATGCGCGTCCGCACCGCCTCGCTGCGCGATCACGATGCGCTGTGCGCGCTGTTCGACGAACTGGACGAGTTCCACCGGCAGGCGCGTCCGGACCTGTTCCAGCCCTTTGCCGGCCCGGCGCGCACGCGAGAGCAGGTGGCACGATGGTTGAGCGAGGCGGGCTCGACCGTCCTGGTGGCGGAGAACGAGGAGGGCGTGGTCGGGCTTGCGGTCCTGCTGACGCGTCCTGCCTCGCCGTTCGCCGGCGCCGTACCGCGCAAGGTGATCGAACTCGACAACCTCGTGGTGCGCGCCGACCAGCGGAACCGGAAAATCGGCCGGCGCCTGCTCGCCGCCACCGTCGACTGGGCGCGCGACCGCAAGGCAACCCATGTCGAGGTCGGCGTTCACGCCTTCAATTCGGACGCGCGGCGCTTCTACGAGGGGTTCGGCTTCCAGCCGTCGATCGACCGGTTGATGCTCGTCGCGTGAGCTAGGCGGGCTCAGCCTCGCGCGCGGCCCACATCTTCAGAAATGCTGGCCGCGCCTTACAGGCCTCATGCCACGCCTTCACGTGCGGCGCCGCGGCGAACAGTTCGGGGGCGGCGCCGGCATAGCGCACGATCTCGGAGACATTGAGGTCGGCCACGGTGAACCGGCCGCCGACGAGATAGCCATCCTTCGCGAGCGCCTGATCGAGGACGGCGAATGGGCCGCGCAAGGCGGCGACGGCGGCATCGGCGATCTTCGGATCCATCGGGCCCTTGGGATTGCCGATGCGGTGATAGACGATGTTGATCGAGTGCGGCTCGACTTCCGTGGCTGCCCACAGCGCCCACATGCCCATCTCGCCATCCTCGCCGACGTTCTTCGGGGCCAGCGCGCCACCGTGCTTGTGGGCGAGATAGAGATTGATCGCGAGTGATTCGAACAGCACCAGGCCATCGTCGTCGATGGCGGGGATGCGAGCATTCGGATTGAGCTTCAGGAACTCGGGCGACTTTGTATGCAGCAGCCTCGCGCCGCCAGGCGTACCGGCACGGTCGGCCTGGATGACCGGTACCTGTTTGAATGGAATCCCCAGTTCGTGCGCCAGCCAGATGGTGCGCGAGGCGCGCGAGCGCAGGACGCCGTAGATCGTGAGCATGGCGGCCTACGCCGGCTCGGCTTCCCGGGCCGCCCACATCTTCTTGTAGGCGGGACGACCGACGCAGGCGTCGTACCACTTCTTGACGTTGGGATTGGCGTCGAACAGCGCCTTGGTGCCGGCGGCATAGCGCACGATCTCGGCGACGTTGATGTCGGCTACGGTGAAGCGGCCACCGACCAGCCAGCCGGTCTTGGCCAGCGCCTTGTCGAGCTGGGCGAACGGGCCCTTCAGCGCCTCGAGCGTGTCGGGCTTGGGACCGTTCATCGCGACCGAAAGCGTCATGGCTTCGAAGCCGCCGTCGGCGACATGTGCAGGCACGCCGGCACGCTCGCACAGCGCCCACATCGACCACATGGTCATTTCGCCGTCCTCGCCGAGGTTGGCTGGACCGAGCGGCCCGCCGTGCTTCTTGGCGAGGTAGAGATTGATCGCCAGCGATTCATGCAGGATCACGCCGTCATCGTCGATCGACGGGATATGGCCGTGCGGGTTGATCTTCAGGAACTCGGGCGACTGGGTCTCCAGCGCACCGGCCGGCGGCGGCGCACCCTTCAATCGGTAGCTCTGCACGACGGGCACGAGCTTGAAGGGGATACCGGCCTCGTAGCAGAGCCAGATGTTGCGCGAAGCACGGGAGCGGAAGGCGCCATAGATGGTGAGCATGGCGAAACTGTCTAACAGCGCTGCCGCGGCTTGTCCTTGTTGATGAGCGGGCAGGCGGCTAAACTTTTTTCATGGCCAGCACTCGGAAACTTGAAGCCGTCAAGGACGCGAGCCACCTCTACGAAGTCGAGCGTCGCGCGCGCCACGCCGAGCGCCCTGGCTTCCGGATCTCCGAGCTTCAGCTCTCGCCGACGCAGACCGTGCCGTGGCACTTCCACAGCGATATCGCCGACACGTTCTATGTGCTGGCAGGCGAGATGCGGCTCTTCCTCCAGAATCCGAAGGAAGAAGTCCGGCTGAAGCCGGGCGAGACCTACACCGCCGTGGCCAAGCGGCCGCATCTGGTGACCAACGCCGGCAGCACGTCGCTCACCTTCCTGATCATGCAGGGCATCGGCGAGTACGATTATGTGCCGCTGGTCTAGGTGATCGCGGGCTTGTCCGCGCCGACATACTGGGTCCGAAGCTCGCGCTTCAATACCTTGCCGGTGGCATTGCGCGGCAGCACGTCGACGAACTGAACGGCCTGGGGCACCTTGAACTTGGCGAGCCTGCCCAGGCAGTGGCGGATCACGTCGCCTTCCTCGATCGTCTGGCCGGGCTTCTTCACGATGATCGCCATGCCGACCTCGCCCCAGCGCTCGTTGGGCACGCCGATGATCGCGGCGTCGGCGACCTGCGGCAGCTGGAACAGCACATTCTCGACCTCGGCGGGATAAACGTTCTCGCCGCCGGAGATGTACATGTCCTTCCAGCGATCGACGATGTAGACGAAGCCTTCGTCGTCCAGGCGGGCCGCATCGCCGGTGTGCAGCCAGCCGTCGGTGAAGGCCGACGCCGTGGCCTCGGGCTTGTTCCAGTAGCCCGGCGTGATGTTGGGCCCCTTGATCAGCAATTCGCCGATGCCGCCGGGCGCCACGTCCTTGCCCTCGTCGTCGACGATTCGGATGGCGGTGTGCATCATCGCCTTGCCGGCCGAGCCTACCTTGCGCACGGCATCGGCGCCGTCGAGCATGGTGCCGGCGGGGCTGGTCTCCGTCATCCCCCAGCCCTGGACCAGCGGCACGCCGCGCGCCGTCCAGCCTTCGAGGATCGCGAGCGCACAGGGCGCGCCGCCGACGCCCGCGACCTTCAGGCGCGAGAGATCGGCGCCCTGGAACTTGGGGTGCTGCATCATGAACTGGTAGGGCGCCGGCACGCCGAAGAAGTGCGTGATGCCGAGTGCCGGATCCGAGATGTAGTCCAGCGCCTGGCCGGGATCGAAGGTGCGCATGATCAGGATCGTGCCGCCGGCATGAAGCACCGGGTTGGCGTAACAGTTGAGGCCACCGGTGTGGAACAGCGGCAGCACCACGAGTTGCACGGTCTGCGGCGAGATCAGCGCCGGAATGCCGAGGTTTACGCAGTTCCAGAACACCATGCCGTGGGTGATGATCGCGCCCTTTGGGTGTCCGGTCGTGCCCGAGGTGTACATCACCATTCCGATATCGTCGTGGCCGAGCGGCACGGGCGACGGGGCCGGGGGCGCGGCGGCAAGCGCGCTGCCGTAGTCGCAGTCGCCACCGTCATGATTGATCTGCAGTCGTGACTTGGAAAGCTTGGCGGCCTGGTCGGCAAAGCTCTTGTCGTGGATCAGCAGCTTCGGCGTCGAATCGCCCAGGATGTACTCGAGTTCGGGCACGGTGAGGCGCCAGTTGAGCGGCAGCATGATGGCGCCCAGCCGCCCGCAGGCGAACTGGAGCTCGAAATATTCGGCGCAATTGGGCGCCAGCAACGCCACGCGGTCGCCCTCGCCGATGCCGCGCGCGCTCAGTGCACCGGCAAGCTGGCTGGTGCGGCGGTCGAGGTCGGCGTAGGTGAATTTCCGCCCGGTCTGCAGGTCGTGAATTGCGAGCTGCTTCGGCCGCCGTCCCGCGTGGTGGCTGATCCAGTCGTAGTAGGGAGGAACTCCGGGCATTTTCAGTTCACCGCCTTGGTAAAGCCCTTCCAGTAGGGCTCGCGCAGTTCGCGTTTGAGGATCTTGCCCGCGCCGGAGAGCGGCAGCGGCGTGTCGCGGAAGTCGACGCTCTTGGGGCACTTGTAGCCGGCGATCTGGGCGTGACAGTGCGCGATCACCTGTTCGGCGGTCAGCGTCGTGCCGGCCTTGCCTACGACGATGGCGTGCACGCGCTCGCCCCAGCGCTCGTCGGGTACGCCGATCACGGCGACCTCGGCGACCTCGGGAATCAGCGAGATCGCGTTCTCGACCTCGGCGGAATAGACGTTCTCGCCGCCCGAGATGATCATGTCCTTCAGCCGGTCGACGATGTAGACGAAGCCTTCGTCGTCCATGTAGGCGCCGTCGCCGGAGTAGTACCAGCCATCTTCGAGCACGGCGGCCGTCGCGTCGGGCTTGTTCCAGTAGCCCTTCATGATGTTGGCGCCGCGGATCGCGAGTTCGCCGGGCGTGCCGCGCGGCAATTCCTTTCGATCTGCATCGACCACCTTGACCTCGACGGAATGGGCTGTCTGGCCGCAGGATTTGTGCTTGCCTGCAAAGGGGCCCTCGAGCGTCGTGTAGCGAGGATCGAGCAGGGTGACGATCGGCGCCGCCTCGGTCATGCCGTAGGCATGCATGAAACGTACCTTCGGCATCACGGCCATGGCCTTGCGGATCACGCCTTCGGGCATCGGCGATGCGCCGTACAACACCAGATTCAGGCTTGAGACGTCGAACTCGGCGAAGCGGGGATGGTTCACCACCATGTTCACCATGGTCGGGACCAGGGTGGCGTTGGTGACCTTCTCGGCCTGGATCGCGGCCAGCGTATCGACCGGATCGAAGCGGGGGATGAAGACGTGCCGCCCGGTCGCCATGGTCACGGCAAAGGTCGAGGCGGTGTCGGCAAGATGGAACATCGGCCCGGAATGGATGTAGGTCGTGTCGCCGTTGAAACCGATGCCGGCCACCGCGTTCAGCGCGTTCACCACCAGGTTGGCATGGGTCAGCATCACGCCCTTGGAGCGGCCGGTCGTGCCGCCCGTATAAAAGAGGCCGGCGATTTCCCCGTCATGGGCGCCGACATCGGCGGTGGAGGCGCGGGCTGCCAGTTCCTCGAAACTTTTCGCCCCCGCGGGCGGCGGCGTGTCGTCGAGCCAGACGACGGTGCGAACCGTGGGCATCTTGCCTGCGAGCGCCGGGAGGTGGACGGACATTGCGGTATCGATGAACAACGCGACGGCGCCGGAGTCTTCCAGGATGTACTCGATCTCGGGGGCTGCCAGTCGCGTGTTGAGCGGCACCACGACGGCGCCGATCCAGGGCACGGCATAAAGCAGTTCGAAGTAGCGGTCGCTGTTCAGAGCCAGGACGGCGATGCGGTCGCCGCGACGCACGCCCAATGCAGATAGGGCGCCGGCGATGCGCGCGACGCGGTCGGCGGTTTGCGTCCAGGTGCGTCTGGTTGCACCGAAGACGGTCGAGATGCCGTTGGGCCTGATCTGGACCGCGCGACGCAGGCTTTGGGTGAGTGCAAACATGCGGCAATGCTACCCCCCTTCGTTCGCGCGGCAAGTAGCTTCGTGCTAAAGGTACCGATATGAACGACATGACCCCGCCGACGATCGATCGCGCGCCGCCGCAGTTCAATCCGCTCGATCCGGCCTTCATCGCCGACCCGTATCCGTTCTATCACCGGCTGCGCGAGGCAGCGCCGGTCTTCAAGACGCCGCAGGGTTTCTGGCTGCTGTCACGCTATGACGACGTGGCTCTCGCCCTGCGTGACCGCCGATTCGGCAAGGATTTCGCCGGCAGCATCGAACGCCGCTACGGCTCCGGCCGGATGAACGAGCCCGCGATCGCCAACCTGGCGCTCACCATGCTGGTGCTCGATCCGCCCGACCACACCCGCCTGCGCAGCCTGGTGACCAAGGCTTTCACCGCGCGCCGGGTAGCCGACATGCGCCCGCGCATCGCCGCGCTGGTCAACCAGCAACTCGACCGCGTCGCCGACAAGGGCGGCATGGACGTGGTGATGGATCTCGCCCATCGCCTGCCGGTGATCGTGATCTGCGACATGCTGGGCATTCCTGAGGAACATCGCGCGCCGTTCCTGTCGGCGAGCCAGGTCAACGGCCGCATTCTCGATCCCGTCCCGATGACGCGCGAAGAGATGGATCGTGCCAACGCCGCGACCGCGATGGGCAACGCCTATTTCGACCAGCTCTGCGAGTTGCGCCGCCGCGACCCGAAGGACGACCTCACGACCGAGCTGGTGAAGGCGGAGGAGGCGGGCGACCGGCTGAGCGGCGAGGAGCTTCGAGCCAATATCGGGCTGCTGTTCGGCGCGGGCCACGAGACCACGACCAACCTGATCGGCAATGGATTGCTGGCGCTGCATCGCCATCCCGACCAGTGGGAGAGGCTGAAGGCGGACCCGTCGCTGATTCCCAACGCGGTCGAGGAATTGCTGCGATTCGACTCCTCGGTTCAGATGAGCGGCCGGGTGACGGTGGCCGACGTCGAGTTGAGCGGTGTCACCATTCCGGCCGACGAAAGGGTCGTCACCCTGCTGGGCGCGGCCAACCGCGACCCGGCGCACTATCCCGACCCCGACAAGCTCGATGTCGGCCGGGAGAACATCCGTCCGATGTCGTTTGGCGGCGGCATCCACCATTGCCTGGGCGCGCAACTCGCGCGCCTGGAGGGCGAACTGGTCTTCACGGCCTTGATCGAACGCTTCCCGAACCTCAAGCTGCCCGACATGGACAAGGTCAAGTGGAAGCAGAGCTTTACCCTGCGCGGCCTCACCAAGCTGCCGGCGGTCTGGCATTAAGTCATGTCTGCGAAATGGCGGGGCGAGGGAGGCCAACATCAGGGCTCCCGCCCCTACCAGGAAGACAGCTGGACGCTTCGGACGCTGCCGGACGGCGCGCTGCTGGCGGTCGTGGCTGACGGCATGGGAGGGCATGCCGGCGGGGCGGTAGCAAGCAAGCTCGTGGTCGACACGTTCGTCGCCGGCATCGACGCGGGCAGGAGCCTCGGCGAGGCGCTGGCTGCCGCAAACGAGGCGGTGAAGGCGCGGGCGGCCACCGACAGCAAGCTCGCTGGCATGGGATCGACCCTGATTGCCGTGCGCCTCAAGGGCGACGACTTGAACTGGATCAGCGTCGGCGACTCACCACTTTATCAGGTGTTCGCCGGGCGCATCGAGCGGCTGAATGCCGATCATTCGCTGGCGCCGCAAATCGACGCGCTGGTGTCGCGCGGCGTGATCACCGCCGAGGAGGGCGCCGCCCATCCTGGCCGCCACACCCTGCGCGAAGCGGTGATGGGCGAGCCCTTGACCCTGATCGACGAGGGGACCCGCCGGATGGTGCCAGGCACGACGCTGTTGCTCTGCAGCGACGGCGTCGAAACGCTCGCTCATGAGCGCATCGCGGCAGCGAGCCGGTTGTCGGTGAACGGGTTGATCGACGCGGTACTGGCGGCGCGGCGGCAGCATCAGGACAACGTAACCGTGGTCAAGCTGGAACAGGTGTCATGAGCAAGGGACCGGTCGTCATCGAAGTCACGCGCGGCCCCGCGGTGGAAAGCCGCCACGAGGGCATCGCCGCGGTCGTGAAGGCCGATGGCACGGTCGTGGCTTCATGGGGTGACGTCGACGCGCGCATCCTGCCGCGGTCGGCCAACAAACCGATCCAGGCCATGGCCTTCGTCGAAAGCGGCGCGGTCGAAAAATTCGGACTGGGCAAGGAGCACATCGCGCTTTCCTGCGCGTCGCACAATGGCGAAAGGCGCCACGTCGAGACGGTGCGGGCCTGGCTGAAGACGATCGGCCTCGGGGAATCCGATCTCGAATGCGGCACCCATCCGCCGCGCCTGCAGGCCAGTATCGAGGCGCTTGTGCGCGAGAACGCCGTGCCGACGGCCGCCTTCAACAATTGCTCCGGTAAGCACAGTGGTTTCCTGTCGACGGCGATCGCCCATGGCGAGCCGACCAAGGGCTACATCAAGTACGACCATCCGGTTCAGAAGCGCTTGCGCCAGGTGATGAGCGACCTGAGCGGCGAGAAGGCCGACGACTATGCCTACGGCACCGACGGCTGCGGCATTCCCACGCTGGCGACGCCGCTCAAGAGCCTCGCCCGTGCCATGGCCAGCATGGCCGATCCCTCGCGTCTGTCGAACCGCCATGCCGAAGCGGCGGCACGCATTCGCGACGCAATGAATGCCGAGCCGTTCATGGTGGCGGGTACCGGCCGCTTCTGCACCCGCATCAACGGCGCCCTGACCGGAGTCGCCCAGGTCAAGACCGGGGCCGAGGGCGTGTTCTGCGGCATGCTGCCGACCCTGGGTCTGGGGATCGCCGTCAAGATGTGGGATGGCGCAGGACGCGCCGCGGAGATCGCCATGGCGACGCTGCTGGGGCATCTCGGCGTGCTGCCGGCCGGACAGACGGAAGAGTTGATGCATCCGCCGGTGAAGAACGTGGTCGGATTGCTGGTGGGCGAGATGCGGCCGGCCAAGAGCTGGCTGGGCTAGATCCGGCGTGAGCGTCACGCTCGACATCCTGGAGATCGGCGCACGCGGCGACGGAATCGCGCAGGAGGACGGCCAGCGCTTCTTTGTGCCGTTCACGCTGCCCGGCGAGACCGTCGAAGCCGAGCCGGGGGAGAAGCGCGGCGAGGGAATTGCCGCCCAGCTCGTCGAAGTGCTTGCCCCGTCGCGCCATCGCGTGCCGGCCGCCTGCAGGCATTTCGGCGTCTGTGGCGGTTGCGCCCTGCAGCATTGGCGGCTCGATGCCTATGCCGCCTGGAAAACCGACTTGATCGCGCGGGCCCTCGAGCGGCAGGGCATCCCGGTCCCGACATTCGAGCCGATGGTGCAGGGACAGCCCGGCGAGAGACGGCGAGCGGACTTCATCGTACGCGGCCGGTTGGCGGGGTTCCACGAGCGGGCGAGTCATCGCGCCTTCAATGTGGAGCAATGCGCCGTGCTGGCGCCGCGCCTGACGGCGCTGTTGCCGTCGTTGCGCGGCGTTCTTCCCGGCGACGTGGCGCTCGATGCGATCGTCAACGACACCGACAGTGGCCCAGACCTGCTGCTGCGTCCGCACAGGCGAGTCACTTTGACTCTCGAAACCAACCAGAAGCTTGTGGCCTTCGCGCAGGCCGCCGACCTCGCGCGCCTGAGCTGGGGCGATCGCGCCAATCCCGATCCGATCGTGACGCGCCGGGCGCCGCGTTTTGGCCTACGGCGGTCTCGGCTCGGTCGAGCCGCCGGCCGGCGTTTTCCTTCAGGCGAGCCGGCGCGCCGAGCAAGCGATGCGAGAGTCGGTTGCCGCCTGGCTCGCCGGGGCGAAGAAGGTGGCCGATCTGTTTGCCGGCATCGGCGCGCTCACTTTGGGCCAGGCCTTCCGGACCACCCTGTATGAAGGTGACAAGGCTGCCGTGACGGCGGTGGCGAAGCTGGGAGCGGTGCGACGAGACCTGTTCCGCAATCCATTGCTAAACGCCGACCTGAAGGCGTTCGACGCCGCAGTTCTCGATCCGCCGCGGGCCGGCGCGGCTGCCCAGTGCACCGAGCTTGCCCGGTCGGGCCTAAGCCGCGTCGTCTATGCGTCCTGCGACCCGGTGAGTTTCGCGCGCGACGCCCAAGTCCTGCAGGCCGGCGGACTATCGCCTGGAAGAGCTGAGGCCGATCGACCAGTTCCTGTGGTCCGGACACGTCGAACTGATCGCGCTATTCGCGAAGTAGGAGAGGTCCCTTCGCGATCGGCGGCCGGCCGTGCGGTGAGGATCCGGGCACGGGAGGCGACAGCCTCCCGCTCCAAACCTCAGCTCAACACGCCGGCGAGCGTGGCCGAGTGCCCGATCGCGCGCATCTTGTCGGCAAATGCCGGATGGGCATTCATCAGCTTGAAGCTGCCGTCTTCGTACGCAATGACCGGAGTTCCCTGGGCATCGTGCAAGAGGAGGGCGCGCAATTGGGCGTCCCGCCCCCAGCCCAAGCGGACTGTGAGGTCGGCGGAGAGAGCCTTCTCGTCCAGCCGGTCGCCGTCATCGAAAGCGACAACGACGCCCTTCATCGCCGATCGGTCGAGATCGGCCACGGCGGGCATGTCGCCGGATTCCACGCCGTCGACAACCAGCACTTCGGGACCGATCAGCTGGGCATAGCGCAGCAGCGTGGGCAGGGGAGCGCCCTCGGATGCGACCAGCTCCACACGGCCTGGCTGATTGGAAAGGAGTTCGCGCGAGCGAGACACCGTGACGCGCGTCTTGTCGCCGAGGTCGGTGCAGAGCGCGGACAAAAGGGTGGTCTTGCCGGACTTGCGCGGCCCGACTACGGCCGTGGTCAGTCCTGCCGTCACCGCCAGGCGAAGCAACGAGGCGATCCGTTCGTCGATCATATCGGCGGTGATGAGACCGGACAGCGTGGCGCCAGCAGCGGTGCCGCGGTGGAAGGTGAACACCGGTCCCGACGGCGAGGCAGGCGGGAAGATCGCGATGCACTTGCCGCCATTCGGGAGGTGCACCTCGGAGACGACCCGGTCGGTCGCAACGCCGATACGTTTGACGAAGTTCAGCAGGTGGGCGTCGTCCCGGAACGACGTCACCGCGGGGGCGACCGTCCCGTTGCGCTCGACGAAGATCGAGCGGGCGCCATTGACGAATATCGACTGGACGGATGCGTCCTTCCAGATGCGGCCGATCACGCCGAGGCCCAGCATCTCGCCGGCCACGGTCTTGTAGATCGTCTCCCGCGTCTCGCCGGACATCGGCTTGGTCAGTTCGCGTTGCATCTGGTCCAGTGCGGCATCGATTGCACCCAGGACTTTGGGGCGAGCGCTGGATGCCCGCGAGGGGCCGGCGGTCTCCTCGACGAGAGCCAGGCAACGTGCGACCAGAACATCTTCTGACCGTCACGAACAGGCGCGAGCGCGATCTTGTCGGCTGCTGCAGGCTTGGTGCCGCTCACCTGGTCATTGTGAGGCCGCAAGCGAGATTGGAAGGCGGCAGGGGAAACGATGCTGGCCGACGGCAACTGAAGTGAGGGTTCCGCAGTCGCGTCGTGAACCACCCGCAAATGGTCGCCGGCCGCAATCGCCGGAATCGTGGGCGCCGGGGCCGGAGTTTCCTCCGGACGTGAGAACTCCAACTGCAGCGGCTCTTCGAGATTTGTGCTGTCGACAGCGGCTTCCTGGGCTTGGACTGGCTCGCTCGGCTGCGGCTCTTCGACTTCCGGGCCTGCCGGCGGAGACTTGGCGGCCGACGTCCACTGCTCGATGACGGGCGCCGCGAGTTCGCGCAGCTCAGCGCTGCTCAGGAGGATCTGGCGATGGCGGAAGTAGGCGTAGATCGCCTCGCCCAATGCGTAGGTGGTTTCGGGAGTAATCTGCTCGCTGGCCAGTAGCGAGCGCACGTAGGCTTCGCGGTGCGCGAGGAAGGCGCGCATCGTGCTGGCAATCCGTGCCTTGCGAACTTCGTCGGTGACGTCCTGGTCGGCCGGACGCGGTGCAGGCGTGCCGAAGGCAAGCCCGGACAGGCGTTGCAGCAGGGTGCGGTTCTCCCGCTCGCCCTTCTCGACATCGTCGAATTCGAGTTCAGCCATTGATCTAAGCCCCCAGCCCCATTCCCCCAGATATTATGAGGGAGTTGGGGCAGGCAGCCATCAGCTATTTGATTTCAAGAGTGTCACGCCGGACATATCGCACCGCTCTCACAGCGTGTGCTGTCTGCGTTCGGGAAGCCACGGACTGACGACAAGTTCCGATTTTGATCCTGTTTAGGCCTTCGAAAGTGGGGGGGCCAGGCCAACTGCGAATAGGAGTGCTTCGTAGGTGCCCGACAGCCGAGGCAGGCAGGCGGCACACCGTGGTACAGAAATCTGGTCACCATTTGCCAACACCGGGCAGTAGTCTTGGCGGGCGGGGTATTCAACCGCTCTTTGAAGGGCTTGAAAGCAAGATGACCAGCGCAAGCATGTTCGACCTATCCGGCAAGGTCGCCGTCGTCACCGGTGGCAGCCGTGGTATCGGCCGCTCGATTTGCGAGCAGATGGCGGCACACGGCGCGAAGGTCGTGGTCTCCAGCCGCAAGCTGCCGGCCTGCGAGGAGGTCGTGAAGGCGATCAAGGCCAAGGGCGGCGAGGCGACGGCGGTTGCCGCCAGCATCTCGGACAAGGCCCAACTCGAGAACCTCGTCGCCGAGGCACGCAAAACCTACGGCAAGGTCGACATCATGGTCTGCAATGCCGCCTCCAATCCCTACTTCGGCCCGCTGAGCGGCCCTGAAGGAGGATGTGTTTCTGAAGATCATGCAAAACAACGTCATGTCGAACATTGCCATGATGAACATGGTCGGTCCGGAAATGGCGGAACGGAAGGACGGCGTGTTCATCATCGTGTCGTCGATCGGCGGCCTCGTCGGTTCGGCGCACATTGCCGCCTACAACATGAGCAAGGCGGCCGACATCAACCTGGTGAAGTCGCTCGCCATGGAGTGGGGCAAGCACAACATCCGCGTGAACTGCATCGCGCCGGGCCTGATCAAGACCGACTTCGCGCGTGCGCTCTGGGAGAATCCGCAGATCCGCTCGGCGCAGGAGAACAAGGCGGCGCTGAAGCGCATCGGCCAACCCGACGACATCGGCGGCGTCGCCGTTTTCCTTGCCTCGAAGGCCGGCAACTTCGTGTGCGGCCAGACCATCGTCGCCGACGGTGGCGTGATCGGGATGGGAGCGGAGTAGTCTCCGCGCTTTGTGGCGGGGATCCGACTGGAGCGCTATCCACTCGGCTTTAGTCAGGCCGAGTGGAAGCCGCTCTAGGCAACGTCCAGTTCGCACCAGACTGGGACATGATCCGACGGCTCGGCCTTGCCGCGTTCGGCACGGTCGATACCGGCGCTGGTCAGCCGATCGGCGGCCTGAGGCGACAACAACAGATGGTCGATGCGCAGGCCATTGTCCTTCTGCCAGGCTCCGCCCTGGTAGTCCCAATAGGTGTATTGCGGGAGGTCGGCGTTGTAGACGCGGATCGCGTCGGTCAGGCCCATGTTGAGCAGAGTGCGCAGCGCGGCGCGACTGCGGCTGACAGAGCGCGTCGTCCGCGAAGGCGGTCGGGCTGTAGACGTCGATGTCGGTCGGGCAGACGTTGTAGTCGCCGCCCAGGACGAACATCTCCTCGCGTGCCAGCAGGTCGTGAGTGCGCCGCGCCAGGCGCTTCATCCAGTCGAGTTTGTAGGCGAATTTTTCGGTTCCGATCGGATTGCCGTTTGGCAGATAGATGCCGCCGACCGTCAATGGACCCTTGGGGGTCTGCACCTTGCCCTCGATGTAACGGGCGGGTTCGTCGTCGGCAGGGTCGGGCAGGGTGCGCGCGGTGATCTCCACGGGGTGAAGCGACAGGAGGGCGACTCCGTTGAAGCCCTTCTGGCCGACGATTTCGACCTTGTAGCCAGCGGCCGCATCGAGCTTGGGAAATTGCGGCTCCTGCGCCTTGAGTTCCTGGAGGACGACGACGTCGGGCTTGGCGCGCTGCAGCCACGAGACGAGATTGGCCGTGCGCTTGCGGACCGAATTGACGTTCCAGGTCGCGATCTTCATGAACGGAAATTACTGTATTCTATCGGTCCTTGTCGTTAGGGGAGAATCATGAAGGTTCTTTCGATCATCGGCGTGACTGCCGTTGCCGCCGCGCTGCTCCCGTCGTCACGCCTGCGCGGGCCGACGAATTCCTGGACGCGTGCATGTTGGGATCCTCGCCGGGCACCGACATGGTCCAGACCTGCGCCTGCATGTCGGCCAGAATTCCGGCAGACGTGCGCGCCGACGCGACGGAGGCGTTGCGCCGTTCCTGGGAGCATTTTCAGAAAACGTCGACCGCGCTCGATCCGTCGAGCTTGCCGCCCAATCTCATGAGAGGACTGCAGGCGGCCGTGCTCGCCCAGAGCTACTGCATGTAACGGCCGAAGCCGGATCAGACGCTGAAGGAGTTTCCGCAGCCGCAGGAGGAGGTGGCATTCGGGTTCTTTACCTGGAACGCCGAGCCGACCATTTCCTCGACATAGTCGAGTTCGCTGCCTTTGAGCAGCTCCAGCGAGGTCGAGTCGACGAGGACCGAGGCGCCATCGCGTTCGATCACCAGATCGTCGGCGTTGCGCTGGTCCTCGAAGGAAAAGTTGTACTGGAAGCCGGAGCAGCCTCCGCCCAGGACGGCCACCCGCATCATGACGGGCTTGGCCTCCTTGGAGGCCAGGAACGCAATGCGCTTGGCCGCGCTTTCACTGACCGAGAACTGGGTGTCGCTCATGACCACAAGATGTGGATTGGCGATCCTTTCGTCAATCCCTAGCGTGAGGCTAGGAAATTCCCTCATCTCATTGAGGGAAAAGCCCTTTCAGGCCATTTCCATGGCCTTTTCGCGGGCTCGGACCCGCTCCCGGTGAAGAATATAGAGTCCCGAGCCCATCACGAGGGGCAGGCCGAGCCAGACCGTCCAGGACGGCTCTTCCTTGAACCACAGATAGCCGAACAGCACGGCCAGCACGATCGAGGCGTAGTCGAACGGGGCCAGCACGGCGGCGGGGGCCAACCGCCAGGCCCGCGTCACCAGGATCTGGGCCACGCCACCCAGCAGACCGAGCAGCACCAGCCATACCCAGTCCTCCGCGGTAGGCCAGATCCATTCCGGCACGCCCAGCGCCAGAGAGGCCGTGCTCGAGACCATGGAGAACCAGAACAGGGTCACGGCATCATGGTCGTACCTGCTCGCCAGGCGCACCAGCACGGTCGAGAGCGAGTAGCAGAAGGTGGCGCCAAGGACGACCAGCGACATCAGGTGGAAGGAAATGCCCAGCGGGTCCAGCATCAGGATCACGCCGGCGAAGCCGACACCGACCGCAGTCCATCGCCGCCAGCCCACAGCCTCGCCGAGCAACGGCACCGACAGGGCGACCATGAAGAAGGGCGAGGCGAAAGAGATCGCGTAGGCATCGACCAGAGGCATGCGCGGGAAGACGTAGAAGAATCCGAACATGCTGCAGAAACCCACGGCGATGCGAGCGACCTGCAGCCATGGCCGATTGCTGCGCACCACTTTCAAGCCGCCGGCGCGCCAGATCAGCCACGCGAGCGGCACCATGGCGATGCAGCTGCGGAACAGCATGAGCTGGAATGAACCGTACGTGCCGCCCAGCGCCTTCACCATGGCATCCATGGTGCAGAACAGAACCAGAGAACCGAGCTTGAGATAGATGCCGAGAAGAAACGAATGGGCGGGGGCGGTCGACACGGCGCGTATTTGGCTCCGGAAGCGGTGTCCTCTCGTAAAAGTGAAGACGGCGAGAGGATTGGCAAGGCATGGGAATGAACTGGCTGTTCGGCAAGGGCAATGCGCCGCGGGCGCCGGTCATCATCGCCCTGCTTGTGCTCGCGAATGCCCTTCTGCTTCGCGCGATCGATCTCCAGGTTGAACCGGCTGCGCGATTTCCTTCAACACGTTCAACGCATTCAGCCTCGCGAAGTCTCGGAAGACCTTGGCGTAACCATCGTCGACATCGACGAGGCTTCGCTCGTCGAATTCGGGCAATGGCCCTGGCCGCGCAATCTGGTTGCCGAACTCCTGGACAAGCTGCTCAAGGCCGAAGCCGCCGTGGTCGCCTTCGACGTGGTATTCGCCGAAAGCGTCGTTCATCGCCACGCGCAATTGCCGAACTTGCCGCAAGCGTTGCGCAACAGCGATGCGAGGAGAACCCTGGAGGCACTTCCCGACAATGACGAGGTCCTGGCGCAGATCATCGCCCGCGGCCCTGTCGTGACCGGCTATGCATTCGATGCCAACGGAAAGTCAGGCGCGCCACGACGCGAGTGGGGGATCGTGCACAACAGCGGCGAACTCGGACCGGAAGCGGTGCCGGAACTGATCAGCAAGTTCATTCCCCTGCAGACGGGCGCCGTGAGAAGCGTCGCAATTCTGGAAGAGGTCGGCAAGGGCAACGGCTTCGTCACGAGCGATCAGGACAGCGCGATCATCCGCAGCGTACCGATGATGTATCCGCTTCGTCGGGCAGCGGGCGGAGGATCTCTATCCTTCACTGGCCCTGGAAGCACTGCGCGTGATGCAGGGAGCCAACACCTATCTCATCAAATGGTCCGGTGCCCAAGGTGTCGAAGCCTACGGCCAACGCACCGGGATGAGCTCCATCCGGGTCGGCGCGGCCGACGTGCACGTGGACGCCTTGGGCGATTTCAACTCTATGACAGTGGCCACGTCCCAGCCGTTTCGTGTCCGCGGCGGACGTGCTCGCCAAGCGCGTGCCGGTCGAACGGATCAAGGATCATGTGGTCTTCATCGGTACCTCGGCGGTGGGCCTGAAGGACTTGCGAAACACGCCTTTGCAGTCGTCCGTACCGGGAGTGGAGATACATGCGCAGATCATCGAGCAGATCGCGACGGGTACGTTCCTCGAGAGGCCGGACTATGCCAACGGACTTGAATTCCTGTACCTCGCCGCCATCGGCCTGCTCTTCGTGGTCCTGATACCGCGGCTTTCGGCGGCCCGAATGGCCTACGTGGCCGGAGGATTTGTCGTCATCTGATGGCAATTCCGTGGGTCGCATTTTCCCAGTTTCGACTGCTGTTCGACCCCATCTATCCGACAGCGACACTGGCCACGATCTATATCGTGGGTTCGGCACTGTCGTTTTGTTCGCTCCAGCGGGACCGACGCGATATTCGGGCAGCCTTCGGCCTCTATTTGTCGCCCGAGGTTGCAGATCAGGTCGCGCGCGATCCGGGAGAAACTGAAACTCGGCGGAGAGCAGCGCGAGATCACGGTGATGTTCACCGACGTACGCGGGTTTACGCGCATCTCGGAACAGTTCGACCCTTCAGGGTTTGACCCGGTTCATGAATCGCTTTCTCACTCCGATGACCGAACTGATTCTCAGCCATGGCGGCACGATCGACAAGTATATGGGCGATGCGATCATGGCGTTCTGGAACGCGCCGCTGGACACTCCCGGATCATCCCGCAAAGGCCTGTACTACTGCGCTCGCCATGCAGGCGCGCCTGAAGGAACTGAATGCCGAGTGGGAAGAAGCACGACAACAGCAACGCGCGCACATCCCGGTGAATATCGGTATTGGACTCAATACCCGGCATGGCAACAAATCGCAACTTCGGATCGGCCCGGCGCCTCACCTACTCCTGCCTCGGCGACGAAGTGAATTTGGCCTCTCGGCTGGAGGGGCTGTGCAAACTCTATGCGGTCGGACTGATCATTGGCGGAGAGGACCGCACCTGCGGTTTCTGGCCTGGCTGCGATCGAACTCGATCGGGCGATGGTCAAAGGCAAGACCGAGCCTGAACCTTGCACATCCACCGCGCTTCTCGAGGATGCAGACTTCGCGTCCAAGCCGCAGTTCGGTGGAGTTGTCCAGGAAACAGGCTGAGTTCCTGTCTGCCTATCGCCGCGGTGCCTTTGCCGAGGCGCTCGCGGCGATCGACGGTTGTGTCGCCGCGGCCGAAGCGGCGGGCTGGCGCCAGGGGTACTATGAGATGATGCGTGAACGGGTGGCGGCGCTGATCGCGGAGCCGCCCGCCGAGTGGACCGGAGTTTATGTCGCCAAAGAAAAGTGAAGTGACCGTCATCGAGGCCATCGAGGCCGTTGTCTGTCGCGATGTCGGGCGCGGAACCCGCGGTTTGATCGAGGCGACGCGTGGCGAATTGGCTGCTGCTGCTGCTGCGTTGGCGTCGTCGACGTCTATCGGCCTGATCACCGGCTTCTACGTGCCGCGCGGCGAGACCCCGGCGGCGGAGACCGACGGGCCGGTTGGCACAGGGCTTCTCGCGATGGCGTTGGCTGAGTGCGGATTGAAGGTGCGCATCGCCACCGACGCGCCGTGTGTCGGCGTGGTGCGCTCGGCGGTGTCCGGCATCGAAGTCGACGATGTCGCCGATATAGGCCAGGCCATCGCGCGATGGCAGCAGGCGGGCGTCGACTGCGCGATTGCCATCGAACGTTGCGGCAAGAGCGCCGACGGCAAGCCGCGCAACATGCGCGGCGCCGACGTATCGGCCTGGACCTTGCCGCTGGACGATCTCTTTCTCGGCGGACGCTGGAGACGGCTCGCGGTCGGCGATGGCGGCAACGAGATCGGCATGGGCAAGCTGCCGCGCGACTTGATCGGGGAGACGGTGCCCAACGGCGAGGCGATTGCGAGCGTGACGTCCTGCGACCATCTGGTGGTGGCCGGCGTCTCCAACTGGGGCGCCTATGGTCTGATGGCGGCGCTGGCCGTGCTGAAGCCGGAGTGGCGCGATGCCATCGCGAAGTTCCTGACCGCGGAACAGGATCTGGCGGTGACCAACGCTACGGTCGCCGCCGGTGCCGTCGATGGCGTGACGGCCAGGCGAGAGCCCACGGTGGACGGCTTCGGCGCCGACGTGCACGGCCCGCTGGTCGAAAGGCTGCGCCGCATTGCCTGCGGGGAGGCGGCGGATTAGAACGCCGCCATGGACACTCACGCCGCCGACAATCCCTACGCTCCGACGCATCCCGAGATTCGCGACGCCGTCCGCGCGCTGTGCCTCAAGTTCGACGGCGCCTACTGGCGCAAGCTCGACCGCGATCGCGGCTATCCGACGGAGTTCGTCAAGGCACTCACCGAGGCAGGCTGGTTGTCGATCTTGATTCCAGAGGAGTATGGCGGGGCGGGCCTCGGCATCTCGGCGGCAAGCGCCGTTCTGGAAGAAATTCATCGCGCCGGCTGCAACGCCGCGGCCTGTCATGCGCAGATGTACATCATGGGCACGGTGTTGCGGCACGGCAGCAAGGAGCAGAAGGAACGCTATCTGCCCAAGATCGCCACCGGCGAATTGCGCCTGCAGGCGTTCGGCGTGACCGAGCCGAGCAGCGGCACCGATACCCTGTCGCTGCGCACCACCGCAGTGAAAAAGAACAACAGCACCTACGTCGTGAACGGGCAAAAGGTGTGGACCAGCCGCGCAGAGCACTCGGATCTGATGCTCTTGCTGGCGCGTACCACGCCCAAGGAGCAGTCGGCCAAGCGCACCGAAGGCCTGTCGGTCTTCCTGGTCGACATGCGATCCGCGCTGGGCAAGGGCCTGACCATCCGCCCGATCCGCACCATGATGAACCACAACAGCACCGAGGTGTTCTTCGACAACATGGAAGTGCCGGCCGAGAACCTGATCGGCACGGAGGGACAGGGCTTCCGCTACATCCTGTCGGGGATGAACGCCGAGCGCGTGCTGATCGCCTCGGAGTGCATCGGCGACGGCCGCTGGTTCATCGAGAAGTCGACCGAGTACGCCAAGGAACGCAAGCTGTTCGGTCGGCCGATCGGCCAGAACCAGGGCGTGCAATATCCGATCGCGCGCGCCTACACCCAGATCGAGGCGGCGAACCTCATGGTGCGAAAGGCGGCCGCGATGTTCGAGGCCGGGATCAATGCCGGTGCGGAAGCCAACATGGCCAAGATGCTGGCCTCGGAAGCGGCCTGGGCGGCAGCCGAAGCCTGCGTCCAGACCCATGGCGGCTTCGGGTTCGCCGAGGAGTACGACGTCGAGCGCAAGTTCCGCGAGGCGCGGCTCTACACCGTGGCGCCGATCTCGACCAACATGATCCTGAATTTCGTCGCCGAGCACGTGCTCGGCCTGCCGCGGTCGTACTAGGGGCGCTTCGACCTAGATCAGGCTGCGCAGCAGGGTCATCACGACATAGGGGCCGATGATCAGCAGGAAAACGGTCCAAACGGCCGTCACTGCCGTCATCACCCAGCCCAGCACGGCCATGATGCCGTCGTCCTCGATCAGGGCGAGGCAGAAGAAGAAGATCGCCCAGGCCGGGAACAGGTTGTCGAAGGGGATCGGGAGTGCGAGCACAATGATCACCAGGAACCAGGTGATCTCGGTCACCTTGCGCATGGTGCCCTGGACCCACCATTCGTTGCGGGCATGCACGGCGCGCTCGAGCCGTTCGATGTGCGGGCGCGCCCGGTCCAGCATCTGCTGCAGGCTGCCGCGCGGGAGGCCACGCTTGCCGACGAACTCTGGCAGCGACGGCGAGGGCCGGCCGAGGAAGTGCTGGATGGCTAGCAGCACCATGGGAATGCCGGTCACGGACGACAGCATCGGGATGCCGGTCGGAATGCAGTTGGGAAAGTTCAGCGCGGCGATGATGAAGAAGTAGGAGCGGTCGCCCAGACCGTCGAGGAAGGCCTTGATGGTGAGCACCGACTCGCCGGGCCCCGGCGAACAGCCTTTCCAGCGTCTCGAGCGGAGGTTGTCGCCCATCCTCCCGCTCGCGCCATCAGGCGCTGCGCCAGCACCAGATGGGGCCGGTCGAGCATCTTGCCGTCGAGCGTCAGCACACCGGCGTTGGGATTGTCCCGGAAGGTGGCGATCACCCGCTTGGCCCAGTCGACTTCCGAGGCGCTGGGCGTGAGGACCTCGTGGATGATCGCGACCTGGTCGGGATGGATGGCGATCTTGCCGCCATAGCCCATGCGCTTGGCGTCATTGGCCTCGGCACGCAGGCCGTCGACATTCTTGATGTCGGGATAGACCGTGTCGTAGGCGGTGACGCCGGCCGCGATCGACGCCATCAGGTTGACGGTCCGCGCCAGCTTGAAGGTGTCGTCGTAGATGCCCGGGCCGGACCTTTGGCCAGGGCGCCGAGATCGGCCATCGCCGCCCCACGAGTGACCGATCGAGCGAGGGTGCCTGGCCTGCGCCGCCATCAGGGCGAGAACGGCGGCGGCACTCTCGGTGGCGATGGTCAGTATCCTGGTCCGACCCTTCTCGATGCCTTCTCGCGCTTCCAGCGCGTCCAGATAGGTCGCCAGAAGATCGAGATCGCGCTGACCGACGCACTTGGGGAAGGCGATGCCGTCGGGACGGCCCTGCATCACGGTGGCGAGGTCGGACAGGGTCAGGCCGGTGTCGAGCGCATTGACCCGCACATAGAGCTTCGGTCCTTTGCGATCGGCCGACTTCAGGTAGGCCTGCACCATCTGGCTTGCGAGCTTCTTCCGGTCGGCGGCGACGGAATCTTCGAGGTCGAGGATCAGGGCGTCGGGGCCCGAGGAGGGGCCCTTGGCGAGCTTGCGCTCCGAATCGCCGGGGACGAACAGAAAGGAACGCATGATCAGGCTTTCGGCTTCTTCTTCATGAGGGCTTGGCGGGTGCACTCGGCGACGATTTCACCGCGCTGGTTGATCGCGGTGTGCCGGAATTCGACGATGCCGGCATCGGGCCGCGACTTGCTCTCGCGGATGCCGGTCACCTTGGTTTTCACGTGCAGGGTGTCGCCGTGGAAGACCGGCTTCGGGAAGCGCACGTCGGTCATGCCGAGAGTGGCGATGGTCGTGCCGAGCGTGGTGTCGTTGACGGTGATGCCGATCATCAGTCCCAGGGTGAACAGGCTGTTGACGATGCGCTGGCCGAACTCGGTCTGCTTGGTCCTCGTCGAGATGAAGCGGCTGCACGTTCATCGTGAGGGAGCTGTAGAGGACGTTGTCCATTTCGGTGACGGTGCGTGTCCACGGATGGTCGAACACGCGTCCCACCGTGAACTCCTCGAAATACAGTCCGGCCATCTTTTCCCCTGCGAAAGTCGGCCCTTCTAGCACAGATGGACGCTGGCCGGGCGGCCATCGTATCAATGCCGCCACAAGAGAGGGAGAACGTGATGCGCGCCATGATGAGCGAGAGCCCGGGCGGCCCGGAGAGCCTCAAGCTGATGGAGCTGCCATCCAAGCCGCTGGGCAAGGGGCAGGTGCGCATCGACGTGAAGGCCGCAGGCGTCAACTTCCCGGACACCCTGATCATCGCCGACAAGTACCAGTTCAAGCCGCCGCGTCCGTTCGCTCCCGGCCATGAGGTCGCGGGCGACGTGACGGAGGTGGCCGGCGACGTCAAGGAATACAAGGTCGGCGACCGCGTGATCGCTGCGATCGGTCATGGCGGCTACTCGACCGAAGTGGTCGCCGATCAGGGCCAGCTCCTGCCGATGCCTGGGAACATGAGCTACGAGGACGGCGCCGCCTTCACCATGACGTATGGCACGTCCTATTACGCGCTGAAGCAGCGCAGTTCCTATCAACCGGGCGAGACCTTGCTGGTGACCGGGGCCTCGGGCGGTGTCGGCCTGACGGCCGTCGAACTCGGGGCGCTGCTCGGCCTCAAGGTGATCGCGGCAGTCGGCTCCGACGAAAAGATGGAAATCTGCCGCAAGTACGGCGCCACCATGTTCGTGAACTACTCGAAGGAGAAGATGCGCGACAAGGTGAAAGAACTGACCGGCGGCAACGGCGCCGACATCATCTACGACGCAGTCGGTGGCGATGCCTTCGACGAGTCGGTTCGCTGCATCAACTGGTACGGCCGCCTGTTGGTCGTGGGCTTCGCCGCCGGACGCATCCCGCAGTTGCCGGCCAATCTGGCGCTGCTCAAGAGCTGCGACGTGCGCGGCATTTTCTATGGCGCCTGGCGCGCCCGCGAGCCCAAGGAGGCGCGCAGGAATTTCGACGACATGTTGTGGTGGTATGCTCAGGGCAAGCTCAAGCCGCACGTCTCCATGCGCTTCCCGCTCGAGAAGAGCGCCGAGGCCATGAACGCGCTGCTGTCGCGCAAGGCGACGGGCAAGGTCGTCCTGACGATGGCGTAGGTCGATCACGGGGGCGTAGGACGATGACGGGTGCCGGGCGTTTCGGTCGGCGCGGCTTCACCGCGGCGCTCGGCGCGTCGCTGCTGGCGCGGCCGGCGAGCGCGGCCGACTTCCCGGAAAAGCCCATCACCCTCGTCGTGCCGTTCGCTGCGGGCGGCGCAATCGACATCCTTGGACGATTGGTGGGCGAGCAGGCAGGTCAGCGGTTGGGCCAACCCGTCATTGTCGACAATCGCGGCGGCGCCGCCGGATTGATCGGCGCTGCGGCGGTCGCCCGTGCCGAGCCTGACGGCTACACCCTGCTGCTTGCCTCGGCTGCGCAGGTCACGATCCCGCCCTGGATCAACAGGTCCCTGACTTTCTATCCGCCCCACGAATTGGCGCCGGTTGCGCACCTTGTCGACACCCCCATGGTGCTGGTGGTCTCGGAGAAGTCGGGCTTCAGGAGCGTCGATGATTTCGTCACCGCGGCGCGGGCTCATCGCGGCGGCCTCAACTACGCCTCGACCGGCGTCGGCACTATTTCCAATCTGGTGATGGAGCAACTCAAGCTCGCGGCCGACATCGACGTCGTGCACGTGCCTTACCGCGGGGCCGCACCGGCGCTGAACGATATGTGGGGCGGTCAGGTGCAGGGCATGTTCACCAGCACGGCCTCCGCAGCGCCGATGATCTCGACCGGCAAGCTGCGGCCGCTCGCGGTGACCACGCCTGTGCGTTCGGCCCTGTTGCCGGACGTGCCGACAATGGCCGAGGCCGGATGGCCGTCGGCCGAGGTCGTGGTCTGGATGGGCGTCATGACGCCGGTCCACGTGCCGCCAACCGTCACGAACCGCCTGCAGCGTGCGTTCATCGAGGCTGCCTTGTCGCCCGAAGTGCGCGAGAGGCTGGTCAAGCTCGGGGCGGATCCGGTGGGGCACGATGCGCGTCAGTTCGCTACGCTGCTCGAGAGGGACCTCGCGCTGTGGCGCAAGGTGGCACTTGCATCCGGCATCAAGGTCGAATGAAGGAGGAACGCATGGCGCGTCTGGCAGGCAAGATCGCGATCGTGACCGGAGCCGGATCCGGCATCGGGGCGGCGTCGGCCAAGCTGTTCGCCGACGAGGGCGCGCAGGTGCTGGCGGTCGACCGGCCCGAATCGCCGGTTGCGGACGTGCACAAGGGCAGCAACGCCATCGCCGCCTTCGGCTGCGACATCACGGGCGACGACGCACCGAAGCGGATCATCGAGGCGGCGCTGGCCCGGTTCGGGGCACTCGACATCCTCTTCAACAATGCCGGTGTCAGCGGCCGTGCCTTCGTCGAGGAGATGACCGACGAGCAGTGGGATCGGGTGAACGCGGTCAACGTGCGCGCCATGTTCCGGATCTGCCGCGAGGCCATTCCCGTCCTGAAGAAGCGCGCCAAGGAAAAGGGCAGGGCACGTATCGTCAATACGGCGTCGGTAATGGCCTTCGACACCGACTATGGCCTTGCGGCCTATTGCGCCTCCAAAGCGGGCGTCGGCGGATTGACGCGCACGCTCGCCCTCGAACTCGGCAAGTTCAACATCACGGCGAATTACGTCTGTCCCGGCGCGATCTATACCGGTATGACCCGCGGAAATTTCGACAATCCCGAGATCCGGGCGGTGTGGGAGAAGAAGGCAGCGCTGCGCCGGCTCGGCCAGCCGATCGACATAGCCCGCGGTGCGCTGCTGCTGGCGTCGGACGAGGCGGACTTCATCACCGGTCATGAACTTGTGGTGGATGGCGGCCTGACCTTGAGAACCTGAGAGAGGCTCATGCAGATCCAGTCCTTCGCCACGACATACAGCGAGGCCCGGGAGAAGTTCCTGGCGGCCGCGCGCATCGCCGGCGCGGCGACCCAGCGCTACGACAATCCCACAAAGGGGCCGAGCGGCGAGTCGCTGTCGACCGACGTCGCGCGATTGGGTCCCGACGACGCGACCAGGATCGTGGTTGCGATCTCCGGCACGCACGGTGCGGAGGGCTACTGCGGTTCGGGGTTCCAGGTCGACTGGTTGACGGGAGTTGGCGCGGCGGGCCTGCCGGCAAGCACTGCCGTGCTGATGGTGCATGCCATCAATCCCTACGGCTTCTGCTGGACGCGACGCGTGACGGAGGAGGGCAACGATCTCAACCGCAACTATGTCGACCACAGCAAGCCCTATCCGATGAACAAGGGTTACGAGGAGATTCACGACTTCCTGATCCCCAAGGATTTCGGGCCTAACTCGATCGCGGCGGCCGACGCGAAGCTGACCGAGTACCGGAAAAGGGTCGGTGACCGTGCGTATTTCGCGGCGATGTCGGGCGGCCAGTTCACTCATGCCGACGGCATGTTCTTTGGCGGGGGCGGACCGTCCTGGGCCAATCGCACCCTCCACGCCATCGCCGACAAGTACCTGAAGGGCCGTAGCGACGTTGCCGTTGTCGACTTCCACACCGGCCTCGGTCCGTACGGCTACGGCGAGCCGATCACGCACTACGACGTCGATTCCCCGGGGTCGCGGCGGGTGCGGGCCTTCTGGGGTGAGTCGGTGACGGAATCCAAGCGTGGCCAGACCCAATCGGCCGCACGCGACGGGCTGGGGCACTACGGGCTCAATCGCGTCCTTCAGGAGCCGCAGACGCGGCTTACCATGTGCACCCTGGAGTACGGAACCTTCGATCGTGAGAGCGGCCAGCGTGCGTTTCGTGCCGACCACTGGCTTCACAAGTACGGCGATCCCCTCGGCAAGGAGGCCGCGCCGATTCGCGCCGCCATGCGCCGCCAGTTCTACCCGGAAACCGACGACTGGAAGGAGGCCGTGCTGTTTCGCGGCCATCAGGTCGTGCGCCAGGCGATCGCCGGCGTACAGCGCGGGGCGATCTGAGCCCTCGATGAGGGCGAGGGGCATCCACAAGAGCCTCGCGCAGCGCAGTGGAACGGCTCCGGCTTCCTGCTAAAAAGCCCGCATGCGTGCTCTGACGGCGCTGGCTGCGTTCGTGGCTGTGGCTGCCCTGAACCTGCTTTGGTGGTGGTGGCCCAACCGTCCGGCGGAGATTGCCGGCTGGACCAGCGAGCCTTTGCAGAGCGTCTCGTTCGCGCCGTACCGGCCGGGTCAGAGTCCGCTCACCCGCACCTTTCCCACGCCTCAGCAGATCGAGCAGGACCTGCAGCGCCTGCAGGGCAAGGTTCAGGCGGTCCGCACCTATTCGGCCGGCGAGAACCTCGAGACCGTGCCGCAGCGCGCCGGCAAGTACGGGCTGAAGGTCTGGCATGGCGCCTGGCTGAACGACAACGACAAGGAAAACCTCGAGCAGATCAATCTGCTGATCAATCACGCCAACAAGTATCCCGACACGATCGAGCGGGTGATCGTCGGCAACGAGGTGCTGCTGCGCAAGGACCTGACGGCCAATCAACTTCGCGGCTACATCCGGCAGGTCAAGCAGCGGGTCAAGCAGCCGGTGACCTACGCCGATGTCTGGGAGTTCTGGCTGCGCAATCCCCAGCTCGCCGACGAAGTCGACATCATCACCATCCACTTGCTGCCCTACTGGGAGGACGAACCGATCGGGCTCGATCGCCGCGAGCCCGACGGCCAGCTCCGGATCGAGAAGCACATCGCCGACATCTACAAGAAGGTGCAGGCGCGCTTCCCGGGCAAGAAGATCGTGATCGGCGAGACCGGCTGGCCGAGCGACGGCCGCATGCGCGCCGACGCGCGGCCGGGACGGGTCGAGCAGGTGAAGTACTTCTCGATCTTCCGGTCGATCGCCGACCGCGAGCACTTCGACTACAACATCGTCGAAGCCTTCGATCAGTACTGGAAGGCGCGCCAGGAGGGCACGGTCGGCGCGGCCTGGGGCCTGCTCGACGCCGAACGGCGCGACAAGTTCCAGCTTGGCAAGCCGGTGTCTGCCGAACCGAACTGGCCGATGCTCTATGTCCTGTCGAGCCTGCTGTCGGGCCTGCTCGTGCTGGCGATGACCATGTGGCGCCGCCGGGCGGAGGCCAAGCAGATCGCGATCTTCGCCGTGTTCGCGCAGATGACGGCGACAGCCTACGTCGAGGCCATCTGGATCGACGTCTCGCGCGCCTTTTATTTCGAGCGCATGGTTGGCGTCGCCTTCTGGGCGTTGCTGCTCGGCCTGCTCAGCTACGCGCTGCTGCGCGGCATCGCCGACAGTCTGACGCGCCGCATGGCCGATCCGTCGCTCTACGGAGCGCGGGTACGCGAGGCCTGGCGGTCATGGCGCGAGCTGCCCCGACTGCGCATCTTCCAGCGCGTCGATCTCATGCTGCAGATGCTCTATCTCGCGATGACGGTGCTCTGCATCTTTTACCTCATGGTCCTGACCATCGACTGGTATGACGGCGTCATTCGTCTCAGCGACACGTTTTACCGGCAGATCGCGATCGACGGGCGCTACCGCGACTTCCCGATCTGGAGCTTCGTCATCCCGACCGTCGTGCTGATGGCCTGGAAGATCCTGACCGTGCTGCGCCGGGAACCGGTGTCGAGGCGCGAACGCCTGATGCGCGCATTGTCGTTCGGCCGGCTGCTGGGCTACGACGGGACCAAGGGTTTCGTGCGCATGGACCGCTCGCTCAGTCACTGGCGGCCGGTGCTTCCGGAGATCGTGCTGGCGGGTCTGCTGATCGCCTGGGCGGTGGCGATGGTCGTGACCGAGGGCGCGATCAAGCTCTATGACGGCGGCTCGGGCGGTTTTGCCTCGGCCGATGGTGGCCGCTGGGTGATCCGGACCCTGTTCTGGAACGTCCAGGCCAACTGGTTCGCCGCGCTGGCCGTGCTGATGGCGATCCCCTATCTCGCGACCATCTATGTCTCGGTGCGCGAGCCACTGGCAGAACCGCCGCCGGACTCCTATACGTCCAAGTGGTAATCTCGGCGTTCTGGTAACCGGATGGAAACTCGGTATGGAAATTAAAGGCGAGTATCGCATTGGCGCGTCGCGCGAGAAGGTGTTCGCGGCGTTGAATGACCCGGCCATCCTGCAGGCCTGCATTCCCGGCTGCGAAACCCTCGAAAAGCTTTCGGATACCGAGATGACGGCCAAGGTGCGCCTGCGCATCGGGCCGGTGAGCGCCGCCTTCGGCGGCAAGGTCACGCTGTCGGACATCGACCCGCCCAACGGCTACCGGATTTCGGGCGAAGGGCAGGGCGGCGTCGCCGGGTTCGCCAAGGGTGGCGCCGTGGTCAGGCTGACCCAGGATGGCGACGACACGGTCCTGAATTACGATGTCGACGCACAGGTCGGCGGCAAGATCGCCCAGGTCGGCGCTCGGCTGATCCAGGGCACCGCCAAGAAGCTCGCCGACCAGTTCTTCGGCAAGTTCGCCGAGAGCGTCGGGGCGCCTCTGCCGGCCGCCTCGCCGGAGCCGAGCTGATGCCGCCGGACGAGGCGGTCAAGCGCGGCTACCGTCATTGGACGATCATCGGAATCGTGGCCGCGTTCCTGGTGCTGGTATTCCTGTTCAGACGCTGACGAAGCGCTGTTTCGCCGTCGTTATTCGGCTTCCGTAATTCGCTTGACCCGCAGGCGAGCGGCTTGCGAGAGTCCCGGCAATATTTCGCGGACGCTTCTCGCTGCGTCCGCATGAACCAACAATGTGAGGGAGAAGTTTTATGACAATTTCCGTCTCCATGACCGTCAACGGCAAGACCGTGTCGGGCAAGGTCGAGGCGCGCACGCTGTTGGTCCAGTTCCTGCGCGAGCATCTCGGGATGACCGGCACCCATGTCGGCTGCGACACCAGCCAGTGTGGCGCCTGCGTGGTCCACCTCGACGGCAAGTCGATCAAGTCGTGCACCTTGCTCGCCGTCCAGGCCGAGGGGGCGAGCGTGCTCACGATCGAGGGGCTCGCGCCGAGCGCCGACAAGCTTCATCCCATGCAGGAGGCGTTCCGCGAGAACCATGCCCTGCAGTGCGGCTTCTGCACGCCGGGCATGGTGATGAGCGCCATCGACATGGTGAAGCGCCACAACTACCAACTCGACGAGGCCACGGTGCGCCGCGAACTCGAGGGCAATCTTTGCCGCTGCACCGGCTACCACAACATCGTGAAAGCCATTCTGGCCGCCGCGCCAGCCATGAAAGCAGCAGGAGTGTAACGCCATGACCGCCGCCACCGGAATCGGCGCGCGGGTGAAGCGGAAGGAAGACCAGCGCTTCCTCACCGGCACCGGCCGCTATGTCGATGATCTGCCGCTCGCTCGAGCGACCTACGCGTATTTCCTGCGTTCGCCGCATGCCCATGCGAAGATCAAGAGTATCGACACCGCGGCGGCGAAGAAGATGCCGGGCGTGGTCGAGATCTTCACCGGCAAGGACACCGCCGACGCCAAGATGGGCGGGCTGATCTGCGGCTGGGTGGTGAAGGACAAGCACGGGCAGCCGCACAAGGCGCCGCCGCATCCGGTGATGGCGCTCGACACCGTGCGCTATGTCGGCGACACGGTCGCGATGATCGTGGCCAACAGCGCCGACGAGGCCAAGGACGCGGCCGAGGCGATCAAGGTGGACTACGAGGTCAAGCCGGCCAACGTCGATCTGGCCAAGGCGCTGAAGGGCGCTCCGGACATCCATGCCGAGGCCCCGGGCAACCTGATCTACGACTGGGAGATCGGCGTGAAGGCCGACACCGACGCAGCCTTCGCCAAGGCCGCGCACGTCACCAAGCTCGACATCGTAAACAACCGCCTTATCCCCAACGCCATGGAGCCGCGCGCTGCGGCGGCGGAGTACGACAAGGGCACGGGCAACTACACGCTCTGGTCGACCAGCCAGAACCCGCACGTCCTGCGGCTGATCCTGTCGGCGTTCGTGCTCGGCATCCCCGAGCACAAGCTGCGGGTGATCGCGCCGGACGTCGGCGGCGGCTTCGGCAGCAAGATCTTCTGCTACAATGAAGAGACCATGCTCACCTGGGCGGCGAGTCGCGTCGGCCGGCCGATCAAGTGGACCGCCGAGCGCAACGAGTCGTTCATGACCGACGCGCACGGACGCGACCACGTCACCCATGCCGAGCTGGCGCTCGACAAGGACGGCAAGTTTCTCGCCCTCAAGGTCGAGACGGTCGCCAACATGGGTGCCTATCTCTCGACCTTCTCGACGGCGGTGCCGACCTACCTGTACGCCACGCTGCTGGCCGGGCAGTACACGACGCCGGTGATCTACGCCAACGTGAAGGCGGCGCTCACCAACACCGCGCCGGTCGATGCCTATCGCGGTGCTGGCCGTCCCGAGGCGACGTTCGTGATCGAGACCATCGTCAGCAAGGCGGCCAAGGAACTGAAGATGGATCCGGCCGAGCTGCGCCGGAAGAACTTCATTCCGTCGACGGCCTTCCCGTACCAGACGCCGGTGGCGCTGCAATACGATTCCGGCAACTATCCGCCGATCATCGACGAGGCGATCAAGATCGCCGACTACAAGGGCTTCGAGGCCCGCCGGGCCGAGGCCAAGTCGCGCGGCAAGCTGCGCGGCATCGGCTTCTCGTCCTACATCGAGGCCTGCGGGTTGGCGCCTTCGCAGGTAATCGGCCAGTTGGGCGGCGGTGTCGGCCAGTGGGAAAGCGCGCAGATCAAGTTCAACCCGACGGGCAACGTCCAGGTCCTGACCGGCGCGCACAGCCACGGCCAGAGCCACGAGACGACCTTCGCCCAGATCGTGTCGGACAAGCTCGGCGTGCCGCTCGAGCAGATCGAGGTCGTGCACGGTGACACCGCGACCACGCCGTTCGGCATGGGCTCCTACGGCAGCCGCTCGCTGGCGGTCGGCGGTTCGGCGATCATGAAGGCGGCGGACAAGGTCATCGCCAAGGGCAAGAAGATCGCCGCCCATCTGATGGAGGCGTCGGTCGCCGACGTCGTGTTCGAGAACGGCGTCTTCAAGGTGGCCGGCACGGACAAGAACGTGCCGCTCGGGGCTGCGGTGTTCGCTGCCTACGTGCCGCACAACTATCCGCTCCAGGAGCTGGAGCCGGGCATGGACGAGAACGCCTTCTACGATCCGGCGAACTTCGTCTATCCGGCGGGCACGCAGATCTGCGAGGTCGAGATCGACCCGGAGACCGGCGAAGTCGAGGTCATCAGCCACACCGCGGTCGACGATTTCGGCAACATCATCAATCCGATGATCGTCGAGGGCCAAGTGCATGGCGGCATCGTCCAGGGTGTCGGCCAGGCGCTGCTCGAGAACGCGGTCTACGACAAGGCGACCGGCCAGCTGCTGAGCGGCTCGTACATGGACTACACCATGCCGCGCGCCGACGACGTGCCGTCGTTCAAGCTCGGCTACAAGGTCACGCCCTGTCCGCACAATCCGCTCGGCGTCAAAGGCTGCGGCGAGGCCGGCGCGATCGCCGCGCCTGCCGCCGTCATGAACGCCGTCCACGACGCCCTGGCGCCTCTCGGCGTCCAACATGTGCCGATGCCCGCCACGCCCCTCAACGTGTGGCAGGCCATCCACGGAGGAAAGTGAGATGTACGATTTCAATTACCACCGCCCCAAGTCGCTCGCCGACGCGCAGGCCGCGCTGAAAGGCAAGTCCGAGGCGCGTCCGATGTCGGGTGGCATGACCCTGATCCCGACGCTCAAGCAGCGCCTGGCCAAGCCCTCCGACGTGGTCGATCTCGGCGGCATCAAGGAACTGGCGGGCATCAAGCTCGATGCCGGTGGCGTCACCATCGGCGCCATGACCAAGCATGCTGACGTGGCCTCGTCGGCCGACGTCAAGGGCGCGATCCCGGCGCTGGCCGGCCTCGCCGGCCATATCGGCGATCCCGCCGTGCGCAATCGCGGCACGATGGGCGGTTCGGTGGCCAACAATGATCCGGCGGCCGACTATCCCGCGGCGGTGGTGGCGCTCAACGCCACGATCACCACGACGGCCGGCAAGCACACGGCCGACGGCTTCTTCAAGGGGCTGTTCGAAACCGCGCTCAAGGATGGCGAACTGATCACCTCGATCAGCTTCCCCAAGCCCGAGAAGGCGGCCTACATGAAGTTCCCCAACCCGGCGTCGCGTTACGCCATGGTCGGCGTGTTCGTCGCGAAGACCAAGAATGGCGTGCGGGTGGCGGTGACGGGTGCGGGTCCGTGCGTGTTCCGCGTCAAGGCGATGGAAGACGCGCTGAACAAGAACTTCGCCTCGGCAGCGATCAAGGACATCAAGATCCCGGCCGACGGACTGAACAGCGACATTCACGCCAGTGCCGAATATCGTGCGCACCTCGTCGGCGTGATGGCGCGCCGCGCGGTCGACGCAGCGAACAAGTAGTCCTAACGTAGAGGGCGTGAAAGCACTTGTTACAGGCTTCGAACCGTTCGGCGGCGACGCGATCAACCCGTCGTCGCTGGCGGTCTCGAGGCTCGGGAGCAGGATAGGGGACACCGCGGTCCATACCGCGGTGTTGCCATGTTCGTTTGCCCGGTCGGCCGAGGCGCTGCGGGAGGCGATCGTCGAGGCGAAGCCCGACCTTGTGCTGTGCGTCGGCCTGGCCGGCGGTCGCAGCGAACTCTGCCTCGAGCGGGTCGGCATCAACGTCCAGGATGCCCGTATCCCCGACAACGACGCGAGCCAGCCGATCGACGTGCCGGTGGTGCAGGGCGGTCCGGCGGCGCATTTCGCCACCTTGCCGATCAAGGCCTGCGTCGCCGAGATGCGCAGGGCGGGCCTGCCGGCTGCGGTATCGAACACCGCCGGCACCTTCGTCTGCAATCACATCCTCTACGCCCTGATGGACATGGCGGCGTATGCGAAGCGGCCCTTCCGCGGCGGCTTCCTGCATGTCCCCAATGTTCCCGAGATGCTGCCTGCCGGCAGTGGCGCGCCGTCGGTGCCGGTCGAGACCATCGTGCGGGGTATCGAGATCATCGTTGCGGTCAGCGCGACCCGCGACGACGACATCCACACTGCCGAGGGCCGGATCTCCTAGAGCGCGGCGGCGATCAGGCCGGCGACGTAGAGCGCGGTAGCCACCACGACGCCTTTGAAGGGCACGCTGAAGAAGTACCGTCTTGCCAATGCAATGAACGCCGCCAGCGTACCGAACCCCAGCAGCATGAGGAACCACGAGGAAAGCAGCAGACTCGGCGCGGCGAGGGCAATCCAGCCGTAGAACAGGCCGAACAGGATCAGGCTCATGCTGTGGGTGGTGTTGAAACCGATCCAGGCGCGCCACACCGTGGTCTCGCGGGTGATTACCAGCGCAGTGCGCTTCATGCTCTCCACCAGGTCCTCGTCACGCGGGAAGAGCATTCGGCCGCGGTAGGTGTAGAAGAGATGCAAGGCGCCCAGGGTCAACGGGATCGCGGCACTGGCTGCGATCAGCAGGGAGGCGAGGGCAGGCATCGTGCTACTCGGCCGCGAGCGCCAGCGGTGGCGGATCGTGCCGGACCGGCGGCTTGGCGACCTCGGTCGAGCTATGCTTGACCCGGAACCAGGCAGCGTAGAGTGCCGGCAGGAACAACAAGGTCAGTGCCGTGGCGACAAGGAGGCCGCCCATCAGCGCCACCGCCATCGGGCCCCAGAACACGCTGCGCGACAGCGGGATCATGGCGAAGATCGCCGTGCCCGCCGTCAGCAGGATCGGCCGGGCGCGCCGCACGGTGGCGTCGATCACGGCATCCCACGGCGTGTGGCCGGCGTCGATGTCCTGGTCGATCTGGTCGACGAGGATCACCGAGTTGCGCATGATCATGCCGGCCAGCGCGATGGTGCCGAGCAGCGACACGAAGCCGAAGGGCTGGTTGAACAGCAGCAGGAACAGCGACACGCCGATCATGCCGAGCGGCGCGGTGAGCAGCACCAGGGCGAGCTTGGAGAAGCTGCGGAGCTGCAGCATCAGGAACAGCAGCATCAGGAAGCCCATCAACGGCATCATCTTGAAGATCGAGCCCTGGCTCTTGGCGCTCTCCTCGCTGTCGCCGCCGACCTCGATGCGGTAGCCGGCCGGCAGCTGGGCGCGCACCGCAGCCAGCGCCTTGTCGAGGCGGGCCGCGACGTCGGGGCCCTGCACGCCGTCGATCACGCCGGCGCGCACCGTCATCAGCAGCTCCTTGTTGCGCCGCCACAGGATCGGCTCCTCGAGCTCGAAGTGCAGCTTGGCGAGCTGGGCGAGCGAGACCACGCCGCCGGTGGCGGTGCGCAGGTTGATCGCCTCCAGCCCCTCGACGCTCAGCCGCTCCGGCGCAACGGCGCGGGCGACCACGTCGATCGTCTCGGTCCCTTCGCGGTACTGCGTCACGGTCACGCCCGAGAGCAGGGTCTGCAGCGTGTTGCCGAGCAGCTGCGAGTCGACACCGAGGGCACGCGCCTTGCTCTGGTCGACTTCCAGCCGCACCGACTTGGCGAGCTCGTTCCAGTCGAAGTTGATGTCGCGGGTCGCCGGATCGGCCTTGAAGACCTGGCGGACCTGCTCGGCCACGGCGCGCACCTTCTGCGGATCCTCGCCGAGCACGCGGAACATCACCGGGTAGGCGACCGGCGGCCCGTTCTGCAGACGCTGCACGCGGGCGCGTACAGCCTCGAAGTCCCTGTTGAAGAGGTCGGTCAACTCGGCGAACACCCGCTCGCGCGCCTCCAGCCCCTTGGTCATGACGATGACCTGGCCGAAATTGGCGTTCGTCAGTTCGGGGACGGTCGGCAGATAGAAGCGCGGGCTGCCGGCCCCAACATAGGCCGTGTAGTGGGCGACGTCGTCGTTCTGGCCGAGCCATTTCTCGAGCCTGGCCACTTCGGCGTCGGTGGCCGCGTAGGAGGCGCCCTGTGCCAGCCGCAGGTCGACGATCAGCTCGGGCCGGTTGGCGACCGGGAAGAACTGCTTCTGCACCAGGCCGAACGTGGCCATCGCGGCCACGAAGGCCAGTGCGGTGACGGCGATGGTGGTTTTGCGCCAGGTGACGCACCACACGACGACGGCGCGGAACATCCGGTAAAGCCGGCCGTCATAGGCGTCGTGGTGCACCGTCTTGGGCTTGGGCAGCAGGTGATAGCCCAGCCACGGCGTGAACAGCACGGCCACGAACCACGAGATGACCAGCGACAGGCCGACCACCCAGAAGATCGAGTTGGTGTATTCGCCGGCGCTCGACTTGGCGAAGCCCACCGGCACGAAGCCGGCCGCGGTTACCAGCGTGCCGGTCAGCATCGGGAAGGCGGTCGAGGTGTAGGCGAAGGTCGCCGCTTCCATGCGGCTGAAGCCCTGCTCCAGCTTCACCATCATCATCTCGACGGCGATGATGGCGTCGTCGACCAGCAGGCCGAGCGCGATGATCAGCGCGCCGAGCGAGATGCGCTGGAAGTCGATGCCCAGCAGCATCATGCCGACGAAGGTGATCGCCAGCACCAGCGGCACCGACAGCGCCACGATGACGCCGGTGCGCACGCCGAGGCTGACGAAGGAGACCACCAGCACGATCGCCAGCGCCTCGCCCAGCGAATGGATGAACTCCTCGAACGAGGTCTCCACGACCTCGGGCTGGTTGGCGACGCGGTGCACGGTGATGCCGACCGGCAGATCGCGCTCGACCTGCTTCATCGCGATGTCCAGCGCCTTGCCGAGCGCCTGGACGTTGCCGCCGGCGGCCATCACGACGCCGAGCCCGATCACGCGCTTGCCCTTGAAGCGCATGGTGCTCTTGGGCGGGTCCTCGTAGCCGCGCTTGATGTCGGCGATGTCGGCCAGGGTGAAGGTCTGGCCATTGGCGGCGAAGGGCAGGGCGGCGAGATCGGCGGCCGAGGTCGGCGCACCGTCGACGCGGACGGCGACGCGTTCGCCCCTGGTCTCGACCGTGCCCGAGGCGACGATGGCGTTCTGCTTGCGCACCACGTCGAAGATCTGCTCGACGGTGACGCCCATCATGGCCAGCCGCTCATGGCTAAACTCCAGGAAGATCTTCTCATCTTGCAGCCCGAACAGGTCGACCTTGGTGACGTCGGGCACCCGCAGGACGCGCTGGCGCACATCCTTGGCGATCTCCTTGACCTCGGCCGGCGAGAAGCCGTCGGCCTCGAAGGCCCAGATAAGGCTGTAGGTATCGCCGTACTCGTCGTTGAAGAACGGGCCGACCACGCCCTGCGGAAGGCTGCCCTTGATGTCGCCGATCTTCTTGCGCACCTGGTACCAGAGATCGGCGACCTTGGCCGGGGGGACGTCGTCGCGCAGCGAGACGTAGATCACGGTCTCGCCGGGCTTGGTGTAGCTGGTGACGTTGTAGAAGAACGGCAGCTCCTGCAGCTTGGTTTCGATCTTGTCGGTGACCTGCTGCTCGACCTCGCGGGCCGTGGCGCCGGGCCACGCTGCCGAGACCACCATCTGCTTGATGGTGAACGGCGGGTCCTCGCCGCGGCCGAGGCTGAAATAGGCGAAGATGCCCGCAAGCGTCAGCACCACCATGAAGAACACGGTCAGCGTGCTGTTGCGCAGCGCCAGTTCGCTGAGATTGGTCCGGCCGTTGCCGCCGCCGGTGTTGCCGGTCGTGCCGCCACTGGTGTCGGAGGTCGCCATGGTCAACGCTCCGCCTTAAGGACAGGCTTCACCTTCTGGCCGGGCTCGAGCTTGTGCACGCCCGCGGTCGCGACCAGCTCGCCTTCCTTGACGCCGGACAGGATCGCGGCGGTGTCGTCGCGCCAGCGCGCGATCGTGACGTCGCGAAGGCTGACCTCGCCGCTGGTGCGGTCCACCACCCAGACGGCAGGCTGCGTGCCGTGCTGGAAGATCGCGGTGAGCGGCACGTTGGCGACCGGGTCGAGGTCGGCGCGCTCGAAGGTCAAGGTCGCGGTCATGCCGAGGCCGATGAAGGCCGGTCGTTCGAGCACGGTGAAGCGTGCCGGATAGGTGCGGGTGACCGTGTCGGCGCTGGGCGACAGTTCGCGCAGGCGGGCGGCGTACTTCTTGCCCTTGTCGGACCACAGCTCGAACGTCGCGCCGGGAACCTGGCGCATCGCGGCCAGCCGGTTCTCCGGCACGCCGACCAGGATTTCCAGCTCGTCGGTGCGCGCGACCTTCACCACGCCCTGGCCCTGCGCCATCACCTGGCCGACCTCGGCCACCACGGCGGTCACGACGCCGGTCGCGTCGGCATGCAGCACGGTGTAGGCGAGGTTGTTCTCGGCGGTGGTGAGCTGGCTGCGGGCCTGGTCGACGCGCGCCTGCGCGGTGGTGGCCGCCGACTGCCGCAGTTCCATCGTCTGCGCCATGTAGGCCGCGGTGTTGCGCAGCGCCTGGTAGCGCTCGTGGTCGGCCTTGGCGCGCTGCCAGTCGGCTTCGGCGGAGGCGAGGGCGGCGCGGGCATTGTCGACGGCGAGCCGATAGTCGGCCGGATCGAGACGGGCGATCACCTGGCCCTGCTGTACGGTGGCGCCGACATCGACCAGCCGCTCGACGATCTTGCCGGCGACGCGGAACCCGAAGGTCGCTTCGATGCGCGGCACGACGGTGCCGGCCATTACGGTCGAACGGCCGCGCAGGTGATAGCTGATCTCCATGACGCGGGCCGGCCGGACCTGCGCTTCCGAGGGCGCCGTGGCGCGCACGGCGTGTGCCTTCCAGGCCCAGGCGGCGGTACCCACGGCGGCGACGACGAGAATGCTTATCGAGATCAGGGTGAACTTTATGGGTACTTTGGGGAGACGCATGGCGAGCCTTCCTTGCGGGCAGTACAATGGCACCCGGCTCAATTAACAACGTTAACTGATCGTTGATAAGTTATCGGCGTTCAGATAAGAGTCAAGGGCAAGGAGGAAACTTTGCCAGGGTTTTCGACAGCTTCGGTCAGCAGCAGCACCGCCAGCCGCAAGCGGCGCGGCGAAGGCCACACGCGTCGTGAGGAAATCCTGCTGGCGGCCAAGGAGCTGTTCCTGCAGGAGGGCTACGACGCCACGACGATTCGCAAGATCGCCGACCGGGTCGGCGTTTCGGCGCCCGCGCTCTACCTCTACTTCGCCGACAAGGAAGCCATCCTGATCGCGCTCTGCGACCAGACCTTCGGCTTCCTGGTCGATCGCATCGACCAGATCGGCAAGGAGAAGCTCCCGCCGCGCGAACAGCTGCGCCGTTGCGGCGAGGCATATGTCCGTTTCGGACTTGAGCACCCCGAGGAATACTGGCTGACCTTTATGGCCGGCATCACGCCCAAGAAGATCAAGGAGCAGGGCGGCCACCGCGCGACCAATCCCCAACGCGGTGAGCCCGGCACAACCGGCGCGATCGCCTTCCAGCACGTCGTGAGCCTGCTGCGCGATGCGGAAGCGGCCGGCGTGAAACTCAACTACGGTCACGAGACTGCGGCGGAACTCCTGTGGATGGGCCTGCACGGGCTGGTCGCTGCGCTGATCAACAACCCCGAGTTCCCCTGGTCGAACCGCGAGGAACTGATCGCAGGCATGCTCGACGTCGTCACTAAGGGCGTCCTGGCCGACTGACCCCCGTGTGCCTGCCGGTCAGGGGAAGGCCTTCGGAAACAGCTCGCATTCCATCGGGGCGCCGGCCGCGAGGTCGGGCCTGTGCGGGAACTGGAACGTGCCCGGTCGCGGATCGTAGCGCACGTCGTCGCCGGTGTAGCGCAGCGCCAGCCCGCGCCGCCGCGCACCGGGCGTCAGATTCCCTGGCGCGCCGTGCACGATCATGGCGTGGAACACGAGACAGTCGCCGGCCTCCATGTCCCAGCGGCGGATGTCGTAGCGGCCACGGTCTGCGTCGATGTCGGGGATCACCGCGAGATCGCTCGACGTGAACTTGACCTCGTGCCCCTTGCGGAACGGCGTGGGACGGAAATTGACGCCCCACTTGTGCGAGCCGGCGACGAACTCGACGGCGCCGTTGCTGCGGTCGACCCGGTCGAGCGCGATCCAGACCGAGGCGATCTGCCAGCCTTTCACCGGCCAATAGGGCTGGTCCTGGTGCCACGGCGTGGGATGCGCGGTACCGGGTTCCTTCACGAACAGCTGGTCGTAGAAGAAGTCGGCGCGTTTCGAACGCATCAGCCGCGCGGCGATCGACGCCGCGGGCGAGGCGAGCGCGGCGGCACGGAAGTCCGCGTCGCGCCGCCACATGAACATGTCGCCGAAGAAGGTCCCGGCCGTGCTGCCCTCGGCAAAGTTGGTGGCGCTGGGGCCGGGATCGTCGATGTCGCGCTCGACGGCCCCGCGCAGGCGCTCCACCCAGCCGGCGTCGAAGGCGCCGCGCAGGCAGACCACGCCGTCGCGCTCATAGTCGTCCATGAGCGAGGCCGCGGTGTCGCCGCCGGCAATCACGCCGTCACCCGGTAGAGCGACAACGCATTGTCCCAGAACACACGCCGCGCCAGCTCGGCGCCCAGCACCGTCTCGACCAGATCGATGTCGGCCGCCTCGAACGGCCGCGGCGCACGGGTCGACGGCATATCGGTGCCGAACACCAACATCGCCGGGTCGGTCGCGGCGATCGCTTCGAGCGCCCTTGCGACTTCGAGTTTCACCCGCCCAAAGCCGGTGGCCTTCACGTGCACGCCGGCCTCGACCAGCCTCAGCAGCACCGGCAGGCCGGCCTCGGTCATGCCGAGATGGTCGATCGACACCTTTGGCAGACCGGCGAGGCGGTCGACCTGCGGCGCCAGCGTCGCGGCATCGACATAGAGCTCGCAATGCCAGCCCGCGGCGGCATGGCAACGCCTGGCCAGCGCCTCGAGGCGGTCGAAATCGCCGGCGCCGCCGCGCACGATGTTGAAGCGGACGGCGCGCACACCGGCTGCGCCGAGCCGGGCGATCTCGGCGTCCGGGCAGTCGTCGGGGATCTGCGTGACCCCGACCCAGCCCGGCCCCAGAGAGGCGAGGGCGGAGAGCAGGTAGCTCTGGTCGAATGCCTGGAACGAGCCCGAGACGACGGCGCCGCCCCGGACCCCGAGCGGACTCGCCGCGGCGCGGTAGTCCGCGAGCGAGAAGGGCGGCGGCGTATAGCCCTGGTTGGCGACCAGCGGAAAGCGATGGTCGATGATGTGGAAGTGGCTGTCGAACAGCCGCCGCCCACTGCTCATCGCATTCAGCTCATCGCAGTCCGCTCGTCGTCCCGACCGTCAGGCGTTCTGCAGGACGTGAACGGCCCGGTTGGCCAGCAGGTCCTTGTTCTTGGCCGCGTAGGCCTTCATGTGCTCCGACGCGCCGTGCGCCTTGAGGTCGTCCATGGTCGCCCACTTCTCGATCACGACGAAGGTGTCGGGACCGAACTTGGCGAACGGACCGCCGTCGGTGTCGACCGTGGCGCCGTATTCGATGCAGCCCTTCTCGGCATGCACCGCGGGCACGTTGGCCTTGAAGTTCGCGAGTACCTCGGCGCGCTTGCCGGGCTTGGCGGTGATGATGGCGACGACGTGGATCATGATCTTCCTCCGGTTAAGCAGCACGCCCGTGCCGCAGCACGCGGCCAGGCAGACGGTCGTTGGCGGCGACGGCATCCTTGCCGTCGCGGCGGATCAGACGGCCGTTGACGATCACGGCGTCGATGCCCGAAGCCTCCGAGACCAGGCGGTCGGCGCCGGCGGGCAGGTCGTAGACGCGCTTGAGCGGGCCGGGACCGACGGTCGCGGGATCGAACACCACGACGTCGGCGGGACGTCCCTCGGCCAGCACGCCGCGGTCGGTGATGCCGAACATCTCGGCCGGACGCTGCGTCAGCTGGTGCACGGCCTGCTCGATGGTGAAGGTCTTGCGCTCGCGGACCCAGTGGCCGAGCAGATGCGTCGAATAGCAGGCGTCGCAGAGCTGGCTGGCATGGGCTCCGGCGTCGCTGAGCGCGATCACGGTATGCGGATCGGTGATCAGTTCGGCCACTTCCTTCTCGTCGAAGTTCATCACGGCCATGCGGAAGCGCGTTTGCAGGTCGTCGGCGAGCGAGATATCGAGCGCGAGATCGACCGGATCCTTGCCGAGCCTGGCGGCGGCCGCGGTGAGCGGCTGCTCCTCGAGTTCGCGGTGCGACGGCGACCAGCCGATGACGACGCGGTCCCACCAGTTGCGGAAGAGAGGCGTGACCTCGCTGCGCAGCTTCTCGCGCCACGCGGGATCGGCATAGGCGCGGCGGCGCGTGCCGGGTTCCTTCGCCTCGGCCTTCGCCAGCTCGATCATGAACGGCATCACGTCGAAGATGAACGGCTCGGCGAAAGTGACTTCGAAGTTCAGCGGTCGGCAGCTCACCTGAGGGATCACCACGGCACCCGACTTGCGCTGCTCGGCGGCAAGGTCGAGCTGCTTACGATGGCCGCCGGGTCCGTAAAGGTGCGAGAGGAGGGCGGTCCACGTCACGGGGATCTGGTACTTGCGGCTGACTTCGGCCATGTGGCGCGTGGAGAAATCGCGGCCGATCGTGATCTGCATCAGGCCGCGCTTCAGCTCGCCCATCACCGAGACCAGCGCGTCCATTTCCTCGACGGTAGCCTGGCGGGAAGGCACCGGCTTACCGGCATAACCGTTGTGGCTGACCGACACCGAAGTGCCGAAGCCGATCGCGCCGGCGTCCATTGCCTCGCGCACCAGCACCTTCATCCTGGCGATCTCGTCGGCCGTCGCGGCGCGCTCGGTCGATTCCTCGCCCATCACGTAGAGGCGCAGCGGCGTGTGGCCGAACAGCGCCGCGATGTTGATCGCCGAACCCTGTTTCTCGAGCGTGTCGAGGTATTGCGGGAAGGTCTCGAACGGCCAGGCGGTGCCGAGGCCGGCTTCGAGCGCTTCCAGGCTCATGCCCTCGACCTTCTCGAGCGTCTGCATGATCAGCTTGCGATGGATCGCCTTGGTCGGCGCGACACCGAAACCGCAATTGCCGATCACCGTCGTGGTGACGCCATGCCAGGGCGATATCGTCAGCATGCGATCCCACAGGACCTGCGCGTCGTAATGCGTGTGCACGTCGACGAAACCCGGAGCCACGATGCGGCCCGTGGCATCGATCGTACGGGCAGCGTCGCCCTCGACCTTGCCCACGGCCACGACCTTGCCGTCCTTGATGCCAACGTCGCCCGCGTAGCCCGGCTTGCCGGTGCCGTCGACGATGGTGCCGCCCGTGATCTTCAGGTCTAACGCCATGGCTGTTTGCTCCCTACAGGGGGTGCAGTATACGTCTTGGCAGCTGAGGAGAGGAAACGCATGGCCAAGCACAAGATCGCCCTCATTCCGGGTGACGGAATCGGCAAGGAGGTCCTGCCCGAGGGCGTGCGCGTGCTCGAAGCCGCGGCCCGGCGCTTCAACTTCCAGCTCGAGTTCACCGACTTCGACTGGTCGTGCGACCGCTTCGCCAAGACCGGCAAGATGATGCCGGAAGACGGCATGGAGACGCTGAAGCAGTACGAGAGCATCTTCCTCGGTGCGGTCGGCTGGCCGGGCGTGCCCGACCACGTCTCGCTGTGGGGCCTGCTGATCCCGATTCGCCGCGAGTTCGATGAATACGTGAACCTGCGCCCGGTGCGCCTGTTCGAGGGCGTGCCGTCGCCGCTCGCCAACCGCAAGCCGGGCGACATCGATTTCTGGGTGGTCCGCGAGAACACCGAGGGCGAATACAGCTCCGTCGGCGGCCGCATGTTCCAGGGCACCGACGACGAGATGGCGATTCAGCAGGCGATCTTCACCCGCAAGGGCGTCGACCGCGTGCTCAAGTTCGCGTTCGACTTCGCCAGCACGACCAAGAAGAAGCACGTGACGTCGGCGACCAAGTCGAACGGCATCATCCACACCATGCCGTTCTGGGACGAGCGCTTCGACGCGATGCGCAAGAAATACCCGAACATCAAGGCGGACCAGTACCACATCGACATCCTGACCGCGCATTTCGTGCGCAACCCGGACTGGTTCGACGTCGTGGTCGGCTCCAACCTGTTCGGCGACATCCTGTCGGACCTGGGCCCCGCGCTCACCGGGTCGATCGGCGTGGCGCCCTCGGGCAACATCAACCCCGAGCGCAAGTTCCCCTCGATGTTCGAGCCGGTGCACGGCTCGGCCCCGGACATCGCCGGCAAGCATCGAACGCGCAATTGCGGCCTCTTTGGTCGAGGGCGGCCCCCGGACCAAGGATCTGGGCGGCAACGGCGACACAAAGACCGTCGGGGCGGCTATTGCGGAGCTTGTGAAGACGGTGTAGCAGCACGCCCCCAAAAGGGGTCCTGCTATGGAATTTCGTCGACGTCACCTGCTGGCCACCGCCAGCGCCGCCACTCTCGCGGCCATCGCCGCCAAGGCGGCCGCCCAGGCCGCGTATCCCGCCAAGCCGATCACCGTGATCGTGCCGTTCGCCGCGGGCGGTCCGACCGATGCGCTGGCCCGTATCCTGTGCGGCAAGATGAGCGAGATCCTCGGCCAGCAGATGGTAGTCGAGAATGTCGGCGGCGCCGGCGGCACGATCGGCGTCAACAAGGCGGCCAAGGCCGCCAACGACGGCTACACGCTGCTGTTCACCCACATGGGTACGCTCGCGGTCAACATCGCGCTCTACAAGTCGCTGCCCTACGACAGCCAGAAGGATCTCGAGCCGATCGGTCTCGGCGGCACCAACCCGATGGTGCTGGTCACGAAGAAGGACCTGCCGGCCAAGGACTTCAAGGAATTCCAGGCCTACGTCACGGCCAACCAGAAGAAGGTGCAGTACGGCATGGCAGGCATTGGCGCCGCGTCCCATCTCGGCGGCCTGATGCTGAACAGCATGATGAAGGTCGACGTGCTGGAGATCCCGTACAAGGGTACCGGCCCGGCACTGAACGACCTGGTCTCCGGCCAGTTCGACTACATGGTCGACCAGGCGGTGAACGTGCTGGCGCAGATCAACAGCGGCAACATCAAGGCGCTGGGCGTCTCCTCGCTGAAGCGCCTGCCGCAGCTGCCGAACGTGCCGACCATCGACGAAGCCGGCCTCAAGGGCTACGAGGTCGCGATCTGGAACGGTTTCTTCGGCCCCAAGGGCATGTCGAAGGACAACATCGCCAAGATCAACGACGCGCTGGTCAAGGCGCTGGCCGATCCCAACGTCAGCAAGCGTCTGACCGAACTCGCGGTCGAGTTGCCGACCAAGGAGGAGGCGACGCCCGCGGCGCTGGGCAACCAGCTCAAGGCCTCGATCGACAAGTGGGTCCCGGCGGTGCGCGCCGCCGGCGTCAAGCCCGAGTAGGCGATTTATCTTTTGAGCAGCAGGGCCGCCCCGTCAGGCGGCCCTTCTTGTTTGAGGCCCCGCAACCGCTACATGCTTGAACGATGAATCCGCGTCTCAAGCGTGGTCTGGAACTGCTGCTGGTGCCGATCGCCGCCGCGATCGTCTTCTTCGAACAGGCCCTGATCAAATACCTCAACGTCGCCATGGCGGCGTTCGCGCGCCTGCCGTGGATCGCGCGCTTCGAGGCCTGGCTGGAGACCCTGCCGCCATGGGGCGCCTTCATCGCCTTTATCGGGCCGTCGGCCCTGATCCTGCCGGTGAAGCTTTCGGCCGTTTGGTTCGTGATCCATGGCTACTACACGACCGCAGTGGTCGTGGTGCTCGCGGCCAAGCTGGTCGCGACGGCGCTGCTGGCGCGGCTCTACCGCATTCTGCGGCCGACCCTTATGACGCTCGGCTGGTACGCCCGCGCCGACACCTGGTTCTTCGATCTGCGCGATCGTATGTACGCCTTCGTGCGTGCCCTGCCGGCCTGGCAGAAGGCGAGGGAAGCGGTCCAGGCCGTTCGCGCCTGGCTGAGGGCATTGGTTTCCGAGCTGTTCGCGCGCTAGGCTGCGCGCATGGACACACTGGTCAAGGTCGCGGGCTTCGAGGTCGTGCCGCTGGACGGCGCGATCGGCGCGCGCATCGAAGGGCTCGACCGCTCCACGGCGCGCGAGCCCGAAGTCGCCTCGGCGCTCAATGCGGCGCTGGCCGAATACCTCTTGCTCGAAATTCCCGGCCCGGTGATGAGCTCGTTTGAGATGCGCGACTTTTCGTCGGCGTTCGGCCGGCCGGTGCCGCAGCTGCTGCGCTACAAGCGCACCGGCGACATTCCCGAAGTGTCGGTGATGGTTTCCACACTGAAAGCCGACGGCACGACCGACAAGACCGCGCTGCGCGCCGAGGACTGGCACACCGACGATTCGTACATGGCGACGCCTGCCAAGGCGACCTTGCTGCACGCGATGGAGATCCCGAGCCAGGGCGGGCGCACCTGGTTCTGCAACATGCGCGCGGCCTACGAGGCCCTGCCCGAGACGACGCGGCGACGCATCGACGGCATGCGCGCCATCCACGGCTACGACACCGCGCGCGCCCGCAACCGGCCGTCGCCCCGGACCGCGCAGGAAATCGCCGAAACACCGGACGTCGAGCATCCGCTGGTGCGCACGCATCCCGACAACGGCAGGAAGGCGCTGTATCTCAACTTCAACCGGCTCGACCGCATCGTCGGCCTGCCGCGTGCCGAGAGTGATGCGCTGCTCGACGAACTGGCCGAGCACACCCGGCAGGCACGCTTCCACGTCGCGCACCGCTGGACGGTCGGCGACTGCGTGATCTGGGACAACCGCGCCACCATGCATCGTGTCGACGTCGACTACCCGATGGGCGAGAGCCGGATCATGCAGAGGGTGCTGATCGCGGGCGACAAGCCCGTTTGATCGACGGAGGGCACGCAGCTCTACCCGTAGTTCCGTTCGCCATCACATCCATCCGGTCCCGAACCGGCATCTCCTGAAAGTGGAACCGCGCGAGCGCTGGGCCTTGGCGCTGCGCGCTGATCAATGCGCGATTGCGGCTCCGCCGGCGACCATGGCGTCGATCTCGGCCGGGCTGAAGCCGGCTTCCTTCAGGATCTCGCGGGTATGCTGGCCCATCAGCGGGGCGGACGTCTCGTTGCTGCGCGCGCCGCCGGAGAAGGTGTTGGCGAGCCGGGTGCGCTTGATCTTGCCCTCGCTCGGATGCTGCTCGTCCTTGAAGAAGCCGACGTCCTCGAGGTGAGGGTCGGTCAGCAGCTCGTCGATGGTGTTGTAGCGCGCCGCGGGCACGTCGAGCTTGTCGAACAGTTCGACCCATTCGTCGGTGGTCTTGTGGCCGAGGCTGGTCGTCTGGACCTCGAAATACGCCGCGGCGTTCTTGGTTCGCGCCGCGGCGCTGTTGAAGCGCGGATCGGTCTTCAGCTCCGGCTTGCCGATCGCATCGAAGAAGGCGAAGGCCTGCACGTTGGTGTTGGGCCGCACCGTGACGTAGCCGTCCTTGGTCGGCACCGGCTTGTAGTTGGGGCTGAGCAGACGGCCGTCGCCCGAGGGACCGACCGGCGGATCGAAGGTCATGGCGCCCATGTGCTCGCTGGAGACGAACGAGGCCATGTTCTCGAGCATCGGTACGTCGATCGCTTCGCCCTTGCCGGTCTTCTCGCGGCGGTACAGCGCAAACCCGATCGCCTGAGCCGCGATGAGCCCGGACGTGTGATCGGTCATCACCATCGGCACGAAGCGCGGTTCGCCGGTGGCGCGCGCGATTGTGCCCGCGACGCCGGACAGGCTCTGGATGACGGGATCGTAGGCGGGGCGGCCGTAGTAGCGGCCGCCGCGGCCGAACGCCAGGATCGAGCAGACGATCAGGCGCGGATTGGTCTTCGAGAGCGTGGCGTAGTCCAAGCCGGCGCGGGCCAGCGCGTCGGGCCGCACGTTGCTCACGAACACGTCGGCCTTGTCGATCAGGCGGCGCATCGCCTCGAGGCCCTCCGGCTTCTTGATGTCGAGGCCGATCGAGCGCTTGTTGCGGTTGAAGTTGATGAACTTGCCCGACATGCCGGGATTGCGGCTGCCCTCGGCCATGGTGCGCAGCAGGTCGCCGCCCGGCGCCTCGACCTTGATCACCTCGGCGCCATAGTCGGCCAGGGTGCGGGTACAGATCGGGCCGACGACGATGGTGGTGAGATCGACGACCTTGACGCCGTCGAGGGGACCCTTGGATTGTGGATTGGCGCTCACTTGCCGAACTCCAGCTCCATCTCGCCGCACAGCGTGCCGTTCTTGTCGGCCGCCCAGATCTTGAGCTTGCCGTCGGCGGCCTGGTCCTCGCCGCGGACGTCGATGATCTCGCCGACCCAGAGCGGATGGACGAGGCGGGCGTTGATGCTCTTGAGTTCGCCCTTTGCGCGCTTCAGCGCGGCATTGATCATCAGATGCATGGAGAGGCCGCCGTTGGAGACGATCGCGGGATAGCCTTCCTCGCTGCGTGTGTAGTCGCCGTCGTAGTGGATGCGGTGCGCATTCCAGGTGATTGCGCCGTAACGGAAGTTGAGCGTGTTGGCGAGCTTGGTGATCTCGCTCCACTTGTGGTCGGTGCGCGCCGGATGCGGCACCGTCGCCGTGGTCTTCTGGCCGGGCGGCACGGCGGGGCGGTAGATCGCATCGAACGTCTCGATGGCGATGACCTTGCCCTCCTGCTCGATGGTGTGGCGCATGGTCAGCACGAAGATGTCGCCCGAGCGGCCCGACTTGGGGACGATGTCGGCGACCTCCGCCTTTTTCACCGCCGGGATGCCGGCCCTGAGGCGCGCCCTGATCTCGGTCCGGCGGCCCGCGCCCATGCGGCGCGGCATCGGAATAGGCGGCAGCACGATGCCCTTGTTGGGATGGCCGTCGGGACCGAGCTCGCCCTGCACGATGGTTTCGCCGAAGAAGACGCCGAACCAGTGCGGCGGCAGCGGATCGCCTTTCTTGATGCTGTCCGGATCGACATCGAAGGTCGAAGCCACGCGGCGCACCGACATCATGCCGATATCGTCCTCGGTGATTCGCACGCGCCCGATCCAGGGGCGCAGTTCCACCATCGCGTCGTCCATCCAGCCCATCGTTTTCCTCATCAAGTTCATGTTCCTCTCTCCCATTCGGAATGGGGGGAAGGAAGAGAGCGAGTGTCCGACAAAAGCCGGGCTCGCGACAGCGGCTCTTTCCATGATCCGAAAATCGGACACATGGCGTCCGGCTCGATTCCCCAATAGAAGTGCGCCGATGTTCAAGGATGCCGGACGCCAGTACGAGATTGCGCTGCCCGATGGCAGCCGGGGAAAGCTGAGCTTCGCCCTGGGCGATCTTGCGTTGGACAACGCCTTCACGCGGCATGCACGTTCGCTGAACGCGGTCGGCTTCGGCGTGATCGGCTTCGAAGGCGTGCTCGACGCTCCGGCCAGTTCGATGATGTGGATTCAGACGCCGACCGACACCGTCATGTCGGTGGCCGACGGCGACAGGCAGCCGACTGGCGATCTGCAACGCCTGATCGCCCGCTATCTCGCGACCTATTTCTCCGACATCGCGGCGATCGCGCCGGAACTCGGCGAGCCGCGGGTCCGGCCGGACCTCGAACGGTGACGGGGCGACCTCGTCGCTAGTCCCGCTTCACCATGACACTCTTGCCGTCCCAATCGGCGGGACGGGGCTCGTTCGGAGAGAAGTCGATCTCCACCTCGACACCGTTCGGATCGGGGAAGAAAAGCTGCCAGGTCAGGAACGGCTCCGGCGCGCGGTTCAGGCGGTAGGCGATGTTCTTCTGCTTGAGCCAGGCGAGGGTCTTGGCCATGTCCTCGCCCCAGAACGCCATGTGATCCAACGCGCCGCGCCGCGGCTCCGGCATCTTCTTGACCTCGATGACGTGGAGAATGGGCTTCTTCTCCGGGCCGTACAGCCAGAAGCCGCCGACGGCGAAGTTCGGGCGGGCGCCCGGATGCAGGCCGAGATCGGCATAGAAGCTCTTCGTCTCTTCCGCCTTGTCGGTGACGATGGTGAAGTGGTCCATGCGGTGGACGATGCTCATGGCAATTCCTCTCCGTGCTTTCGCGACAGTGTGACGAGAGTTGCGCGGGAAGGCCAGCCTGCGCGCCGCCGGCAGTTGAAGCTATGATGCGCCCATGAAGCGCGTGGCGGTATTCGGCAATGCGGGCAGCGGCAAGTCGACTCTGGCCCGCCGGCTGGCGGAGATCACCGGCCTGTCGCTCCATCCGCTCGATCTGATCCAGTTCCGGACGGGTGGCGAGCCGGTGCCGCACGAGGAATATCTCCGACGGCACGCCGAACTTCTGCAGCGCGAGGAGTGGATCATCGACGGCTTCGGCGACGCGAAGTCGGCCTGGGAACGATTCGCCGCGGCGGACACGCTGATCCATGTCGATCCGCCTTTGGCGGTGTGTGCGTGGCGGGTGACCAAGCGATTCGTGAAGGGGCTGTTCGTTTTGCCAGAGGGATGGCCGGAGGGCAGCCCGATGTGGAGCAGCACCTTGCAGAGCTATCGAGTGCTGCGGCTGTGTCATGAGCGTCTGACTCCGAAGTATCGACAGCTCATCGCGGAGGAGGCGGGGCGCAAGCGGACGTATGGGTTGCGCTCGAAAAGGGAGGTTCGATCCTTCCTGCAGTCGATCAAGACGAAGCCCTCACCCTGAGGCGCACCGCGTGGCGGCGCGTCTCGAAGAAGGAGGCTGCTTGGGTCGCTTCAGGCAAGCAAAAAGGCCGCCCGTGAGGGCGGCCTTTCCGTTGGATCGATCCGCTGAGGATCAGATCGAGTAGTACATCTTGTACTCGACCGGCGCGGGCTGGTGCTCCCACGCGTAGACCTCTTCCCACTTGAGTTCCATGTAGGCGTCGATCTGGTCGTCGGTGAAGACGCCGCCCTTGGTGAGGAAGGTGCGGTCGCCGTCCAGCGCGTTGAGCGCCTCGCGGAGGCTGCCGGCGACGGTCGGAACCTTCGAGAGCTCCTCCGGCGGCAGGTCGTAGAGGTTCTTGTCCATCGGGTCGCCCGGATGGATCTTGTTCTGGATGCCGTCGAGGCCGGCCATCAGCATCGCCGCGAAGGCGAGGTACGGGTTGGCCGACGGATCCGGGAAGCGCACTTCGACTCGCTTGCCCTTCGGCGAGGCCGCATACGGGATGCGGCACGAGGCCGAGCGGTTGCGCGAGGAGTAGGCCAGCAGCACCGGCGCCTCGAAGCCCGGGATGACGCGCTTGTAGGAGTTGGTGCTGGCGTTGGTGAAGGCGTTGAGCGCCTTGGCGTGCTTGATGATGCCGCCGATGTAGTACAGCGCCGTTTCCGACAGGTCGGCATAGCCCGAACCCGCGAACAGCGGCTTGCCGTCCTTCCAGATCGACTGGTGGGTGTGCATGCCCGAGCCGTTGTCGCCGTAGATCGGCTTCGGCATGAAGGTCAGCGACTTGCCGTAGCTGTGGGCGACGTTGTGCAGCGAGTACTTGTACTTCTGCACGTTGTCGGCGGTCTTCACCAGGGTGTCGAAGCGGAAGCCGAGCTCGTTCTGCGACGGCGCCACTTCGTGGTGATGGATCTCCATGACGAGGCCCATCTCGGTGGCAACCGACATCATCTCGGCGCGCAGGTCGTTGTGGCTGTCGACCGGCTGGACGGGGAAGTAGCCGCCCTTGACGCCCGGGCGGTGGCCCATGTTGCCGCCCTCGAACTCGGCGCCGGTGTTCCACGGCGATTCGCTCGAATTGACCTTGAAGAAGCTGCCCTGCATCTGGACGTCGAAGCGGACATCATCGAACACGAAGAACTCGAGTTCCGGGCCGAACACGGCGGTGTCGCCGACGCCGGACGACTTCATGTAGGCCTCGGCGCGCTTGGCGGTCGAACGCGGGCAGCGGGCGTAGAGCTGGCCGGTCGAGGGTTCGACGACGTCGCAGCTGATGATCAGCGTGGTCTGGGCGGCGAAGGGGTCGAGGACGGCGGTGGAGGGATCGGGCATCAGGATCATGTCCGACTCGTTGATCGCCTTCCAACCCGCGATCGAGGAGCCGTCGAACATCACGCCGTCGACGAACGTGCCTTCGTCGGTGGCCGAAGCCATGCGTGCCGTGTGCTGCCACTTGCCGCGAGGGTCGGTGAAGCGGAAGTCAACGAACTTGACGTCCTTCTCCTTCATCATCGCGAGAACTTGTTTAGCGTCCATATTCCGATCGTCCCTCTTCTGTGGTTGGTCCTCAGCCCCCAAAGGCAGAGGTGTCATACGGCGGCGTCACCGCGCTCGCCAGTACGAATTCGGATGGCATCCTCGATCCCCGACACGAAGATCTTGCCGTCGCCGATGCGCCCGGTGTGCGCCGAACTGCGGATCGCCTCGACGGCCTTCTCGACCATCTCGTCCTCGATGATCAGCTCGATCTTCACCTTGGGCAGGAAGTCGACCACGTACTCGGCGCCGCGGTAGAGTTCGGTGTGGCCCTTCTGACGGCCGAAGCCCTTGGCCTCGAGCACCGTGATGCCCTTGAGGCCGATCTGGTTGAGGGCGTCTTTCACCTCGTCGAGCTTGAAAGGCTTGATGATCGCTTCGATCTTCTTCATTTGCTTAACATACTCCGCATGCAGGCCATTTTCGGCGCCGCCTCAAGACAGGCGCGTACAGCCCCGAGGGAAGCAAGTTTGATGCCAGCAATTTCCACAGATTTGAATCGGAAGATCGCGATTTTTGTGCTCGCCGATTAGGCGAAAAGCTGAATGTTTGGGCAAAAAAAAGCTCTCAAAACGAACAGACAACGGACCCTTCAATGAAACCCGCAAACTCGCTGATGTCCGGCTTGGGAACGACGGTATTCGAAGTGATGTCGGGGCTCGCCCGCCAGCATCAGTCGGTCAATCTTGGCCAAGGCTTCCCCGACGACAAGGGACCGGAAGAGGTCCGCCGCGCCGCGGCCGAGTACCTGCTGGACGGCCACAACCAGTATCCGCCGATGATGGGCATTCCGGAGCTGCGCCAGGCCGTGGCCGAGCACGCCAGGCGCTTCCAGGGACTCGACGTCGATTGGCAGACCGAGGTGCTGGTGACCTCGGGCGCGACCGAGGCGCTGGGCGACTGCCTGTTCGGGCTGATCGAGCCGGGCGACGAGGTGGTGCTGATCGAACCGCTCTACGATTCGTATCTGCCGATCGTGCGCCGCGCCGGCGGCATCCCGAAGCTGGTGCGCCTCGAGCCGCCGCACTGGAGCCTGCCGCGCCAGGAACTCACCGACGCGTTCGGCAGCAAGACCAAGCTGATCCTGTTCAACACGCCGATGAACCCGTGCTCGAAGGTGTTCGACCGCAGCGAGCTCGACTTCATCGCGAGCCTCTGCCTGAAGCACGACGCCTATGCGGTCTGCGACGAGGTCTACGAGCACATCATCTTCGACGATCGCCGGCACGTCTCGATCATGACCTTGCCCGGCATGCGTGAACGCTCCGCGCGCATCGGCTCGGCCGGCAAGAGTTTCAGCCTGACCGGCTGGAAGGTGGGCTACGTCACCGCGCCGGCCGAGATGATGCGCGTCATCGCCAAGACGCATCAGTTCATGACCTTCACCACGCCGCCCAACCTCCAGTGGGGCACCGCGACCGGCTGCGCCTGGGCGACGGCTATTTCGATACCTTGGCGGGCGAAATGGCGCGCAAGCGCGACCGGCTGGAATGGCACTGGCCGGGATTGGCTTCGAGGTGTTGCCCGCGCACGGCACGTACTTCGTGACGACCGATTTCCGGCCGCTGGGCTTCAACGGCACCGACGAGGATTTCTGCCGCCACATCACCGTCGAGGCCGGGGTGACCGCCGTGCCGGTCAGCGCGTTCTACGACGATCCGGGGCAGGGACCGCGTCACTTTGCGCGATTCTGCTTCTGCAAGCACGATCAGACGCTGGATTCAGCGCCGTAGAGCGGCTGGGCAGGCATTTTAAGCGGTAGGCGCGTTCTATCCGGAATATTCGTGGGGAATTGCAGTTTACTCGCGAACCCTTGGACTCTCCGGTTTTCCCCGATTATATTACTGCACTCTCATGGCAATATATGTTTTTGCAGTCATGAGCGTGCTTGAGCAACGCGACCGGGGAAGCCACCGAACGAGATCGATGGAAAACGTCACGCCACCCATGCCCNACAAGGGGCCCGAAGAGGTGCGCCAGGCTGCGGCCGACTTCCTGCTCAACGGTCACAACCAGTACCCGCCGATGATGGGCATCCCGGAGTTGCGCCAGGCCGTGGCTGAGCACGCCAAGCGCTTCCAGGGACTCGAGGTCGATTGGCAGAGCGAGGTGCTGGTCACGTCGGGCGCGACCGAGGCACTGGGAGACTGCCTGTTCGGCCTGATCGAGCCGCTCTACGATTCGTATTTGCCGATCGTGCGCCGCGCCGGCGGCATCCCGAAGCTGGTGCGTCTCGAGCCGCCGCGCTGGAGTCTGCCGCGCGAAGAGTTGGCGAAGGCCTTCGGCAGCAAGACCAAGCTGATCCTGTTCAACACGCCGATGAATCCGTGCTCGAAGGTGTTCGATCGCGACGAGCTCGACTTCATCGCAGGACTCTGCCTGAAGCACGATGCGATCGCGGTATGCGACGAAGTCTACGAGCACATCATCTTCGACGATCGCCGGCACGTCTCGATCATGACCCTGCCGGGCATGCGTGAACGCTCTGTGCGCATCGGCTCGGCCGGCAAGAGTTTCAGCCTGACCGGCTGGAAGGTGGGCTACGTGACGGCGGCGCCCGAACTGATGAAGCCGATCGCCAAGACGCACCAGTTCATGACCTTCACGACGCCCCCCAACCTGCAGTGGGGCACCGCGACTGGGCTGCGCCTGGGCGACGGCTATTTCGATACCCTGGCCGCCGAAATGGCGCGCAAGCGCGACCGGCTGGCCAATGGCCTGGCCGGGATTGGCTTCGAGGTTCTGCCGGCACACGGCACGTACTTCGTCTCGACGGATTTCCGGCCGCTGGGCTTCAACGGCACCGACGAGGATTTTTGCCGGCACATCACAGTTGAGGCGGGGGTTACGGCCGTGCCGGTCAGCGCGTTTTATGACGATCCTGTAAAGGCGCCCCGGCATTTTGCGCGGTTCTGCTTCTGCAAGCACGATCAGACGCTGGATTCAGCGATCGAACGGCTGGAGAAACACTTTGGACGCCGCAGTTAACCCACAAATCCCCGAGGGTTTTGCAATATTCAATACNAAGCCCCTAGGGGTTTGCAATATTCAATACAATTCTGCGCGACTCAAAGGAAAGCTGGGCCTATATTACTGCATTGAGATTGCCAAATTCTCGCAGCAGCGTTTGTGCACTCAAGCGACAGAATTGCAGTGAGGCTACGCGTAGGGTCGATGGAAACCGCGACATCCGCACCGTCCGTTCAGAAGCCGCCGAGGGTCGATGGCCGCCGGTTGCGCAGCGAGCGGACCAAGCAGCTCATCATCGAGGCCTTCCTGGCGCTGTTGCGTGAGGATCCGGTCATGCCGACGGCGGTGCAGATCGCCGAGCGGGCAGGGTACTCGGTCCGCTCGATCTTCGAACGCTTTCCCGACCTCATCGCGCTGCGTGTTGCGGCAACGGACTATGCGCTCGCCCAGGCCCTGGCGCTGGCGCCGGCGCGCCAGATCGACGGCGATCGCAAGGCGCGGCTGAAATCGCAGGTCGAGACCCGTGCCTTCACCTGCGAGCGCGGTATCGCCCTGTGGCGCGTGCTGCTCGGCACCGAGGATGGTTCCGGCGAGCTGGCGATCCGCATCAAACGGGCGCGCGAAACCGCCGTAACGCGCATGGAGCTGATGTACAAGCCGGAGCTGGCGGCGCTCTCGCCCGAGGAACGCCAGCAGACGCTGATCGCGCTGGAAGCGCTCACGGACATGGAGAGCTGGGCGCGCATGCGCGAGATGCACGGATTGTCGTTCGAGGAAGCCTGCACGGTGTGGGTGAACGCGATCGACCGCATGCTGCCGCCGACGCCGTTGGCGAAGTGAAGCGCTCGTGAGTACGCGCTCCCTCGAGCCGACTGCGCCGGATGCCGCGGCGCCGCGTCTCGACGGCCGCCGCCAGCGCAGCGAACGCACGAGGCAGTTGATCGTCGAGGCCTATCTCGCGCTGCTGCGGGAGGCCAGCCCCTCGATACCGACCGCGACGCAGATCGCCGATCGCGCCGGCTATTCGGTACGCTCGGTCTTCGAGAAGTTCCCCGACCTGCTGGCGCTGCGCATCGCTGCGACCGATCACGCAATCTCCGTCGGGACATCCCTGGCGGCGCCGCGAAACGTGGATGCCGATCGTGCCACCCGCATCGCCACCCAGGTCGAGACGCGGGCGCAGACCTGCGAGACATGGCTTCCGCTGTGGCGTGCGGTCAATGCCAACCAGGGCGATTCGCTGGAATTGAAGCTGCGCATCAAGTTGATGCGCGAGGCGATTCGGCAGCGGCTCGAGCTGATGTATCGACCGGAGCTCGAGGCGCTGGCCGAGCCGATGCGCCGCAATACCTTGCTGTCGCTCGAACTGCTGACAGACTTCGAGAGCTGGGGTCGCATGCGCGAGTTCTACGGGCTGTCGGTCGAGCAGGCGCGGGCGGTGTGGGAGCGGGCGATCGACAGGCTGCTGCCCCGGGCACCGGGTCCGAAGTGAGCCCGGCGTGAGCAGGCTTTCGGAAACCGCGTCCGAACGTGTCGACGGCCGGCGCTTGCGCAGCGAGCGCACGCCCCAGCTGATCATCGAGGCCTACATGGCGCTGGTGCGCGACAGCTCGCAGATCCCGACGGCGGTGCAGATCGCCGAGCGCGCGGGCTATTCCGTGCGCTCGATCTTCGAGCGCTTTCCCGACATGCACGCGCTCCGGGTCGCGGTGACCGACTATGCGATCGCCGAGGGCCGCAGCCAGGGCGCGCTGCGAGACGTCGACGCCGACCGCATGACCCGCATCCGCAGTCATGTCGAACAGCGTGGCCATGGCTGCGAGCGCTGGCTGCCGCTGTGGCGGGTGCTGTCGACCCAGAACGACGAATCGCCAGAACTGAAGAAGCGCATGCGCATGATCCGGGAACTGGTGCGCATGCGGCTGGAACTGATGTTCCAGCGCGAGCTTTCGGCCGTCGTCGATCCGCAGCGCCGCCATACCGTGATCGCCCTGGAGTCCCTCACCGACTTCGAGAATTGGGGTCGCATGCGCGAGCTCTACGGCCTCGATTTCGAGCAGGCTGCCCGGGTCTGGATCCGTGCCATTGACCGGCTACTGCCGCCCACGCCTGCGGATTCCTGACGCGGCCGTTCATGTCGCCCGGTTTCTTGACGCTCTGGGCGGCTGAGCGTAGGAAGGCCCGCTTCGTCGGGAGCGACCCACGATGGCGGCCGTAGCTCAGTTGGTTAGAGCGCTAGATTGTGATTCTAGATGTCGCCGGTTCAAATCCGGTCGGCCGCCCCATCGTCCCCGCTAAGGGCGCCTTCCCGACCATGACAAACACCACAGCCCGAGACACTAGCCGAAGCCCCAGCCGCCCCGCAGGCCGGGACCTGACGCCAGCCGATGCGCTGGTGCTGCTGACCTGCGCGGAGATGGGTCGTGCCGATGCCGCCGCCATCGCCGGCGGCATCCCGGGCAGCGTCCTGATGGAGACTGCCGGCCGCGCCGTGGCGGCTTCGGTGAGCAGCCACTATCTGCGGCGACCGGTGCTGGTGCTGTGCGGGCCGGGCAACTATGGCGGCGTCGGCTTCGTTGCGGCGCGGCATCTCTAGCAGATGGGCTGTCCGGTGCGCCTCGCCATGATCGGGGAGAGTCTCGGCGCTCGGCGACGCCGCCTGGGGCGGCAGATGCTGGGCGCGGGCCGGTCCTGCCGATGTCGTCGGTCCTGCTCGACGACAAGCCGCTGGTGATCGACGGGCTGTTCGGAGCGGGGCTGAGCCGTCCGATCGACGGCGTCGCGGCGCAGGTGATCGAGCGGTTGAACCAGTTGGCGCTGCCGCTTGTCGCCGTCGACGTGCCGAGCGGATTGAACGGCGATACCGGCCAGGTGATGGGGGTCGCGCCGGTCGCCGAGCGCTGCGTAACGTTCTTCCGCGCCAAGCCCGGTCATCTGATGGCCGAGGGGCTGAAGCGCTGCGGCATGCTGGAGATCGTCGATATCGGCATTCCATCGAGCGTGCTCGGGGGCATCGGTGCCCGCCTGTGGCGCAACGCGCCGGCATTGTGGGCGTCGTGCCTGCGACGCGGCGCGGTCGACGATCACAAGTATGCGCGCGGACATCTCACGATCCTGGGCGGCGAGCGGGCGACCGGCGCTGCACGGCTGGCGGCATTGGCGGCCCGGCGCAGCGGGGCCGGGCTCGCGACAATCGCTGCGCCGCGCGCCGCCCTCGAGACCTATCAAATGGCCGAGCCCGGCAATCTGGTCGCGGCGGTGGACGATGCGGGCGGCATCGCGGAGTTGCTGAAGGACGAGCGCCGCAACGGATTCCTGATCGGCCCCGGCTCGGGGCTCAATGCGCGCACGCGGGACAGCGTGCTGGCTGTGCTCGCAGCCCGCCGCGCCGCGGTGCTGGACGCCGACGCTCTGACGGTGTTTGCCGAGGATCCCGGGGCGCTGTTCGCGGCTATCCACGGGCCGGTACTGATGACACCGCACGAGGGCGAATTCCGGCGCCTGTTTCCGGATCTCGGCAAGATCGCCTCCAAGGTCGAGCGGGTTCGCGAGGCGTCGCGGCGCAGTGGCGCGGTCGTGCTGCTGAAGGGCCCCGATACGGTGGTAGCGGCGCCCGACGGCCGCGCGGTGATCAATGTCCACGCGCCGCCCAGCCTGGCGACCGCCGGATCGGGCGACGTGCTGGCGGGAATCGCCGCCGGCCTGGTGACCCAGGGGGCGACGCCGCTGGCCGCAGGGGCGGCGGCGGCCTGGCTGCATGGCGAGAGCGCATATCGCTTCCGCCATCCCGGCCTGATCGCCGAAGATCTGTTAAATGGCCTGCCGGAAGCGCTTGAATCGGCAATGAATTGACCGTTCGGCGGGCGCGGGCTAAGAGGCCCGCGATTCGGCCCTGCGCCAGGGCTCGAAGGCCCCGAAAATGGTAGATGGAGGGCCGCGTCGGGCGGGCGTGGTGGAATTGGTAGACACGCGAGATTTAGGTTCTCGTGCCGCAAGGCGTGGGGGTTCAAGTCCCTCCGCCCGCACCAGACAGAGAAGATGGAAGTGAGACAATGCAAGTTACGGAACTCTCGGCCGAAGGGCTCAAGCGGCAATTCAAGATCGTGCTCCCTGCGGGCGACCTGTCGGCGAAGGTCGACGAGCGCCTGAGCGAACTCGCCCAGACCGCGCAGCTGCCCGGCTTCCGCAAGGGTAAGGTGCCGGTCGGCCTGCTCAAGAAGCAGTACGGCCAGGCGCTGTACGGCGAGGCGCTCGAGGCGGCGGTCAACCAGAGCACGGCGAAGGCGATCGAGGATCGCGGCCTCAAGCCCGCGATGCAGCCGCGCGTCGACCTCAAGACCCTGGAAGAGGGCAAGGACGTCGAGTTCGAAGTCGCGATCGAGGTGCTGCCGGAAATCGGCAAGCTCGACTTCTCGGGCATCGAGGTCGAGCGCCTGAAGGCCGACGTGCCGGCCAAGGACGTCGACGAGGCGCTGTCGCGCATCGCCAAGGCCAACCGCGAGCAGAAGGCGGTCGATCCGGCGCGCCCGGCCCAGAAGGGCGACGCGGTGAAGCTCGACTTCGTGGGCTCGGTCGACGGCACGGAATTCCCGGGCGGCACCGCGCAGGACTACGTGCTGGAAATCGGCTCGGGCTCGTTCATCCCCGGCTTCGAGGACCAGCTGGTCGGCGCCGAGGCCGGCAAGACGGTCGAGGTGAAGGTGACCTTCCCGAAGGAGTACGGCGCGGCCGAGCTCGCGGGCAAGGATGCCGTCTTCAAGTGCACGATCAAGGAAGTGCTCGAGTTCGTGGAGAAGCCCGCCGACGACGAGCTCGCCAAGAAGAACAACTTCGAGAATCTCGAGGCGATGAAGAAGGCGGTGAGCGACCGCATCGGCCAGGACTACACCCAGATCTCGCGCACGATGGTGAAGCGCCAGCTGCTCGACAAGCTGGCCGACGCACACAAGTTCCAGGTGCCGGAAGGGCTGGTCGAGGGCGAGTTCGGCGCGATCTGGCAGCGCATCGAGGAGGCCAAGAAGGCCGGTCAGAAGCTCGAGGACGACGAAGAGAAGATGAAGAAGGAGTACCGCGAGATCGCCGAACGGCGGGTGCGGCTCGGCCTTCTGCTGGCCGATGTCGGCCGCTCCAATGCGATCGAGGTGTCGCCGGAGGAACTGAACCAGGCGCTGATGCGCGAGGCGATGCGCTACCCCGGGCAGGAGCGCCAGGTGCTGGAGTTCTACAACAAGAATCCCCAGCTCAAGGAACAGCTGCGCGCGCCGATCTTCGAGGAGAAGACCGTCGACTTCATCCTCGAGCTGGCCAAGGTGACCGACAAGTCGGTGACGCCGGACGAGCTGCTCAAGGCGGCCCGCGAGGCCGAGGAAGAAGAAGAGAAGGGCGGCGAGGCCAAGGCCTCCTGATCCGCGCGCACGGCGTGCGGAAACTGGAATCGGAGAGCCGGAAGCGAAATTCCGGCGAGGGGCGGCGCGGTCTTGAACCGGGCCGTCCGCGCTGCCACCTTTAGTTTAGACAGATGTCACGAAAGGACCACGGGATGACGCGCGACCGCGATCCGCTGGAAGTCTACAATAATTACTACGTCCCCATGGTCGTCGAGCAGTCGGCACGGGGCGAACGCGGCTACGACATCTGGTCGAGGCTGCTCAAGGAACGCATCGTCTTCCTGAACGGACCGATCGAGGACAACGTGGCGGGCCTGATTTGCGCCCAGCTGCTCTACCTCGAGGCCGAAAACCCCACGAAGGACATCTCTTTCTACATCAACTCGCCGGGCGGCGTGGTGACGTCGGGGCTCGCGATCTACGACACCATGCAGTACATCCGGCCGCAGATTTCGACCCTGGTGTTTGGCCAGGCGGCGTCGGCCGGCTCGCTGCTGCTGATGGCGGGTGTGAAGGGCAAGCGCTTCTCGCTGCCCAACGCCCGGATCATGATTCACCAGCCGTCGGGCGGCGCCCAGGGCCAGGCGACCGACATCGAGATCCACGCCAAGGAGATCCTGCAGACGCGGGCCCGGCTGAACCAGATGTACGTCCACCATACCGGCCGCACGATCGAGGAGATCGAGCGGGCGATGGAGCGCGACAAATTCTTCTCGCCGCCCGAGGCGAAGGAATTCGGGCTGATCGACGACGTTCTGGAAAACCGCCCCGTCCCGACCATCCAGGCGGCGGCTTCCTGAGGCTACCGCGACCAGTTGTTCTTCATTCGCCCCGCGATACACAACATTTTGATGTTGTGGCTATCGGGGAGGCGAGTTTAACATAGTCTTGCGTGCGGGCCCGCGGGTTGGCGGGCCCCCCAAGCGGAGGTGCGTTACAGACATGCCAGCCGCCAAATCCGGGGGCGATTCCCGCAATACGTTGTATTGCAGCTTCTGCGGTAAGAGCCAGCACGAGGTTCGCAAGCTCATTGCCGGTCCGACTGTGTTCATCTGCGATGAATGCGTCGAACTCTGCATGGACATCATCCGTGAAGAGTCCAAGACGACATTGGTGAAATCCAAGGACGGCGTGCCGTCGCCCAAGGAGATCCGCCAGATTCTCGACGACTATGTGATCGGCCAGGACCAGGCCAAGCGCATCCTCGCCGTCGCCGTGCACAACCACTACAAGCGGCTGAGCCACGGCGGCAAGGCGAACGAAGTCGAGATCGCCAAGTCCAACATCATGCTGATCGGCCCGACCGGTTGCGGCAAGACGCTGCTCGCCCAGACGCTGGCGCGCATGCTCGACGTGCCGTTCACCATGGCCGACGCCACGACGCTGACCGAAGCCGGGTACGTCGGCGAGGATGTGGAAAACATCATCCTGAAGCTGCTGCAGTCGGCCGACTACAACGTCGAGCGCGCGCAGCGCGGCATCGTCTATATCGATGAAGTCGACAAGATCAGCCGCAAGTCGGACAACCCCTCGATCACCCGCGACGTGTCGGGCGAGGGCGTCCAGCAGGCGCTGCTCAAGATCATGGAAGGCACGGTCGCCTCGGTCCCGCCGCAGGGCGGCCGCAAGCACCCGCAGCAGGAGTTCCTCCAGGTCGACACGACCAACATCCTGTTCATCTGCGGCGGCGCCTTCTCGGGCCTCGACAAGATCATCTCGATGCGCCGGCAGGGTACGTCGATCGGCTTCGGTGCCGAAGTGCGCGGTCCCGACGACCGACGCACGGGCGAGGTGCTGCGCGACCTCGAGCCGGAGGATCTGCTGAAGTACGGTCTGATCCCCGAGTTCGTTGGCCGTCTGCCGGTGGTCGCCACCCTGGAAGACCTCGACGAGAGTGCCCTGGTCGAGATCCTGACCCGGCCGAAGAACGCCTTGCTCAAGCAGTATCAGCGGCTGTTCGACATGGAGAGCGTGAAGCTCAAGTTCACCGACGACGCGCTGAAGGCGGTCGCGCAAAAGGCGATCATCCGTAAGACCGGCGCGCGCGGCCTCAGGTCGATCATGGAGACCGTGCTGCTCGACACGATGTACGACCTGCCGTCGCTCGACGGCGTGGACGAGGTCGTGATCAACCGCGAGGTCATCGAGGGCCGGGCCCAGCCGCTCTATGTGCACGGTGAGCGCAAGGACGGCATCGCTGCCGCCCCGGCCTAGGATTTGCAGACGGGCCGGTAGCGATACCGTGGATACCCGGCCGGCCTTGAATAGACCCCTGTTCAAGCCAATCTCTGTCAGGAGTGTGCGCGGCTTTTGGCCGTGGGTTGCCCATTCGGGGACCTGCGGACCGGGCGCGAGGCAGCTCTAACAGTGTATGTAGCGAGGCATCATGAACGCCCCCACCAAAGAACGTCCCCCTGAAGGCACCGTCTACCCGGTCCTGCCGTTGCGCGACATCGTCGTGTTTCCTGGCATGATCGTTCCGCTCTTCGTTGGCCGCGAGAAGAGCGTGAAGGCGCTCGAAGAGGTCATGAAGGACGACAAGCAGATCCTGCTGATCGCCCAGAAGAACGCCAGCCAGGACGATCCCGGTCCGGACGACATCTACAACATCGGCACACTCGGCACCGTGCTGCAGCTGCTGAAGCTGCCCGACGACACCGTGAAGGTGCTGGTCGAGGGCGGCAAGCGCGTGCGCATCACGGGCTACACCGACAAGGCCGAATTCTTCGAGGCGCGAGCGGTCGAAATGGAAGAGGTCGCCGGCGAATCCGCCGAGCTGCAGGCCGCGGCGCGCACCGTCGTGTCGGAGTTCGAGAACTACGTGAAGCTCAACAAGAAGGTGCCGCCGGAGGTGGTCGTCTCGATCAACAAGATCGAGGAGCCGGCCAAGCTGGCCGACACCATCTCGGCCCATCTCGCGCTCAAGGTCGCCGAGAAGCAGCAGCTGCTCGAGCTCGATTCGGTGAGCAAGCGGCTGGAGCGGATTCTCGGCCTGATGGAAGGCGAGATCGGCGTCCTGCAGGTCGAGAAGAAGATCAGGAACCGCGTGAAGCGTCAGATGGAGAAGACGCAGCGCGAGTACTACCTGAACGAACAGATGAAGGCGATCCAGAAGGAGCTTGGCGAGACCGAGGACGGTCGCGACGAGGTCTCCGAGCTGGAGAAGCGCATCAAGAAGACGCGGCTTTCGAAGGAAGCGCGCGAGAAGGCGCATGCCGAGCTGAAGAAGCTCAGGACCATGAGCCCGATGTCGGCGGAAGCGACGGTGGTGCGCAACTACCTCGACTGGCTGCTGTCTATTCCGTGGCGCAAGCCCACGAAGATCATCAAGGACCTCAAGTACGCCGAGGACATTCTCAACGCCGATCACCACGGCCTCGAGAAGGTCAAGGAGCGCATCCTCGAGTACCTCGCGGTCCAGCAGCGGGTCGACAAGATGAAGGGCCCGATCCTGTGCCTGGTCGGCCCGCCGGGCGTCGGCAAGACCTCGCTCGGCAAGTCGATCGCCAAGGCGACGGGGCGCAACTTCGTGCGCATGTCGCTGGGCGGCGTGCGTGACGAGGCCGAGATTCGCGGCCACCGGCGGACCTACATCGGTTCGCTGCCGGGCAAGGTCATCCAGTCGATGAAGAAGGCGAAGTCGTCGAACCCGCTGTTCCTGCTCGACGAGATCGACAAGCTCGGCGCGGATTTCCGCGGCGACCCGTCGTCGGCGCTGCTCGAGGTCCTCGACCCCGAACAGAACACGTCGTTCAACGACCATTACCTCGAGGTCGACTACGACCTGTCGAACGTGATGTTCATCACCACGGCCAACTCGCTGCGCATGGCGCAGCCGCTGATGGACCGCATGGAGATCATCCGGCTGGCGGGCTACACCGAGGACGAGAAGGTCGCGATCGCACGGAAGCACCTGATTCCGAAGCAGATCGAGGCCAACGGCCTGAAGGAAGGCGAGCTCGACATCGCCGACGAGGCGGTGCGCGACCTGGTGCGCTACTACACCCGCGAAGCGGGCGTGCGTAACCTCGAGCGCGAGATCGCCAACCTGGCGCGCAAGGCCACCAAGGAAATCCTCATGAAGGGGACGACCAAGGTGAAGGTGCGCGCCAAGAACCTCGACAAATACGCCGGCGTCCGCCGGTTCCGCTTCGGCGAGGCCGAGCTCGAGGATCTGGTTGGCATCACGACCGGCCTGGCCTGGACCGAGGTCGGCGGCGAGCTGCTGCAGATCGAGGCCGTGCTGGTACCGGGCCGGGGCCGCGTCTCCGTCACCGGCAAGCTCGGCGACGTGATGCAGGAATCGGTGCAGGCGGCCAACGCCTATGTCCGCTCCCGCGCCGCGGCGTTCGGCATCAAGCAGGGCATCTTCGAGAAGCGCGACATCCACGTGCACGTGCCGGAGGGCGCCACGCCCAAGGACGGCCCGTCGGCGGGTGTGGGCATGATCACCTCGATCGTGTCGGCGCTGACCGGCATCGCCGTCCGCAAGGAAGTCGCCATGACCGGCGAGATCAGCCTGCGCGGCCGGGTGCTGCCGATCGGCGGCCTCAAGGAGAAGCTGCTGGCCGCCCTGCGCGGCGGCCTGAAGACCGTGCTGATCCCGAAGGAGAACGAGCGCGACCTGCCGGAGATCCCCGACAACGTGAAGAAGGGGCTCGAAATCGTCCCGGTCTCCACGGTCGACGAGGTGCTGGCCCGGGCGCTGACCAAGCCGCTGGTTCCGGTCGAATGGCCGAACGACCTCGAGGCGGTGGCCAAGAAACCGGAAGGCGAGGCGATCGTCGCCCACTGAGCCTTTTGGCCCGAGAAATCGAAGGCGAAGCCCCGGAGCGATCCGGGGCTTCGTCGGTTCGGGCCCTACCAGCAATGAGGGTATTTCGCGATGGAACCCCCAAAATATGGTGTTCCTCGTTGACGCCGTTTTCGCAGCCCCCTTAGACTTGATGCTGCCCGCACGCGTCCGACTTCAGAGGCCCGCCCCGTGAACAAGAACGATTTGATCGCCGCCGTCGCTGCTTCGACGAACCTCTCGAAGACGGACGCCGCGAACGCGATCGACTCGATGCTGAAGGTGATCACCAAGTCGCTGAAGAAAAAGGAGAAGGTCCTGCTGGTGGGATTCGGCACCTTCCAGGTCTCCAAGCGCAAGGCGATCGAGGGCCGCAATCCGCAGAACGGCGAGAAGATCAAGATTCCCGCCTCCAACGTGCCGCGCTTCAAGGCGAGCAAGGCGCTCAAGGACGCGATCAACTAGTTATCGCTTCGGGGCTTGTCCTGCGCAGCGCAGTTCGCGCGAAGAAGGATGGTGGGCGATGACGGGATCGAACCGCCGACCAGTCCCGTGTAAAGGGAATGCTCTACCGCTGAGCTAATCGCCCGGCGGCGTTCCTAGCACATCACACGACATAAACGGCAAGCCTATGAGCCGCGCGCGGGCTGTCCGACGCCCGTCTGCGACCGTCCGCTCATGCTGTGCGGAAACTTCAGGTATTCCGGGCACTTACGCACCCTTTCGCGAGTGCGGTATGCTTGACACCCCATGCATGGGCCTTTATCTCTCCGCGCGCCGTTTGGGGCTTTTGCGGGCGTAGTTCAGTTGGTTAGAACGCCGGCCTGTCACGCCGGAGGTCGCGGGTTCGAGTCCCGTCGCTCGCGCCAGCCCCAGGGCTGGCAGGTCCCGGGGGAGGGGCTGCCCAAACGAAGTCCCGGGCCGAGGCCCGGGCGAGGGAAGGGGTGACGATGGAAGCGCTTCTGCGGGAATACCTTCCGATCCTGATCTTCCTCGGTCTCGCTTTCGCCCTGGTCTGCGCGATGGTCGGCGGCTCCTATCTCGTCGCCCGCCAGAATCCCAATTCCGAAAAGCTGTCGCCGTTCGAATGCGGCTTCCCGCCGTTCGACGATGCCCGCGGGCAGTTCGACGTGCGCTTCTATCTCGTCGCCATCCTCTTCATCATTTTCGATCTCGAGGTGGCGTTCCTGTTTCCGTGGGCGGTGGCGCTGGGCGACATCGGCGTCTTCGGCTTCTGGTCGATGATGCTGTTCCTCGGCGTGCTGACCGTCGGCTTCATCTACGAATGGCGCAAGGGAGCGTTGGAATGGGAGTGATCGCCCCGGGCCAGGGCCTGAGCCGGCCGAGCACGGCGGCGGAAGCCGCTCTCTCGCGCGCGCTGAACGACGAACTGGCCGACAAGGGCTTCGTCGTCTCGCAACTCGATAAGCTCGTCACCTGGGCACGCACCGGCTCGATGTGGGGCCTGACCTTCGGCCTGGCGTGCTGCGGCGTCGAGATGATCCACGCCTGGATGAGCCGTTACGACCTCGACCGCTTCGGCTTCGCGCCGATGCCGAGCCCGCGCTCGGCCGACGTCATGATCGTGGCCGGCACGCTGTGCAACAAGATGGCGCCGGCGCTGCGCAAGATCTACGACCAGATGGCCGACCCGAAGTACGTGATCTCGATGGGCTCGTGCGCCAACGGCGGCGGCTACTATCACTACAGCTATTCCGTGGTGCGCGGCTGCGACCGCATCGTGCCGGTCGACGTCTACGTGCCGGGCTGCCCGCCGACCGCCGAGGCGCTGCTCTACGGCATCCTGCAACTGCAGAAGAAGATCCGCCGGACCGGGACGATCGTGCGATGAACGAGTTGGGCGACCATATCGCCCGGGCGACGGGCGCGGTGCCTTCGGTGCGCCTGGGCGAGCTGATGCTCGAGACGCCGCCGGACAAGCTGATCGCGCTGCTGACATTCCTGCGCGACGATCCGAAGTGTCTGTTCAAGCAGCTGGTCGATGTCTGCGGCGTCGACTGGCCGGAGCGGGCGAAGCGCTTCGATGTGGTCTACAACCTGCTCAGCCTGAAGCTGAACCAGCGGGTGCGCGTGAAGGTCCAGACCGACGAGTCGACGCCGGTGCCGTCGGCGGCGCCGGTCTATTCGTCGGCCGGCTGGTTCGAGCGCGAGACCTGGGATCTCTACGGCGTGTGGTTCTCCGACCATCCCGACCTGCGCCGCATCCTCACCGACTACGGTTTCGAGGGACATCCGCTGCGCAAGGACTTCCCGCTGACCGGCTTCGTCGAACTGCGCTGGGACGACACGCAGAAGCGCGTGGTCTACGAGCCGGTGAAGCTGCAGCAGGAATTCCGCCGCTTCGACTTCCTCAGCCCCTGGGAGGGCGGGACCGAGCGCGTGCTGCCGGGCGACGAGAAGGCGACGACCGAGGTCAAGGCGGCAGAGGGCAAGAGCTGATGTCGGACGTCGAGATCAAGACTCTCACCATGAACTTCGGGCCGCAGCATCCTGCGGCCCACGGCGTGTTGCGCCTGGTCGTCGAGATGGACGGCGAGATCGTCGAGCGCTGCGATCCGCATATCGGGCTGCTCCATCGCGGCACCGAGAAGCTGATCGAATACAAGACGTACCTTCAGGCGGTGCCGTACTTCGACCGGCTCGACTACGTCTCGCCGATGAGCCAGGAGCACGCCTACGCGCTGGGCGTCGAGAAGCTGCTCGGCATCCAGGCGCCGGAGCGCGCGCAGTACATTCGCGTGCTGTTCGCCGAGATCACCCGCATCCTGAACCACCTGCTGAACGTCACGACGTTCGCGATGGACGTCGGCGCCCTGACGCCGCCGCTGTGGGGCTTCGAGCAGCGCGAACTGCTGATGGAATACTACGAGCAGGTCAGCGGCTCGCGCATGCATGCGGCCTATTTCCGGCCCGGCGGCGTGCACCAGGACCTGCCCGAGGGCATGCTCGATTCGATGGACGGCTGGATCAAGCAGTTCCTGCCGTTCCTCAAGGACATCGAGAAGCTGCTCAACGAGAACCGCATCTTCCGCATGCGCACCGTCGACATCGGCGTGGCGAGCGCGGAGCAGGCGCTCGACTGGGGCTTCTCCGGCCCGATGATCCGCGCCTCGGGCATTCCGTGGGACCTGCGCAAGGCGCAACCCTACGACGTCTACGAGCGGATGGATTTCGACATTCCGGTCGGCAAGACCGGCGACTGCTTCGCGCGCTATCTGGTGCGCGTCGAGGAGATGTACCAGGCCGTGCGCATCATGGAGCAGTGCATCAAGGCGCTGCGCACCGTGAAGGGCCCGGTGTTGGTCAACGATCACAAGGTGGCGCCGCCGCGCCGCGGCGAGATGAAGGGCTCGATGGAAGCCCTGATCCATCACTTCAAGCTCTACACCGAGGGCTACAAGGTGCCGGCCGGCGAGACCTACACGGCGGTCGAGGCGCCCAAGGGCGAGTTCGGCGTTTACCTGGTGTCCGACGGCACCAACAAGCCGTACCGCTGCAAGATTCGCGCTCCCGGGTTCCCGCATCTGCAGGCGCTCGACATGATGACCAAGGGCCACCAGCTGGCGGACATGTCCGCCAACATCGGTTCGCTCGACATCGTGTTCGGCGAGATCGACCGCTAGGAGACGAACCGATGGCGATGATCACCGCAGATCCAAAGGACGTCCCGCAAGTCGAGAGCTTCTCCTTCACGCCGGAGAATCTCGCCAAGGCCAAGGCGCTGATGGCGAACTATCCGCCGGGCCGGCAGGCAAGCGCCGTGATCGCCCTGCTCGACCTCGCGCAGCGCCAGCAGGGCTGGTTGCCGCGGGTGGCGATGAACGAGGTGGCGCGGTTGCTCGATATGGCGCCGATCCGCGTCTACGAGGTCGCGACCTTCTATACGATGTTCCAGCTCAAGCCGAAGGGCAGGTACCTGCTTCAGGTCTGCACCACGACGCCGTGCTGGCTGCGCGGTTCGGAAGGCATCATGAAGGCCTGCCAGCTGGCGGCGCAGGACAGCGAGACCTTCACCGTGCAGGAGGTCGAGTGCCTCGGCGCCTGCGTGAACGCGCCGGTGGTCCAGATCAACGACGATTTCTACGAGGATCTCGACGAGGCCTCGATCAGGAAGGTGCTCGACGCCTTCAAGCGCGGCGAGACGCCCAAGCCCGGCCCGCAGATCGACCGTCAAACCTCCGCGCCCGAGGGCGGCGCCACCACGCTGAAGGGTGAGTGAACACCATGCTCGCCGACAAGGACCGCATCTTCACCAACCTCTACGGCCAGCACGACTGGCGGCTCGAGGGCGCGCGCAAGCGCGGTGCCTGGGACAACACCAAGGCGATCCTCGACAAGGGCCCGGACGCCATCGTCGACGAG
>JBGAIW010000008.1:0-75392 GCA_044225265.1 Reyranella sp.
CGTTCGCAGTCCGCGCCGGGATCGACGGCCGGGCGCAGCGCCGCTACGAATTGCTGACACGTCTTGCCGAGGGCTTGAGGCTCGGCGGCGCTTATGCGTTCAAGCCGGAAGGCGCCAGCATCCGGATGATGTTCGAACGGGAGGCCGACGCACTCAAGGTTGCCGAGGCGGTGCGGGCCACTCGGGCGAGTGGGGGCGATAGCTGGACCTTCGAACTCGATACCGCCATCGAAGCGCTGATCCTCGGCCGTACGGTGGCACCTCCCCGCAAGTCGTCCGGCACGCGCGGTACGCGCCGCAAGCGCGAGCTGTTTCTATGATCGCCGCTCAGTCGTCGGCGGCGTACGGCTTCGGAACCGCCGGCGGCACGTAGGCGTCGTCGGGCTGCTCCGCCCGCTGTTCGAGAGTGACACCCAAGAAAAGAATGATCGCCGCGGCCACGACCATCATGCCGAGGCCGAACACCACCCCGCGTGCCCAGATATTCACGTCGTTCACCCACACGTTCCCAGATCCCACCCAAGAACGGTTCGCACGGATTCAGGTTTCGTGAAAACGCGACAATTGAGCGTACGGTATGTTACATATGACTAGAGGATCGCCAACTGGCTCGGTGAGAGCGGCTTCTCGAAAACGATCTCGCCTTTCTCCTGCGCGCCGGTATCGATCCAACCGTTGCGCAGATAGAAGCGCGCGGCGCGCGTGCCGGGGTCGGTGGTGAGGCGGGCGATGCGATGCCCGGCCGCGCGCAGATCCTCGCACGCCAGCGGCAACAGCGCCTGGGCGATACCGCGCCCTTCATAGTCGGGATGGACGAACAGTCCGAAGATGGTGCCGTCGCGCACGTCGGCGACCGCGAAGCCCTGGACCGCGCCATCTTCTTCCCACACCCAGAACGTGCCGTGGTCATAGATCCAGCGCGCCGTGTCCGACACCTTGGACTCATTGCCGGGCGACAGCCGGTTCTCGCGCACGGCATTGCGCACCAGGGTGATGCGTTGCCGGTCGTCCAGGGTGGCCTTGCGGATCATGGGACCCTTATGAAGCATCCCGAGCGCAAACCCCAGCCGGAAGGGATATTCGCACAGCCTGTGTTGGCGGCGCGGTGGTCGGCGCCATCGGGAAGCGCTAGGCTTCGCGGCTGGGGAGCGGGCCACGAGATGCGGAAGAAGACAGGCGGGTTCGACAGCGCGCGCGACAGGACGGCTGCCACCTGCGGCCGTCTCTGGAAGGGCGGCATTGCCATCGGCGTCTTCGGCTTCCTCGCGGGAATCCTTCTGTCCAAGGTTATGGGTTGGCCGATCTACGGGTTCTTCCTCGGTGTCGGGATCTTCCTCGGCGCGCTGATCTCGCGTCCCTTCATCCAGAGCATGGCGGCAAGGGAGGGTGAGGACGGTAGTGGCGACGCCGCACTCAAGCGCGCGGTCGCCACGTGCCTGGTGTTGCTCGTGACCTGGTGCGTCGTCGCCGGTATGTTCGACCTGCTCGACGAGAAATTCGACATCGATCCGGGACATGTGCATGTCTTCTGGGTCGTCGCCATCGGCGGCGCGCTCGCCAACCTGTGGCTCGTCCTCGTGAGTTCGGTGCGGATCTGGAATCCGCTGAGCTTCAGCGCTCGCTGATTCGCAATCGTCCAACACGCAAACCGGGCGTTCCCACCGCCGCTGGTGAGAGACCTGATGTTGTTCGTGGCGGACCCGGCGAGATTCGAACTCACGACCTCTGCCTTCGGAGGGCAGCGCTCTATCCAGCTGAGCTACGGGTCCGGCGCGGCGGAAGATAGCGGAGGGGGCCTTCCCCCGCAATGTGCCGTTGGCGGCTACAACGCGGCCGCGACCTCCTTGAAACGGCGCAAAGTCGCGATCTGATCCTCGACCTTGGGCATGCGGTACATCGGATAGAGCATCACGATTCGTGCACCGAGCCGCTTCCAGCCTCGTGCCGCGGCGAGCCATTTGTCGGGATTGGCCTCATCGAAGCGCAGCCAGCCCTCCAGACCGAACCTGGCCGGATCGCGCCCGAACGTCTTCATGTGGTCGAACAGCATCGCGATCTTGGGCTCGGCGACCTCCGGCGACATGATCGGCATGTAGCCGTCGCCGATGCGGGCGGCGCGTTTGATCACCGCGTCCGACGAACCGCCGAACCAGATCGGGATCGGCCGCTGCACCGGCGCCGGCAGCATGGTGACGTCGATCAGTGTGTGGAAGCGGCCGCGGAAAGTCACCTGGGGCTCGGTCCACAGCTTGCGCATGACCTCGATCTGCTCGGCCTGCCGCGCGCCGCGCGTCTTCCAGTCCTCGTTCAGTGCCTCGTACTCGACGTGATTCCAGCCGACACCGACACCCAGCCGTAGCCTGCCACCGCTCAGGATGTCGACTTGCGCGGCCTGCTTGGCGACCACACCGGTCTGACGCTGCGGCAGGATCAGCACGCCGCTGACCAGTTCGACCTTTTTCGTCACCGCGGCGATGAACGCCATGGTCGTGAAGGTTTCGTGGAAGGGATCGTGTTCGCTGTAGGTCGGCTTCCAGTCGCCACGCGGGGCGGCGCCGAAGACGTGATCGGCGACCTCGACGCCATCGTAGCCGAGGTCCTCGGCCGCCTGTGCCCAGTCGCGGATCTTGGCCGGATCCGTGCCGATGTCGCGGGTCGGGAACAGGGCGTTCAGCTTCATCGCTTTCTCCTTCGGATTTGGGCGTCAAACCTGGCGCGCTTCGCGCCTGTACGAAGCCGCCGCTCGTTCGATCAGGGTCTTGCGGTCGATCTTGTTGGTGCCGGCGAGCGGCAGTTCCGGGACGAACCAGACGGCGCGTGGATGGGCATAGGCCGGCCCGTTATCGAGGGCGAAGCGGCGTAGCATGTCCTCGCTCGGCCTGGCGCCGGGTTTCGGAACCACGAAGGCGACCGGGAGCTGGTACTTGATCTCGTCGGCAACCGGCACGACACAGACCTGCGCGACGTCGGGATGTCGGCCCAGCAGTTTCTCGACCTCGCCGGGATAGACGTTTTCGCCGCCGCACTGGAACATGTCGTCGGCCCGGCCGACGAAAAAGACGAAGCCGTCGGCGTCGCGGCGCATCACGTCGCCGGTATCGTACCAGCCGTCGATCAGACGCTTCCTCGTGTCGGCCTCGCGGTTGAGATATCCGGTCATTAGCGCCGGTGTCCTGATGTGCAGCACGCCCTCGGTCGCGCCGGTGTCTGCACCTCCGACGAATTTGACCTCGATATTCTTGCGCAGGTAGCCGAGCGAACCCGCCGGCTTTGGCTTGCCGTCGGGATGCGGACCGAAGCCGAGCGGCCCGGATTCCGTGGTGCCCCAGCTGTTTGCCGTCTCGGCGTTCGGAAAGAGGCGGTGCATCTGCTCGAAGAACTCCGCCGTCGAGGGGGCCGAGCCGGTCACCGCCGTGGTGACGCAGCTGAAGTCGGCTTTGGCCAGTTCCTCGGTCTCGCGCATCATCAGGGCCAGCATGGTCGGCACCGAGGTGATCATGTCGACCCGCTGGCGGTCGATGGCGCGGATGTAGCCGCGCGGTGTGAAGGCGGTCATGAGCACGATGGTGCCGCCATTGATCATCGCCATCTTGGCGCTGAACAGGCCGTTCATGTGGAACAACGGCGCGGCGATCAGCACCTTCTTGCCCTCGATGCCCGGCCGCTGCTCGGGCGTGGCGCCGGTGGCCCAGATGTAGCCGCCATGGGTCAGCGGAACGCCCTTGGGGAGGCCGGTCGAACCCGAGGTGTAGAGGATCATCGCCACTTCCTCGGGCTTCATCTCGACAGGCGCGAACGGACCGGGATCCACCAGGGTATCGAGCTCTTCGATCGCGACGGTCGGCACCAGGGGGCCGACCAGGGCGCTGCGCTCGGCGTCGGCGATGGCCAGCTTGACGTTCGAGTCCTTCATGATGTGCGCCACGGTCTCGCGCGGAAGCTTGTGGTTGACGCACACCGACACCAGGCCGGCGGCCATGGTCGCCATGTAGAGCGCGAGATAGTCGGCGCTGTTGGCGGCGACGATGGCGACGGCCTCGCCGCGCCGAAGGCCGCGCTTCTGCAGCCCGCGCGCCAGGCCCGCGATCCGCGCCCGCGCTCCGCCGTAGGACAGGCGGCCGCGTTCGTCGCCGTCGGGAGACAATTCGATGATGAAGGGCCGGTCGTCGGGGGCGGTCGGATCGAGGATGGCGCCGAGATTGCTGATCGTCATTTTGATCCACGCTATCGAGGTTTGACCGCTCCACGGCGGAAGAACTGGGAACCGCCGTAGGACTGGTCGGTCGGCACGATTTCCATGAAGGTTACGTCCATGCGCTGTGGCGCGGCCAGTACGAACGACACCGCATCGGCGATGTCCTCCGGCATCAGGCTTTCGTATCCGTCATAGAAGCGCCGCCGCCCTTCCTCGCGGTCCTCCATCAGAGCAAGATGCGCGCCGGTCTCGACGCGGCCGGGTGCGATTTCGCTCACCCGCACGCCGCTGCCGTGCAGGTCGAGGCGCAGGCTCTGGCTGAGATTGTGCAGGGCGGCCTTGGTCATGCCGTAGACCGGCATGCCGGGAAACATCCAGGTGCCGGCCATGGAGCCCAGGTTGACGATGTGGCCGCGTCCGCGCTCCTTCATGCCGGGCACGGCGGCGGCGAGGCAGTTGAGTGTCCCCTGGAGGTTTACGTCCATCAGGGCGGCGACATCCATCTCCGGAGTCTCCCACGAAGCGTTCGACCGCACGGCGGCCGAGGCATTGTTGACCAGGACGTCGATCTCCAAATCGCCCAGCCTTGCCTGAACGGTGGCCCGGTCGGCGATGTCGAGGACAAGCGGCGTGCAGCCGGTTTCCGCAGCCAGGGCTTCGAGATCGCTGGCGGAGCGTGCGATGGCATGCACGGCGAGCCCGCTCCGGCAAAGGCGGCGGACAATCGCCGCTCCGATGCCCCGGCTGGCACCCGTAACGACTGCAGATTGATATCGGTCAAGGGACATGGCGCACTCCTTTGCGTAAGATTGCCCAAAGCGAGGGCGTTCGAGGAGTCGTTCATGGCCAAGCAATTGTTTCCCGACGGGACCGAGGTGGTCGATTTCTACGTCCGGGCGGTGAAGACCGGACCGTTCGTGTTCGTGTCCGGGACGACCTCGCTCGACTCGAAGGGCCGAGTGCAGGGCAGGGACGCCGCCGAACAGACCACGATCACCATGCGCAAGATCGAGGCGTCGCTGAAGCAGGCGGGGGCGAAGCTCGCCGATCTGACCCGTCTCACGATCTTCGTCACCGACATCCGCGACATGGGTGCGGTCGCCAAGGCGCTGGGCAAGGCGCTCAAGGGGTCCGTGGTTGCCTCCACCCTGGTTGCAGTCAGCGCGCTCGCCGTGCCGGGCCTGCTGGTCGAGATCGAATCGACGGCCGTGACGGCAAAGTAGCGTTCGAAGCCAGGGCGAGGAAGCGATGAGCGAATTGGGCAGGAGATCCTTCGTCGGCGTCGGCACCGCCGGTCTGGTGATCGCCGCCGCGCCGGCGGGCGCGCAGGAGAGAGTGAAGTCCGGGACTGTCGAAATCGAGCAGGTGCAAGTGGCCTTCATCGGCAGCGGCAACCTGGGCGGCGGCACGCTGCATTTCCAGGGCAAGAGCTACCGCTTTACGGTCGGCGGCCTGGGGGTCGGCGGCTTTGGCGTCTCCAAGATGCAGGCGACCGGCGACGTCTACAATCTCAAGGAGCTGCGCCAGTTTCCCGGCGCCTACGCCCAGGCACGCTACGGCGCGGTCGCCGGCAACAAGAGCACTGGCGAGTTGTGGCTCGAGAACACCAATGGCGTGATCCTCAGTCTGCGCGCGCGCCGCACCGGACTGGCCGTGTCGTTGGGCGGCGACGCCGTGATCATCGATTTCAAGTGAGGGCGGAACCATGATTGCAGCATTCCGTGCCCTGTTTCTCTCGGCCCTGACGGCGTCTGCCCCGGTAACGGCCGTCCAGGCCCAGGACGAGCCCCAGGTCTTCAATGCCTTTGCCATCGCTGTCGCCAACGGCACGATCGTCAGGGCGGCGGAGAAGGAGCTCTTGGTCGTCGGTACGATCGCGGGCCCCCTGTTCGTCGAGACCGACGAGGGCCCGGTCGACAGCGGCAAGGTGGTCTGCGCCGCCTCGGTACGGGTCCACCAGGAGACCTACAAGACCTCGGGCAGCGGCGCCTGCACCTTCACCGCACAGGACGGGGCAACGTCGTGGGGGGACTGGACCTGCGACGGCTACCAGCTGGTCGGGTGCCGTGGCACGTTGAAGCTCAATGGCGGTACCGGTCGGCTCATGGGGGTCGCGGGCGAAGGCATCATGATCTGGCGCCCTTCCGCCCATGACCTGAAAAAGCAGCTCGACGGGACCACCGTGCAAAACACCACGGGCATCGTCCTGTGGCGAGATTTCAAGATCGCGCGCAGGCCCTAAAATATGGAAAGATGGGACGGGGAGATACCGATCATGACCTTCAAGACGACTTTCCGGCTCGCTTTGGCGGCGGCTGCCGCCTTGGCCCTGACGGCCTGCGACAAGCCTGACGCGACCATGGGGCAGGACCCTGGCACCACATCGGACGCGAAGCAGGTGACCTGGACCGATGGAAAGCCGGCCTACGATCTGACTTGTGCCAATCCTGGCGGCTGCCAGCGGCGAGCCCAGGCGATCTGCAAGGGCGGCAACTATCAGATCCTCAAGAGCGAGAACATGCCGGTTGCCGCGGGCATCGAGGTCTACAATGTCGGCAAAGCGTCGGCGACGATCCGCTGCGTCGCCTGATGGATCAGTGACCGCGCCGCGAGCCCCAAAGCGCGGCGAGTTCCGGCTGGGACTGGCGCGCATCGGCGCCTGACGGCAAAGCAGCCTGGTGATCGGCAATCCAGGCTTCGACATCTGCGGCTACCTTCGGGCCCTCCTTGTCGCGCAGCAGCAGGTGATAGCCGTCCTTGTAGAAGGCGAGCTTCGAATCGGCACGCGGCGGCATTACCTCGATTGCCGATTTCACGGGCCCCGAAGGCACGATGCGGTCGCCCATGCCGTGCATCATGAGGTAGGGAACCGCGATCTTCTCGGCGGCGGCGCGGGCATCGTCCATCAGTCCGACCACGCCGTAGCCCATGTCGAGCCGCGGCTGGCGCAGCATCATCGGATCGTTGCGCAGTTTCTCGAGCGTCCGGGGGTTGTCGGTCGGCCTGTAGTCGATCGAGGTCGGACCAGCCGGCAGCCAGGGGACGGTGTGGGCGAGCAGCCACAGGCCCGCGCTGAACAGCGGTCCGAACGTGTCGCGCGAGCGCAGGGCAGGGGCGGAGAGAATCAGCCCGTCGCATTCGAGTCCACGCTCCGATGCAACCAGGGCGACCGCGCCTCCCATGCTTTCCCCCGCGATATAGAGCGGCACGCCGGGATACTGTTGTCGCAGAAGGGTGGCCACGGCCCGGGCGTCGGCCACCAGGGTGTCGGTCCCTGGCCAGCGCCCGCGCGTCGGGCTGGCGCCGAAGCCGCGCTGGTCGAAGGCAATTGTCTCGATGCCGGCTTTGGACCAGATCTCCGCCGGCTCCTCGAAGGCGTTGCGGTAGTCGCCGAAACCGTGCAGGCCCAGCACGATCACCCTTGGCGATCTGGGGCCGGCTTTTGCATGCCACCTCGCCAGCGGTAGGCGCGTGCCGTCGGCCGCGACATAATGGTCAGCCGTGAGGCTGGGCGCCTGGCGGCTCTCGCCTTCCGGAATCACGGTCGGAGCGCAGGCGCCGAGGAATGCGGCCGACATGACCGGAAGGGCGAGCGCGGCTATCATTCGCCGCCGATACAGGAGTGAAATCGTGACCGAGCCTTTCGAAACCATCACCGTCGATACCGACCGCGTCGCCTGCGACGGCGGTGGCGGCGCCCTGGGGCATCCCAAAGTCTACCTCAATCTCGGCAAGGAAGGACGCGTCGAGTGTCCATATTGCAGCCGCCTCTACGTGCTGCGCGAAGGCGCCAAGCCGCACGAACATGCGCACTGAGTGAGGGCATGGCGATGAAGCAGCTGGGCGAGGGCTGGAACTGGCGCGATCTCAAGGTCGGCGACAAGTTCATCACCTTCGGTCGCACCCTGTTCGAGGCCGACCTGCTGGCCTTCGTGACGCTGTGCGGCTTCTCCGAGGAACTTTTCACTAACCGCGAATACATAAAGACCCACGCGCCGATGCGCGGCGGCCATCCCTGCCCGGGAGCACTCGTCTATTCGATGGCCGAGGGCCTCGTGATCCCGACCACCTTGCAGGGGACGGGTCTGGCCTTCCTGTCGATGGGCTTCGACATCAAGGGCCCGACCTATGTCGGCGATACGATCCACGTCGAAATCGAGGTCACCGAGATCAAGCCGACTTCCAAGGACCCGCTGCGCGCGCTGGTGCGAACCACCAATCTGGTGAAGAACCAGAAGGGCGACACGGTCCTGGTCTACACACCGCTGCGCATGATGCAGGGGCACTGACATGGCAAGGGTCACCCCGAAGGTGACTGTCGAGAAGGAAGGCGTCGTCACTGTCGTCTCGATCGACCGCTTCGTCGAGGCGCGCAATGCGGTCGATCCCGAGACGGCGGAACGGCTGCGCGAAGCCTTCTTCGCTTTCGACAAGGACGACAGCCAATCGGTCGCAATCCTGACCGGCCGCGGCGGCACCTTCTGCGCCGGCTACGACCTGAAAGTCGCCGCGACTCGTGCTGCCCGCCCAGCCTTCGATCCCGAGGCGCCCGGGCCGATGGGGCCGACGCGGCACCTGCTCTCCAAGCCGGTGATCGCCGCCGTCGAAGGTTACGCCGTGGCGGGCGGGCTCGAGCTCGCTTTGTGGTGCGACCTGCGGGTGGCCTCCGAGACCGCGAAGTTCGGCGTGTTCTGCCGGCGCTGGGGCGTGCCGCTGATCGACGGCGGCACGGTACGCCTGCCGCGCCTGATCGGACAGAGCCGCGCGCTCGACATGATCCTGACCGGCCGCGAGGTCGGTGCGCGCGAAGCGTTCGAGTGGGGGCTCGCCAATCGCCTGGCGCCGGCGGGCCAGGCACTCGCCGAAGCCAGGGCCCTGGCAGAAGTGATCGCCAAATTCCCGCAGGTCTGCATGCGCTCGGACCGCCGCTCGTCCTACGAGCAGTGGACGCTCGAACAGCGCGCGGCACTGACCAACGAGGCACGGCTCGGCCTACCGGCACTCGAGGCCGAGGCGCAGAAGGGTGCGGCGCGCTTCGCTTCGGGCAAGGGCCGCAGCGGCGACTTCGGGAACATCTGAAAGCCAAACATCGATGCCAGTTCTGCCGACCGACGAGGACGTCGCGCGCTACCGCGCCGACGGAGCGATATGCCTCCGCGACGCGTTCTCGAAGGAATGGATCGCACGCCTGCGCGGCGCAGTGGACGACGACATCGCGGCGCCCGGTCCGATGATGCGTCTCAATACGCCGCAAGGCGCGCCCGGAAGGTTTTTTGTCGACTTTCAGCTCTGGCAGCGACATCCGGCGGCACGGGATTTCGTCCATGATTCGCCCGCCGCCGAAATCGCGCGGCGGCTGATGGGATCCCGCGAGGTCGTCTACTACCACGACCATCTGCTGGTGAAGGAGCCGGGCACGCGCGAGCGCACGCCGTGGCACCACGACCAGCCCTACTATCCGATCGACGGCGAGCAGATCGTCTCGCTGTGGCTGCCGCTCGATCCGGTCGATCGGGCGACCTGCGTCGAGTACGTGAAGGGCTCGCACCGCTGGGGCCGCTGGTTCCAGCCGAAATTCTTCCGCCAGGGCGGTGTGGACCTGCAGGTCCAGGATGCCCGGTTCGAGCCGCTGCCCGACCTCGATGCCGAGCGGGATGCCCACGAGTTCCTGGCCTGGGACATGGAGCCCGGCGACGTCATCGCCTTCCATGCGCTCACCCTGCATGGCGCATCGGGCAATCTCTCGTCCGTCCGCCGCCGGCGCGCCTGGGCGACCCGCTGGTGCGGCGACGATGCCCGTTACGCCGCCCGCGTCGGCCAGATCTCGCCCCCGATCGAGGGCCACGGGCTCAAGCCCGGCGACCGGCTCGAGTGCGCGACCTTTCCGAAGGTCCTGGGCTGAACGGAACGGCTGCGCAAACTGCGCCAACCCCGGTTCCGAAGCGCCGGACCTGGCTCTATGGTTCCTGCATGGAAAAGGACCCGCTCGACGTCGCACTCGACATCAAGCGCGGCTTTGCGCGCACCGTCGTGAGCCGGGACCGGCCCGCCCGGATCGATGCCGACTACCTGATTGGCGTGGCGGTGTGGTGGTTCGTTGCCTTCGCGGCGGCATCCATCGTCGGCCTGACGGTCTGGCCGGCAGTGATCGTCGCGTCTCTTGCCTGCTGGTTTTGGCCCGTCGTCCTGTTGTTCGACCGGGGGCCCGGCCGCTAGCTGCAGAGCCGCCGGGGCCCGCGCTAGGGTGCGTGTTGCTCTGCGAGCGCGCGCAGCCAGATCGCAACGGCCACAGCACCGCCATCGGGAACGCCGAGGACCCGCTCACCAAGATAACTGGCTCGGCCAAGGCGCGGCGTCATTTGTGCGGTCCGGGCGGCGCCGTCTTCGGCGGCCTGGGCGGCGCGATCCAGGATTAGCCCGGCCGGAGCAGAGGCTGTCGCGTCATCCAGCATCGATCGAACGGCCGGGGCAAGGGCATCGACCATGGTACGGTCGCCCGGACGGGCGCCGCCCAGGGCGCTGATCGCTTCCACGGCCGCTTCGACCGCCTTGGCCCAGTCGAGCGCGCCCGGTGCACTCGGCAGGGTGCGCGAGGCACGCAACAGCGCTGTGGCATAGAACGGCCCGGAGCTGCCGCCGATCGCGCGGCGCAGGCGGTCGGCCATCGCGGCCAGGAGCGGAGCAGGCTGCGACCAGGGCTGGTCCGCGAGCGCGCGCAGGGCTTCGGCGGCGCGCGCCATGCTGGCGCCGAGATCGCCATCGCCGGCGCGGGAATCGAGATCGGCCAACTGCGCCTCGGCCGTTTCCAGTGCCGATGCCACCGCAATCAATGCCGCGCCGAGACGCGGATCGGTGGGCCCGGTCGCGGCGGACGGCGCGAGCGTCTTACCGCCAGGCGCCGCCACCGTGCGGCGCGGCGCGAGAGGTCCGGAACCCGTTCCGCCGGCCGATGCGGGCCAGGCCGGTGCGGTCGTGGCGGCGTCGAGCAGCGCCAGCCGCTCGTCGTCGACACGCAACAGCGACAGCGACATGCCTGGCATCTCGAGGGCGCTCAGGAATGTTCCCGACCAGGCGCGCTCGACAACCAGACCGCGGGCGCGCAGCTGCGCGATTGCATGTCGCGTCACGATGGCGAGTTCCATCGGCGGCGTGCCGCCCAGGCCATTGACCAGCAGCGCGATCCGGTCGCCCGAGACAAGGCCACGATCCGACACGATGGCGTCCAGCAGCCGCCCGACCAGCGCATCGACCGGCATCATCGCCGCGCGCTCGATGCCGGGCTCGCCATGGATGCCGAGACCGAGCTCGATCTCTCCGTCGCCGAGCACGAAACCCGGCCGTCCTGCCGCTGGGACGGTGCAGGCCCCGAGTGCCACGCCCATGGTACCGAGATCGGTCGCTGCCGCGCGCGCAAGCCGCGCCACGTCGGCCAGCGGCCGGCCGGCATGGGCGGCGGCGCCGGCGATCTTGTGTACCAGGACCGTGCCCGCGATGCCCCGCCGGCGCTCGGCCGGCACACGCTCGCGCAGGGCGACGTCGTCAGCGACCACCACTTCCTCGACCAGGATGCCATCGGCGCGCGCGAGTTCCGCCGCGAGTCCGAAGTTCAGCCGGTCGCCGGTGTAATTCTTCACGATCAGCAGCGCACCGGCCGGGCCGGCAACGGCGCGAATCGCCGCCAGCACTGTGTCGACGCTCGGCGAGGTGAAGACTTCGCCCGCGACCGCTGCCGTCAACATGCCGTCGCCGACGTAGCCGGCGTGGGCGGGTTCGTGGCCCGAGCCGCCACCCGACAGCAGCGCCACCGGCCGGACGGCGGGTGCTGCCAGGCCGGCTCGCACGATCACGGTTTCATCGTCGAGCAGGGCAAGGCCGGAGTGAAGGTCGGCGAGTCCTTCCAGCATCTCGCGCACGACCGTGCGCGGCGCGGTGATCAGCTTCTTCATGGCTGCGACCTAGGGGACGAGCACGGCTTTCCCGACCACCGTACGCTGTTCGATCAATTTGAACGCCTCGATCCAGTCACCGAGGTCGAAGCTGCCGGCGACGGTGGCCTTGAGCTTGCCCTCGGTGAACCAGCCCATCAGCTGCCTCTGGGCGTCGGCCACCATGCCGCGGCGCTTGGCGAGGGCAGCAGCCTCTTTGGGCGAGGGTTCGTTCTTGCCGCCCCAGCCATTCCAGTAGCCGTAGTAGAAGCCGATCACGGTCACGTTCTTGACCAGCAGGATGTTGGCCGGAATCTGTGGGATGGTGCCGCTGGCGAAGCCCATCGGGATCAGCCGCCCCTCCGGCGCGATGCAGCGCAGCGACACGTCGAACGCCGAGCCGCCGACTGGATCGTAGATCACGTCGGCGCCGCGGCCGCCGGTGATCTCGAGCACCCGGGCCCGCAGGTCTTCCTTGCGGTAGTCGATCAAATGATCGGCGCCGGCCTCCCGGGCGGCCTCGAGTTTGTCGGTGCCGCCCGCCGAGGCGATCACGACCGCCCCCATCGCCTTGCCGACCTCGATTCCGGTCAGCCCCGAGCCACCGCCGGCGCCATGCACCAGCAGCACTTCGCCGGGCTTCATGTCGGCCTTCCACTTCAGTGCGCCGTAAGCCGTCGGATAGAGCGTCGGAAAGTTGGTCGCCTGGGCATAGGGCATGATCTCGGGGATCGTGATGACATTGGCGGCGATCGCCACCGCATACTCGGCGAAGCCGCCCTGGGAGACGCCTGTGGTGACGCGCTGGCCGACTTTCACATTGGTGACGCCGGGACCGACCTCCGTGACATGGCCCGCGATCTCGTTGCCGGGCACGTAGGGAAGCGCCGGCTTGTTCTGGTGCTTGCCCTGCACGCCCAGCAAGGCGGCAAAGCTCACGCCCGTGGCCCCGACGCGAATCAGCACCTCGCCTGCCTTGGGCTTCGGCGTGGGAATGTCCTCGATCTTCAGGCCCTCGATCGGGCCGTAGGCATGACAGACCAGCGCGCGCATCCTCACCTCTTGGCCTCATCGGCCTTGAACGCCCCATGCCGGCCCTCGCCCGAGGCGAAGCGGGCGGCGCCCTTCTGCGACTCTTGCCGGCGTGCGGCAAGCGACAGCTCCATCTCGCGCCGGATCGCGGCGGCCTGGTCGCGGTCGAAACTCTCGTAGGCCGATTGCCGGTCCGAGGTCATGGCGACCGGCGGGAAGCCCGCGATCTGGTGCGCGAGTTTCCGGGCTTCTGCAACAGTCATGCCACGCGCCACCTTGCGCGTGGCGAGCCCGATCGCGATCGCCTCGTCGGCGCCGACGGCGCGACCGGTCAGCAGCATGTCCATGGCGCGGCCCTGGCCGATGACGCGCGGCAGACGCACCGTGGTGCCATCGCTCATCGGCACGCCCCAGCGCCGGGAGAAAACGCCGAAGGTCGCGGTTTCGTCGACGATGCGGATGTCGCAGAACAGCGCCACGCCGAGCCCGCCGGCGCAGGCATGGCCTTCGATGGCGGCGATCACCGGCTTGGAGAGGGGATGCCGCAGCGGACCGTCTTCGCTGCCGGCCCACGGGAAATAGTCGGTGCCACCGCCCAATTCCTTGAGATCGGCGCCGGCACAGAAAGCGCCACCCGCACCGGTCAATACCGCGACCCGTGCTTCGGGGTCGGCCTCGAAGGCCTTCAGCGCCGCGGCCAGTCCATACGCGGCCTCGTTGTCGAGGGCGTTCTTCGACTTCGGCCGGTTGATCACGATCGTCGTGACCGGCCCATCGCGCTCGATGAGGATCTTGTCGGTGGTCATCTGTCGGTGTTCATCGCACGGTCGCGAGTTCGTCTTCGAGTTGGGCGTTGGAGCGCAGCGGCGTGCGGAAGTACCACCAGTTCTTCTCGGCGGTCCACTTCTCCTTGCGGGCCGTGCCGCTGCCCCAGACGCAGCGCCGGAAGACCTTGGTCGCGGCCATGAAGGTCTTGTCGGCGTTGTCGAGTTTCTGCACCAGATCGCCCAGATCCTCCGGCCCGAACATCGGCAAAGCTTCGAGGATCAGTTCGCGCACGTCGACGTCGTTCAGCCAGTTGTCGAGGTCGAACGTATAGTTCTTGCGCGCGAGATCGGTGGCGAAGCTCGACCACTGGTCGATCAGCTCGCGGATCTCGCCGACATCGGGCGGGGAGGGTGGCGGCTTCATCCTCTGTCTCGCTCGGCCTGGCGGCGAAAATAGCGCTCACCGTCGTTGGGCTTGAAGAAGGTGCGGATGGTTCCGTCGGGATTGACCGCGATAAAGGCGCCACTGTTGCGGTCGAAGCGGGTGACCACGCCGTCCTTGCGCACCACCTCGAGCACCGGCCCGCCGGCCGCGACATCGCGCAGCGCCTGGGCCATCGCGAGGTATTGCTGCCTGGTGACCGTGCCGAACTCGTGGCCGTGCTTCTCGTAGTGCTCGTCGAGGCTGCGGGTGCTGGCGAAGCCGACCGGGTCGCGCAGCTGCGACTGTGCGCCCGGAACCGGCGAGGCAGCCGGAATGCGCAAGTTGCGGTCGCCGATCTGCGACCAATACATGAACATCGAGACCGCGATCAGCGCCATCAGCAGAAGGCTGAAGCGCGAACCGCCTATCCAACCCTTCATGCCGCTATTGTGCGCCGCCCTTGATCCAACGCGCAATCGTGCGCCGTTCCTCGTCGGTGATCTGGGTCAAATTGCCGGGCGGCATGACCCGGGTGGCCCAGACCTGCTGGTTGATCATCGCCGCCCGGGAGCGGACCTCCTCACGTGTGTCGAACACCACGCCCTTGGGCGGGGCCACGAAGCCTTCCTGTGTCGGCTTGGTTGCATGGCAGGATTGGCAGCGCGCCTTGATGATCGGCTCGACCTCGGCCCAGCTCGCAGGCGGGCCGATGTCCGAAGCCGGCCGGGGCAGGGCGGCGAGCGCGGTGATCGCCAGCACCACGAGCCCTGCCGCCAGCACCAGCGGATTGGCGTTGCCCTTGTGGCGCTGGACGAACCACACCCGGATCAGCGCTCCTGCCACCGAGATCAGGATCAGCAGGATCCAGTTCCACTCGTGGCCGTAGAGGCCGGCATAGTGGTTGCTGATCATGGTGAACAGCACCGGCAGGGTGAAATATGTGTTGTGCACCGAGCGCTGGCGGCCCATCGCGCCGAACTTCGGGTCCGGCGTGCGGCCTTCCTGCTTGGCCTTCACCAGCTCGCGCTGTCCGGGGATGATCACGAAGTAGACGTTGAGCGCCATGATGACGCCCAGCATGCCGCCGAAGTGGATGTAGGCGCCCCGGCCCGAAAAAATGTGGCAGAGCGCCCAGGCCGCCACCACGCAGTAGAAGAACAGCAGTCCACCGAGCACCAGGTCGTCGCTGCCGAAGGCCGAGCGGCAGAGCCAGTCGTAGAACAGCCAGCCGACCACCAGGAAGGCCAGGCCGATCCCGATCGCCTGTCCCTGCGTGAGCGCCATCACCGAGGGGTCGATCAGCGCGACCTCGGCACCGTGGTAATAGACCAGACAGAGCAGCAGGAAGCCGGTGATCAGGGTGGTGTAGGCCTCCCACATGAACCAGTGCAGTTCGGGCGGCAGCTTCTCGGGCGCGAGCTTGAACTTCTTGGCGGTATAGAAGCCGCCGCCATGCACGGCCCAGACCTCGCCGCCGATCCCCTTGGCTGCGTCGGCCGGATCGAGCGGGGCGTGCAGGTGATTGTCCAGCCAGATGAAGTAGAACGACGCGCCGACCCAGGCGATGCCCACGATCATGTGGGCCCAGCGCAGCAGCAGATTGAGCCAGTCGGTCAGGAAAGCGGCGTCCACGTCCCTTCGTAGCGGGCCGGCGTCCCCGGAACAACTCTACGGCGATGTCGCAGGCGCGGGCCGTCCTAGGCCCGCAACCTCGCTGTCCGCTCCGCATCGATGCTGTGGCCGTCGGCGGCGACCGCCACGCCGTAGTCGCGCTCCGCCGACGCGACACTGATGATGCCGTCGCGCACGTCGCGCAGAACCCGATCCGGGTCGCGCGTCCGGGGATCACCGAAGCCGCCGCCGCCCGGCGACAGGCTGCGGTAGGTCGCGGGCCCGAACCGATGCACGCCGTACTTCCAGCCGTCGACGTGCCTGCCGCCATCGGCGCCTGGGGTGGTCAGGGTGAGCATGACCTCGCCGCCGACGCCGGCCTTGCCGCCTTGGGCGCCGAAACTGGAGGGCGCGCCCACGCCCTCGCCGCGATAGGCATAGTCGGCGGGCGTCGCGACCTCGACTTCGTAGTCGGCGCCCGCACCGCCGCGGAACCGGCCGGGCCCGGCCGAATCGCAGCGCAGTTCCTGGCGCTTGAAGTGCACCGGATAGAGCTGTTCGTAGACTTCCAGGTTGGGCAGGGTGAGTCCGCCCAGGGTGATCAGGTGGCCGATCAGATGGAAGCCGTCGCGGCCTTCGACGCCTCCGCCGGCCGGCGCGCCGGCCCACTGGAACATGACGTAGCGGCTGCCGTCGGGTTGCAGGCCGGCGGTGATCGCGTGCACTGCCTTGGACCAGCCGGCCGAGGCGCGCTCGGGCAGGGCCTGGCCCAGTGCCTTCCACATCACATGCACGATCTCATGCGCCACGAACACGGTGTTCATGGTCATCGGTGCCGGTGGCCTGGGATTGACGATGCTGCCTTCGGGCAAGCGGATCTCGACGTGACGGAAAGTACCCTCGTTGCGCGGCAGGTCGGGCTCGAAGAACGAGGCGAGCGCCATGTAGACCGCGGAGTAGGAGTTGGCGATCGAGCTGTTCTTGAAGCCCTTCACCTGCCCCGTCGTGCCCGCGAAGTCGACGATCAGCTTGCCGCTCTCCACCGTCAGCGTGACCGCGATCTTGGCGTCGATCGGCTCGAAACAGTCGTTGTCGATGGCCTCTTCGGCGCGCCAGGTGCCGTGCGCCAGCCGCGCGATACACGGCTGGAAGCGGCGGTCGGCATGATCGAGCACGGCCTCGAAGAAGGCGGGCGCCTTGTCTACGCCGAGCTCCTCGATCAGCAGCACCAGCCGCTCCATGCCGATGCGCGTCGAGCCGATCATGGCGCGCAGATCGCCATCCAGCGCTTCGGGCAGGCGTGTGTTGAGCATGAGGAGCTGCCAGAGATCGTCCCGGGTCTTGCCGCCTTCGATCAACTTCAGCACCGGCAGCCGGATTCCTTCGTGGAAGATCTCGGTGGCCGCGGAGTTGTAAGTGCCGGCCGCGCCGCCGCCGATATCCGCCTGGTGGGCTCGATTGCAGGCGAAGGCCATCAATTGGCCGCCGGAGAAGACGGGCCGCGCGATCACCCAGTCGGGCAGGTGGTTGCCGCCGGCGGTGTAGGGATCGTTCAGTAGGAATACATCCTCAGGCTCTATGCGCCCGGCGAAGTCGCGCAGGATGGCGCGCACTGCGAAGCCGCCGCCCCCGGTATGGATCGGGATGCCGTCGGCCTGGCTGATCAGGGTGCCGCGCGCGTCGGCGAGGAAGCAGGAGAAGTCGTGGCTCTGGCTGAAGATCGGCGAGCGCGCGGTGCGCGTCATCACCCAGCCCATCTGGTGCGAGATGTGGTCGAGCCGGTTCTGCACCAGTGCCAAAGTCACGGGGTCGAGCGCTTCGCTCATGCCGCACCTCCGATGTGAACCAGGAAGTCGTCGCGCGCATCGACCTCGAGCCGGTCGCGCGGGCCGATGAAGGCGGTGGTGGTCTTCTCCTCGACCAGCAGCGGGCCGTCGAGGACGCAGCCCGGCCGCAGGTCGGCGCCGTCATAGATCGGCACATCACGCCAGCCAGTGGCGGGATCGATCCAGACTTGTCGCGTCTCCTTGGGCTTCGGGGTCCCTTGCTGCGGCGAACGTGCGGCGGGCGGCGTCCAGTCGAGCCGTGTGCGGCCGATCACGCGGAGCGCGGTGATGTCGATGCGGCCGCCCGGCTGGATATGGCCGTAGAGCCGCTGGTGCTCGGCCTCGAAGATCTTGCGCGCCGCGGCGGGATCGAACGTGCCGCCGATCGCCACCCGTACCGGCCACTGCTGGCCATCGTAGCGCAGATCGAGTTCGCGCTCCTTGATCTTGGCGTCGCCCGCGCGCGTCTCGAGCTCGGCGAACGATTTGTCGAGTGCGGGCCGATCGACTTTGTCGAGGTCGGCGATGAAGACCTGCAAATAGTCCTGGCGGATGTCGGACTGCAGCATGCCCATGGCGCAGAAGGCGCCCGCGGCGCGCGGCAGCAGAGCGCGCTTGCAGCCCAGCGCGCGCGCCACGGCGCTGCCGTGCATTGGCCCGGCGCCGCCCGCGGCGACCAGCGTGAAGGTCGCGGGATTGTGGCCGCGCTCGATCGACAAGCGCTCGACCGCATGCAGCAGGTTCTGTTCGAGCAGGCGGATGACGCCCGCCGCCGCATCCTCGACCGAAAGATTCAGCGGCTTGGCGAGCTTGGTTTCGATGGCCTTCCGCGCCAGCGCGCCGTCGAGGCTGACCGCACCGCCGGCCAGCGGACCGGGCTTCAGGCGCCCGAGAACGAGCTGCGCGTCGGTCACGGTCGGGTTCTCGCCGCCCAGCCCGTATGCGGCAGGTCCCGGCCGCGCGCCGGCGCCATGCGGACCGGCGTGCAGCAAGCCTGCCGCGTCGACCCACGCCACCGTGCCGCCGCCCGCGCCGACAGTGTGGATTTCTACCGAGGGTGTCGTCAGGTGATAGCCATCTATGATGAGCTGGTCGCTCATCGCGACGTCGCCCTTGGCCATCACCATGACGTCGCAACTCGTGCCGCCGATCTCCATCGAGATCAGATTCGGCTGCTCTCCCGGCGCGGCGCAGCCCTTCAGCGCGCCGACGCCGGCGGCCGGACCGCTCAGCACCAGCATCACGGGGCGCGCCGCCACCTGGTCGACCGGCACGGCGCCGCCGTTGCTCTGCAGCATCAGCACCGACTGTTGCAGGCCGAGCTGGCGCAGCTGCTGGTCGAGCGACTGCAGGTAGCTCGTCACCTTGGGGGCGATGTAGGCGTTGACCACGGCTGTGGAGCCGCGCTCGTACTCGCCCATGGTCGGCATGACCTCGCTCGACAGCGAGACCCACTTGCCCGCCTTGCTCTTCCTGAGTTGGGCGCCGACGGCGCGCTCGTGCCGTCCGTCGAGGAAGGAATTGAACAGGCAGACCGCGACCGACTCGACGCCCTCGGCCTCGAACAGCTTCGCGGCGCTGTCGACGTCCGCCGTCTGCACCGGCGCCATCTCCTTGCCGTCTCGATCGATGCGGCCGCGCACCGGCAGGCGCAGGTAGCGCGGCACCAGCACCTCGGGAAAGGGCGCGCGGTGATCCCACTGGTTTTCGCGGATGCCGCGCCGGATCTCGAGGGAATCGCGGAAGCCTTCGGTCGTCAGCATGCCGACCTTGGCGCCCTTCTTCTCCAGGATGGTGTTGGTGGCGACGGTCGAGCCGTGCACGAACAGCGCGCAGCCGCGCAGCAGCGCGGTCAAGGCGAGGTCGAGTTCCCTGGCGGCGAGCCGCAGCACGCCCAGCACGCCTTCGCTCGGATCGGCCGGTACCGACGGCGACTTGAAGATGCGCACGGCGCCGGCGGCGTCGCGCAGTACCATGTCGGTGAAGGTGCCGCCGACATCGACGCCGATGCGCCAGGGTGAAACCAGAGATCGAGCGGACATCAGGATGGACTCACACGGATGACATTGCGGGACAGACGTGTAGGCTTCGGACGAAAGCAGGCAGGAGGCGCAGCATGACGACCCTCGACGAGTTTCGTGGCAGCCTCAAGGGCGCGGTTCCGCCGTCCGGCATCGATCACGCGCTCGTAGCGCTGTGGTGGGCCGCCAAGGGCGAGTGGACCAAGGCGCACGAGGTCGTCCAGGCGCACGAGGACGACGACCGCTGTAACTGGGTGCATGCGCATCTGCATCATCAGGAAGGCGACCTGTCGAACGCGGGGTACTGGTACAATCGGGCGCGCAGGCCGAAGGCTGTGGTGACGGTGGAGCAGGAGTGGGGCGAGCTCGCGTCGGCGTTGCTCTCCTCGAAGTAGCTCATTTCAAAGACTCGCTTAGCCCGCCCAGCGCGTTGAGCGCCGGCGCGAAGCCGGTGAGGGGGGCGGTCTGGATGATCGCCTCGATCACCTCGGTGCGTGACAATCCCATGTTCAGCGCGGACTGGCCGAACTTCTTTACCTGCCCGTCGAGCTTCAGCGCGGTGAATGCCGCGACTGCGACGAGGGCGCGGCGGCGCAGATCGAGCCCTGGCCGGAACCAGATCTCGCCATAGCCGTACTGGATCGCCAGCGGATAGAGCGCGCCGGTGACGTCGTTACCGGGCGCGGCATAGCCCTCGCTGGCCCGCGCACCATGCAACTGCTTCATCAGGTCGGCGCCGCGTTTGCCGAGAGTCTCCAGTGGTTCGTCGCGGGCGCCTTCGTCCTCGACCATGGCGCCGCGCGCAATGAAGACCTCCTGCGCCGCGTCGATCGCGTCTTCCGATGCCGTGAACCCGGCATAGATGCCGATCTGAATCGCGATCTCGACGATGCCCCGCGCCGACAGTCCGAGATCCAGCGCCGCATCCGTATGGTGCCTGAACTGGCGCAGGCGGCCGCAGGCGGCAAGCGCCGCCAGGGCGCAAACCATGCGGTCGTCGAGGGCGAGGCCCGGCCGGCTCCAGATTGCGCCGTAGGCGGCTTCGGTGTTGACGGTGGCGAGCAGGGCTGGGGAGCCGTCGCCTTTGTCGCCGAAGAGGTGGCGGCGCATTTCAGCACCGCGCTGCTTTAGATCTTGTCGTGTGCTCATGGGCAATAACCTCTGAAAGTGGGGCCGTGCGAGCGCTGGACTTTGGTGCCGCGCACCAATCGGCCGGCGGGGCCGGCCTAAGCCTACGCACTCGCCGTCGCTTTGCTTCGCAACGCGCTACTCTCCGTTGGTCAATGAAATGTCCTCCCGGCGTCGATGACGATCGTCTGCCCGGTCATCGTATTGGTCCTGCACATCATCACGACCTGGTCGGCGCAGTCGTCCTTGTCGGCGGCGACGCCGAGCAGTGCACCGGCCTTGCCTTTCTCGACCGAGCCGGGGGCGAGGTTGGCCGTGGCGCGCGTGCCCTCGAGCAGGCCGGGCGCCACGCAGTTCACCAGCGTCTGCGGCGCAAGCGCGACGGCCATGCACTTGGTGAGGTGGATCAGGCCCGCCTTGGACACGGCATAGGCGATCGACGAGCCGGTCGGCACCAGCCCCGCCACAGAGGAGATGTTCACGATGCGGCCCGCGCCCTGCTTCTTCATCACCGGCGCCACCGCCTTGGTGAGCAGCATCGGGCCAGTGAGATTGATGTCGATGATCTTGGTCCACTCCTCGTAGGTCAGGCCGTCGAGATCGGTGAACGCGATCGCCCGGTTGTAGGCGGCGTCGTTGATCAGGATGTCGAGCCGGCCGAAGCGCTTGACCACATCGTCGACCAGCTTCAACACGTCGTTGCGCTTGGTGACGTCGCACTGGAACGTGGCCGCGCTGACCTGGTGCTTCTGCAGGTCCTTCGCCACGCCCTCCGCCTGGTCCTTGCTCGCGGCATAGACCACGGCGATGTGGCAGCCTTCCTTCGCCAGGGCATGGCAGATGCGCTGCCCCAGCCCGCCATTGCCACCCGTGACCACGGCGACCTTGCCCTTCAGATCCATGTGTTTCCCCTCTGGTATTGGCTTTGGAATTCGGCCCGCGACGATATCATGCGCGCCGGAAAATCATGGGAGAAACGGCCATGGCCGGTGACGTTGATACCGTTGTGCGTTCGCCCGTCGTCGAGACTGCGTCCGGCAAGATCGAAGGCCTCACCGTGGGCGGTGTACATGCTTTCAGGGGCATTCCTTACGGTGCGCCGACCGGCGGCGCGAACCGCTTCCTGCCGCCGCGAAAGCCCGAGCCGTGGAGCGGTGTGAGGGAAACCAAAGCCTATGCCGGCCGCTCGCCGCAGGCCGCCGCCGCACCGCAGCGCCCCGAACTCGCCACCGTCTGGGGCCCCGTCGATACGTTGCCGGTCGGCGAGGACTGCCTGACGCTCCATGTCTGGACGCCCGGCCTCGACAATGGAAGGCGCCCGGTCATGGTCTGGCTGCATGGCGGTGCCTTCTCCTACGGCTCGGCCAACTCGCCACGCTACGACAGCACCAATCTCGCCGGCCGCAACGACGTCGTGGTCGTGGCGATCAACCACCGCCTCAACATCTTCGGGCATCTCGATCTCTCGGCGGTTGGCGGCGAGAAGTTCGCAGGATCCGGCAATGCGGGCCTGCTCGATCTCGTGCTCGGCCTGCAGTGGGTGAGGGACCATGCCGCCCGCTTTGGCGGCGATCCGGGCAATGTCACGATCTTCGGCCAGTCCGGCGGCGGCGGAAAGGTCAGCGCGCTGCTCGCCATGCCGCAGGCGAAGGGCCTGTTCCACAAAGGCATCGTGCAGAGCGGCGCCTCGATCCGCTTCGCCGAGAAGGAGCGCACCACGCAGCTTGCCGCCGCGGTTCTGAAGCAGCTCGGGTTGGACGCACATCAGCTCGACGTGCTGCAGGCGCTGCCGTTCGAAAAGCTGCAGAGTGTCGTTGCCTCGGCGCAGGCCACGTTGCCCAAGGCCAAGTTGCCATTGCTCGATCGCTACAATTTCGGGCCGGTGATCGATGGGACCCTGCTGCCGGCCCATCCGTTCGATCCGGCGGCATCGGCCTTCGGCGACGACGTGCCGGTGCTGGTCGGCGACACGACCGACGAGGCCGCGATCTTCCTGGCTCCCGACGAGGCGGTGTGGAAGCGCGCCGTTACGGAGGACGAGCTCAGGAAGCGTGTCACGGCAGTCGCCGGCAATGCCGCCGACGAGCTGCTTGCCTACTACAAGCGCCGCGATCCGAACGAAGGCGCCACCGACCGGCTGCTGACCGCGCTGACGGCGTCGAACTTCGGCGTGCGCACGGTGATGCTGGCCGAGGCCAAAGCCGCGCGAGGCAAAGCACCGGTCTGGCACTACGACTTCGCTTGGCGCACGCCGGCTTATGGCGGCCGGCTGAAATCGTGTCACTCGGTCGAGGTGCCGTTCGTGTTCGACACCCTGCACGTGATCGGCGAACAGCATCGCAAGGCGGGCGCCCAGGCGCTGGCGGCCAGGGTGTCGAAGACCTGGGCCGACTTCGCGCGAACCGGCTGCTGCGACTGGCCCGCGTACACGGCACCGAAGCGCACGACCATGGTGTTCGACGACAGGTTTGGCGCCGGCTTGGGTCGCACGATCGACGATCCCGACGGCGAGGTCCGTCCGCTCTGGACCAGGGTCGCGACGGGTCGGTAAGCAGGCGGCCGAGAGGGCGCTCTATTCGGCCGGCGCCGGCGCTGTCACAGTCCGCCTGGATGAAACCGCCGCAAGGCCTGCCAGCCGAGCAACGTGAAAAGCAGCAGTGAGATCGCCTGCGTTGCCATCACGATCGGCTCCGCACCGGTCGGCGCGAGCCTGTGCAGCGGCGGGATTTTCTGGAAGGCCTGGATGATGGCGACCATGAAATTGAGCCACAGCGCGATCGTCGCGGTCACCACATAGACCGCGCGCCACGGACCATAGAGATTGCCCATCCACAGCGCCCAGCAGGCGGCGGCCAGCACGACCAGAGACACCGCACCCACGATGTGCGGCGGGCCGATCTTGACGATCGGGAAGAAGAAGCCGGTGACGCTGGTCAGGATGGTGGTCCAGAGGAAGATGGTGTTCGAGGCGCCAAGGGGGCGCATGCGCACCATGCGGCTCACGACGTTCAGGCCGGACAGGATGCCGATCAGGCTGAGTGCCGTATGCAGCACTTTGAACTGGAACAGGGTCATGCCGAGAATCATGCCAGTCTCCGCATCTTGGGCTCTTCCGTCGCCCGTTGCCGAAAGGCCGGCATGACCTGCTCGCCGAAACGGCGCATCGAGGCGATGTTGCGCTCATGGCTCATGGCGCCGAAGCCGGTCTGGCAGAGCAGGTGGCGAACGCCGACGTCGCGCAGTTCGGCGACCTGCTCGCGCACGCGGCCGGGCGAGCCGTAGAGCGAGCCGAACTTCAGATTCTCCGCGACCGCGACCTCGTTGGAAACGTTTGGATCGTTCCAGGCGTTGAGATGGGCGGGATCGACCGTGAAGTCGACCGGATTGTGGGCCTGGCGCATGTGGATCAGGTGGTCGCGCGTTTCGGTCAACAGCGTCGCCAGCTCATCCTCGGCCTGCGCGTCGCTGTCGGCGACATAGACGTTGCGCCATAGCGCGCTCTGTTCCATGAGCCGCCTGCGCTTGCTCTCGTCGTGGCCGCCGGCGATCAGCCCCTTTTCATAGATTGCCCAGCGTTCCTTGATGCGCTCGACCGGCAGTCGGGCCGTGAGAATGGGAACGCCGAGCCGGCCGCAGGCCTCGAACGAACCTGGCGAGATCACGCTGCGCCACAGCGGCGGGCCGGGAAGTTGCACGGGCCGCGGCCGGATTTCGGGAATCTGGACCTTGAAGAACCGGCCCTCGAAGGAGAATGGAGATTCACGCCAGGCGCGTTCGACGATCTCGGCCGCCTCTTCCATGCGCTCGCGGCTGTCGTCGCTGCGCATGCCATGGCCGATGAACTCATACTCATTGTACACGGTGCCCTTGCCGATGCCGACATCGACACGGCCGCCGCTGAGATTGTCGAGCAGGGCGAGTTGCACGGCCAGTCGCACCGGATGGTGAAACGGCATCTGCACGACCGCGAAGCCCAGCCGGATGCGGCTTGTCTTCATCGCCAGCGCCGCCGCGAACATCAGCGAATCGCTGTAGACGCTCTCGCCTGTGAAATAGTGCTCGGTCAGCCAGACGTCGCTGAAGCCCAGCTTCTCCGCGAAGCAGACTTGCTCGATCTGTTGGTGGATGCGTGCGGCATCCTCGGCCGGCGATGGCGACAGTGCGAGCGTCAGCCAGCCGAACTGCATCTCACTCTTCCCACTCGAGCCCCCCGCGTTATCACTACCTTAACATCGTTTGGTGATGCATTGCCACGAATTGATCACGCGCAGTTGATCGTGGCTCCCGCTGCCGGATACCGATGAAACGCTTTCGATACGCCTGAAACGAGCGGGTTACGTTTGACACCGACGAGCTACAGACGAAACGGAATCGATACGATCAAGACGCGGCGGTATCTGGACTTGAATGCATGTTTGGCGCTGTATGCAACCGGGGATTGGGAAGTCCCCATACGACTTGGGACTTGGGGAAGAGAAAATGCCAGCGCCTGCACGGGCGGAGCTGCAACATGCTCTGTCGGATCTTCGGCTCGCCGCCGAGGCTTTGAAAACCTATGACGCCGCCGCCGCCGAGCGGTTGGGCGCGGCGGTCGCCAGGCACATGGCCGCGGTCAAGGCGGTCGGCGACCTCACCGGCGAGGCTGCGGCCCATCATGAGCGCGTCGTTGGCCACATGGAGGCGATCGTCGGTTGCCTCGAGCGGGTGAAGAAGTACCCGGCGATGATGGCCGGGCGTGCCGACCTGCTCGACAGGTCCGCGGGTCTCGCCAAGATGAGCCGACTTCTGCTGGCCAAGCTCGCGCCGCCCTCTTCGCGATAGGCGACGAATGTGAATCCGTCGCGATGGGCGACTGGCGCGTCCATACCCTGGAGACGGTACGCGGAGGGTGTTCCTTCAGCCGCGCAGCCGCGGCAGCCGCACCATGATGCTTAGGCCGCCGTTCGCCCGGTTTGCGGCAGACACGGTCCCGCCGAGCGCCTCGACGTGCTGGCGCACGATCCACAGGCCGAGGCCGGCGTGGTTGCCGGATTTGCCGGATGCCGCCTGACCTTCGGATGGACGGGTCGAGTAGTAGCGCTCGAAGATGCGGCCGATGCGGTCGGGAGGGATGCCGGGTCCTTCATCTTCGACCTGGAGTTCGACGTGGGCCGCGGTCTGGCTGAGCGTGACCGTGATGGTGCCGCCGCGCGGACTGAAGCTGGTGGCATTTTCGAGCACATTCTGCAGCACCGTCTCCAGCATGCCGCGACCGGCGCGCACCCGCGCGGTCTCGTCGAGGCGGCGCACCAGGCGGATATCGCGGCCGGTCCAGATCTCGCGGAAATTCAGCGCAACCTCGCCGACCACCAGGGCGAGGCCGACCGGCACCCGCGGAGCCTCGATCACGTCGGCGGTGCTGCGGTCGAAGTTCTGGGCTGCCGTGACCAGGCCGAGCAGCCGCGCCAGCGAGGAATCGATGATGGCGAGCGCTCGCTGGGCGCGGGCGTCGTCGGACGGCATTGCCCGGCGTACCGGCGCCAGCGATGACTGGATCGCCGCGATCGGCGTCTTGAACGAGTGCGCATTGTCCTCGGCCGACTGGCGGATCTGATCGCTGAGCTGCTTGAGGTCATGCACCAGCTTGTCGAAATCGCGTGCGACGCTCGCCAGCTCTGGCACGGTGTTGCGCTGGGAGAAAGCGTTGTCGCCGATGCGGCCCTCGCCGATCTCGCCCGCGACCTCGCGGAAGCGCCGCAGACTGTAGCGGATGCTCAGCGCCGCCAGCAGGGCGAGCAGGGCGAGACCGAGATAGATCGCCGCGGCAAGCGTGACTTCGCGCGTTTGCCAGTAGCGACGGCCGATCGAGGTATTGAGGAACTCCGACGTGGTGTGTGTCGAGGTCAGGACCCAGCAGCCAGCCGGGCTCTTGATCGGGATCAGCGAGGTCAGCAGCTCGACCGAGCCGTCACTCTGGCGATAGCGGATCTCGTCATTGGTCTCGACGATGCAGGTCTTGGACAGGCGCTCGAGGATGCCCCGTTGCGCCAGCTCGTCGAGCTCGGGCGCGACGGCGGCGGCCTGGATCGGCGGCGCCGACGCCACGAAATAGAAGGGTCCCCCCGCCGCAGGCTGGAGCATCAGCCGCAACACCGTGCCGTCGATGGCGAACTTGGCGAGCTCGGCGTTCAGCTGCTCGCTGCCGGGCGCATTGACCTTGTCGAGCGCAGGCGCCAGCGCATGGCCGATCATCTTGCTGCGGTCCTGGATGGCGCGCGTCACCAGCTCGCGCATCTGGCGATCGGCGCTTTCGAACTGGCCGTAGAGTACGATCGGCAGGGCGGCGAAGATGCCGACCAGACCGACCAGCTTGAGCGTGAGCGAGGCGCCGATCTTGTGCACGATGAAACGCCAATCGAGAGGGCGCGGCTCGACGGATTTGCCAGGCCGGCCGTCAGGCGACTCGGAGTCAGGCGGACGGCTCTGCGGGCTTTCCCCATCGGTAGCCGAAGGAGGGGTAGTTCTCGATTTCTGCGAACTCGGAGTCGAGGTCGCGGAACTTGCTGCGGATTCGCTTGATCGATGAACGGACGTTGGTTCGGTAGCCATGCTCGCCGCTCCCCGCGATGAAGCCCTCGTGGTGCATGCAGTCGTATACCGCGCGATAGGTCACGTGGTTGCCGGGATTGGACGCCAACAGATGCACGATGTTGAACTCTGTCAGCGTCAGGTTGACGTCCTTGTCGTCCCAGAAGGCCCGGCTGATCCGCGGCTTCAGCAAGAGCCGCCCGCACTGCAGGGAATCCTCGATCTCGGCCTCGGCGGCCGGCCGCTTGGTCGGACCGATCAGCAGCCGGATGCGCCGCGCCAGGATCGGCACGCCGCGCGCCTTGTCGACGAAGTCGAGAGCGCCGCGGTCGAATGCCAGGTTCTCGTGCGCCGGGCTCGACTGGCCGGTGAGGAAGATCACTGGCAGGTGAATGCCCTGGCGACGCAGCCGCGGCAGCAGGTCGATGCCGTCGAGATCGGGCAGGCCCCAGTCGAGCACGATGACGTTCGCTTCCGTGCCCTGGGCGAGCGCCTCGATCAGCGCGCCCGAACTGGCATAGCTCTCGACGGTGAAGCCGAGGTCGCCGAGCTCTCCGGCGACGGCTTCGCGATAGTCGTCGTCGTCGTCGACGAACAGAAGCCGGATACCCTCGCCGATGGTCGCATCGGCGCCCTGGTCAACGTTCGACATGTGCACGGTTGCGGAGCTGGGCCAGGCAGGCGCGCTTTCCTTGTTCGCTGTTGTCATCGCTCTTCACCTCGTACGCAAGGGTTGCGAACAGACGCGTCTGGACGTCGGGATAGAGCCTGACGTCGAGCGCGCAATTGCCGTCGCGGTAGTGCCAGACCTTGCCCGGCGGGACCTCGTCGGTGCCGGCGGGCGTGCCGAACAGCGCGCGGATCTCCCCTTCATTTCGGCCGACCAGGGTCGCCGGATTGTCGTCCACTGCCGTGGTCGCCGCTGCGGGGGCGGACGCGACCTGCGGGGCCGGCGTCGTCGCCGCCTTCGAAGGAACGGGACGCGCTGCCGCCGTCGCTGGCCGCGCCGGAGCAGGCGTGGTCTTGGCAGTGGTCATCCGCCCCAGGTCGCCGCGCGCGCCATTCATCGCGTCGCAGCCGGGCAGCAGCACCATGAGAAGCAGCGGGCCGGCCAGGGCCGAGGTTCGTGGCCAAGAAATGTTCCCCGTCATCCCTTCGAGGATTCTCGCAAACTGTGTCCAAATCTTGCCGAGGCACCGGGAACCGGCAATGAACGAAGGGGGTAATCGGGTCACGATCACAGGAAAATCACAGGCTTCGGCCGCGCGCGCCATCCCTATCCGGTCGTCCGATCCGAATGCTGCAATCCCATTGCCAGAATGTTGATTTGAGAAGTGGGCCGCCGTCGCGTCGCCGGCCCCGGTCGACCGACGTCAGTCCGGGCGCCGCAACAGCTCCGCCTCGGGCACGCCCGCCTCGTAGTCGGCGCACATCTTGTCGGCGTCGAACAGCACGCCGATCGGGTTCTTGGCGAAGGGCTGAGTGTGGAAGTACCCGGCGGCGCCCGCCTTGTCGAAGGCATCGACCTGCAGTTCGACCTGATTGCCGTCCGGATCCTTGTAGTACATCGACACGGTCGGCCCGTGGTTGATGGTGCGCACGGGCAGGATGCCGTCGGCCTTCAGCCGGCGGTAGGTGCCGAGCAACTGTCCGAGAGTGCCGAGCGTGTAGGCGACATGGGCCAGGCCCCAAGCCTTGTCCGACGGCTTCTGCAACTCGGGGAGCTGCACGAAGGCGACGCGGTGATGTTCGTCGTCGTAGGTGATGAACGAGATGTACTCGTTCTCGAACACCTTCCTCGCGTTCAGCACCTTCATGTACCAATCGCAGAGCGGCGCCCGGTTGGCCGAGCGCAGCACGAAGTGCGCGAACATCTGCGGCGACACCGGCTTGGTGTCGAGCACGCGGCGCTTGTTGTCGGCGTGGGAGTCCATGCGGACCTCCTGCTTAATGAGCGTTCTTCGGTTCTCCGACCTGGCGCGGCAGGAGAGCCGTCAGCAGGCCCAAGCATAGCAGGAATGGGGTCGCCTGATAGACCGTCTCGATACTGGTCAGGTCGGCGAGCTTGCCCAGCGCCGCGGCGCCCAAGCCACCCAGTCCAAAAGAGAATCCGAAGAACATGCCGGCCACCAGCCCGACCCGCCCGGGCAGCAACTCCTGCGCATAGACCAGGATCGCGGGGAAGGCCGAGGCCATCATCATCGCGACACCGACCGCCAGCACCGCCGTCCAGAACAGATTGGTGTGCGGCAGCAGCAGCGCCAGCGGCAGCGGGCCCAGGATCGAGAACCACATCACCGGGATTCGGCCGACCTTGTCGCCGACCCAGCCGCCACCCAGCGTGCCGAGCACGATGCCGATCAGGAATGCCACGAGATAGAGCTGCGCGGTCTGCACCGGCAGATGGAAGCGCTCCATCAGGTAGAAGGTGTAATAGGAGCCGAGGCTGGCCTGATAGACGTTCTTGGAAAACAGCAGCGTTACCAGGATCACCACGGTGAAGATCACGCGGCCTTTGCTGAGGCCGTGCGTCGAGATCATGCTGCCGCCCGCCTTGCGCGCCGCCGGGCGGGCGATGTGGGCGAGCCGCCTGCGGTACCAGCCGCCGACCTGGAAAAGAACGGTCATCGCGACCAGGGCCGCGGCCGAGAACCAGGCGATGCTGGTCTGGCCGCGCTGGACCACGATGAACGCCGCGAGCAGCGGGCCCGAGGCCTGGCCGAGATTGCCGCCGACCTGGAACAGCGATTGGGCCAGGCCGTAGCGGCCACCCGCCGCCATGCGAGCGACCCTCGATGCCTCGGGATGGAACACCGACGAGCCCATGCCGATCAGGGCCGCCGAGATCAGGATCACGCCATACGAAGTCGCCTGGCTCATCATCAGCAGGCCCGTCAGCGTGAAGCCCATGCCGATCACCAGCGAAAAGGGCTGGGGCTTCCTGTCGGTATACATGCCGACGACCGGCTGCAGCATCGACGCCGTGAACTGGAAGGCGAGCGTGATGATGCCGATCTGGCTAAAGCTGAGGTCATAGTTTTGTTTCAGGATCGGGTAGAGCGCCGGCACCAGCGACTGCATCATGTCGTTGAGCAGGTGGCAGAAGCTTAACGACAGGATGACCGCGAAGGTCGTGTTGTTGGCGGAGGCCTGTGGCGGTGAACTGGCGGTGGGGGCGGGGGCGGCGGTTCCGACCGCCATCGTATTGTCCGTCATGATGCCAATATAAATCAGCCGCGTGCGGCCCGCCCATCGCCCGGCTGCATGCCTCCTGCGCCCTCGATGAACATCTCATCCCTTCCGGCGTTGTGGTTTCAGCATGTCCTCAGCCTTCAGCACACCGACTGACATTCCGGCCCGGCTCGACCGGCTGCCGTTCAGCCGGTTCCATCGGCTGGTGATCGGTGCGCTCGGCATCACCTGGATCCTCGACGGGCTGGAGGTGACGCTCGCAGGTTCGGTGGCCGCGGCGTTGCAGGCCAGCCCGCGACTCAACCTCACGGCCGAGCAGGTCGGCCTGACCGGCAGCGCCTATCTCGCCGGTGCCGTTCTGGGTGCGCTGTTCTTCGGACATCTCTCCGACCGCCTCGGCCGCAGGAAGCTCTTCAGCGTGACCTTGGGCGTCTATCTGATGGCAACGGCGGCCACGGCCTTGTCATGGGACTTCTACAGTTTTCTGCTCTTCCGCTTCATGACCGGCGCGGGCATCGGCGGCGAGTACTCGGCCATCAACTCGGCGATCCAGGAGCTGATCCCGGCCCGCCTGCGGGGACGCATCGACCTCGCGATCAACGGCAGCTTCTGGGTCGGAGCGGCTGTGGGCGCGCTGGTGTCTGTCTGGCTGCTCGATCCGGACCTGGTCGGGCGGGACTCGGCTGGCGTCTAGCCTTCGGTTCCGGAGCCGTACTCGGCCTCTTCATTCTCTATCTGCGGCGCTTCCTTCCCGAAAGTCCGCGCTGGCTGATGATCCATGACCGGGCCAGGGAGGCGCACGCCACGGTGTGCGAGATCGAGGCGCGGGTGATCGCGAGCGAGAACTGCACGCTGGAGTCGGTCGAAGCCAGGCTCGTGCTGGGAGATCCGCACAAGCTCACCCTGATGTCGGTGGCGCGCACGCTGCTCGAGCGCTACCCGCAGCGGACCCTGCTCGGCCTCGTGCTGATGTCAGCGCAGGCCTTCGTGTACAACGCGATCTTCTTCACCTACGCGCTGGTGCTGACCAGGTTCTACGGCGTGCCGGCCGACAAGGTTGGGCTCTACATCCTGCCCTTCGCACTGGGCAATTTCCTGGGCCCGCTGCTGCTCGGGCCACTGTTCGACACGCTGGGGCGCAAGATCATGATCGCGGCGACCTATGCCGTGGCGGGCGTGCTGCTCGCCCTCACCGGCGCGCTGTTCCAGGACGGCGTGCTGACCGCCACCACCCAGACCGTGATGTGGAGCATCGTCTTCTTCTTCGCGTCGGCGGCGGCGAGTGCGGCCTACCTCACGGTCGGCGAATGCTTTCCGCTGGAAGTGCGGGCGCTCACCATCGCGCTGTTCTACGCCTTCGGCACCTTGCTGGGCGGCGTCGGCGGGCCATGGTTGTTTGGCGTGCTGATCGAGTCGGGCAGGCGCCACGACATCGTGATGGGTTATCTGCTCGGCGCGGCCCTGATGATCGTGGCTGCCGTGGTGGAACTGCGGCTTGGCGTCCAGGCCGAGCGCAAGTCGCTCGAGGAAATCGCGCCGCCGCTCTCTTCCGCCGACAGTTCCCCGCTACGCCAGATCAGAGCGCATCCAGGAACGCCGCCCCGACTCCGATCGTGATCATGCACTCGTGTGACACCGGTGGGCCGGTGAATCGGAAGCATTGCACGGCTTCCGCGCTGCGTGTGTCGCTGTCGGCGGCGCTTCCCGGCCTGCCGGGCTTGGCCATCAGATCGAACAGCTTGGCTGCCGATGCGCCGCGGCAGCGCACCGACAATGTCGTCTGGCCCGGTTGCGGCTTGGCCAGCGGCAGGATCATGGTTTCCGCAGTCAGCGCATCCGACAGGCAGGCGCGGAACGAGATCCAGAGCTCGCCGGCTTGCGCGGTGATGGGGGTCAAGCCCAGCACCAGCGCAGTCGTCGCAGTGGCGATCTTCACGATACGCCTCAGACCGGGACCGGCCGCGCGCGCTGGTTATAAAGCATCTTGCGGATGCGCTCCTGCTCGGCGGGCGGCAGCTTCTCGCGATCGACCGACAGATCGGCGCCGACCGCCATGCCCTTCTGGACGGCAGGGCGCGCGCCCATTTCCTCGAACCAGCGCTTGAAGTAGGGGAATTCCTCGATGTCCTGGCCCTGGAACTTCCAGTTGATGGTCCACGGGTAGCAGATCATGTCGGCGATCGTGTACTGGTCGCCCGCCAGGTACTTGTGCTTGTAGAGCCGGTTGTTGAGCACACCGTAGAGGCGGTTGACCTCGTCGGTGAAGCGGCGGATCGCGTAGGTCTGGTCGCCTTCCTTCGCCTGATCGACGCGGCGGAAGTGGCCGCACTCGCCGCTCTTGGGACCCTGGTTGGCCATCTGCCAGATCAGCCACTCGTTCACTTCGTGCTTGGCGCGCAGGTCCTGCGGATAGAATTTCCCGGCCTTCTCGGCGATGTACATCATGATCGCGCCCGACTCGAAGACGACCAGCGGCTTGCCGCCGTCCTTCGGTGCGCGGTCGACCATCACCGGCATGCGGTGGTTGGGATTCATCTCCAGGAACTCTTTGCTGAACTGATCGCCCATTCCGATATTCACGGGTACGATCTTGTACGGCATGCCGCACTCTTCGAGCAGGATCGTGACCTTCTTGCCGTTGGGCGTCGGCCAGTAGTGCAGATCGATCATGGATTTCTCCTCCGGGTTGGCCGGAGCTTATCGGGCGGGGCGGGATGGACACGAGAGAAAAGGTAATCGGCCATATGATTGGCCGGTCCGTTCTTCGGCTGGAGGACGCGCGCTTCCTGCTGGGACGAGGCCGGTTCGTCGCCGACATCGACGTGGCGGGCCAGCTCCGAGGCCACGTCCTGCGCTCGCCGCATGCCCATGCGGTCATCCGGGGCATCGACGCCACACTGGCACGGGCGCTGCCGGGCGTGCACGGCGTGTTCATCGCGGCCGATCTGGCGGCCGACGGGCTGGGGCTGATGCCCTGCACGGCGGCGGTCAAGCCGATGATCGTGCCACCGCGCACCGCGTTGGCCACGGGCCGCGCCCGCCATGTCGGCGACCCGGTGGCGTTCATCGTGGCCGACACAGCGGAGATCGCGCGCGATGCCGCCGAGCTGGTCGAGGTCGATTACGACCCGCTGCCGGCCGTGGTCGGCGGTCGGGCCGCACTGGCTGCAGGCGCGACGCAGATCTGGGGCGAGGTGCCGGGCAATCTGGCGTTCCATCATCAGCGCGGCGATCATGCTGCCGTCACCGAGGCAATGAAGAAGGCGGCGCACATCGTCGAGGTGGCGCCGCTCAACAACCGCGTGATCGTGGTCCCGGTCGAGCCGCGTGCCGGCATCGGCAGCTACGACGCCGCGACCGGCTCGATGGAGCTGCTGCTGACGGGCCAGGGCCTGCACGGCATCAGGCGCCAGCTCGCCGAGTTCATTTTCAAGATCCCGCCCGAGCGCATCCATCTATGGGCGCCCGACGTCGGCGGCGGCTTCGGCATGAAGAACTTCCTCTATCCGGAGTGGATCCTGCTGTTGTGGGCCGCACGCCGTCTCGGCCGGCCGGTGAAGTGGGTGGCCGAGCGTGCCGAGGACATGGTCGGCGGGTGTCAGGGTCGCGATATTGCCGCGACTGCCCGGCTGGGCCTCGCCGCCGATGGCAGGTTCCTTGCACTGGACATCGCCATGGTGGCCGACCTTGGCGCTTATCTCTCGCAGAACGGACCGGGTTCGTCGGTCGTCGCGGCCTCGACCGCGCATGGCGGCGTCTACGACATTCCCGCGATCGCCGCCGACATCCGTGGCGCCCTGACCAACCAGACGCCGGTCGACGCCTATCGTGGCGCCGGCAAGCCCGAGGCCAACTACATCGTCGAGACGGCGATCGATGCCGCGGCGCGCCTGCTCAAGCGCGACCCCGCGGACTTGCGGCGCCAGAACCTGATAAAATCGTTTCCGCACAAGACGGCGATGGGCCTGACCATAGACAGCGGCGGCTTCGTCGACAATCTCGATGCCGCAGTGAAGCGCGGCGAGGCCAAGGGATTCGAGTCGCGCCGGTCCGAGGCCAGGTCTCGCGGCAAGTTGCGCGGCATCGGCGTTGCGTGTTTCCTCGAAACCTCGCGCGGCGCGCCCAACGAAGGCGCCGAGGTGCAGTTCGAGGCGGGCGGCAAGGTCATGATCTCGACCGGCACCGAGTCGAACGGGCAGGGACACGAGACGTCGTTCACCCAGATCGCCTCCGACCGGCTCGGCCTGCCGATGGAAGCCTTCCGCTTCGTGCAGGCGGATACGCGCCAAATAAAGTCGGGTTCCGGCCATGGCGGTGCGCGCTCGATGCATATGGCGGGCGCGGCACTGGTCAAGGCGATCGACGAAGCGCTGGCCAAGGCCAAGAAGGCGGCGGCCGAGCTGCTGCAGGCGCAGGAGAGCGAGATCGACTTCGCCGACGGGCGCTTCAGCGTTCGAGGAACGGGGCGCGGCATCGACCTGACGCAGATCGCGGCCGAGCGCGGCCCCTCGCTCGGCGGTCACGTCATGAACATCACCGACGTCTTCACCTTCCCGAGCGGCTGCCACGTCGCCGAAGTCGAAATCGATCCCGAGACCGGCGCCGCCGAACTGGTCCGCTACACCGTGGTCGACGATTACGGCCGGCTGATCAATCCGCTGCTCACCGAGGGGCAGGTGGTGGGCGGCGTCGCGCAGGGCGTCGGCCAGGCAATGATGGAGCACACGGTGTTCGATCCCGAATCGGGCCAGCTGCTGACCGGCTCGCTGATGGACTATGCACTGCCGCGTGCCAACGACCTGCCGATGTTCGACGTCTCGCTGATCGAGCGGCCGACCCAGGCCAATCCGCTGGGCGTCAAGGGATCGGGGCAGGCCGGAGCGATCGCCGCGCCGCAGACCATCATGGCCGCAGTGCGCGATGCGCTGGCCGGTGCGGGCGTCACCCAGATCGACATGCCGGTCACGCCCGAGCGCATGTGGCAGGCGCTGCGGCAGGCAGGCCACCGCAGTTGACCGCACAACCCGCGCCACCCGGCCAGCGGATCCTGGCCGGCATTCTGTTCATGTGTGGCGCAGGCCTGCTGTTCCCGGTGATGAGCGGTTTCGCCAAGTTCCTGGGCGCCGACGGCTTCAACACCCTTCAGATCTCGTGGGCGCGCGCCTTCGGCCATCTCGTGTTCATGTCGATCTTCTTCATTCCGAAGTTCGGCTTTCGCATGTTGTACACGCGCCGCCCCGGCACGCAGTTCCTGCGCTCGCTGATGCTGTTCACCTCGAACGCCGCGAGCTTCCTCGCCATCACCTACATCCCGCTCGGCAAGGCCGCGTCGATCACGATGATGGCGCCGTTCTTCGTGCTGCCGCTCGCCTGGCTGATGCTGGGCGAGCGCACGACGATGGACCGCCTGATCGCCACCGCGATCGCCTTTGCGGGAGTGCTGCTGGTCATTCAGCCCGGCACCGAGCTGTTCCAGTGGGCCTCGCTGCTGTCGCTGCTGAGCGGCGCCTGCTACGCGGTCTACCAGGTGTTGACGCGGATGATCGCCGGCATCGACACGCCCGAGACCTCGACCTTCTACAGTTCGATCGTGGGCGGCATCGGCATGTTCGCGGTACTGCCCTTCATCTGGAAGACACCGGAGACGGCGCGCGACATCGCCTTCTTTTGCAGCCTGGGCGTGATCGGGGCGCTCGGCCACTATCTGGTGACCCAGGCGCTGACCCACGCGCCCGCCAATATCGTGGCGCCGTTCCAGTACATGCAGCTGCTGGGGTCGGTGGCGGTCGGTTACGTCTTCTTCGGCGACTTTCCCGACATCATGGGCTGGATCGGTGCCGCGATCATTGTTGCGGGCGGACTGTACATAGGATGGTCACAAACCGTCCGGAAAACGTGATGGGCGGGGAGGTGGGTTGGGCGTAGGCTTTTGCCATGAGCGAAGCCGAAACCCTGTTCGCGATCCTGCGGCAGTCGGCAGATGCCGGTGCCGTGAATGCCATCGAGCGGCTGGTGCGCGAGGCGCCCGACGCCGAACTCTCTCGCATCAATGTGGTGGCCTTCGCCGCCAAGAACGGCCTCGCCGAAGATGCCGCCATTGGCGCTTTCCTGCATGCCGCGCGGCTCGGCCTCTTCGAGATGTCGTGGAACGTGCTCTGCCCCGGCTGCGGCGGCGTGCTCGACACCAACGCTTCGCTGAAGAGCGTCCACGCGCACGAGTACAATTGCGCGATCTGCGCCGCGGGCTACGAGCCGACCCTCGACGAGATGGTCGAGGTCACCTTCACCGTGACGCCGCGCGTGCGCCGCATCGCCGCCCACGACCCCGATCACCTGAGCTTCAAGGAGTACAACCGTCAGCTCTTCCTCGGCTCGGGGCTCGACCTGCCGGCCAACTACGGCGAGCTGATGGACCGGGTCACCCTGGAGGCGGTCGAGTTGCCGCCGGGCGAGAAGGCGCTGGTCTCGCTGCAGCTGCCCGAGCAGTTCATCATCCTGTTCGAGCCGGTGACGCACGCCGCGCATTTCATCGACGTCAAGGGACCGCTGACGACCGAGCGGCGGACCCTGTCGGTCGTCTACAACAACGTGCGCGCCCCCACGGGCACGACCGAGATGGCGCCGGGTCCGGTTCGCATCTCCTTCGAGAACCAGACCGGCCGTCGCGTGCTGCCGGGCATCTGGGTGGCGGGGGACGAGTTGCATTCGGTGATGGAGCGCCGCCGGCCGTTCCTGACGGCCAAGCGGCTACTGACCAACCAGACCTTCCGCGACATCTATCACACCGACACGCTCGACATCGATCAGCGCCTGAAGATCACCAGCCTGACCTTCCTGTTCACCGACCTGAAGGGCTCGACCGAGCTCTACGAACGCGTCGGCGATCTCGTGGCGTTCGACCTGGTACGCGGCCACTTCAACGTGCTCAACGAGATCGTTGCCGCAGAGGCGGGCGCCGTGGTCAAGACGATCGGCGATGCCGTGATGGCGACCTTCCCGACGCCGGATCGGGCCATGGCGGCGGCGTTGCGCATGCGCGAGGCCATGGCCGAGCTCAACCGCAGCCGCGGCAGCGAGGACCTGCTGCTCAAGATCGGCATCCATGAAGGGCCTTGCCTGGCGGTCAACCTCAACGACCGACAGGACTATTTCGGACAGACGGTGAACATCGCCTCGCGCGTACAGGGACTGGCGGCGACGCGTTCGATCCTGACGACGAAGCCGGTGGTCAGCCATGCCGAGACCGCCGCCATGCTCCAAGCAAACGGCCTCAAGCCCTTGCCTCAGCAGCGAGACGTGCGTGGCCTCGCGGAACAGATGGCGATCTACGAGATTCCCTAAGCGCAGCCGTGCTTGGGCATCGTGGCGTTGCGATGGCACGCCTGTTGCTGAAGAATTGGCCATGCCCAAGATCAACGGACAACGCCTGCTCGCCGACCTGCGTCGGATCGCCGAGTTCGGCCGATACGAAACAGGCGTGCACCGCCCTCATCTATCGCCGCAGGACGTCGAGAGCCGGCATTGGCTGGCGGGGCGCATGAAGGAGGCGGGGCTGGAACCGGTGATCGACGGCATCGGCACCGTGATCGGCCGCAGCACCAAGGCCGGACCGCGCCTGCTCATGGGCTCGCATTCCGACACCCAGCCGCGCGGCGGCTGGCTCGACGGCGTGATGGGCGTGATCTACGGCCTCGAAGTGGCGCGCGCGCTGGCCGAGGATCCGGCGACGGCACATCTCGCGGTAGACGTCGCCTCGTGGGCCGACGAGGAGGGGCACTGGGGCCAGATGTTCGGCAGCCGCTCCTTCATCGGCCGGCTGGAGGAGAGCCAGATCGATGCCGCGCGGCACCGCGAGGAAGGCACGCCGATGCGCGAGGCGCTGAAGGCGGCCGGCCTCGAAGGCAAGAAGCGCGAGACGATCAAGGACGGCGAGTATCGCTGCTACCTCGAAGCCCATATCGAGCAGGGCGGCCTGCTCGAGGCGAGCGGCAAGAATATCGGCGTGGTGACGGCGATCGTCGGCATCTACGCCTACCGGCTCACGTTCAGCGGCATCCAGAACCATGCCGGCACGACGCCGATGCCGATCCGCAAGGACGCCGGCGCCGCCATGATGCGCCTCTACAACGACGTGATGGCGCAGTTCCCCAAGGTGGCGGGACCGCGCAGCGTCTGGACGGTCGGCAAGATGTCGGTCGAACCGGGGGCTCCCGCGATCATCCCGGGCAAGGCCGAAATGCTGTTTCAGTTCCGCGACGCCGATCCGGCGGTGCTGGTGGGCTTCGAGACCCTGCTGCACGAGATCGTCGCGATGCACGACAATGCCGGTCCCTGCAAGGTCGAGTGCGTGAACCTCTCGCGCACCATGCCGGCGCCGATGGAAGAGCGGCTGCTCGAGGCGATGGACGAGGCGGCTGAGCGTCACGCCCCGGGCAAGCACATGCGCATGCCCTCTGGCGCGGGCCACGATGCACAGGTGCTGGCGCTGAAGGTGCCGGCGGCGATGCTGTTCGTGCCGTCGATCGGCGGCATCTCGCACCATTTCACCGAGAACACGGAAGACGCCGATATCGTGCTCGGCTGCCAGGTCTTCGCCGATGCGGTGGCGAAGATCCTTCAGAGCAACTAGAGCGCAATCCACTCAGCTTGAATCAAGCTGAGGGGAAGCCGCTCTAGTTCCCGAGAATGTAGCGTGCGTAGGCGCCGCGCTTGTCGGGCGGCAGCTTTGCCGGCACCTGGTTGAGCTTGAGCTCGATATCGCAGCTCACGTCGTTGGAAAGGCTGCCGAAGCTGTTCAGTTTGTCGAAGTCGGGCTTGGTGAAGCCGGCTTCCTGCAGCATCGCGCCCATGGCCTGCAGGTTGGGCATCGCGGGACTGCCGTCCTTGCGTGCGTGCCCGCTGCGATAGGCGGCTTCCATTGTCGCGACCAGTTTCTTGTAGAGTTCCTGCCCCTTGGCATCGAGCTTCTCGACATCCTTGATGCCGCCCAGCGAGAACTCGCGGCAAGCTGAGGTGTTGGTGGCGCGCAGATGCTGGATCAGCTCGGCGCGAGCGGCCATGGCGGCCAAAAGGGTGGCGTCGTCGGCGCGGCGGACTGCCGGGGCGATGAATTCCTGACGCAGGCCGTTGACGATCAGCATCGGCCGCGTCGGGCCCTGCGTCGTGGGATTGGCCGCCTCTTCCGCGATGGCTTCGCGCAACCGGTTGACCACGCTCGACTCGTCGGCAATCACCAGGCCGACCAGCGGCAGGCTGCGCATCTCCGCAAGCGCCAGGGCGGCGGGAGAGTAGGTGCGATTGTACCACCAGGTGCCGCCCGCGATCAGGACGGCCAGTCCGACCAGGATACCGGCGCCGCCCAGCAGCGTGCGGAGCTTGATTTCGGGGCGCTGTACCGGCTCGCGCTGGTGCCGCCGACGTCGCTCACCGCCATCTTCGCCATCGATCTCGTTCTCGAGACCTTCCTCACCTTGGCGCTCTTCGTCCAGGGAGCGCTCCCGGCTGGAGCGGCGCCGGCGTCGTCTGCGTCGACGCTCCTCGCTGTAGTCGTCCGATGCCACGTCTTTCCCTCCGGGGCCGGATGGCTTCCCCGTGAATTCTACCCTGCAGCATCGTGAGGCTGGCGACAAGGCGCTGAGATAGTTGCAGTGAGGGGGTGCCGCCCCTGTAAGGTCCCGGGCGGACAGCCTGCCGATCAGCCCTTCGGAGTGTGCCGTTCCATGAAGGCCCGCACCCGGCGGATCGACTCGTCGAGGAATTGCGGACCGCGCCAATCCTTCTGGATCTCGAGGTTGGGTGCGAGGGCGGCGATCTCCTCGCTGGTCTTGGCGGGATGCGGCTTGTCGTTGCCGGGTTGCAGAAGCAGTGGCGTGCGACAGTTCTTCACGAACTCGCGCGTCACCGAGAAGACGAAATCCGGGTCGAACATGTTCCGGCCGAAGCTCCGGATCGCTTCCTCGGAGATCGAGGGATCGCGAGCGCGCACGGTCCTGCTGTAGAGCTTGATGCCGTCGTCCCAGGTGTCCGCGTTCTCCCAGAGTCCGATCGGGTTCTGCAGCACCGCACCCGCCACCCGGCCGGGGGCCTGTTCGATCGCCTCGAAGCAGTAGCTACCGCCGATGCAGCCGCCCATGACGAAGAACGTGCCGAAGCCGAGATGGTCCATCAGGGCCAGATGGTCGGCCGCGAAGGTGTGCCAGCCGTGGTCGCCCTCGACGTCGGCGATCGACTTGCCGGCATTGCGCTGGTCCATCGAGACGACGGTGAACTTGTCGGCGAGCGTGGTGCGCGGGTCCAACCAGGCGCGTGGCTTTCCCTCGCCATCGGGGCCCCAGAACTCGATGTTCGAGCGCAGGCCGCCCGGTGCGTAGAGCAGCACCGGAAAGCCCTTGCCGTGGACCTCGTAGTGGATCTCGGCGTCCGGGCGCTTGAGCATCGGCATCGGCGTCTTCCTCGAAATCCCGACTAGGTCGGCTTGTAGCCGATTTCGTCGATGATCGCTTTCCATCGCGCGAGGTCGGTCGTCATGCGCTGCACAAACTCGGCGGGCGTCGAGGTTTCGACGTCGAGGCCGAGCTCGGTGAGCTTCTTCTGCGTCTCGGGCAGCACCAGTACGGCCTTCAGTTCCTTGGCCCAGGCGTCGATCATCGGTGCCGGCACCTTGGCGCCGGCGAAGAAGACGTACCAGCCGAGGATCTGCAGTCTCGGATAGCCGAGCTGGGTGGCGGTGGGGATCTCGGGCGCGGAGGTCGTGGGCTTTTGACCCGACGTGAAGATCACCTTCACCTTGCCGGCACGATGATGTTCCAGGAAGTCGGTGATGCCGCCGCAGCCGGCTGCGATGTGGCCGCCCTGCAGGTCGGCGACCAGCGGTGCCGCGCCGCGGTAGGGCACCGGCTCGAGCGGGATGCCGATCTCCTTGCCCGCCATGACGCCGAAAAAGTGCGTGAAAGAGCCGAGTGCAGTCGTACCGAAGCTCTGCCGTGTCGGGTTCTTCTTCAGCCACTCGATGTATTCCGGCAGCGTATTGACGCCGATCGTCGGCGATACGCAGAACGCTGTCTGCACGGTGCCCGCGAGCGTGATCGGCTGGATGTCGGTCAGCGGATCGAACGGCACCGACGCCATCGTGAGCTTCTGCACGATGGTGGCCGACGGCACATAGCCGATGGAAGTGCCGTCCTGCGGGCCGTTCTTGAGCTCGGCCACGGCGATGGTGCCGGAGGCTCCTGCCTTGTTGTCGATCACGATCGAGCGGCCGGTGCGCTGCTTGAGCGGCTCGGCGAGGAAGCGGGCCATCACGTCGGTGCCGCCGCCGGCCGGGAAGCCGACCAGGATCTTGAGCGGCTTGTCGGGCAGGGCGGTCTCGGCCCGGCCGATCGCCGGAAGTGCCACGGCGGCACCGGCCATCGCCATGGACGCGCGGCGTCCGATCATCCTGGTCATGGTTTCCCCCTTTGCTTGCTCAGCTCACCAGACTCCACGCGAGCTCGGCCCGCTCGCGCGGCGACCGGCTCATCTTGACGGAGTCGGGATTGGACGAGTTGCCCTGCAGGCCGCGCACGTACACGCCCTGGGCGATGGCGGCGAGGCGGTAGAGCGAAAAGGCGACGTAGTAGTTCCAGTGGTCGATCGACTTGCGGCCGGTGCGGCGGCAGTAGGCGGCGACGTACTCGCTTTCCGTCGGCAGGCCGAGCCGCGCGAAGTCGACCCTGGCGAAGCCGTGCGGCGGCTCGCCGAGATGGTAGCCGATGCAATTGTAGGCGAGGTCAGCCAGCGGATGGCCGAGCGTGCTGAGCTCCCAGTCGAGCACCGCCACGATACGCGGCTCGGTCGGATGTACGATCAGATTGCCCAGCCGGTAGTCGCCATGGACGATCGTGGTCGGGTCCTCGGCCGGGATGTTCTGCGGCAGCCAGGCGGCGAGCTTTTCCATCGCCGGGATCTCTTCGGTCTTGAGCTCGGCATATTGCCTGCTCCAGCGCGCGACCTGGCGGGCGATATACTGACCGGCCCGGCCATAGTCGCCGAGTCCCACCTTGACCGGATCGACCTTGTGCAGTCGGGCGAGGACGTCGTTCATCGAATTGAAGATTGCCGAGCGCTCGGCCGCGGTCTGTTCCGGCATCGACGGATCGATCAGGATGCGGCCCTCGACGGCATCCATGATGTAGAACATCTGGCCGATCACGCTGTCGTCACTGCACAGGACGCGCGTGCGCGCCACCGGCACGTCGGTCGCGGCGAGCGCGGAGATGACGCGGAACTCGCGGTCGACCTGGTGAGCCGAAGCGACCAGCTTGCCCGGTGGCTTCTTGCGCAGCACGAAGTCCTGGCGCTTGCCGGCCGCCATCTCGGCCGAGAGGAAGAAGGTCGGATTGGAGTGGCCCGAATCGAACTGCCGGACCTCGAGACCGCCGCGGTAGCCCTCGACGTGGGCGCGCAGATAGCGGTCGAGCGAGGCCTGGTCGAAGCGATGCCGCTCCATGACCGGAACGGTGTTGGCATAGGTTCGAAGGGCGGCCGTCGACATGCGGCCATGAGCCTAGAAGCGCCGAGGGGCGGGCGGCAAACCTTGGATCCCGCAGGGAGGAACCCCGGAGGAGAAAGCCTCGCAGCGAGGAACTGCGCTCAGCCGTCCCAGACGTTCTGCGGCATCGGTAGCTTGGCGAAGTCGGCGTCGACCAGCGGCCGGCGATGAGTCTGACCCTCGATCTCCAGCAGCATCATGTATTGGCGCACGTGCTGGCCACAGTGCCAGGTCGTGCGCTCGAGCAGCTCATGCAGGCTCTGCGGCCCGTAGTAGGTCTCGAGCGGCTTCTTCGGCGCGCGGTCCGACGTCCGCCACCATTCGTCGAAGCGCCCACGCACTTCCGTGCCGTAAGCGACCAGTTCGCCGGTGGTGGCGTCGGCCGAAGGCTCCTCGCGGAACATCGCCTGCAGCAGCGTTGTGCCTTTGTCGGCGCCGATGAACGCGTCGACCACCCGGAACAGGTGGAATGCCAGGGCGCGGTAGCTGCGCGGACGTCCAGGCACATGTTTGGTCAGGCGGTCGGCGGGCATCAGCGGGATCAGGTCGAGCGCGGCGGCCATGTACTTGTCGAGCCGGTCGTGCAGCTCCTGGACCGAGAGCTGCGGGCCGCCATCCTCGTTCAGGCCGAGGAAGTCGATGATCTGCTGGGTGTTCTGGCCGAAGATGAACTTGTCGCCACGCGCCAGCACCGGAACGGTGCGCAGGCCGAGCTTCTGCAGGTCGGCAAAGCCAGCCGCATCCTCGAGAACATTCACCGATACGAAGTCGATCCCACGGACCGATAGAAACTCTTTGAGTCTCAGGCAGCTGGTTCAACCCGGCTGCCAGAACACCTTCAGCGGTTCGGCCATTGTTTCCTCCGCGCGAGGTTCCACTCTACTCCAGCACGCTCTCCCGCCACAACGGATGATGTGCGCAGCGCATGCCGCCGCCGACCCGGATCGGGCCGTCGAAGGGCAGGGGTACGATGTCCATTCCCCTTCTTCGCAGTTCCGCGATGACGCGTTTGTTGTCTGCGTCGACGATCATGCAGCCCTCATCGAGGATCAGTCCGTTCGTGGCCAACTGGGTGGCTTCTTCGACCGATACCGTGATTGCGTCCCACTCGCGCAGGGATTGCGGCAATCCGTCGATCAGTTTTTCCGGGCAGTAGACCACGAGGCCCGGCCTGACGAGCGCCATGGCACAGTCGAGATGCAGCACGTTCGATCTCAGGGCGACAGGGATGACGCGGTATTTCGGCCCGAGCAGGGCTTGCAGCCAGTCGATACCCGCCATGTCCGAGGCACAGCCGGACATGCCGACATAGACCTCGCGCCCGTTGAGCAGGGTATCGCCGCCTTCCAGGAACGGACCGTCGACGCAGTTCGGCGAGCCGAGCGGCACGCTGGACCAGCGTGCGCCGTGCCTGGCGATAGCCAACTGCAGCAGGGGCCGAAGGCCATAGCGTTCGCGCTGGCGGCACAGAAGCCGCAGGGACGCCTCGATGACGTGACTTCCGACCGCGATCATTCCGTCGCGCGGGAAGAGCTGCATGCCGTCGCCGTTCGGCGCCAGGAACGTCCGATGGATTCCGGCGAGGCGCTCGGGACGATGGACCGTGACTCCCTGTCGGGCCACGAACTCGGCAAGCGCATCGATTTGCCGCTCCATGAGCTTCGCCCACTCCGGTTCGATATCGATGAGCCGGCGGCCGACGTGCTTGCGACTGAATTCGGCCTCGGCCGGCGTCTGCCAGCGCATCGATTCCTCGTGGAAGACGACGAAGTCCTCCGCCGGCGAGATGCCGATCACGACCTCGCGCAGCCTGCCCCACTCGTGGTGAACGCCGAACTCGCTCCCCACGCTCACGCAGCCTTGTGGCAGACGATGCAGATCTTGTTGCCGTCGGGATCGCGGATATAGGCGCCGTAGTAGTTCGGGTGATAGTGGGTGCGCAGTCCGGGCTTGCCTTCGTCCTTGCCGCCGGCCGCCATGCCGGCTGCGTAGGCTGCGTCGACCGCCGCGCGATCGTCGGCTTCCAGGCCGATGGTGATGCCGTTGCCGACGGTGGCCGGCTTCTTGTCGAGCGGCATCACGATCCACAATTGCGGACGGCCGCCCTTGCGGCCGTAGCCGACGCCGGTCGGGTACTCGAGCATCGGCAGGAGCCCGAGCGCCGCGCCGACGCCGCCATAGAACGCCTTGGCCCTGGCGATGTCATTCGTGCCGACGGTGAGGTGACTGAACATCGGAGCCCTTTCAATTGGTGCCGACGCCGAACGACTCCATGCGGGCCTTCCAGGTGGCGATGGTTTCGTCGACGGCGGTACGCGCCTCGTCCGGGCTGCAGCTTATCACGTCGAGTCCGAGTTGCGTCAGGTCGGAGGCGGTCAGCGGATCGTCCAGCACGGCGCGGATGTGCATGTTCCAGACATCGATGGTCGCAGGCGGAGTCCTGGCGCCGGTGAAAAAGGCATACCATTCGCGCATGTCGAGATGCGTGACGCCGAGCTTGGCGGCAGTCGGCAGCTGCGGCGCGGCGGCCGACGGCTTGTTGCCGGTCAGCAGGACGATGCGGCAGCGGCCGCCGCGGTGCGCCGCCAGCAGGGTCGGCAGGTTCGAGATGGCGGCCGGGACTCTGCCCTGCTCCAGATCGCTCACCATCGATGAACCGCCGCGATAGCCGACGATCTTCATGTCGGCGCCGAGCACGCGGCTCATCAGCTTGCCGTAAACCTCGACGAAGGCCGTCGAGAGTGCGGTCGATCCCAGCCGGCGGTTTGCCGCATCGGACTTGGCGACGAAAGCCACGTACTCCTCGTAGGTCGCGACCTCGATCTTGGGCGAGACGGCGAGAGCCAGCGGAAAGGTTCCGATCAGGGTGATCGGGGCCACGTCGACCGCCGGATCGAAGGGATAGTCCGGCGTGCCGATCCTGGCGGCGAACGTGGTCGATGGCAGCAGGGCGAGATTGGTTCCGTCGTCGGCGCCCTTCTTGAGCGCTTCGCCCGCTGCGCCACCGCTGGTGCCGATGCGGTTGTCGACCGTGATGTAGCGGCCGACCCGCCGTTCGAGCTTGGGCCCGAGCTGGCGGGCGACGATGTCGGTGCCGTTGCCGGCGCCGAAACCCACGAACAGGCGAACGGCCTTGTCCGGGATGGTCGGCGCGGGCTGCGAGAGGACAGGGACGGACGACAGTCCCGACAGGGAGAATGCGCCCAGCCCGATCAGCGAACGGCGATCGACGAATTTCCTCATGTACGAGCCTACGCTCGACGAGGATGTCCGGATCAGGAATCGACTCGATCAGAAAACGCCGTGGCGGAAAAACACGATCTTCTTCAGTTGTTTGGCGTCATCCCCACCTTGAGCATGCGCTCGCGCCACATCGTGATATGTCCCTCCACTCGGGCGCGGGCTTCCTCGGGTGTGCTGGTCTCCGTCGTCATCCCGAATTCGGCAAGTTCGACGCCGAGGGACGGGTCGGCCATCGTCGCCACGATCTGGCGGTTCCATTCGTTGACGATGTCGGGCGAGGTCCTCGACGAGGCGTAGAAGGCGAACCATTCGAGGTCCTCGAGGCCCGGGTAGCCGATCTCGCGCGCAGTCGGTACGTCGGGCAGATTGGGCAGGCGCTTGGGCGCAGTGATCATCAGCAGCCGCAGCCGGCCACCGCGATGATGCTCCAGCAGCGACGTCATGCCTGCGACGGCCGCAGGCAGCCTTCCGTCCTTGAGGTCGGCCAGCATGGGATTGGAAGTGCGGTAGGACACCGGATCGAACGTCGAATCGGTGTCCTTGCCGATCATGGTGCTGAATATCTGGACGAAGGTGTCGCTCGCCGTGTTGCCGAGCTTGCGGCGCTTGGGGTCGTCGGTCTTCAGCCATTTGACGTATTCGTCGAACGTGCGGACGCCGGTCGACGGCGACACCGCAAGTCCGATCGGCCAGGTCCCGGCGACGGTGATCGCGGTGAGGTCGGTCAGGGGATCGAAGCCGAAGCCCGGCGGCACGAGGGAGGAAACCAGCGTGGTCGACGGCATGAAGGCCAGCACGGTGCCCTCGCCGGCGTCCTTCTTCAGCATCTCGCCAGGCGCGGCGCCCGGCCCGCCGGGCCGGTTGATGACGGTGACGTGCCGGCCGATCCGGCGCTCGATGGGGACGGCGATCTTGCGCGCGATGAAATCGATGCCGCCGCCGGTGACGAAGCCCACCAGCAACTGCACCTGCTTGTCTGCGAGGGTGGTTTGGCCACGCGCCGACGCAAACGGTGCGACCGCAGCTCCCGCCAGCAACGTCCGCCTGGCCAAATATCCTGTTTTCATAGCCCCACTACGCCACCCCACCGCGGCAAGATTCAGGATGCCGCAGGAGCGTAGGAGGCCGCAAGTTGCCGCGACACCAACCGTGCGTAAAGTCCGCCGCGGGCGAGCAATTCGCCGTGAGTGCCGGTCTCGGCGACCCGGCCCTGGTCCAGCACCACGATCAGGTCGGCGTCGCGGACGGTCGACAGCCGGTGGGCGATCACGATGGTCGTCCGGTCGGACTGCAATAAGTCGAGGGAGCGGCGCACGGCCTGCTCGTTGACCGCGTCGAGATGCGAGGTCGCCTCGTCGAGGATCAGGATCGGCGCGTCCTTCAGGAAGGCGCGTGCGATCGCCACCCGCTGGCGCTGGCCGCCGCTCAACGAGGTCCCGCGCTCGCCGACCGGGGAATCGAGCCCCTTGGGCAGGGTGGCGACCAGTGGACCCAGCGAAGCGTGCTCGACCGCGGCCTGTAGCTCGAGTTCGCTGGCATAGGGCCGCGCGATCAGAATGTTGGCGCGCAGCGTGTCGTTGAACAGGTAGGTGTCCTGGGCCACCAGCGCGATCATGCGACGCAGCGCATCGAGCTTGTAGTCGCGCAGGTCGTGGCCGTTCAGCACGATGCGGCCTGAATCGGGATCCCAGAAGCGCATCAGAAGCTGCGCCGTGGTCGTCTTGCCCGCACCCGAGGTGCCGACCAGAGCCACCGTCTTGCCGGCCGGGATGACGAAGCTCGCCTCGCTCAGCGCCGCCTTGTTCTGGCCGGGATAGGAGAAGGTGACGTTCTCCAGCGCCAGGCTGGCGGCGCCGGCACGCAGCGCCACGCCCTTGCCGTCGCGCACCGGGACCGGCTCGTTGGCCAACGCGTAGACGCGGCGGGTGGCCCCCAGCGTGTCGGCGAGCTGGCGGCCGATCTGGGCGATCTCTGACACCGGCAGGAAGGCCGCCATCGCCAGGATGGTGAGCAGAGGCAGTAGTCCCGGGTCGAGCTGGCCCTGCTGGGCGAGCAACGCGCCGCAGATCACGACGGCGAGACCGCCGAGCCCGGTCAGAATCTCGAGGATCGCGTGCTGCAGGGTAAGCTCGCGGAAAAAAGGCAGGCGCAGCTCGATATGGCGCTGCGACAGTTGGTCGAGGCGGTTGCCGCGCCGGTCCTCCTGCTGGAAGGCCACGATTTCGCCCAGGCCCTGGACCGAATCCACGGCGAAAGCGCCGAGCTCGCCCGCCGCCTCGCGGGCCTTTGAACCCAGGCGATCGACGCGCTTGCGCATCAGGAAGGGGCTGAGTCCGACGGCGAGCAGGAACGGCAGCAGGGCGGCCGCGAGCCACGGGCTTTCGGTTCCGAGCACCGCGATCACCGCCGCCGGCACCAGGAGCGCCACGAAGGCCGGCGCCACGGTATGGGCAAAGAAATATTCGACCAGTTCGATGTCGTGCGTCGCGAGCGCCATCAGGTCGCCGGTGCGCCGCCGCGTGAGATATGCCGGCGCCAGCGCCTCGAGCTTGCGGAAGGCGTCGATGCGCATCACCGCGAGCAGGCGGAAGGCCATGTCGTGGGCGAGCCAGGACTCCAGCCAGTGAAGCACGCCGGAAAGCGGCGCGAGCAGCCCGAGCGCGACTGCATAGCCCAGCCAGGGCGTGCCGTTCTTGAGACAGAGCACGATCAGGGCCGACAACACGCCGATGCCGATGAAGGCCACCACCCTCAGCACGCCGAAGACGAAAGTGAGTCCGAGGCGCCCCTTCCAGGGCAGCGCCACCTTCATCAGCGCGACCAGGACCTGGTACCAGGTGAGGCCTTCGGCCTTGATGATGCCTTCGGTCAGCGGCTTGGCAGCGCCTCCGGGCGTGCTGGCGATGGTTTCGGTGCGGGCCGCGTCGGCGAGGGTGCCGTCGGTGTTGTCGAGAGCAGCCGTCGTGTCGTGCACCTGCTCGGCCATCAGGCCGGCATAGAGGCCGCCTCTCGCCATCAGCTCGGCGTGCGTTCCCTCTTCGGCGACATGGCCGGCATCGAGCACCAGGATGCGATCGCAGCCGATCACGCTCGAGAGGCGATGGGCGAAGACCAGCGTCGTGCGGCCTTGCATCAGCCGGTCGAGTGCTTCCTGGATCACCGCCTCGTTCTCGGCGTCGACGGCGCTGAGCGCCTCGTCGAGCACCAGGATCGGCGTGTCGCGCAGCAGTGCACGGGCGATCGCCAGCCGCTGGCGCTGGCCGCCCGAGAGTTTGATGCCCTTCTCGCCGATCACCGTTTCGTAGCCCTGCGGCAGGGCGACGATGAAGTCGTGGATGTTGGCGGCGCGTGCCGCGGCCTCGAGATCGGCCTGGCTGGCCTCGGGCCGGCCCAGCCGGATGTTGTCCTCGACCGTGCCGTGGAACAGGAACGTGTCCTGGTTCACCACCGAGATCAGCGAGCGGATCTGCTCGAACGACAGGCTGCGCAGGTCTTCGCCGCCCAAAGTGACCCGGCCTTCATCGGGATCGTAGAAGCGCAGCAGCAGGCGTACGACCGACGACTTGCCGCCTCCCGACGTGCCGACGATGCCCAGTCGCTCGCCGGCGCGGGCCTGGAAGGAGAGGCCGTCGTGTACGCGCCGCCGCGTGCCAGGGTAGGTGAAGCGCACGTCTTCGAATGAGATCGTCGGTTCGATCGGAAGCGACGACGCCTTTGCGCCCGCATCGACCACCGACGCCTTGTCGTCGAGAATGCGATAGATGCCCTGGGCGGCCGACAGGCCGACCATTCCCTGGTGCAGGACATTGCGCAGCTCGCGCATCGGCCGGAAGATTTCCACGCCCAACATCAGGATGATCAGCAGCGAGGTCAGCGCCATAGCGCCGCTCTCGACCCGTACGGCGCCGTAGATCAGTGCCGCGGCGGCGCCAATGGCGATCGAGCAGTCCGTGATGCCGCGGGCGAGCGCATTGGTCGCCAGCACCCACATCGTCTTTTCGAAGACGTCCTGCGCCTCGATCTCGAGCTTGTCGGCGCGGCTCTTGCCCTGGCCGAACGCCTTCAGCGTGGCGAGACCCTGGATCGAGTCGAGGAACTCGGCGGCGAACGAGGCGTAGGCGCGCTGACGGCGGCTGGAATTCTTGACGTCGAGTCTGTGCCACAGGCCGGGCGCCAGCAGGGCGACCAGGGCGGCGACGAGCATCACCAGGGCGACTGGCAGGTCGATGAAGGCGACCACGACGAAGATCAACACCGGCGTCAGCAGCGCGATCATGAACTGCGGCAGGAACTGGCCAAAATAGGTTTCGAGCTGCTCGACGCCGTCGATCATCGACAGCGTAAGGCCGCCCGAGCGTTGACGGCCGACCGTGCCCGGCCCGAGCTCGGCGATCTTGTCGTAGAGGATGCGGCGCAGGCGCTTCTGCACCCGTGCCGCCGTCTCGTGCGCCAGCACCGCGCGCCAGTGCTCGGCGGCGCCGCGCAGCACCATCACCAGGGCGATCAGCGCGGCAGGCAGCACGAGCTCGCCGGCCGGCCGGCCGGCGAAAATCTGTCCGATCAGCCAACCGAGCAGTCCCAGTCTTGCCACTCCGAGCCCGACGCCCAGCAGACCGACGGCGACCGTGGCGCCGATGCGGGTGCGCACGCCCTGGGTGAAGACCAGAAGACGGGGTTCGATATGCATCCCGACTTACGCTACGGCCTGCCAGGGGAGGCGTCAGTCCTCAATTTCGTGCGTCTGGGCCTAGATTTTCTTGCTCCCGATAGGTTCGTGCCGTGGTGGCGCGCGGACATCGAACAGGAATTCACAGGGTACGCGTAGATGAATTTGGCGGCGAACCCTTGTGGGATCGACGGACGGCAATGGTGCGACTCGAATCGATGGACTAGAAGGACCTTCACGAAAGGGAGGTTCCTTCGATGCTTCGTCGTTCGATTTTTGCAGTTGCCGGCGCCACCGTGGCCGGCATAGCGCTGGCCGGCTCGGGCGCGGCCCAGCAGCCGCCGATCAAGATCGCGCTGATTACCAGCAAGACCGGTCCGCTGGAGGCCTATGCGCGCCAGACCGAGGCGGGCTTCATGCTCGGCCTCGAGTACGCCACGCAGGGCAAGATGGAAATCGACGGCCGCAAGATCCAGGTCATCGTCAAGGACGATCAGCTCAAGCCCGACATGGGCAAGGCGGCCCTCGAGCAGGCTTATGGCGACGACAAGGTCGACATCGCCGTCGGCACCACCGGCTCGCCGATCGCGCTCGCCATGCTGCCGGTCGCCGAGGAGTACAAGAAGATCCTGCTGGTCGAGCCCGCCGTCGCGGACCAGATCACCGGCGACAAGTGGAACCGCTATATCTTCCGCACCGCGCGCAACTCCTCGCAGGACGCGCTCGCCGCCGCCGCGACGCTGAAGGACGAGGGCATCTCGATCGCCACGCTCGCCCAGGACAACGCCTTCGGCAAGGACGGCATCGCCTCGCTCAAGGAAGCGCTCGCCGCCGTCGGTTCCAAGGCCAAGGTCGTGCACGAGGAGTACACGCCGGCGCAGACCACCGACTTCACCGCGGCGGGCCAGCGCCTGTTCGACTCGCTGAAGGACAAGCCCGGCCGCAAGATCATCGCCGTGGTGTGGGCCGGCGCCCATCCGCTACCTAAGCTGATGGACCTCAAGCCCGAGCGCTACAACATCGAGATCGCACCCGGTGGCAACATCCTGCCGGTAATGGCCGGCTGGAAGCAGTTCCCCGGTCTCGAGGGCGCCATCTACTACTACTGGGGTTTCCCGAAGAACCCGGTGAACGACTGGCTGGTCGCCGAATACAAGAAGAAGAACAACGGCGCACCGCCGGACTTCTTCGTCGCCGGTGGCATGTCGGCGGCCCTCGCCGTGGTCGAGGCGATCAAGAAGGCCAAGAGCACCGACACCGAGAAGCTGATCGCGGCCATGGAGGGTATGAGCTTCGACACGCCCAAGGGCAAGATGACCTTCCGCAAAGAAGATCACCAGGCGCTGCAGGTCATGTACCAGTGGCGCATGAAGAAGGATCCGGCGGACAACGTCGACTTGCTCGAGCTGGTGCGCGAGATACCGGCCGACGAAATGAAGCTGCCGATCAAGAACAAGAAGTAGGGCTCCGACCCCATCTTCCTCCTCTCCCCCATGGGGGAGAGGAGGAAGAGGGCTTCCCTTTCATATTCCTCTCCCCCGCTAGGGGGAGAGGCGAGGTGAGGGGGCTACGCACGCCGTCGATGCTGCAAACTCAAGATCTCACCATCCGTTTCGGCGGCCACGCTGCCGTCGACGGGGTGAGCTGCGCCTTTCAGCCCGGTACCTTGACCTCGATCGTGGGGCCCAACGGCGCCGGCAAGACGACCTATTTCAACCTGATCTCGGGCCAGTTGCCGGCAACCTCCGGCAAGGTGTCGCTGAACGGCCGCGACATCACCGCGATGCCCGCGCCGCAGCGCGCGCGGCTGGGGCTGGGCCGTGCCTTCCAGCTCACCAATCTCTTTCCCAACCTGACGGCGCTCGAGAACGTGCGGCTGGCGGTGCAGGTCCGGAACGGCAAGGGGCTCGACCTGCTGAGTCGTGTGTCGCGCCATCGCGAGCTCTCGGACCGCGCGCGCGAGCATCTCGCCGCCGTGTCGCTGACCGACCGCGCCGACGCGGTGGCGGCGACGCTGAGCCACGGCGACCAGCGCAAGCTCGAGGTCGCGATCCTGCTGGCGCTGGAACCCGACATCTTCATGTTCGACGAGCCGACCGCCGGCATGAGCGTCGACGACGTGCCGACGGTGCTGGAGATCATCGCCGCCATCAAGGCGCGCGGCGACAAGACTATCCTGCTGGTCGAGCACAAGATGGACGTGGTGCGCTCGCTCTCCGACCGCATCGTCGTGCTGCACCAGGGCAAGCTGGTCGCCGACGGCAAGCCGGCCGACGTGATCAACTCCGATATCGTGCGCGAGGCCTATCTCGGCGGAGCCGCGAATGGCTGACGCTCTGCTCTCGCTGCGCGGCGTGAAGACCGACATCGGCCGCTATCACATCCTCCACGGCGTCGAGTTCGACGTGGCCGAGGGCGGGCTGACGATGCTGCTGGGCCGCAACGGCGCCGGCAAGACCACGACCTTGCGCACCATCATGGGCCTGTGGCGTGCCGTGGCCGGCGAGATCCGCTTCGACGGCCGAGACATCTCCCATCTGCCGACGCCCGACATCGCGCGCCTCGGCATCGCGTACGTTCCGGAGAGCATGGCGATCTTCGCCGACCTCACGGTACAGGAGAACCTGGTGCTCGCGGCACGTTCGGGACCGCCGGATGCCAGGCGCCTCGATTGGATTTTCGGCCGCTTCGAGGCGTTGAAGCGCTTCTGGACCCTGCCGGCGGGCAACCTCTCGGGCGGCCAGAAGCAGATGCTGGCGGTGGCACGGGCGATCGTCGAGCCGCGCCGGCTCCTGTTGATCGACGAGCCGACCAAGGGGTTGGCGCCGGCGATCATCGCCAACATGATCGACGCCTTCCGCGAGTTGAAGGACGGCGAGGCGACCCTGCTGGTGGTCGAGCAGAATTTCGCCTTCGCGCGCCAGCTCGGCGACGCCGTGGCGGTCATGGACGACGGCAGGGTGGCGCATCGCGGCGACATGGCGTCGTTCGCCGCCGACTCCGCCCTGCAGCAGCACCTGCTCGGCCTCGGCATGGACACCCACCAATGAAGCGCGCCCCATGAAACGCGATTGGCTGCCATTGCTGCTGCTGCCGGCGCTGGGCGTCGCGGCGTTTCCGTTCGTCGGCTCGGCCAGCAGCTGGATGACGCTCACCGTGGCCGGTCTCGCCATGGGGCTGATGATCTTCATCATGGCTTCCGGGCTGACGCTCACCTTCGGTCTGATGGACGTGCTCAATTTCGGCCACGGCGCCTTCATCGCCGTCGGCGCCTTCGTGGCGGCCAGCGTCATGCTGGCGCTCGGTCCGTGGATGGCCGCCGGTTCCGCCGGACTCAATCTGTCGGCGGTCGGTATCGCCATTCTGGCGGCGATGGCGGTGAGCGGCGTGCTCGGCTGGGCGTTCGAGAGGATCGTGGTGCGGCCGGTCTACGGCCAGCATCTCAAGCAGATCCTGATCACGACCGGCGGCCTGATCGTCGCCGAGCAGCTCTTGAAGGTGATCTGGGGTCCCGAGCAGATCACGCTGACCCGGCCCGAGGCGTTGCGCGGCGCATTCCTGCTCGGCGACATCGCGGTCGAGAAATATCGCGTGCTGGCGGTCGTGATCGGGCTCGCCGTGTTCGCTGCCCTGGCGCTGACGCTGAACCGCACCCGCATCGGCCTGCTGATCCGGGCCGGCGTCGAGAACGGCGAGATGGTCGAGGCGCTGGGGTATCGCATCCGCCGCCTGTTCGTCGGCGTGTTCGTCGCGGGTTCGGCGCTGGCGGGCCTCGGCGGCGCGATGTGGGGGCTCTACCAGGAAGTGGTCACCGCCGCGATCGGCGGCCAGGTGGTCGTGCTGGTGTTCATCGTGATCATCATCGGCGGCCTCGGCTCGGTCGGCGGCTGCTTCGTCGGCGCGCTGTTGGTCGGGTTGACCGCCAACTATGTCGGCTTTCTCGCGCCCAAGGTGGCGCTGGGCTCGAACATCCTGCTGATGGCACTGGTGCTGTTGTGGCGGCCGCAAGGCCTCTATCCGGTGGCGAAGCGGTGAGGGGCCGATGATGCTTCGCGCCTTCCTCTCCGACGATCTGCCGCGCAGCCGCTGGCTGAGCCTGGCGCTGCTCGCGATCGTAGTCGGGCTCGCGCTGGCGCCGTTCCTGTTTCCCGGCGCCAAGTCGCTCAACGTCGCGGCCAAGGTCTGCGTCTTCATCGTACTGGCGGCGAGTTTCGACCTGCTGCTGGGCTACACCGGCATCGTTTCCTTCGCCCACACCATGTTCTTCGGTATCGGCGCCTATGGCGTGGCGATCGCGCTCACGCGCATGGGGGCAGGGTGGGACGCCGTCGCGGTCGGCGTCGTCGCGGGCCTCGTCGTGGCGCTGGCGCTTGCCGTCTTGATCGGCCTGTTCAGCCTGCGAGTGCGCACGATCTTCTTCGCCATGATCACGCTCGCGGTAGCCTCGGCGTTCCTGATCCTGGCGTCGCAGCTTTCCGACCTCACCGGTGGCGAGGATGGCCTCAACTACCGCCTGCCGGCCGCACTGCGCCCGTCCTTTTCGTTCGCCGACGGCACGCTGTTCGGCGTGCGGCTGAGCGGCCGGCTGCTCGATTATTACCTCGTCTATTTCGTGTCGCTGGCGCTGGTGCTGATCCTGCTGCGCATCGTCAACTCGCCATTCGGCAGCGTGCTGATGGCGATCCGCGAGAATCCGTTCCGCGCCGAGGCGATCGGCTACCGCACGGTGGTCTACCGCACCGCCGCGTCCTGCATCGCCGCCGTGGTCGCTTCGCTGGCCGGTGCCCTGCTGGCGCTGTGGTCGAGCCAGACCAACCCCGACACGACGCTGAGCTTCGAGATCATGGTCGACCTGCTGCTGATCGTGGTGATCGGCGGCATGGGCACGATGTACGGCGCGGTGATCGGCGCCGTTCTGCTGGTGCTGGCGCAGAACTACCTGCAGGAACTGCTGGGTCTCGCCAACAAGGCGCTGACCGGCGTGCCGCTGCTCGCGGGCCTGTTCCATCCCGACCGCTGGCTGCTGTGGCTGGGGCTCGCCTTTATCCTCTGCGTCTATTTCTTCCCGACCGGGATCGTCGGCAAGCTGCGACAGCGGCGCTAGGCCGGAAACGGCTCGACGTAGGCCTCGCTGGTGCGCCCGAAATAGACAGCTCGCCTGCCAGCCAGGGACACGAAATAGGAAACACACCCCGCCCGCACGATCCGGCGGCAGAACTCCTGGTATCCGATTCGACCGCCCTGGATGGCGCGGACGGCGTCGCCAACCTGCTCGGGGCGGAACTCGATCGCAGGCGTCTCGCGGACCGGCGCGCACCGGAGAAGCTCGGAGCGGCCGTCGGGCATATAGTAGGTCTTCTCGTGGCGCTGCAGGTCGGCGTGGTAGCGCTCGATGCCGGCGGCGGCCAGCTTGCCCACGACTTCGGGGAAGCTCAGCCGCTCCTCGTCCGAACCTTCGGTGCACTCGCGGAGTACGGCGGAAGTGTTACTGCTCATGTTCTGCTCCTTACTCGAGGGGAACGGCTCTGAGGTTGTGCCGGCGAACGATGTCGCGCAGCGTGATCTCCAGCGCCTTGCGTCGGGACGCCGGCAGATGGCCGAAGAATTCGGCGTCGTTGGCGTCGGCGAGACGGGCGAGCTGTGGCACCAGCGTGCGGCCGTCCTTGCTTAGCGCGATGGACTGGAATCGCCGGTCGTCGGCGGCGTGCAGGCGTACGATCAGCGTCTTGGCTTCGAGGCGGTCGACCAGCTTGGAGATCGCGCCACGCGTCATTCCGATCCGGGCGGCGAGTCCACTGGGCGCGGTTTCGCCAGCCTCGAACAGCTCGCGCAGTACGACCCATTCGGCCACCGTGACGCCGCGTGTCTGCACCTTGCGCGCGAAGGCATACGAAACGTGGTTGGACACGTAGCGCAGCCAGTAGCCGAGATGGTCTTCCAGTCTGCTCGCCATGAAAACTCCAGATAGTTTCCTAGTAAACTAATGGACCCAAGTCGGTCAAGCGGGGCAGCGCGCTCGAAAGCAGCTTCTAGATCGCGACCTGCCGGATGCCGCCACGCGGGCGGCCGGCTTCGATGCTCTGCCACAGCACTTCGTGACCGGCCGGCAGCGGTCGGTTGTTGGCCATGGTCAGCCACAGGCGCAGCAGCAGCCGGTCGTGGCCGCTGTCGGCATCGTCCTCGAACGGCGTGCGGCCGTGATAGGTGACGTGGCTGTTGATCAGCTGCAGGTCGCCGGGCTCCAGCGTCATCTCGAAGCAGAGTTCCTGCGCCGTCGCCATCAGCACGTCGATCGCTTCCTTCTGCGCCGGCGAGAGCTTGGGGATGTCGTCGGCGAGCTGGGCCGCCTCGATGAAGGTCAGCGAATAGTGCGAGGTGAACTTGCCGCCGACCACGCCGAAGATCGGCAGCGGATAGGCGGTGGCGCGCGTCGTGCTGCTGCCGTCCTTGCCAGTACCCTCTTCGCCGAAGCGGCTGCGCCAGTAGTCGGTGAACAGCGCGTCGAGCAGGTCGGGGCGCCTCGCCAGGATCGCGTTGTGGATGGCAGGCGTCGAGGCGATGGTGCTGACGCCGCCCTTCATCGCCTGGCGCACGCACAGCAGGCCGACCACGTCGGTGCGGTCGGTGTGGAAGCGCAGGCCGCCATTGGTCAGAGTGCGGGCATAGGAGGAAAGGAACGTGCCGCCCTTGGTGTCCTTGGTCTGGCCGTAGGTGCGGCCGACATGGGCGCCCTCGTCGCGGATGGCGCGCATCAGCTCGCCCGTGCGGTTCTGGAACACGGGCGTGCCGATGTGCGTGCCCAGGCCGAAATACATCCGTCTCAGATCGTCCTCGCCGTAGCGTTCGACCGGAAAGCCGCGCAGCTTCATGATGCCGCTGCCGTTCTCCAGTTCGTCGGCGATGTCGGCCAGCAGGTCCTCGAAGCCCTTCAGCGGGAAGGTGGCGCGCGTCAGCTCCGCCCAGTTCTTGCCCTGCACGGCCTTCAGCGCCGCGTCGAGCGCATCGACATGGGCGGGCGCCAGATCGCGGATCCAGCGCGTGGAATTCTTGATGTCCTCGCCCTTCCAGACGGAGGGGCCGGTGAGCGGCGTGCGTGCGGTCATGATGGCGGACTTTAGCAAATCCCGACGCCGCCGCGCACCTGCGCCAGGGCCGCCAATCCGGCGCATCAGGCGTGCAGCATCCTCACGAGGGTCCTGTGCTGGCGACAGCCCGCGATGCCGGGGCGTGTCACCAGCACGACGGGAACATGGCTTTCGCCGTTGCGAACCTTGATGCGCTCGATGTTCAGGCCGGCGCAGGCCCGGTCGGAAGTGCGCAGCAGGGCATGCAGCTCTCCCTCGGCCACCAGCGACGGATCGTCTTCGCTGCCGAGGCCCAGGATCGGCTTGCCGCTCTTGCGCGAGGCGAGTTCGCGCAGCGCCGGACAGTCGATCTTCTGCAGTGCCGGCGCGATGCCGACCCGAAGCTTCCAGCCACGCAACGCCGGGGCGCTGGATTCCGTCGCCTCGGCGATGATCTCGAAGGCGGTGCTGATCGGCGGCAGGTAGTTCCGGCCAGCCGGCGTGAGCTCGATCGAGCGCGCGTTCCTCTTGAACAGGATCAGGCCGAGCTTGTCCTCCAGCGCCTTGACGTGCTGGCTGACGGCGCCGGCGGTGACACCCAATTCATCGGCCGCGAGCTTGAAACTCATGTGGCGTGCAGCGGCCTCGAACGCGCGCAGGCCGCCCAGCGGCGGGAGTCGGTAGGTCATGGCGCCACCATAGTCTCGGGCGGGAAAATCGAGCCTCATTTCTGCTGGGCCTCGAGCCGCAGTTTAACTGCTTTGTCGCAGGCGTCCGCCGCGGCCACCTTCCGTCGCATGAACACACCCCCGAAAGTCGGCCATCTTGAGCGCCGCCGCATCGAAGGCCGCGTCCTTGTGCCCTTCATAGAAGCCTGCCGCGAGAAATTCGGCGAACAGGCGACGCGCGAACTGGTCGCCTCGTTCATAAGGAATGCATCCGTCGCCGATGGCGCCGTCACCGCCCGGCACTTTGGCGGCGATCTCGCCGGCCTCCGCCGCGTCGCCGAGGAAGTCTGGGGCGGTCCCGGCGGCGGCATCGACATCGAAATGCTGGCCACGACCGAGGAACGGCTGGAATTCAACGTCACGCGCTGCGGCTATGCCCAGCTCTACAAGGACTGGGGCCTGAGCGAGTTGGGCTTCCAGCTTCAGTGCAGCCGCGACTTCCCGATGCTCGAAGGCTTCAACGGCGACATCGAGCTCGCGCGCACGCAGACCATCATGCAGGGCGCGTCGTGCTGCGATTTCCGGTACCGGCGCAGGCCCTAGCGCAGCGCCTTCCGCATGTTGATCGAGGTCGGGTAGTCGAATCCTGGATGCGGCTCGCGCGAGGTTTCGACATAGCACAGCGAGTTGAACAGGCGCTGGTTGCCGGTCAGCACCACCCGCACGCCGAGCCGCACGCCCGGCAGGCCGCGGCGGCGCGCCTCCTCCTCGACGGCCTCGATCAGGCGCTTCGCCAGGCCGAGTCCGCGCGCCTGCGGCAGTACCGCGAGTCGCCCGAAATAGAGATCGCCCTCCTGCATCTCGGTCATCACGCAGGCCAGCACCTTGCCGTTCCGTTCCGCGACAAGGGCGCCGGCGCCCGCCTTCAACTGGCGCGTGATGTTGTCGGCGGTCTCGGCGAATGCGCCGGACTCCGGCACGAGCTTGCCGCGATACTGCTCGAACGCGGCGGCGATGGTCGCTGCCAGGGCTGCGGCGTCTCCGAGCGTGGCCGGGCGTACGGAAATGCTGTCGCTCATGGGCTTCTTTTCGTAGGCTTGCCTCAAAGGTGAGGAAAAGCCAATGGGCTACCAGACAATAGAGGTGCGCAAGCTCACGCCCGCGATCGGCGCCGAAATCTTCGGCGTCGATCTCTCCCGGCCGCTCGGCAACCAGCAGTTCCAGGAAGTGCACGACGCGCTGATGGAAAATCTGGTCATCTTCTTCCGCGACCAGGAGCTCACGCACGACCAGCACAAGGATTTCGGCCGGCGCTTCGGCGACCTGCATATCCATCCGACCTCGATCCGAACCGAGAACCGGCATCCCGAGATCCTGGTGATCAAGGCCGACGAGAATTCGAAGTTCGTCGCGGGCGAGGAGTGGCACTCCGACGTCTCGTGCGACCCCGAGCCGCCGATGGGCTCGATCCTCTACATGAAGCAGCTGCCGCCCGACGGCGGCGGCAATACGCTGTTCGCCAACATGTACCGCGCCTTCGAAACCCTTTCGCCGGCGACCCAGAAGCTCTGCGAGGGGCTGACCGCCGTGCATGACGGCGCGCAGGTCTATGGCGGCCGCTTCGGCCAGACGCCGAAGGAGGGCGGCTTCCCGCGCAACGAGCATCCTGTGGTGCGCACCCATCCGGTGACCGGCCGCAAGGCGCTGTTCGTCAACCGCAACTTCACGACCCGCATCGTCGGCCTCAAGAAGCACGAAAGCGATGCGCTGCTCGACATGCTCTACCGCCACAGCGAGACGCCGGAATTTCAGTGCCGCTTCGTATGGCAACCCAACTCGATCGCCTTCTGGGACAACCGCGCGGCGATGCACCACGCAATGTGGGACTACTTTCCGCACAAGCGGCTGGGCTATCGCGTCACCGTCAAGGGCGACAAGCCGTTCTACAGGGCGTAAGCGCGTCTTCCTACTCTCCCCCAAGAGGGAGAGGAATATGATTTGCAGAGGAACTCATGGCTCTCATCACCTATCTCACCCGCATCCAGTTCGATTTTGGGGCGCTGAAACTTCTCGATGCCGAGCTGCAGCTTCTCGGCATCCGCCGGCCGCTGATCGTCACCGACAAGGGCTGCATCGCCGCCGGCTTGTGGGGCAAGGTGAAGGAGCGGCTTCCCGGCAACATGCCGATCACGCTCTATGACGGCACGCCGGAGAACCCGACCGAAGCCGCCATGCGCGATGCGCTGAAGATCTACAAGGCCGAAGGCTGCGACGGCATCATCGCGATCGGCGGCGGCTCGCCGATGGATCTCGCCAAGGGCGTGGCGCTGATGGCGACGCATCCCGGAGATTCGCTCCAGGCCTATTCGATGGTCGAAGGCGGCGCGGCCAAGATCACCGCCAAGGTCGCACCGATCGTCGCGATCCCGACCACCTCGGGCACCGGCAGCGAAGTGAGTCGCGGCGGCGTGATCATCATGGACTCCGGCCGCAAGCTCGCGATCGGCAGCCCGCACCTGATCCCGCGGCTGGCGCTGATCGACCCTGAATTGACCATGACATTGCCGCCGCATCTGACGGCCGGCACCGGCATGGACGCCCTGACGCACAACATCGAATGCTTCCTCAGCAACGCTTTCAATCCGCCGGCCGACGGCATCGCCCTCGACGGGCTCGACAAGGCGTGGCGCTACGTCGAGCGCGCGACCAAGGACGGATCGGACCGCGAGGCACGCTACAACATGGCGATGGCCTCGATGGAAGGCGCGATGGTTTTCCAGAAGGGCCTCGGCGCCGTGCACGCGCTCAGCCATCCGACCGGCGGGCTGAAGGGCTATCGCACGCATCACGGCACCCTGAACGCGATCTACCTGCCGGCGGTGCTGCGCTTCAACGAACCGGCGGTCGGCGACAAGTTCCGCAAGGTCGGCCAGGTCATGGGCCTGAAGGAGAGCGAGCAGAACGCCGCGGGCGTCGCCGACGCCGTCGCCGCGTTGAACGACCGGCTCGGCATTCCCAAGGGGCTGAGCAAGGCCGGCCTGAAGGACGAGGTGATCGAGCAGATCGCCGATGGGGCGCTCGGCGATCACTGCCATCTCTCGACGCCGCGCCAGCCGACCAGGGCACAGTACATCGAACTGATCCAGCAGAGCTGGGGCTGATGCCATGAAGACCTACAGGATCGCCGCCATTCCGGGCGACGGCATCGGCACCGAGGTGGTTTCCGCCGGCGTGGAGGTGCTGCAGGCGCTGGCCAGGCGCGCCGGCAGCTTCGAGGTCAAGGTCGATCACTTCGACTGGGGCGGCGAGTATTACAAGAAGCACGGCCGCATGATGCCGGCCGACGGCCGCGAGCAGATCAGGAACCACGATGCCATCCTGTTCGGCTCGGCCGGCCATCCCGACATTCCCGACCACATCACCCTGTGGGGGCTGCGGCTCGCGATCTGCCAGCCGTTCGACCAGTACGCCAACGTGCGACCGACCCGCGTGCTGCCTGGCATCACCTCGCCGCTGCGCCATGTCGAGCGCAAGGAGCTCGACTGGGTGATCGTGCGCGAGAATTCCGAGGGCGAATATGCCGGCGTCGGCGGCCGCGTCCATCAGGGCTCGCCGCTCGAGGCCGCGACCGACGTCGCCATGCACACCCGCGCCGGCGTCGAGCGCATCATGCGCTTTGCGTTCAAGCTGGCGCAGGGCCGGCCGCGCAAGCTGCTCACCGTCGTCACCAAGTCGAACGCCCAGCGTCACGGCATGGTGATGTGGGACGAAATCGCGGTCGAGATCTCGCGCGAATTCCCCAACGTCACATGGGACAAGATGCTGGTCGACGCCATGACCATGCGCATGGTGATCAAGCCGCAGTCGATCGACACCGTCGTCGCCACCAACCTGCATGCCGACATCCTGTCCGATCTCGCGGCGGCCCTGGCGGGTTCGCTCGGTATCGCGCCGACCGCCAATCTCAATCCCGAGCGCAAGTTCCCCTCGATGTTCGAGCCGATCCACGGCTCGGCGTTCGACATCATGGGCAAGGGCATCGCCAACCCGATCGGCACCTTCTGGTCGGCGGTGATGCTGCTCGACCATCTCGGGGAGGCGGAAGCCGGCAGGCGTCTGATGACGGCCATCGAGCGGGTCACCGCCGACAAGCGCTATCACACGCCGGATCTCGGCGGCACCGCCCGCACGACGGACGTGACGAAGGCGGTCATCGACGCCATCCAGGGCGACAACAGGTAGGAGCGGGGACGCAATCATGAAGGTCAAAGGCAAGGTCTGCGTCGTCACTGGCGCGGCGGGCGGCATCGGCGAGGCGGTGGCGCGGCGCTTCGCCAGGGAAGGCGCCAAGGGCGTCGTCGTGGCCGACATGGATGCGGCCCGGCTCGAGAAAGTCGCGAAGGACATCGGCGGGCTGGCGGTTGCCGGCGACATCGGCAAGGAGTCCGAGGTCAGGAAGCTGATCGCCGAAGCCGAGAAGAAGTACGGCCAGGTCGACGTCTTCTTCTCCAACGCCGGCATCGGCCGCGGCGGCCACGAGGACGCGACCGACAAGGACTGGGCCGATTCGTGGGCCGTCCATGTCATGGCGCACGTCTACGCCGCGCGCGACCTGGTGCCCAAGATGCTGAAGCGCGGCGAGGGCTACCTGCTCAACACCGCCAGCGCCGCCGGCCTGCTCGCCTCGATGGGCTCGGCGCCCTACGGCGTGACCAAGCATGCCGGCGTGGCGCTGGCCGAGCATCTCTCGATCCAGTACGGCGACAAGGGCATTCGCGTCTCGGTGCTCTGCCCGCAGGCGGTCGACACCAACATGCTGCGCATGGCGGGCGCCACGGCCGCCTCGGTCGACGGCGTGATCAACACCGACGCGGTGGCCCAGACCGTGATCGAGGCGATGGACGCCGAAACCTTCCTGATCCTGCCGCACCCGGAGGTGAAGGAGTACATGGTGCGCAAGAACGACCGCGACCGCTGGCTGCGCGGCATGCGCCGCCTGCGCGACAAGACCGGCGAAGGCCAGCGGAACAAGGCGTGACCAGGACGGTCGACCTCTGGCTCGATCTCAAGAGTCCCTATTCCTTCGTGGCGAAGGATCCGGCCTACGCGCTGGAGAAGGAGCTCGGTGTCGTCCTGCGGTTGCGGCCGTTCCATCTCGACATCATGGGCGGCGTCGACCTCAACGATCCGGCGGCGCTGCAGCGCGGCATGCGCAAGATCAAGTACCTCTACACCGACGTGCGCCGCTTCGCGCGCGGCCAGACCATCCTCGGGCCGAAGAAGATCTTCGACACCAGGCTCGCGCACATGGCGTGGCTCTTCGCCGACAGGGCGGGCAGGGGCCGGGCGTTCATCGATCTCGCCTATCCGAGGTTCTTCAGGCGCGAGCTCGACTACGAGGACCGCGCCGCGATCGAGGCTCTGCTGACCGAAGCAGGCGTCGATCCCGCCGGCTTCGAGGCGTTCACGAAGGACGATGGACCCAAACTCCTGGCCGAGCACCAGCAGGCCGCCGAGGCCGCCGGCGTATTCGCCGTGCCGACATTCGTGGTCGACGGCGAGTTGTTCTGGGGCCAGGACCGCATCGATCTCGTCCGCACCAAGTTGCGCGCCAAGATCGCAACCTGATTTCGCTGCCGTGTTCGCGTACTTCCAGAGCCTGTTCGTCGATGTCGGCCTGTGGACCGCCGTCGCCGTCACTTTCGTCGCCGGCCTGATGCGCGGCTTCGCGGGCTTCGGCTCGGCCATGCTGATGGCGCCGATCTTCGCCATCCTGTTCGGCTCGGCCGAGATGATCGTCACCGTGGTGGCGATCGAGCTCGTGGTCTCGCTGCAGCTCTTCCCGCAGGTCCGCGGTCATGCCGACTGGAAGACGCTGGCGCCGATGAGCATCGCCGCCTGCGCCGCCATGCCGCTCGGCGTCTGGCTGCTGGCCAGCGTCGACAAGAACACCATCGTGACCGGCGTCTCGGCGATCATCGTGGCCTTCGTGGCTATGATGTGGAGCGGCTGGAAATACACCGGCAAGCGCTCGCCCTGGGCGTCGGCGACGGTCGGCGCGGTTTCCGGCGCGATGATGGCGACCACCAGCGTCGGCGGCCCGCCGGTACTGATCTACCTGTTGTCGGGAAACGACAAGCCGGCCGTCCATCGCGCCAATATCGTCACCTATTACTTCCTGACCCAGTTCCTGCTGATCGTCATCGTGCTGGCGACCGGCGTCGCGGGATGGGACGCGATCGCCCGCGCCGTCGTGCTGTTCCCGATGATGGTGCTGGGCGCCTGGCTGGGCGGGCGCATGTTCCATGGCCTCGCCAGCGAGCGGCTCTACCGCAACGTGGCGCTCGGCATCCTATTCTCGACTGGCGCGTTCGGGCTGCTGCGCGGCTGGCTGATCGGCTAGCGGTTTGTAGCCCGGTAGAACTGCAGGCGGTTCCACCTGATTGCGGTCCCGCGCACCGGCGCTGCCTGAGGGAGCCTGCGTGCCCGAAGGCCCGGCACTCCGCCTAAGTGGCTTTCTGCGACGGAGGCCCCGGTGAAAGGCTATTGCAGCCGCTCGCTGTCCATCTGCGCGCCTGCGGCGGTGACGCAAAAATGCTCCACGGGCCGCCCCAGCCCCGGCCATTTCCGCCCCCGCGGCCGGTGCCGGGAATATCGCGGCGGGAGGCCCCCGACACCTTTGAGTCCGCGGCCGGACCTGCCAAGCTGGCGGCAATGTCGAAAATCAAGATCGCGCTTGCCTGCCAGGGCGGCGGGAGCCAGACGGCCTTCACCGCCGGCGCCCTGAAAGCCCTGTGTCATGCCCAGCAGGGTCACAATTTCGAGGTGGTCGCGGTCAGCGGCACGTCGGGCGGCGCGGTCTGCGCGGCGCTCGTCTGGTACGCCCATCTCAAGGGCGAGCAGCCGCTCTGGGGCCGCCTGATGAGGTTCTGGGAGGAGAACACGGCGCAAAGCACCGGCGAGCACGTGATCAACCGCTTCATCGTCGAATCGACGCGCCTCATCAACGCCGGCCTGCTGCCGACCCTGCATTTCAGCCCGTCGTCGCCCGCGGTGCAGATGGCGACGCAGTTCATGATGTCGGGCCAGCGCAAGGGCTTCTCGGACTTCAAGGCGCTGCTCGAGACGCACATCGACTTCGCCGAGATCGCCGCCTGGGGACCGGGCGCGCACCGGCCGACCCTGGTCATCGGCGCGGCCAACGTGATCTCGGGCGCGCTGGAGAAGTTCACTTCCAAGCGCGAGGCGATCACGGTCGACCACATCCTCGCTTCCTGCGCGGTGCCGAGCATCTTCCCGGCCGTGCAGATCGGCGCGGACGCCTATTGGGACGGGCTGTTCTCCGACAATCCGCCGATCGAGGAACTGATCCGGCCGCGCACGATGGGGGAGCACAACATCCCGGACGAGATCTGGCTGATCAAGATCAACCCGACCGAACGGTCGCGCATCCCGGTCAAGCCGGGCGAGATCATCGACCGGCGCAACCAGCTCGAGGGCAACATCTCGCTGTTCCAGCAGCTCAGCCATCTCGAGATGATCAATGACATGATCCTCGACGACGCCTTCCGCCCCGAGTACCTCGCGCGCTTCGACATCAAGGCGCCGATCCGCATTCCCAAGTCGTTCGCCGGCGACCGCGACAAGCCCTATCACATCCCCTGCATCGAGATGCCGAGGGACGTCCAGGACAAGCTCGACTTCGAGGGCAAGATCGATCGCGGGCCGCAGAATATCGGCACCCTGATCGCCGAGGGCGAGCGCGCGGCCCTCGAATTCCTGCGCCGGCGTGCCGCCGTGGTTTCCGCCCCGGCCCTGGTCAGGCAGGAATCGCCCTAGGCCGGATCATTCCGGAATCGGCCGGCCGGGCCGATGGGCCTTGCATGGCGAACAGGCGCTTCGCCGCAGCGGGCCTCGATTTGATCTAAATCAAGTCGATCTTTGGGCTGTCCCGTAAACTCAATAAAATGGGGCGTGCGTATCTTTTTTGCTGTCCGACCACCGGACAGAACGTTCAGGGCTACAGCGAGCAGAATCCACCCGAGGCCGGTTCGCCGCCGGCCTACGAGGGCGTGATCTGCCTGGCTTGCGGCAGCCTTCACATCGTCGACCCTGCGACTGGACGGCTCCGTACGGAAGACTCCAACAACGCGAAGTCCCGCTGAACGGGTGAGTGCCAAAAGCAAACGGCGGACCCGAAGGTCCGCCGTCAGGCCGATGTCGGGACATCGGCACCCGATTGGTCGGAGTGAGAGGATTCGAACCTCCGGCCCCTAGCTCCCGAAGCTAGTGCTCTACCAGGCTGAGCTACACTCCGTCAGAAATGGGTGTCTCCCCGCTCGGGAGGCGGGGTTATAGCGGCGGCCTCCCGTGGTCGCAAGGGCCCGGCCCGGCGGCTATAGTCGCGGCCGGACATACCGTCCGGGGGGCACAATGGCGAAGAAGAAGCGGCTCAAGATCGCGCTGATCGGCTATGGCGCCATCAGCCAGATGCTGTTCGACGTCTTCAGGGAGAAGAAGCCGCCGATCGACATCGTGGGCGTGCTTGTCCGCCCGGGCCGCGCCAAGGAGACCCGGAAGAAGGTCGGCAGCAAGGTCGCCGTCGTCGAGAACCTGAAGGCGCTGCTCAAGCTGAAACCCGACATTGTCGTCGAGGCGGCCAGCCAGCAGGCGGTGAAGGACTGGGGCGAGACCATCCTGAAGAAGGGTTTCGACCTGATGGTGATCGCCACCGGCGCCTACGGCGATCCCAAGCTCTGGAAAAAGCACAAGGCGGCGGCCGAAAAGAGCGGCGCACGCCTGCGCCTGCCGTCCGGCGCCATCGCCGGCCTCGACGGCCTGCTCGCCATGCGGCTCGGCAAGCTCGAGAAGGTGAAATACACCTCGATCAAGCCGCCGCATGCCTGGTCGGGCACGCCGGCCGAAACCGACTTCGACCTGCCGTCGATCAAGACCCCGACCGTGATCTTCCGCGGCTCGCCGGCCGACGCCGGCCGCCTCTACCCGAAGAACGCCAATCTCGCGGTGACGGTGGCGCTGTGCGGCGCCGGCCTCGATCGCACCGAGATCGAGCTGGTTGCCGATCCGACGCTGCCGGAGGGCTGCAACGCCAGCAAGCTCGAGGTCGTGAGCGATTCGGGCGAGCTCAACATGTATCGCCTCGGCCGCGCCATGCCGGACAATCCAAAGACCGGCGTCCTGACGGCGCTGACCATGGCCGACGATCTCATGAAGATCGTGCGGGCGAGCGACTGGTAGGCTGTACTCGGTCGGGGAAATCGAAAAAGCGCGGCAGGCTGCGCGCCGCGGTGATCGATCCATGGACCGTCGCCTGTTTGTCGGTGACCGCTTTGTCGAGTGGCAATCGTGCAGAGAGGATCATCAGCAGCGTGTCGAAACGGGCCTCGACGACTGCCTTGGCTTCTTCATCGCCGCGACTGAGGACGGTGCCGGCGGGGCCGCCTTGAACCAGAAAGCCCGCCGACTTGCCGCCGTGCGTGACGCGCAGCCCCAACTTGCGGGCCGGCGTCGGCGTCTGCCGGGTGACGGCATCGAGCCCCAGCAGCACCCAGTCCGGCTCGAATGCATCGCCGTGCCGAGGCGGAAACAGGAAATGGCCACCCCAGCGGATCAGTTCGCGAATGGCGGGTCTCAGCTGCAGGCCGAGCGGCGTCAGTTCGTAGATTTGGGCGCTGTAGGGCGCCGGCAAGGTCGTGCGCCGCACCACGCCATCTTCGAGAAGAGCATTTAGACGTCCGGTCAGCACGCTCGGACTGACCCCGCTTAACCGCTCGACCAGATCTCCGAAGCGTTTGGGCCCGAGCAGGAGCTCGCGCACGATCAGCAAGGTCCAGCGTTCGCCGACGATTTCGGCGGCACGGGCGAGGGCACAGAATTGCGGATAGTGGGTTTGCGTCACTTTCGGTGCGCGAGCGCGATCAGCGGCCCGACGACGATGAACTGCAGAAGGGTGAAGCCTGTTTCAAGCATGACATAGGTCGGCACTGAGGTCATCACGTTCTTGGCTGCAACGGCGAGCGTGGTGAACGACCAGGACAACAGGCCGACGGCGACACCGTAGAAAAGCCCGTTCCGAAGAATGTTTCGGCGGTCGGCGAAGAGACGAGGGTACGCGTAGGAGAAGGCGGCGCCCTGGATCAGCATCGATGCAAGCCCTAACGGCACGATCACGTCGCTTCTGTAGATCGCGAGGTCACGATAGGCCGGCGCGAGAAGGCTGAGATGCCAGAGGTAGGCGATTGGAAACGTCGGCACGACGTAGGCCGCGAGGCCGAGCCAGAAGGCACGACTCATGACATCGTCCTCAAGAGCCGGTTGGTCGTTCGGCGAAGGCCGGCACGCCGGGAGTGACGGGGTCCCAGGCGGGCGCCCGCGCAGCCCACACGATCATCTGGGGCGAAAACAGGCTTGGATCGTCGAGCGTTGACGCCCTCAGGAATACGAGGCCCGGCATCCGTTCGTTGCTCGCGCGCATACCCGTTCCGCATACCGGGCAGAAAGATCGGGTGATGCGGCTGCCGCTATCGGCAAGAGACTGGAAGTCCTTCAATTCGCCGGTGAACCGTACCGCATCGGCGGGGATGCCCATCATGGCGGCGTGGCCGGAGCCGCTCTGCTTGCGGCAGTCGGTGCAGTAGCACTTGGCCTGGAACATCGGTTCGGCGTCGGAGTTGTAGTGCACCGCGCCGCACAGGCATCGTCCAGAAAGCTTCACATGGATCTCCCGTTACTTCTAAAATAGAAGTAATAGGTCCTAAAAACGAAGTCAATGGAGGCCGCCGTGCCGCACGACCCAGCCCTGGCCGACCGGATGCGATCGACCCTCGCACGCCGCCGGGGAATTGCCGAAAAAGCGATGTTCGGCGGCTACTGCTGGTTGCTGAACGGCAACATGCTGTGCGGCGTCGAAGTCGGCCGCTTCATGTTCCGTGTCGGCAAGGAACTCGAGGCAGTGGCGCTGGCCCGTCCGGGGGCCGAGTCGATCGTTTTCAATGGCCGGCGCATGGGCGGCTTCGTGTGGGTGACAGAGGACCGATGCCGGGGAGCCGCCCTCGGGCGCTGGATCGACCTCGCCGCGGGTTTTGTCGGCGGCCTGCCGCCCAAATGAAGGCCGATCCTCTCGTTGCCGATGGGCCAGTTCGGCCGCGCCATCGGGTCCGAGACAAACGCGCCGGCGAGTAGTCTCGCCGGCGCGTGGGTCATGTCAGGTTCGCTCCGGTCTGGCGGAGGGTCAGCCTCGATCGTGATGAGGACGATGCATGCTGCCCATTCCTCCACCCATTCCCATCCGCATCGGCTTGTCGAAGATCGCCTTCTGCTCGGGCGTCAGCGCGGCATAGAGTGCCTGCAGCGACGGCTTGACCGCTTCGAGCGCCGCCAGTCGCGCCTTCATCATGTCTTCGCGCATCGTCATGCGCTCCATGTAGGTCGGCGGCGTCTTGATCTCGGTCGGCAGGGCGGCGCAGCGCGCCTTGTCCTTGGCGCTCGCCTCGTCGGCGGCCTTCTCGAAATTGTTCCACAGGGTCATCTGCTCGGGCTTCAGGTCGAGCCGTGCCTTGAGGTAGGCGCGGTTGCCGACGCGGCGGGCGACCTGCTCGGTGCACATGTCCTTGGGCGAGAAGGCCGGCATGGCCATGCCGCCCATCGGACCATGGCCCATCATGCCCGGACCGCCCATCCTCGATCCGCCCATGCCGGGACCCATCGGCCCGGTCTGGGGAGCCGGGCCGCCGGCTGCCGGGGGCTGCGCAGCCGGCGGGGCCGCCTGGGCCAGTTGCGGTTGCAGATCGACAGTGCTGCCAAGGAGGGGGTCCGTGGCGGCGGCCGAACCGATCCAGGCGAGACCGCCCGCCAGCGCCAGCGCGGCGGGAGTGGCCAGGAGACGAAGGCGCGAACAGGTGGGGCGGGTGGTCATTTCAGGCTCTCCTAGAGGGAAGAACGAACGCTCTTCCTTCAGTACGAGCCCGGCCGGGCAAACGTGCCCTGTCAGGTGTTGGGAATTTGTAAGCTCACCCAGCGCGCAAATTCGGCACGTTGTTCGGCCGTCATGTGCAGGCCTTCCTTGGTCCGGCGCCACAGGATGTCGTCGGCCTCGACCGCCCATTCATCGCGCATGAAGTAGCGCGCTTCGACCTCGTAGAGGCTGCCGCCGAAATGCTGGCCGAGGTCGGCCGCCGTCCTCACGTTTTCGAGGAGTTCGTCGAGGCCCGCGCCATGACGCCGCGCCAGGACGCGGACGAGAGTTGCGGGAAGTTGCGGCTTCACAGCCTGCGCACCGGCGACGAAGCGGTCGAATGCCTCCTCGAAGGTCGGCGCGTCGGGCAACTCGCCGTCGATGAGCGGCTTGTGGGCCGTCCAGGGGCCGCCCATCCGCGGGAAGAATTTCTGCAGGTCCTGCAGGGCGTGCTCGGCCAGCTTGCGGTAGGTCGTGAGCTTGCCGCCGAACACCGAGAGCAGGGGAGCCGCAGTTCCTCCCCCGGACAGGATCGGTGCGTCGACCTCGAGATGATAGTCGCGCGTCACGGCGGACGGATTGTCGTCGCCGTCGTCGAACAGCGGCCGCACGCCGGCGTAGGTCCACACCACGTCGGCCGGAGTCACCGGCTTGGCCATGTAGTGGCTGACCAACTCGCAGAGATAGGCAATCTCGTCGGGCATGCAGTGCGGTTCGGTGCCGTACTCGACCTCGATATCGGTCGTGCCGATCAGCGAGAATTCGCGCTCGTACGGGATGACGAAGACGATCCGGTTGTCCTTGTTCTGCAGGATGAAGGCGTGATCGCCGTCATGCAGGCGCGGCACGACGATGTGGCTGCCTTTCACGAGGCGCACCCGCTTGGGCGTCTTCACCTGGGTCTGTTCATCGAGGAAGTGCTTCACCCACGGCCCGCAGGCGTTGACGAGGCCGCGCGACTGCAGCGAGACCTTCGTGCCGTTCGGCCCCTCGAGCTCGATGTCCCACAACTGGCCGTCGGCGCTGCGCCGCGCCGAGACGCAGCGGTGCCGGGCATAGATCGAGGCGCCCATTTCGCGCGCCGACTTGATGTTGGTGATCACCAGCCGCGCATCGTCCACCCAGCCGTCGGAATAGACGAAGCCGTTCCTGAACCCGGGCTTCAGGCCCTTTCCCCATTTGGAGCGCTCGAGATCGACCGACTGCGATTTCGGCAGCGTCATGTGCCAGTCGAGATGGTCGTAGAGGAAGAGGCCCAGCCGCAGCATCCAGCGCGGGCGCAGGTGCGGCTCGTGCGGCAACACGAAGCGCAGCGGCCAGGTGATGTGCGGCGCCTTGGCCAGCAACACCTCGCGTTCGGTCAGCGCCTCGCGCACCAGGCGGAACTCGTACTGCTCCAGGTAGCGCAGGCCGCCATGGATCAGCTTGGTCGCCTTGGAGGAGGTGGCGCTGGCGAAATCGTTCATTTCGCAGAGGCCGACCTTGAGCGTACGGCCCACGGCGTCGCAGGCGATTCCAGCCCCGTTTATCCCGCCCCCGACCACGAACAGGTCGAAAGGCCCGTTCATGGACGGGAGCCCGTCCCTTCCATTCATGGGAATGACATATACCCCGCTTGACCCCGAGTTGCTCGCACCGCAAAAGGCCGCATGGGCCTTTTGCTCAAGATCATACTGTTCGGCGTCGCCGTTTATGCCGCGTGGAAGACCGTTGCCCGCTGGAAAGGTCTCTACGATCGCTTCGTCGGGACACCGCCCCAGCCGCCACCCCGGCAGCCGCCCCAGCAGCCATCGGCCGCCCAGGCTCCCCCGCAATCGCCTCCTCAATCCCCGAGACCCACTCCGGCGGCCATTTCGGACGCCAGCGCCTGCGTTCGCTGCGGGACCTACGTGGCCGCGGGCGCGACGAAATGCGAGCGTCCGGACTGTCCCCAGCCCGCTTGACCGGGTGGGGGGCGGTCCCTATTTTGCCGCACCGCAAAAACGGCCTTAAGTGGCGGAAACACAAGGCCTTACCAGCCTTTTGGCCTTCTGAGATTTCGGGGAAGTCCGGTGTCGAAGCCTTCCAAGCCCAAGTGCTTCCAGGAACTGATCCTGACCCTGCAGGATTACTGGGCGGGGCAGGGCTGCGCGGTGTTGCAGCCCTATGACATGGAAATGGGCGCCGGCACCTTCCATACGGCCACGACGCTGCGCGCGCTCGGGCCGAAGCCCTAGTACGCGGCCTACGTGCAGCCCTCGCGCCGGCCGAAGGATGGCCGTTACGGCGAGAATCCCAATCGACTCCAGCACTACTACCAGTTCCAGGCCATCCTGAAGCCGTCGCCGCCCGACATCCTCGAGCGCTATCTCGGCTCGCTCGACGCGATCGGCATCGACACCGGACTGCACGACATCCGCTTCGTCGAGGACGACTGGGAGAGCCCGACGCTCGGCGCCTGGGGCCTCGGCTGGGAAGTCTGGTGCGACGGCATGGAGATCACCCAGTTCACCTACTTCCAGCAGGTCGGCGGCATCGAGGTCGACCTCGTCCCTCCGGGCGAGATCACCTGGGCTGGGCGAAACGCGCGATGTACTGTTCACGACAAAGAACTGATCTACGAGCTGCCGTTCGAGTTGCGCAGGCTCCGGGTGCCCCGGCCTACGGCGCGACGTCTTCCTGCAGAACGAACGGGAGCAGTCGGCCTACAATTTCGAGCACGCCGACACCGACATGCTGTTCCGGCACTTCGCCGACGCCGAGAAAGAGTGCGCCCGCATGATCAGGCGCAAGCTGCCGTTGCCAGCCTACGGGAAACGGTGCATCAAGGCCAGTGCCGCCGCTGGCCTGCTCGACGCGCGCGGCGTGATCAGCAGGCCAGGCGATCGAAACTGCATTCTGCGCGTGCGCGATCTCGCCAGAGGCCTGCTGCGAAGGCTGGCGGCGCAGAAGGTGGCCGTGATGCGCGTGTTCGCACGTTCTTCTTCCCCTCCCCGTGGGGAGGGTGTCGCCGTCTACGGCGACGGAGGGTCATGAGCTCCATCCGTGCCATCTGACCTCCGTCTTGCGGTTTGCCTCCGCCTCCCCCATTTGAATGGGAAAGAAAGAAATAGATGGCCGAGCTCCTTCTCGAACTGCTCTCCGAGGAAATTCCCGCGCCGCAGCAGGCGCGCGCGCTCGGCGAGATCTCAGCGCCTGGTGTACGAAGGCGGCCTGAAGGCGCCGGACCGAGTTCGGCAGCGCGCTTGCCTTGGAGCCGCGCCGCTGGCACTGGTGGTCGACAGCATTCCACGGCGCGAGGACGTCAGCGGGCGCCGCGGTCCACGGTCAGCCCCGCGCCCGACAACGCCGTGCAGGGCTTCCTGAAGGGCGCGGGCCTCGCCTCGCTCGACCAGGCCGAGAAGCGCGACACCGGCAAGGGCGAGTTCTGGTTCGCCGTGATCACCCGCAAGGGCGGTCCGACGGAGGCCGCGCTGCCGGGCGTTCTCGATGCGGCGCTGAAGGCGCTGCCCTGGCCGAAGTCGATGAAGTGGGGCAGCGGCACCATGCAGTGGGTGCGCCCGCTGCAGTCGATCGTCGCGTTGTTCGACGGCAAGGTGCTGGCCGGCGAGGTGGCGCCGGGCGGTTCGATGGCGCCGGTGAAGTTCGGCGACACGACGCGCGGCCACCGTTTCCTGAGCCAGGGCACCTTCAGGGTGTCGGGCTTCTCCGACTACCGGGCCAAGCTCGCGGCGGCCCATGTCGTGCTCGACCCGGCCGAGCGCAAGAGGATCATTCTTGCGGGCGCCGAGAAGCTCTGCGCCGATGCGCAGGTGACGCTCAAGGCCGACGAAGGTCTGCTCGATGAAGTTGCGGGGCTGGTCGAGTGGCCGGTGCCGCTGCTCGGTACGATCGACGCGCAGTTCATGGACGTGCCGCCGGAAGTGCTGATCGTCTCGATGAAGACGCACCAGCGCTACTTCGCGACGACGAAAGCCGACGGCAGCCTGGCCAACCGTTTCGTCGTGGTGGCGAACACCGTCGCGCGCGATGGCGGCCGGACGATCGTCGACGGCAACGAGCGCGTGCTGCGTGCACGGCTCTCGGACGCCAAGTTCTTCTGGGACCAGGACCGCAAGGTGCGGCTGGAAGAGCGTGTCCCGGGACTGAAGGACATCGTCTTTCACGCCAAGCTCGGCACGCAAGCGGAGCGGGTGCAGCGCATCGTGGCCCTCGCTACCAGGGTCGCGCAGTTCGTGCCCGGCGCCGACCAGCCAGCCGACGAACCCCAGGTCATGATGGCCGCCGAGCTCTGCAAGGCCGATCTCACCAGCGGCATGGTCGGCGAGTTCCCCGAAGTGCAGGGCATCATGGGCCGCTACTATGCGCTGAGCGAAAAGCTGCCGGCGGCCGTGGCCGACGCGATCGGCGACCACTACGCGCCGGCCGGCCCGAACGACCGTTGCCCCTCGGCGCCGGTGTCGATCGCCGTGGCGCTTGCCGACAAGCTCGACGCGCTGGTGGCGTTCTGGAGCATCGGCGAGAAGCCGACCGGCTCGCGCGATCCCTACGCGCTTCGGCGGGCGGCGCTCGGCGTCATTC
>JBGAIW010000140.1:0-9834 GCA_044225265.1 Reyranella sp.
GCTCAGGACTGAATACAGACCGCAAGGGGCGCGGTGAGTGAGCCCCAGGAGATTTCCGGAACTTCTGGAATTTCTAGAAAACACGCCGCGGATTTTGGAGAATTGAGGAGCATCAAGGAGTTGCGAGTCGAAGGTCGGCATTTCGAGAAATGTCGTTTTTTTTGAGCGTGTGTTGAGCAGGCTCAATCCTGCGATCATGGGTCGATGCTGGCGACGACGGGCGCGGCAGGGAGTTTGCGATGACGGCAAGACTCGGACGACGGACTTCGATGTTTGGCGTCACCGGCGCGCTTGTGGCTGGACCGTCCCGCGCCGCCGATGTCGGCGCACCCGAAGCGATCCGCCTCCTCAAGTCTGGCGGTTACATCATCTATTTCCGGCATGGCGAGACCGGCAGCCATGGCGCCGATCGCGCGCCCGACATGGCGGGCTGTTCGACGCAACGCAATCTCAACGATTTCGGCCGCCGGCAGGTCCAGCAGCCTGGCAAGGATTTCCGCGCGCTGGGCATTCCGGTCGGCAAGGTCCTGTCGTCGCAGTGGTGCCGCTGCTGGCAACATGCCGAGGCGATGTTCGGCAAAGGTGGTTATCGGCTCTCCGAGGCGGTCAGCCTGGCGAGACGCTACCCGGCGGTCACCGACGCAGACCGCGAGCTGAAGAAGCAGCAGCTTCGCGAGCTACTGATCGAGGTGCCGCCCCGGGCCGCAACACCGTGCTGGTCTCGCATGGCAACAACGTGCTGATGCTTACCGGCAATCACCCGAACACGCAGGGCGAGGCGGTGATCTTCAGGCCGGACGGGAAGGGCGGCTACACGCGACTCGGCAGCGTGCAGCCGGAAGACTGGACGAAGGCGCGGCGTTAGCCGCTACGAGATCCTTCGCAGGAAAGGGCGGAGGATACTCCGCCCGACTCAGGATGACCGCCAAGGGCGGTCACTCCATCTCGATCTTCAATCGATTTCACCGATCGGCGTCCAGGCGCGGGGCTTCTGCGTCATCCCCAGGCGTTGAAGAGACGGCAAGAGCGGAAGGAAGGCGGCCTCAGCGGCTGCGCTTGACCTCGGTACAGCTGACGACGCTGGTTTGCGACGGTCCGCCGGCATGGGCGTAGCAGAAGGTCAGCACGTCGCCGTCGAAGTCGCCAGTCAGGTAGCCGTCCTTGTCGGCGTAGAGCAGTTTGCGGCCGTCCTTGCCGTGGAGATGGCCGATAAACGGTTCTTCGGTCTTCTCGCCGCCACCCGAAAGGATAGCCTTGCCCCAGATGCGTCGGTCGGTCTGTCCGCTGATCTCGATGGTCAGGTCCTTGGCGTAAAGTCCAGGCTTGTCGAAAGTGCCCGCGCTCGACGGCCAGTGGGCGCCACCACCGGCGATGATGGTGCTGGTCTTGCCGACCCATTTGCCCTTCACGTCGGGGGCGGGATCGGCGGCGGACACCGCGAGTGGCGCGCCGAGGGACAGCGCGAGCGAAAGCAGGAAGACGTTCTTTGCGTTCATGTCGTTACTCACCGTTTGCGGGTCGTTCATTCCATCTCGATCTTCAGTTCCTTGAGCTTCTTGCCCCAGAAATTGTGCTCCTCGGCGACGAACTTCGCGAACTGCGCGCGCGTGCGTTCGGGCGGCATCTCGAGGCCGTCGCGGGACAGCGCGGCTTCCCACTTGGGATCGGTCATGGCCTTTTTCGTGGAGGCCTCGATCTTGTCGAGGATGTCCGCCGGCGTCTTGGCCGGTGCGAACAGGCCCTGCCAGCTCGTCACCACGACATCGATGCCCTGTTCCTTGAGCGTCGGCACGTCGGGCAGCGACTTGACGCGCTTGTTGCCGGTCACCGCCAGCGCCTTGAGGTTGCCGCCCTTGATCTGCGACACCGCCGGCGGCAGCGAGGAGAAATTGCAGGTGATCTGCCCGCTGATCACGTCGGCGACAGCCGGGCCTGTGCCCTTGTAGGGCACGTGGGTCATCTTGATGCCGGCTGCCTCGGCGAACAGCGCGCCGGCGAGGTGGTTGTTGCCGCCCACGCCGGACGACGAGTAGGTGAGCTTCTCGGGGTCCTTCTTGGCCATCGCCACCAGCTCGGCGGCGTTCTTCGCCGGCACGCCGTTCCCGACCACCAGCACGTACTGGTAGTCGGTGATCTGGCAGATCGGGGCCAGGGCGGAGATGGTGTCGATCATCCCCTTCTGGACGTGCGGATTGATGATCACGTTGGTGCCGACGGCGACGAACAACGTCTGGCCGTCGGGCTTGGCCGCCGCCGCGGCACGCAGCCCGATCGATCCCGCCGCGCCGCCCTTGTTGTCGATCACGATGGTCTGGCCGATCACCGGCGTCATGACTTGCGCGAGCTCCCGGGCATTGATGTCGGTGCTGCCGCCTGCGGCGTAGCCGACCACGAAGGTGACGGGGCCGGTCGGCCACGCGGCCCGGGCGCGGGCGAACGAGGGCAGGAGCAGCGCGCTGCCGCCCAGGGCGAGAGCTTGACGGCGTGCGATCAGGGTCATGGTCAGTTCTTTCCTTTGACGTACTTGCCCGCGCCGTCGCCCGCGAGCTTGCCGAGAACGGCGCCGGACACCAGGCCCGTGCCGCCGGGATAGTTGTGATAGAACAGTCCGCCGACCAGTTCGCCCGCGGCGAACAGGCCCGGGATGGTGTGGCCGTCGGTGCTCTCGACCTCGCCCTCGGTCGTGATCTTGAGGCCGCCGAAGGTGAAAGTGAGGCCGCAGGTGACGGCATAGGCCTCGAACGGTGCCTGGTCGATCGTGTTGGCCCAGTTGCTCTTCGGTACGGCGAGGCCGCGCACGCCGCGGCCGTCCTTGATCGCGGGATTGAACGGCACCTCGGTCATGACCGCAGCGTTCCATTCCTTGATGGTCTTGAGGAACTGCTCCTGGTTCACGCCCTCGAGCTTGGTCGCGAGTTCCTCGATGGTGTCGGCACGCACCTTGGTCATGCGCTTGATGCGGTATTCGTCGCGCAGCTTGTCGAGCACCTTGCTGTCGAAGATCTGCCAAGCGAACTGCTGCGGCTGGCTCAGGATCACCGCGCCGTACTTGGCGTAGGTGTAGTTGCGGAAGTCTGCGCCCTCGTCGACGAAGCGCACGCCGTTGGCGTTGACCATGATGCCGAGCGGGTAGGAATGCTTCTGGAAATTGTCGCCGACTTCCAGGTCGCCGAACTCCGGCGCGTTCATGTCCCAACCGACGGCATGGCCGCCCGACCAATTGCCGTGCGCCTTGGCACCGATCGCCAGCGCCATGGTGATGCCCGCGCCCGTGTTGAACCGGGTGCCACGTACTTTCGCGAGATCCCAGGTTGGCCCGAGATACCGCGTGCGCATCTCGGCGTTACTCTCGAAGCCGCCGCAGGCCAGCACGACCGCCTTGGCGCCGATCCTGACCCTGCGGCCCTTGTGACGGGCGATCACGCCGCGCACCACGCCGTCCTCCTCGATCAGCGACACCGCGGCGGTCTCGTAGTGGATCGGGATGCCGGCTTTCACGGCGGCCTTGTGCTCGAGATCGACCAGGCCCGGCCCGCCGCCCCACGCCTCGACGGCGAGGCCGCCCCAGAACTTGTACTTGCCGTTCACCTTGAAGGCCTGCCGGCCGTACGACGGCTGGAAGCGCACGCCCTTGCTGCGCATCCACTTCATGGTCTCGAAGCTGCGATTGACCAGGATGTCGGTCAGTTCGGGATCGCAGCGGTAGTTGGTCACGCGGCCCATGTCGTCGAGGTATTCGTCGGCGGTGTACTTGCCGAAATCGACGTTGGTCTTCTCGTCTTCGGTGAGGTCGTAGAGCTGCACCAGGTCATCGACGCCGTGGAACACCACGCGCATGGCGCCCGCGGTGTAGGTGCTGTTGCCGCCGCGCTCTTCCTCGGGGGCGGCCTCGAGCATCGCCACGCTGGCACCGGTCTCGCGCGCCGCAAGGGCCGCGCACGCGGCCGCGTTGCCCGCGCCCACCACCAGTACATCGACCTGGAAATCGTCCACTTTCTCGGCTCCTCCGGGCGCTTCGTTTTGGCCCACGCTTTGCAGTACAATAGCCTGCCATGGGTGATCGTTTCGACCGTCTAAGTGCCCGCCATCCCAATGTCGAGGCCCTGCTGCGCAGGCCAGGTATCGGCCACAACAACGGCCCGACCTTCGACATGTCGTGGGAGGCTTGGGTGTGGCGCCGCGCCGCCAAGGCGGCCTGGAAGGCGCCGAGCCCCGAGATCGCGAAAATGCGCGTGCGCCGGGCCGAACGGCTGGGCATCACCTACAAGGAACTGACCGCCGCGCTGATGAATACCGGCGCCAACCTCGGGGTCGCGGTGATGCCGCTGTCGCTGGCCGCCCGCGTGCGCCGCGGTCCGCCAATCGAAAATGGCAGATCCGAAATCGTCGTCGAGCCGCGCAATTCGACGGCGGCGCTGGTCGCGAAATTCGGCGGCCGTCTGTTCCTGCTGGGCGACATCGACGCGGTGCCGGGCATGACCGAGGCCGAGCGCGCCGAGTTCCTGTCGGTCGTCAACCGCGCCTTCGACGGCAAGGTCGAGGCGATCGGCTGGGGCCACGACGGCAAGGCGATCCGCGCGATGCTCAAGGCCAACGCCGTGCCGCACCAGGAGGCGTTCCTGATCGGCGCCGGCATGGGCCACCAGGTGCTTGGAGACTCGGCCGGCCTGCCGTTCACCAAGGACATCGACAGTTGGTTCGCCTAGGCGCGGGCGAGGCCCGCCTGCAGGACGACGACGCGTCCGCTGCCGGCGCATCTGCCTCGGGAGTCTCCAAGGCGGCGCTGGCCGTCATGCTGCCCGCGGCCTGGCTGCCGATCGCGGCCACGCTGTTCGCGCGGACGCACCTGTTCTCCGAACGCGGCCATCAGCTGCCGGTTGCGCTCGCCACCGACATGGTGACCTTCATTTCGTTCGTCTGGGCGATGTGTCTCGCGGTTCCGGCGGGAATCCTCCTGCAGCGCTGGCGTCCCGTGCCCTGGCCAGTCGGCCTGGGCTGCGGGATCGTGGTCAGCGCCGTGTCGTTCTATTCGCTGCTGCTCGGCTTCTCGCTCGCCGCGGGCTCGACCATCAGGAAGCTGTCGATCGCCGATCCGTTTCGCGCGCCAACCGGCTGGCTGATCGCGCCGGCCATCGTGGCCGGAATCGCCGGGCTGGCGGTGTTGTTGTTCGCCAGACGCGGCAAGGCCTGACCGCGCGTTTCGTCGTCGATCGCTTTCCTCCGCTGCCCTGAAGCTTTGCGCTATCTTGCGCACCGATGGCGACGACCAAACGCAAGCCGGCAAGACGAGGCAACAGGAAGAAGAGGGCGTCGCCCGCCAAGGCGGCGCGGCCGCGCGAGCGCCTGCCGCTCGCCGCCGAATTGCCGGTGCGACAGGGCCTGCTCGAGATGGCGGCCATCGGCGCGCAATCGTTGCTGTGGCTGGCGACATTGATCGCGAGCGCCGCGGTGCTGGCCGGCGCGGGCTTCGCGTTGTGGTCGTTGCGTCCGGTTCCGGCCTTTTCGTCGGAGCGGGTCACGATCGGTTCGGCGTTCGCCGTCGAGTTCCGTGTCGAGAACACGAGCCCCTGGTTCCCGCTCGCTCATCTGAATATCGACTGCGTGCTGGTCGGGGTCGATGCCCCCGCCATGCCGCCGGTCGCGGCGAACGTTTCCCGAATTCCGGCCCGGCTCGAACCCGGCCAGCAGGCGAGCTTCACCTGTCCCTTCCGCGCCGCCGATCCCGAGGTTGCGCTGCGCTCGGAACTCCGCTTCCGCAGCGAATACGACCTGCCCGGAAACCTGCCCGGGCTCGGCCGGATCCGGCTGACCCACGACAGCGGTCCCTTCGTGCTCGACGCCAGGCTGCTGCCACCGCGCTGGACGGCCAAACCCGGCAAGGACTAGAGGAGGGGACATGAACTCCGCCATCGAACCGCCGCTGAAGGGCGTCCGAGTCGTCGAACTCACGCACACCATCCTCGGACCGTCCTGCGGCATGATCCTGGCCGATCTCGGCGCCGAGGTGATCAAGGTCGAGCCGGTCGACGGCGACCGCACGCGCAAGCTCAAGGGTTTCGGCCAGGGCTTCTTCGGCTACTTCAACCGCAACAAGAAGAGTCTCGCCCTCGATGCCGACGGGCCACAGGGCCGCCAGGTGCTGGAGAAGCTGCTGCGCTCGGCCGACGTCATGATCGAGAATTTCGCGCCGGGCTCGATGAGCAAGCGCGGCCTCGGCCCCGAGCATCTCGAGAAGACCAATCCGCGCCTGGTCTATTGCGCCCTGAAGGGCTTCCTGCCCGGGCCCTACGAGAAGCGTCCCGCGCTCGACGAGGTCGTGCAGATGATGGGCGGCCTCGCCTACATGACCGGGCCGTCGGGACGGCCACTGCGCGCCGGCACGTCGGTGATCGACATCGTGGGCGGCATGTTCGGCGCCTTCGGCACCGTGCTGGCGCTGAAGCAGCGCGACCGGACGGGCAAAGGCGGGCTGGTCGAGAGCGCGCTGTTCGAATCGGTGGTGTTCCTCATGGGCCAGCATCTCGCGATCACCGCGATCAATGGCGCGCCGCCGCCGCCGATGCCCGAGCGCGTCTCGTCGTGGGCGGTCTACGAGGTGTTCGACACGTCGGACGGCCAGCAGGTCTTCGTCGGCATCACCTCGGACGGCCAGTGGAAGCGCTTCTGCGAGTTCTTCAGGCAGGGCGAGTTGGCTGCGGATCCGCGGCTCGCGACCAACAACCAGCGCATCGAGGCGCGGCCGTGGCTCGTGCCGAAGGTCGCCGAAGTGTTCAAGACCTACACCAAGGCCGCGCTCGAGCAGATGTGCCTCGATGCAGACATCTCCTTTGCCCCGATCGCACGGCCGCAGGACCTGTTCGACCATCCGCATCTGCTGGCCAACGGCTCGCTGGCGCCGACCACCCTGCCGGGCGGCGTGCAGACGCGCCTGCCGCTGCTGCCGTTCCAGATGTTCGGATGGCGCCCGCCGCTCACCAGCGATCCGCCCGCCATCGGCCAGCACAATGAAGAAGTGCTGGCGGCGCTGGGCTATGGCGCCTCCGAGATCGCCGGCTTGCACTCCGCCGGCGCACTGGGACCCAGAACGTGACACGGCGCGGCGAGATCGCCGCGCGAGTCGCCCTGGTCGTGGTCTCGATCGTCGTCAGTCTGGCCGCGCTCGAGGTCGGCTATCGCTGGTGGCGCGGCGGCGTCGCCCTGCTGCTGCACTGGCCCAACCGGATCGCCGAACACGTGCGGGCGGATCGTGGCTGGCCCGTCTGCAGCCACACCTGGGACGCCACGCTCGGCTGGGCCCCGGTTCCGGGCTTCGTCTCGCCGCACTACGGCTCCGATGGCGCAGGCTACCGGCTCGTTCCCCCGATCGCCGATCCGCGGCCGCCGATCCTGGCGGTCGGCGATTCCTTCACCGCCGGCGATGAGGTCGACGATCGCGAAGCCTGGCCGGCACAGCTGCAGGGCCTGCTCGGCCGCCGGGTCGTGAATGGCGGGGTCACGGGCTACGGCGTCGACCAGATGGTGCTCCGCGCCGAGCGCTTCGCCGCGCACGAACGGCCGGCCGCGATCGTGCTGAGCTTCATCGCCGACGATCTCGAGCGCAATGCTTTCAGCCGCATCTGGACGGCTCCCAAGCCGTGGTTCGAACTGGTGAACGGCCGGCTGGTGCAGCATCCACCGGGTCCCGACGATGCAAGCTGCGATGCGCTGCCGTTCTGGCGGCGCATGCTGGGCTGGTCGATGCTGGTCGAGAGCATGGTCCTGCGCCTGCGCTGGCAATCGCGCTGGCTCTACGAAGACGAACGCGTCATGGAGAACGGGCGGGGCTGGATTCTTGGCTGTCCGCTGATCGCGCGGCTTGCCGATCTGAAGGTGCCGGTTCTGGTCGTCATCCAGTACGCCCGCGACGAGTGGAGGCCGCATCCGCACGGCAATCCCGAATATGCCTGGACGCAGCGCGTATCGGACTGCGCGCGCAAGGCCGGGATGCAGGTCCTAGACACGATGGAGGTGCTGGGCGGCGCCGTCCGCGCCGGCGGTCTCGATTCGGTCTATCGCGAAGGCCATCATTCGCCCGAGGGCAACCGCCTCGTGGCTGAAGCCATCGCCCGAGAGCTGGCAAGGCAAGGCATGCTGCCGTCCGGTCTGCCGGGGCCGAAATAGTGCGGCGGGGCGAACTCCTGGCGCGCGTCGCCCTGATCATGGCGTCGATCCTGTTCGGCCTGATCGTGCTGGAGCTCGGCTTGCGGATATGGAGTGGTGGGTTCGACCTGCTGTTTCATTGGCCCAACCGCGTGGCCGATCGCGTGCGCAAGGAGCGGGATTGGCCGGTCTGCAGTCACGTCCACGATGCGCAGCTGGGATGGCGCCCCAATCCCGGTTTTGTCTCGCCTCGTTACAATGTCGATGCCCGGGGGTTCAGGCGCGGCCCGGCGATCGCGGCGGCCGCCGTCCGGCCGCCGATCCTGGCGGTGGGCGATTCCTTCACGGCGGGTGACGAGGTGCTCGATGACGAGACCTGGCCGGCCTACCTGCAGGGATTGCTCGGGCGCCGCGTGCTCAATGGTGGCGTGAGCGCCTACGGCGTCGACCAGATGGTGCTGCGCGCCGAGCAGGAAATCGCCATCGAGCGGCCGGCGGCGATCGTGCTGAGTTTCATCGCCGACGACCTCCTGCGCAACGAACTGCGTCGCCTGTGGACCTTCACCAAGCCGTACTTCGAACTGCAGGACGGCCGACTCGTTCTTCATCCGCGTCTGTCCGGCGACACCGGCTGCGATGCGTTGCCGTTCTGGCGCAGCGCGCTCGGCTGGTCGATCCTTGTCGAGACCATCGTCTTCCGACTCCGCTGGAGCGCGCGCTGGTTCTACTACGACGATCCCCAGTGGCCGCCGGGTGCTGGTGCGGCACTTGGCTGTCCCCTGATCGGGCGGCTGGCCGCGCATAAGGTGCCGGTCCTCGTGGTGCTTCAATATGAGCGCCTGAATTGGGATACCGATCCGGGCGACAGGGAAGAATATGCCCAGGCAAGGCGGGTGCTTGAATGCGCCGCTGCGTCCGGCGTGGTCGTGCTCGATCTTGGCGACACGATAGGGCAGGCGGTCCGGGCGCAGGGCGTCGATGCCCTGTACCGCGAGGACCATCATTCGCCCGAGGGCAACCGCATCGTGGCCGAAGCGATAGCTGCGCGCCTGAAGCAGATGGGATTTTGACGGCGGCGACAGGCCGCGGAACCGAGGGGAGAAGACGATGAAGGTACGCCGGGTCGTGACGGCCCACGATGCCAGCGGCAAGGCCGTTGTGGCGATCGACGAGATCTCGACGGACATCCGGCAGCTGCGTCCGGGTGCCACGACCGCCAATCTCTGGTCGACCGAGGGCTTCCCCGTCAGCAACCAGGGCCGCCACGACGGCGCCAAGGACATCACCGGCACGACGCGGGCCGGCGGCACGGTATTCCGGGTGATCGAATTCGCGCCCGGCGTGACCCCGCGCAACCACCGCACCGATTCGATCGACTACGCGATCGTGCTGTCGGGCAAGATCGACATGCCGCTCGACGACCAGATGGTGACGCTGAAGGCCGGCGACTTCCTGGTCCAGCGCGGCACCGTCCACAACTGGGTCAACCGCTACGACGAGCCCTGCGTGATCTGCTTCGTCCTGATCGACGCCAAGCCCTACGAGCACGACGGCAAGCCGCTCGCGGCGCATGGGTAAGAAGTGATCCTCCCCATTCAGATGGGGAGGCGCCCCGAAGGGGCGGAGGGGTCTGCTGGGAGCGCGCCACTCTGTGGCGCTCTTCGTCTTTGTTTGCGACCCCATGAGCGGCACGGA
>JBGAIW010000141.1:0-9775 GCA_044225265.1 Reyranella sp.
AGCCGCGTCTCCGGCGGTGCGGCCTGGACCACGCCCATCATCGCCTCATGCAGCGCCGTGACGGTCGCGAAGGGCCGCAGCGCCGCCGCCTTTTCGGCCACCCACGGCGCGCGCTCGAAAGTCTCGCCGACGGCGGCACAGAAGGCCGCCGGGGCCATCCCATTGAGGTCTGCGAGGCTTACCGTCATGGGTCGCCGACCTAGCACGCCGGGAGGGCCGTCTCTATAGCCGGGCGCCCATCACATTGCCGCGCCCCGTATTGACGGCCCGCCGGCCGCTCTGCACTCTCCGGACATCCGGAACAGACCGCTGCCGCGTGCGGCGCGGGTCACTCCGGGATGGTCTCGAAGAGCCCCGACGTCGGTCTCCTTCGCCTTCCCCGGTCGCACAACGCTTGGGGGAAACCGAAGATGAACCGTCGTGACCTTTTGAAAGCCGGCGCCGCCGCGGGCATCGCAGGGCTGGCGCCCGGCTTCGCCGCCGCACAGGCAAACTTCTCGCCCGTCCCGAAGGGCTGGCGCACCTTCGTGCTGACCACGCGGGTCGAGCCCAATTTCGCCACCAGGGCCTGGATCCCGCTGCCGACCTTTGCCGCATCGGACTGGCAGCGTCCCGGCAACGTCAGCTGGACCGGCAACGCCAAGGTTGCCGAGCGCGTGCGCGATCCGAAGTACGGCGCCGAGATGCTGCGGGTCGAATGGGCCGCCGACCTGCAGAACCCGGTGATCGAGGTGACGACGCAGGTCCAGGCCTCCAACCGCTCGCTGCAGCCCGGCCGCGGCACCGCGGCGCCGCTCGGCGACGAGGAGCGCAGCCGCAACCTCGGCGCGACCTCGCTGCTTCCGGTCGACGGCATCGTCAAGGAGACCGCCGAAGGCGTCGTGAAGGGCAAGACGAAGGACGTCGACAAGGCACGCGCACTCTACGACTGGGTGGTCGAGAACACCTTCCGCAACGCCAAGACGGTCGGCTGCGGCATCGGCGACGTGTCGTGGATGATCAGAACCGGCAATCTCAACGGCAAGTGCGCCGACCTCAACGCGCTCTACGTCGCGATGGCGCGCTCGGTCGGCCTGCCGGCGCGCGATCTCTACGGCATCCGCGTGGTGCCGTCGGAATTCGGCTACAAGGCGCTGGGCGCCGGATCGGAAGTCGTCACCAAGGCGCAGCACTGCCGCGCCGAAGTGTGGCTCTCCGGCAGCGGATGGACGCCGGTCGATCCGGCCGACGTGCGCAAGGTCGTGCTCGAGGAACCGCCGGCCAATCTCGGGATGAACGATCCCAAGGTGGTGGCCGCGCGGCGAACCCTGTTCGGCGGCTGGGAAGGCAACTGGCTCGCCTTCAACGACGCGCACGACGTGAAGCTGCCGGGCAGCAAGGAAGCGCCGCTGCCGTTCCTGATGTACCCGCAGGCCGAGGACAAGTCGGGTGCCGTCGACCCCTACGATCCCGACGCCTTCAAGTACAAGATCACGGCGCGTGAACTGACCGCCTGAAGCGGCGCCCCGGGATCCGCTGGCCGGAGCGTTTCGCCCGGCCTGATAACACCTCTATACCCGCTGTTTGCTGCGTCCGCTGCGGGTCCTCGACGGAGAAGCGCGCGACATCCTGCGCCGCTACTACCTGGCTATGGGCGTGCCGTTCGGCATCGATCTGCTGACGTCGGTCGTCTACGCGGGGATCAACGCCCGGCCGCTCACCCTGCTGCCTTTGTCGCTGGTATCCGGCGCGTTTCTGCTGGTCGGCGTCGGCCTCGGCGCCTGGATCCTGGCGCGCCCGCTGACGCGCTTCCTGGCGGGCGGCATCGATTTCCCGGCGATCGAGCGCGACGTCGCCAACCTGCCGCGCCGCTCGGCGACCGTCGTCGCCGGCCTCTACGCGCCGATGCTGGCAATTCGCCTGCTGTCGCCGCGCGCCGGCATCACCTTCGGCGCCGAGATCGAGGTGTCGGCGTGGATCGACACGGTGTGCTCGTTCCTGGTCGTCACCAGCTTCAATTTCGTGCTGACCTATTTCGTGGTCAGCGCCTATCTCGACCGGCTGTGCGAGTTCCTGTTCCGCACCCGCGGCGTCAATCTGTCGGTCTTCCGCGGCAGCTTCCGCCGCAAGGTCGGCCTCGCCGTGCTGTTCGTCGCCTTCGCCGCCATGACCCTGCTGGCCGGCGACATCGCGAGCTACGAAGGCAACCGCCTGATCCGCGAAGCCACCATCGACCTCACGGCCTCGATCGCCGGCGCCGCCACCATCTACTACTGGATCACCCGCGCCCTCACCCTGCCCGTCGCCCGCCTCGACCACGGCATGCGCCAGGTCGCCGCCGGCGATCTCACGGTGCGCCTCCCGGTGACCTCCGACGACGAACTGGGCCACGCCATCAACGGCTTCAACCAGATGACAAGCGGCCTGAACGAACGCGAGTACCTGCGCGACGTATTCGGGAAATACGTCAGCGAGACCGTCGCCTCGGCGCTGCTCGAGGACCGGGACCACAAGGGGCGCATGGCCGACACGCTCGCCGTCGCGACCCTGATGTTCACCGACATCGAGGGCTTCACCGGCCTGTCCGAACGCCTGGCGCCGGACGAGGTCGCGCGGCTGCTGAACGCCTATCTCGGCATCGTGGTGCCGATCATCCAGCGCAATGGCGGCGTGGTGAACAATTTCATCGGCGACGGGCTGTTCGCGAGCTTCAACCTGCCGCTGTCGCTGGACAACCAAGCGGCCGCCGCGCTCACGGCCGCGCTCGAGATCCAGAGCGCCTTGAGCCGCCAGCTCGAGCATGCCGGCAACAGCCTGCGCACGCGCATCGGCATCAACACCGGACCGGTGATCGGCGTGTCGGTCGGCACCGAGAAGCGCATGTCCTACACGCTGCTGGGCGATGCCGTGAACATCGCCTCGCGCATCGAACAGCTCAACAAGTCCTTCGGCACCTCCATCCTGGCCAGCGAGGAGACCGTGCGCGCGGCCGGCGGGGTTCGCCTGCACCTCGCTCAAGGCGACCGAGTGTGCGTGACATGCCGGCAACATCGTGGTGTATCGCGTGGACGGCACGGCATGACCCCTCCTGCCATTGCTGCCGAAATCACCGTCCTCAGGCGCCGCTATCTCTGGATGGCGACATCGATCTTCTTCCTCGACCTCGGCATCACCCTGATCTTTTCGGCGACAACCGGCTCGTGGAACAACTTCTGGCGGTCCGAGGGCGGCGGCATCCTGCTGCTGGGGATCGCCAACTGGCTGATCGCGCGTCGCCTGTTCGAGCCGATCCGGCGCTACCTGAACGGCGACGTGGCTTTCGCGGACATCCGCGGCGCCTCACGCAATTGCCGCTGCTGACCGCACGCTATGTCGGGCTTCTCGCCATGGTCGTGATCGGCTTCCGTACTTCGACGCCGTGGTGGGTCGAATCCCACATCATGTTCAACCTGCGGCCGACGATCCCGGACTTCATCGCCGTGCTGGTGATCCTGCCGGTCTTTTACTTCACCTACACCTACTTCGTGGTCAGTGACTATCTCGCCCGGCTGTGCGGCTTCATCTTCGAGCGCACGGGCCAGAACCTGCAGCTTTTCTTCCGGCAGCTACCGCGCCAAGCTGTTCGTGGCGCTGGCCGTGGTCTCCATTGCGCTGCTGCCGCCATCGTGGTCGACCTGTTCTCCTACACGGGCGACCGGCAGCAGTCGGAAATCCTGGTCGACGTGGCTTCCGCCGTGATGGGCGTGGCGATCACCGCCTACTATGTCGGCCGCTCGCTGCTGCGGCTGATCGTGACCTTGTCGTGGCCATGACCCGGGTCGCCGAAGGCGACCTCGCCGTGCGCGTGCCCGTGACCTCGAACGACGAGGTCGGCGAACTGACCGGCCGCTTCAACGCCATGATCGAGGGCCTGCAGGAGCGCGAGAAGATCCGCGAGACGTTCGGCCGCTACGTCGACGAGAGCGTCGCCGCCACGATCCTGCGCCGCCAGGGCGAGGAGGCTCTCGCAGGAGAAACCGGCGAGGCGACCATCCTGTTCACCGATATCGCGGGCTTCACCACCATCGCCGAATACCTGCAGCCGCACGAACTGGTGTCGGCCCTCAACGACTATCTCGAGACCGTGCTGGCGCCGATCAGCGCCCATGGCGGCGTGGTCAACACCTTCATCGGCGACGGCCTGTTCGCCTCCTTCAACATGCCGCTGGCGTGCGAGGACCATGCCGCGGCGGCAGCACGCGCCGCGATCGACATCCAGCGCGCGGTGGGCGAGCGCACCTTCGGCGACATGGGCATGGCGTTCGCCACCCGCATCGGCATCAGCACCGGCCCGGTCATCGGCGGCTCGGTCGGCGCCGGCCGGCGCATGAGCTTCACGCTGATGGGCGACACGGTGAATCTCGCGGCGCGGCTCGAGCAGTTGAACAAGGAACACGGCACGCGCATTCTCGTCTCGCAAAGCACCCGCGACGCCTGCAGCGGCCGCTTCGCCTTCCGGCCGCTCGGCAGCGTGTCGGTGCGCGGCCGCAGCGAACAGATCAACGTCTTCAGCCTCGATCCCAACCTCGATTACCCGTGACTCTGTGGGAACGCCGCAATGAACGCTGCCTCTTATGACTGTCTCCCACCAACTGAAGGGCAGGCGCGTGCGCGAACCGCGGCTGCCGGTGGCCTGGCGCTGGCCGAAGTCGATCGCACCGAGCAGTATCCCTGGGACAACGTCGAACTGCTGAAGGACGCCAGGCTGCTCGGCATGACCATCCCGACGCAGTACGGCGGCCAGGGCAAGGGCTGGCTCGACGCCGTGCTGACCATCGAGGCACTCTCCGCCGCCTGTTCGGTGACCGGCCGCATCGCCGTGGAAACCAACATGGGCGCGATCAGCGTCATGGCCTACGGCTCGGAAGAGCAGAAGAAACCTTCGCGCCGACATGGTGCTCGCCGGCGGCGCCCGCGATCTGCATCACCGAGCCCGATGCCGGCTCCGACGCCAACGGATGACCACACGCGCCGACAAGAAGGGCAACCGCTATGTCCTCAACGGCCGCAACCGCGGGATCACCGGCGGCGGTTCCCGCGCCTGCTGCTGATCTTCGCCAAGGTCTACGCGACGAGTAGCGCTACGTCTGAGGCATCGGCGGCTTCCTCGCGATCCGCGACGAGACCAAGGGGCTGAAGATCACCAAGCGCGAGCCGACCATGGGGCTGCGCGGCATCCCCGAGGCCGTGATCGACTTCGAGGACATGGACGTGCCGCCGTCGTCGCTGGTGATCCCGCCGCGCGGCCTGAAGAAGGGCTTCGCCGACCTGATGAACGCCTACAACAGCCAGCGGGTCGGCGCCGCCACGGTGGCGCTGGGCATCGCCGAGGGCGCCTATCAGCTGGCGCTCGACTGGTCGGAGAAGCGCCAGCAGTTCGGCCGGCCGATCAACGAGTTCCAGGGCCTGCAATGGATGCTCGCCGACATGTCGATCAAGCTGCGCGCCGCGCAGGCGCTGGTCTACGACGCCGCCCGCTCGGGTGAAGGCGGCTTTCCCGACATGCTGCTGGCGGCGCAGGCCAAGATCTTCACCTCGGAGAGCGCCATCCAGGTGGTCAACGACGCCCTGCAGTTCTTCGGCGCGCGAGGCTACTCCCGCGAGCTGCCGCTCGAACGCATGGCGCGCGACGTGCGCATGTTCACGATCGGCGGCGGCACGGCCGAGGTGCTGCGCAACGTGGTGGCGGGCGCGCTGCTCAAGAAGAAGCTGCCGCAGACGCGCGACGGCTGGGGCAAGTAGCGCGCAGCAAAGCTGCGCGACGGCGGCGAAGGCCTGCAGGCGCCTTGCGCCGAAGGCCGTGCCCGCTGTGGAGCCCTGGTGACGCCGCCGCAACACCCGCTACGATAGCCCTGCCAAGCCGGGGCCTGACGGAATCCAACGGTCACCTTTGGTAACCGACCCCAGAATTCGTGTCCGTGCGGGAGACGCTCCCCGTTGCCTCAACAGTGACTCCGACAAGAGCACGTGGAGTCCTGCTGGGAGCGCAGCACTCCGTGCCGCTCTTTTCTCATTTCTTCATTCGCATGAGCGCCAGGGTGTGGCGCGCTCCCAGCCGAGCGTTGTTGCCACTCTCTGCCACCCTCTGTCCGGTCCGAAAATGGCGCCGCCTCCTGTAGACCTTGTGCAAAGTGCGGCGGCTCACCGCCCGAACTTCCGCCAGCCGTCCTTGCCGTGCAGCAGCACGAACTCGGCGCCTTTCCTGCTGTCGTCGTCCCATGGCCGGCACGACACCGATATCCAGGCCGGCCCTTCCCAGCGCGCCGCGCAGCTCTGCTCGCCGCAGGGCAGCTCGATCGCCTCCTCCTTCGCGATGCCATCGGTTGCCGGCGTGTAGATCGCGAGCTCGCCGCGTACCTCCGGATGCCGCACGCAGGCGACGGACAGGAACTTCGACCGGTCCGACGCCCAGATCGGCAGACCGAACACCTTTATGACCCGCCCGGTCTGGCGCACGACCAGCGAGTAGTGATGATCCTCGTACTGCGAAGTCGACAGGACGTAGAACGGCCCGGCCTGATCGTAGCGCTCGAACAGGTACTGCGCGCCGGCATCGCCGTAGGGACAATCCTGCAGCTCGACCGTCCGGCCGCCATCGATCGCGAGCTGCAGGCGATCCTTGTCGCGCGACACGTTCAGCTGCACGCCCTTCAGTTTGGCGGCCTCGCGTGGCCAGCGTTCGGTGTGGTTCTCGTTCTCGTGATCCGCCGACCAGATCTGCCCCTGTGGCACACAGGCTTTCGCCTCATCGCCGGTGAGGGATTGCGCATGCGCCGCCGCCGCGCACAGGAAGAGCACAAGCGCGGAAAACTTCGGCATCAGCGCCTCGGCTTCAGCATCGTCTCCAGGCTGATCGACCGCAAGGTCGCCTCGGCGATTTCGTCGATCTCGGTGAGCACGCTGAGCAGCGCACGGCCGATGCCGGTCTTCTCGCCCGGCTCCTGCGGCCGGCTGCCCGGCGCGGGCTCGAACAGCGCCACGATGTCCATCAGGGTGGTGCGCCGGCGATTGCCGGTGAAGCGGTAGCCGCCCGCCGCGCCGCGCCCGCCCTTCACAAGGCCGGCATTGGCCAGCGTGCGCAGCACCTTCGCCATGTGATGCGCCGACACGCCAAAGCGCTCGGCAAGGTCCGACGCCGAAAGCGTGCGTTCCGGATCGCGCGCCAGCTCGAGCACGGCATAGAGGCCGAGTCGCGTCGCCGTCTGCAGCTTCACGCCGCGCACCTCATGTGAAATCCCTCACGTGACGTCCATGTCGAGCTGCAGCGACGGTCCCGCGACCATGCCCTGGGCGCGGAAGAACGACAGAATGAGATGATCCCTGCGGTCGACCAGGGTGCGCACCCGCGTGACTCCCTGCGCCTTGAAGCGCGCGACGATCGCCTCGAACAATTCCGTGCCGACGCCTTTCAGCCGCAGCCCGGGATCGATCTGGATCGCGAACACCCAGCCGGCCGCCGGCTGGCCGAATTCCCAGGCGCGGATCTCGCCGGCGATGAAGCCGGCCAGGGCGCCCGCGCCGGTCTCGGCCACCAGGAACACGCGCTCCGGCGCCAGCATCTCCCGCCAGTAGTCCGGCTTGTCGACCCCGGTCTCGCGCCGGTCCAGCGCGGAAATCGCCGGCAGATCAGTGGCTTGGGCGGGTCGAATCTGGACCATCGGAATGGGAATAAGATGCGCTTGCGGCCGGGAATGTAAATAGGTATTTCCGTACCGAATTACTCAAATAACAGGAAACGCCATGGTCGAACCGATCATAGACGTCCGCACCGATCCATCGCGGTACAGGCACTGGAAGCTCAGCCTCGAGAATGGCGTCGCCTATCTCACGATGGACGTGAACGAGGATGGCGGCCTCAAGCCCGGCTACAAGCTGAAGCTCAACTCCTACGATCTCGGCGTCGACATCGAACTGGCCGATGCCGTGCAGCGCCTGCGCTTCGAGCATCCCGAGATCGGCGCGGTGGTGATCCGCAGCCAGCGCGACCGCATCTTCTGCTCCGGCGCCAACATCAACATGCTCGGCCTCTCGACCCACGACCACAAGGTGAACTTCTGCAAGTTCACCAACGAGACGCGGCTCGCCATCGAGGACGCCACCGATCATTCGGGCCAGCGTTACATCTGCTCGATCAACGGCATCGCCGCCGGCGGCGGCTACGAACTGGCGCTGGCCTGCGACCAGATCCTGCTGGCCGACGACGGGTCGAGCGCGGTGTCGCTGCCCGAACTGCCGCTGCTCGCCGTGCTGCCGGGCACCGGCGGTCTCACGCGCCTCGTGGACAAGCGCCTGGTGCGGCGCGACCACGCCGACTTCTTCTGTACCACTGCCGAGGGACTGCGCGGCAAGCGCGCGCAGCAGTGGCGCCTGGTCGACAAACTGATCCCGCCGAGCAAGCTCGCCGACGAGACGAGGAAGATCGCCGAAGACCTCGCCGCCAGGTCGACCCGCCCGAAAGACGCCAGGGGCATCGCCCTGCCGGCCGTCGAGCGCACCGTCGAGGGCGACACGCTGAAGTACCCGCTTCTCACGGTCGAGATCGATCGCGAGCGCCGCGCCGCCAGCTTCCGCATCGCCGGGCCGGCTTCCGCGCCGCCGGCCGATGCTGCCGCGATCCACGCCCAGGGTGCCGCCTTCTGGCCGCTGGCGCTGGCGCGCGCGCTCGACGACGCGATGATGCATCTGCGGCTCAACGAAACCGAGATCGGCACCTGGGTACTGCAGAGCCAGGGCGATTCGGGCCTCGTCGAGGCCTACGACGCGCTGCTGGCGAAGGAGCAGTCGAACTGGCTGGTCCGCGAGATCGTGCTGTTCTGGAAGCGCACGCTGAAGCGCCTCGACGTCTCCTCGCGCAGCCTGATCGCGCTGGTCGAGCCGGGTTCGTGCTTCACCGGCACGCTGTTCGAGCTCGTGCTGGCGGCCGACCGTTCCTACATGCTCGATGGCGTATTCGAGGGCTCGAACCTTCCGGCGGCGACGGTCAAGCTGACGGCGATGAATTTCGGCCCCTACCCGATGGGCAACGGGCTGACCCGGCTCGGCACGCGCTTCCTCGCCGATCCCGATCATGTCGACCAGCTCGAGCAGGATCGCCTCGACGCGTTCGACGCCCAGGCCGCCGACGAGCTCGGGCTGGTCACCTTCACGCCAGACGACATCGACTGGGAAGACGAAGTGCGGCTCGCGATCGAGGAGCGCGCCGGCTTCTCGCCCGACGGGCTGATCGGCATGGAGGCCAATCTGCGCTTCGCCGGCCCCGAGACGATGGAAACCAAGATCTTCGCCCGCCTGTCGGCCTGGCAGAACTGGATCTTCCAGCGCCCCAACGCCACCGGCCCGGAAGGCGCCCTGAAACTCTACGGCAGCGGCAAGCAAGCCAAATACGACCGCAAACGCGCCTGAGGAATTTGCATATGGCGCGGCATTTCCCCGATCCCACCCTTCGAGACGGCGCTTCGCGCCTCCTCACGGTGAGGTCGTTTCGCGCTCATGCATGCCCTCATCCTGAGGAGCGCTCCGCAGGAGCGCGTCTCGAAGGATGGGCAACAGACAAAGTGCTCGTTCCCACCCTTCGAGACGGCGCTTCGCGCCTCCTCAGGGTGAGGTGATCTCACGAAGCTTAAGGAGGACGGCCATGTCCATCGACTACACGCAACGCATCCCGAACACCGTCGATCTCGCGAGCGACCGCCGCCTGCAGCGCGCGCTGGAGAACTGGCAGCCGCGCTTCCTAGACTGGTGGAAGGACATGGGGCCG
>JBGAIW010000142.1:0-9508 GCA_044225265.1 Reyranella sp.
ATTGGCGCACGACGTGGCGCTGTCGCGCTCGGTGCTGGCCGAGCGCTTCAACGACCTGGTCGGCATGCCGCCGATGCACTACCTCGCGAGCTGGCGCATGCAGATCGCCGCCGGCCTGCTCGCCGGCAACGCCAACATCGCCACGGTCGCGGCCGAGAGCGGCTACGGCTCGGAAGCCGCCTTCAGCCGTGCCTTCAAGAAGATGGTCGGCGTCTCGCCGTCGGCCTGGAGGGAGCGCCGCAGATGACCCGCACCGGCCTCGTCGTGATCCTGCTGCTCTTGCCGCCGCCGGCGCTCGCCGGCGAAGCCGACTGCAAGGCGGTGATGGACGCCGTCATCAAGCAGGCCGGCGTGCCGGTGCACCAGAAAGTGACGATCGAGAGCGCGCAGGCGCCGGGCCGCAAGATCGAGAGCGAGGTGATCCGCATCGGCGACGGCCTGTACATGCAGATGCGCGGCCACTGGATGAAGCGGCCGTACGACCCGGCCAGGGCAACGGCCGACGCCCAGGAAGCGATGCGCAAGAGCACTCACAGCTGCAGCCTGGTGCGGCGGGAGGCCGTCGATGGCCAGGCGGCCGATCTCTACAAGGTGCACACCGAGGGCCCGGAGGGCGTGAGCGACGCCGAGGTCTGGATCTCCGCCGCCTCGGGCCTGCCGCTACGCCAACGCACCGAGATGTCGGCCCAGGGCCTGCCCAGGAGCAGGCACGAGGTCGTCTTCGACTACGCCAACGTGAAGGCACCTGTCCAATGAGTCTGACGATCTATGGCATCAAGAACTGCGACACGATGAAGAAGGCGCGCGCCTGGCTCGACAAGGCGGGCAAGGCCCATGCCTTCCACGACTACAAGACGGCAGGCATCGAGCGGGCGAAGCTCGAGAAATGGGCCGCGGCGGTCGGCTGGGAGACGCTGCTCAACCGCGCCGGCACGACCTTCCGCAAGCTGCCCGACGCCGACAAGGAAGGGCTGACGGAGAAAAAGGCGATCGCGCTGATGCTGGCGCAGCCTTCCATGATCAAGCGCCCGGTGCTCGAAAGCGGCGGCAAACTTCTGGTCGGCTTCAAGCCCGAGTTGTACCGCGCCACATTGGCCCCCTGAGCATTGGGATGAGCAGCGCCAGGCCCAGTACTGCGCAAACTCCGCCAATCAGGAAGGCGCCGGAAAAGCCGAGCGGCGCGACCGCGAGGCCGACGACGGGACCGGTCAATCCGATCGCCAGATCGAAGAACGCCGTGAAGTTGCCGACGGCGCGGCCACGCTGCTCGGGCGTCACGCGCCGCGTCGCCTCGATGCCCATCGCCGGGAAGATCAGCGAAAAGCCCGCGCCGGTGAGGCAGGCGCCGGCCAGGGCGATCTCCGGTCGCGGCGCCAGCCACAGCAGGGCTTGGCCGATCGCCTCGACGATCAGCGAGACCGCTGCGACCGGCGCGCCGCCGAGCCTGTCGGGCAGGCCGGAGAAGAAGGCGCGCACCGCGACGTAGCCCACGCCGAACGCGGCGATGGCGGCACCAGCGCTGGAAAGGATGCCGCCGGACCAGCCGCCCCCTGTCCAACCATGGGCGTGATAGTCGAGCGCCACGAAGGCCGAGATCGAGGCGAAGGGCGCGGTCGCCAGCCCCAGCACGACACCCGGCTGCCAGATCAGGCCGAGCACCTTGTAGAAGGGCACGCGCACGCCGCCGCTGCCCGGAGCCGCCGGCAGCAGGACCGCGACGGCGAGCGCGGCGAGGGGAGCGACGACGGTCAGCGCGCCGACCGCGGCGAAGCCATATCTCGCCTGGGCCCACAGTCCGATCGGCCCACCGACGCCGAGCGCCACGAACATGGCGATGCCCTGCCACGACATGACCACGCCGGTGCGGGACGGCCCGAGCCGGGCGATGCCCCAGCTGAGCGCGCCGGTGATGAACAGAGCCTCGCCGACCCCCATCACCAGTCGGCCGGCCACGATCACCGCCACCGAGGCGGTCGGGCCGAGCGGCAGGACGGCCGACAGGACATAAAGGACGCCGGAAAGGGCGGCGGCCGGAAGGCCGAGCATGACCGCTTTCCTGGGCCCGGCCTGGTCGGCGACCGTGCCGGCCTGATGCCGCAGCAGGACGGTGGCGGCCGACTGCAGGCCGATCACCAGCCCGACGACCAGGGGGCTGAACCCCAAGCTGTGGTGGACCTGCAGGGACAGTGCCGCAATCGGTATGCCGACCGCCAGAAATCCGAGGAAAACGACGGCGACCAAGGGCCCCTGACCGACCCAGACGGAGCCCGGAGAAGTCATTGCAAAGCCATAATCCGTGATATAATTATCATTGTATAACAGTTATCTACTTCACTATCTTGACGTTGTAGATGAACGAGAAGAAAATTTTCACACCCTCTAAGGATTTCACCATGAAGACCAAGATTGCCGGACTGATCGTCCTTCCTCTCCTTGCTCTTTCTCTGGCGGGCTGCGGCGACACCTGGGGCCAGCGGGCCGCGACCGGCGGCGCGATCGGCGCCGGTACCGGCCTGGCCGTGGGCGCGCTTGCCGGCTGGCCGCTGATCGGCCCGGCCCTGGTGGGCGGTGTCCTCGGCGCGGGCATCGGCGCGGCGACCTCGCCCGAGGTGTCTGGCAGCAAGTAATCCGGCAGCGCTCCCGCCGGCCGGATCATCCCAGCAGCAGTCTGAGCTTGCGGTCGAAGACGCGGAGCGCGTCTTCGAGGGTGTCGGCGTGCGCCAATTTGCGCGGCCCGTTATAGACCATGTAGCCGCCGTCCTTGCCCACGCCCGGCACCTTGGCGATGGCGAACAGCGGCTGTTCGGCGGCGTGGCGGAAGATCGAGAAGATCGCCATGCCGGGCCGGAAATCGATCGCGTAATCGCGCCACTCTCCGGAAGCCACACGCAGGCTGTAGAGATTGAGCAGGCGGCCGAGCTCGGCCCGTGTGAACGACACGATGCGCTTGCGCGCCTGGCGGTCGGCCAGACGGTAGAGATTGCCTATTGCGGCCTGGGTCTCGCTCATGCTGGTCGGTGAATTGTTGCAGAAGGTTCACGGTTTGCCAAACCCTGCGTACGCCGCTATGAACCGCCGCTGAAGCCGTTGAAATAGCGCAATTTTCCGGGAGCTTTAGGTGTCCGATCAGGCCGCTTTTCAGGAAATCGACGATGCCGTCCGGCAGGACGAGATCAAGGCCTGGTGGAAGCGATGGGGCGTTCCGGTGCTGGTTGCCTGCGTGGTCGTTCTGGCGGTCACTGTCGGCGTCATGCAGTACCGCAAATATGAGGAAGGCCAGCGGGCGCTGGCGGGAGCCGCCTTCTCGGCGGCGCTCGCCAAGATCGGTCAGGACAATGCCGCCGCCCGCAGCGAACTGGAGGCGCAAGCCCAGTCCGCGCCCGAGCCCTACCGCGCGCTCGCCGGCCTCGCCGCCGCCCAGCTTCAGGGCAAGCCCGAGGCGGTGATCGCCGCCCTCCAGGCGGTCGCGACCAAGCTGTCGCCCGAACTCTCCGATCTCGCCCTGGTGATCGCGGCCTATCACAGCGTCGACACGCCCGAAGTCCAGTCCGTGGTCGGCAAGCTCGACACGTTGACCGGCGCCGAGCGGCCGTTCCGCGCCAGCGTCAAGGAACTGCAGGCGCTCGCGGCCTGGAAGAAGGGCGACCTCAAGCGCGCCCGCGAGCTTTGGACGGAGATCTCGCGCGACACCGGCGCGCCGCAGGGCGAATTGCAGCGCGCGCAGGCGCTGCTCGCGCTCACCGGTCCTGCTGAAATCGGAGGGCCCGAGGCCAAGGCGCCCGGCGAGAAGAAAGAGGGCAAGTAGTCGATGGCCGCATCCCTGCCGTCCGTCGCGCGCGTCCTGCTGGCGGCGGTGCTGCTCGCGCTGTCGCTGACCGGCTGCGATATCTTCGACAAGAAGAAGACGCCGCTGCCCGGCGAGCGCGCGCCGGTCTTCGCCGACCGCAAGGACCTCGAGCCGGACAAGGAGACGGCCGGCGTGCAGGTCGAGCTGCCGGCCCCGGTGGCCAACGACTCCTGGCCGCAGTCCGGCGGCTTCGCCAACTACGCCATGCAGCATCTCGCGATCGGCGAGGCGCCGCACGTCATCTGGAGCGTCGATGTCGGCGCCGGCTCGACCAGCACGCGCGTGCTGACCACGCCGCCGGTCGTGGCCGAAGGCAAGGTCTTCGCCAAGGATGCGCAGGGCACGGTCTCGGCCTACGACGCCGAGACCGGCAAGCTGCTGTGGCGGGTCACGCTCAAGCCCGAGAAGGCGCGCGATTCCGACGAATTCGGCGGCGGGCTGGTCTGGTACGGCGGCCGGCTGTTCGTCACGACGGGCTTCGCGGCGGTGTTCTGCCTCGATCCCGACACCGGCAAGGAGATCTGGACCTCCGGCGTCAGCGCGCCGGTGCGCGGCGCGCCGCTGGTGTTCGGCGACCGCGTCTTCTCCATCTCGATCGACAACAAGCTGCACGCGATGGCCGCGGTCGACGGCGCCGACCTGTGGTCGTTCACCGCGGTCCAGGAAACCACCGGCTTCGTCGGCGGCAACAGCCCGGCGGGCTCGGCGGAATACATCGTGGCGCCGTTCAGCTCGGGCGAGCTGGTGGCGCTGCGCATCGACAACGGCCGCCAGGTCTGGAACGAGAGCCTGCTCGGCCGGCGCGGCGAGATGCGCGCCTTCGGCAACCTCGCCGACATCCGCGGCCGGCCGGTGATCGACCGCGGTCTGGTGCTGGCGATCGGCTCGGGCGGCCTGATGGTCGCGATCGAGCTGCGTACCGGCCAGCGCCTGTGGGAACGCAACATCGGCGGCAACCAGACGCCGTGGACCGCCGGCCGCTTCGTGTTCGCCGTCACCGGCACGGCCGACGTGATCGCGATGGAGCGCGCCACCGGCAAGGTGAAGTGGGTGACGCCGCTCACCCAGTACGAGGACGAGAAACGCCGCCGTCCGGTGCTCTGGGCGGGCCCGGTGCTCGCCTCCGACCGGCTGCTGGTCGCGGGCTCGACCGGCGAACTGCTGGCGCTGTCGCCCTACACCGGCGAAGTGCTGGGCAAGATGCTGATCGGCGCGCCGGTCCGACTGGGCCCGGTCGTCGCCAACCGCACGATCTACGTCCTGACCGACACGGGCAGGCTCATTGCGCTCCGCTGACCAAGAGCAGACGGAGCCCGGCGAACCGAGGGAACTTCCCAGGGTAGCGATCGTCGGGCGTCCGAATGTCGGCAAGTCGACGCTGTTCAACCGGCTGACCGGCAGCCGCCACGCCATCGTCGACGACACGCCGGGCGTGACGCGCGACGTGCGCGAATCGCCGGCGCAGCTCGGCGACCTCAAATTCACCCTGCTCGACACCGCCGGCTGGGAAACCGCCGACATGCCGCGCATCGAGGGCCGCATGCGGCTCTTCACCGAGCGCGCCATCGATACCGTCGATGCAGTCCTGTTCCTGATCGACGCCCGCGCGGGCGTGCTGCCGCTCGACGAGGCGTTCGCGAGCTGGCTGCGCAAGCGCCACGACAAGGTGATCGTCGTCGCCAACAAGTGCGAGGGCCGCGCCGGCCAGAACGGACTCGCCGAGGCGCACGCGCTGGGGTTCGGCCAGCCGATCCCGGTCTCGGCCGAGCACGGCGAGGGACTCTCGGACCTGCACGAGGCGCTGTCGCGCCTGGTCCCGGCCACCGATCCGGACGAGGAAGAGGAAGAGGCCGAGGCCGAGGACGTTCCCGACAAGAGCGAGAAGTACGCCGAAGCCGCCGCGGCGGCCGCGGCCAGGCGTCCGCTGATGCTGGCGATCGTCGGCCGCCCGAATGTCGGCAAGTCGACCCTGCTCAACCGGCTGATCGGCGAGGAGCGGGTGATCACCGCGCCCGAGGCCGGCACCACCCGCGACGCGATCCGCGTCGAGTGGCAGTGGCGCGGCCGCAAGATCAGGCTGATCGACACCGCCGGCATGCGCCGCCGCGCCCGCATCGACCATCGGCTGGAGCAGATGTCGGTGGCCGACACGCTCGACGCCATCCGCACCGCCGACGTCGTGGTGGTGGTGCTCGACGCCGCCGACATGGCCGAGAAGCAGGATCTCACCGTGGCCGGGCGCGTCATCGACGAGGGCCGCGCGCTGGTCATCGCGGTCAACAAGACCGACCTGCTGGCCGACGACCGCTCCGGCGCCAGCAAGGCCTGGCGCAAGCTCAGCGACCGGCTCGAAGCGTCGTTCGCGCAGGTCAAGGACGTGCCGATCGTCGGCTTCTCGGCGCTCAACGGCCGCGGCGTCGAGCGGCTGATGCCGAAGGTCATGGAGATCTACGACATCTGGAACAAGCGCGTGCCGACGCCCAAGCTCAATCGCTGGCTGCGCGAGATGGAGACGCTGCATCCGCCGCCGCTCGCCAAGGGCCGCCGCATCCGGCTGCGCTTCATGAGCCAGGTCAAGACGCGGCCGCCGACCTTCATCCTGTCGGCGAGCCAGGCCGACGAACTGGGCAAGGACTACATCCGCTTCCTGGTGAACCGCCTGCGCGACGATTTCGGCATGCCCGGCGTGCCGATCCGGCTGACCATGCGCAAGGCCCGCAACCCGTTCGAGAGCCGGGCGAAGAAGCAGCGCTGATCCCGTCGCGTTGACCCACATCAAGGCGGGCTCGGGCTTCGGCATCACCATGAAGGGATGTTGAAACCGATCGCGATCTCCCTGTCGCTCCTGCTGGCGGCAGCAGCGCTGCAGCCTGCATCGACGCATGCTCAGGGGGCGTCCGCTTCCGAGCAGCTCCCTCAGGACATGCGACGGCTGATGATCTTCGAGTCCGACCCGGGCAAGCTCATGTTCATCGACGGGGCCGGCGTCAGGAGTCTCAACCAGTACCGCAGCACGTTCACCAAGCGCCCGGGCTACTGCAACAACGTCTCCAACGTCGTCTGGTCGACCCTCATCGTCGAGTGCGGCAAGGGTGCCGAAGGCAAGGAGATCGCGCACCAGCAGTTCGAGGTCTACCGCAACGAACGTCGCAAGATGCAGAAGCTGAAGAGCGAGGCGCCGTTCGCCGGGGCGGACGAGGGGCTGGTGTTCGAATTCGACTGGCGCAACAAAGACGGAAAGTTCCTGTGTGGCAACTTCACACGGGAGACTCTGTTTCGAATTGGCAACTGGATGGTGCTGACCTCCGAGGAGTTTTGGAACGAGACCCCGATTGCCGCGCCCTATCTCGCGCCCAAGATCGCGGCCCTGCTCGGCGGCGCCGGCATCTCGCCGGCGGAGGTCGCGTTCCGGAACATGCTGATGAAGGGCCTCGCCCTCGGCTCGGCGGAGGCCCGCTCCTGCGTCGACGAGGTGATGAACGAGGTCGAGGCGCAGGCGCCGAAGGATGCCCGTCTGGCGGAGGACGTCGCCGCCCTGCGCAAGGCCGCTGCCCGGGCCCATGCCGTCGAGGTGCTGGCGCAGGTTCCGGTCGGCCCCGGCTACTTCGACGAGTTCGATCCCAAATGGTGGGACGCGCTGCGCGAGGTGGTCCCCGATCCGACGGCGCCGGCCGATCCGCAGGACACCGCCCTGGATCAGCTCATCGACCTGCTGCCGCCGCCGCTCGGCACGATCGTCAAGTTCACCCGCGAGGCCGACAAGCAGATGCGCTCTATCAAGCGGCATCTCGTCGATCCGACCCTGCATCGCGAGATCTACGACTGCTACAAGGCGCAGCGCGATGCCGATCAGGCCTCGAGGATACAGGCGGGCATGGGGCAGGACGCGCTCGAGGTCGCGGCGGCGCATACGCTCCTCGATGCCACGGCCGACATGGCCGGCCGGCGTTGCCGGGGTGCGGAGACGTTCAAGTCCAGCTACGAGCGCGATCTCTCGCGGGCGCGCACCAAAGAGGAGAGGGAGCAGGAATTCAGCCGCCTGGTCCGGCCGGTCGCGATGCGCTTCGAGTTCATCTACCAGGTCGAAATGGCGCACGCGAAGCAGGCTGAACTGCTCAAGCAGGCCTGGACGCCGGTATCGGCCGTGCTGGACCGGCTCAAGGGAAGGGTCAACGCCTGCCTGAGCAGGCCGCGCTAGCGGGCCCGAGTCGGTACCTCACGCGGCACCTCGCCGGGCCCCCCTCCGCAAACTCCGCAAACTCCGCGAACTCGGGCACGCGATACGGCCGCCGCCGGGCTTGATCCAGCGCAAGGACGGGCACGGCCGGGCGCCGGAAGCTTCGACATCATGTCGTGCACCTCGTTGCGGCGGCGGCTCGCGCGCCCGGCCGCGCTTCTTCTGTCGCTGGTCCTGACGTTCGGCCTGGCGGCGAGCGCATCCGCCGACTACCGCTCGGACCTCGAGATTCGGCTGGGAGGCAGGTTCGTCAATCACGCCGCGAGCGGCACCTGGCCGCCCGGCCTGATCGTCAACTACTACACCGCGACGCCGGACGCGGAGAGCCCGGGCGGCGCCCAGGTCGTCATCTATGACGAGGGGGCTCACGCCGAGCAAATCTTCCGCGCGACGCTGGAGACCCGGGCTCAGCAGTTCGACAGGAAGGCGCGGCAAGACATCGACGGTGCCGAATGCTGGCGCTTCAGCGGCAGCAACACGCCGACCTACGCCACCTGGCACTGCCTTTACAAAGGATACTACGTCACGGTCGCCAAGCAGGACGGCAAGACGAAGATCGACGAAGTCGCGATGATCCGGACTCTCCTGGCGCGACTGGAGCAGGGCGCGATTTCTCCGCGCGAGGCGGCGTTCCGCAAGGTCCTGCTGACGGGGCTCGGCCTGTCGTCGCCGACCGCAAAAGGGTGCCTCGACACGGTGATGAACGAGGCGGAGGCCCAGGCGCCGAAGGACGCCAGGATGGCGGAAGACATCGCGGCGCTGCGCCAGGCCGCGGCGCGCGTCCATGCGATCGACGTGCTGTCCGAGGTGCCGGTCGGTCCCGGCTACTTCGACGAGTTCGACCCGAAATGGTGGGACGCGCTGCGCGAAGTGCTGCCCGATCCCAGCGCCCCGGCCGACCCGGGGGAGACCGCGCTCGATCGCCTGATCGATCTGCTGCCGCCGCCCTTGGGCACCCTGGTGAACCTGACCCGCACCGGCAACAAGGTGATGCGGTCGGTAAAAACGCACATCGTTGATCCCGAGATGCACCGCAAGATCTACGCCTGCTACCGCGCGCAGCGCGAGGCGGACCAGGGCTCGCGGCTGCAGCCGGGCATGGGACAGGCTGCGCTCGAGGAAGGCGCGGTGCAGACGCTGCTCGACGCGACGGCGGGCATGGCCGGCGTGCGCTGCGTCGGCGTCGAGACCTTCAAGAACAGCTACGAGCGCGACCTCGGCAGTCGCAAGGGCGCCGAACGCGAGCGCGAATATGCCCGCCTGCTGCGGCCGGTGGCCGTTCGCTTCGAGTTCATCTACCAGGTGGAAAACGCGCGGGCGAACAAGGCGAAGCTGGTCGCCGATGCCTGGAAACCGGCCTCGGGCGTGCTGGAGCGTCTCAAGAGCCGGGTCAACGCCTGCATCGCGACGGCGCGCTGAAGTTG
>JBGAIW010000143.1:0-10180 GCA_044225265.1 Reyranella sp.
GTGCACCTGCGCGTCGATCGTCAGCATGATTCCTCCCGAGTCTGGGGCCAGCCCAATTGCGCCCGGACTGTAAGGCATTTGCGACGTCCGGCAATACGGCGCACCGGCGGCCTTTGCGCTAGTATGGTGTCATGAACTGGTGGCGGAACCTGATGCGCTACCTCGCGGCCCCCGACGCGCCGCGCGGCAACGCACGCGACCTCACGCGCTTCGACATGGGCGTCTGTCCGGGCTGCCGCGGGCTGCGCGCGGTGGCCAGCCCGACCTGCCAGACCTGCGGCAGCGTGCGTGCCGTGACCGCCGACGCCTGACTGCGCTTCCGCTCGGCCGCGTTGCGGCGCCCTTCTTTCTGAGCGATATCCCCGCGGTCATGACCGTCGAGTCCGTTCGCGCCTTCCTGGCGCAGCATGCCCCCGACATCGCCATCGTCGAACTCGGGTCGAGCACCGCCACTGTCGAGATGGCGGCGCAGGGCCATGGCGTGGCGCCGGCCCAGATCGCCAAGACCCTGTCGCTGCGCATAAGGGACCGTACCCTGCTGATCGTGACCTCGGGCACTGCGCGACTGAACAATCGCAAGATAAAGGACGTGCTGGGCGGCAAGCCGCGCATGCTGTCGGCCGAGGAAGTGGTCGCGGCGACCGGCCATCCCGTGGGCGGCGTCTGTCCGTTCGGACTGCCCGCGCCGCTTCCGGTCTATTGCGACGTCTCGCTGAAGGCCTTCGACGAAGTCGTGCCTGCGGCAGGCTCGATCAACTCCGCCCTGCGGATCAGCCCGGCGCGTCTGGCGCAACTGGTCAACGCCGAATGGGTCGACGTCTGCTAACCTTGCGTTCGGGAGGAATGTGCAGAGATGCATGACAAGGTCGATGTCCTGATCGTCGGATCGGGAGCGTCGGGTGCGGCCGTGGCATGGAGCCTTGCCGACACCAGGATGCGCATCCTCTGCCTCGAACAGGGCGACTGGGTGAAGCCGACCGACTATCCGAGCAACGGCCGCGACTGGGAAGCTCGGATCTTCTCCGACTTCGCCACCAGCCCCAATCGCCGCAAGCGCGAGACCGACTATCCGATCAACGACTCGGCATCGCCGATCAAGGTCGTGAATTTCAACGGCGTTGGCGGAAGCACGATCATGTACACGGCGCACTATCCGCGCCTGCATCCCTCCGACTTCAAGGTGAAGACGCTCGATGGCGTGGCCGACGACTGGCCGGTCGACTACGAGACGCTCGAACCCTTCTTTGCCGAGAACGACCGCATGATGGGCGTGTCGGGACTGGCCGGCGATCCCGCCTATCCCGCGCACCAGCCCCCGATGCCGCCGCTGCCGCTCGGCCGCTCGGGCCAGCGGCTCGGCAAGGCGATGAACTCGCTCGGCTGGCACTGGTGGCCGTCCGATTCGACGATCGCCACGGTCGACTACGAAGGCCGCGGCCGCTGCCTCAATCTCGGCCACTGCACGCCGGGCTGCGCGCAGGGCGCCAAGGCCAGCACCGACATCACCTACTGGCCGCATGCCCTGCGTGCCGGCGTCGAGTTGCGTACGCGCTGCCGGGTGCGCGAAATCACCGTCGATGACGAGGGTATGGCGACCGGCGTCATCTACTACGATATCGACGGCAACGAGCACTTCCAGCCGGCCGAGCTGGTGATCCTGGCGTGCAACGGTGTCGGCACGCCGCGGCTGATGCTCAATTCGGTGTCGGGCAAGTTCCCCAACGGCATCGCCAACTCGACCGGGCTGGTCGGCAAGAACCTGATGTTCCATCCCTATGCCCAGACGTTCGGCTATGTCGACGAAGAGATGGACGGCAACCGCGGGCCGCCGCTCTGCCTGTGGAGCGCCGAGTTCTACGAGACCGATCCCAGGCGCGACTTCGTGCGCGGTTACACCTATCAGTTCGGCCGCGGCACCCAGTCGATCAACGAAGCGATCACCAGCACGCACCAGGGCCGCCTGCCCTTTGGCGCCGACCATCACGCGGTCTATCGCAAGCTGCTCAATCACCGTCTCTATCTCTCGGCGATCTGCGAGGATCTGCCGGAGGAACATAATCGGGTCACGCTCGATCCTGTCGCCAAGGACAGCAACGGCATTCCGGCGCCCAGGGTCGAGTACACGATCGGCGACAACACGAAGAAGATGATGGCGCACGCCCATGCGCACGCGCGTCAGGTATTGGAAGCCGCCGGCGCCACGAACATCGGCATCGAAAGCCCGATCCTGAACGGCGGCTGGCATCTCCTGGGCACCGCTCGCATGGGCGACGACCCCGAACGCTCGGTCGTCAACGGCTGGGGCCGTTGCCACGACGTCAGGAACCTGTTCATCGTCGACGGCAGCATCTGGGTGACCTCGGGCGGCGTGAACCCGACCTCGACGATCCAGGCGCTGGCGCTCTACATCGCCGACAACATCAAGAAGCGCGCGGCCAACGCCACGCTGTTCGACCGATGAGCCCCGCACTCTCCCCGGATCAAGCCCGCACGATGCGCGCCTTCGCCGGCACGATGATCCCGGCCAGCGCCGAGCATCGCATACCCGGCGCCGACGACGATCTGATTTTCAGCGACATGACGCGCGATCTCGGTCGCGATCATGCCGACGTGGTCGCAGCCCTCGCCCGGCTCGACTCGCTGGCGGGCGGCCGCTTCGCCGATCTGCCGGGCGACCGCCGGCTCGCCGTCGCCAATCGGTGGCGCGACGAAGGCGGTCCGGCGTTCCAGAGCCTCACCCGCGTCGTGCTGCTCGCCTATTATCGCGACGATCGCGTCATGCGTTCGCTCGGCCAGGAGCCGCGGCCGCCCTTTCCCAAGGGCCATGTCGTCGAACAGGGCGACTGGTCGCTGCTCGATCCGGTCAAGAAGCGCGCTCCTTTCTGGCGGAAGGTCACATGAACGAGGACATCTACGACTTCATCGTCACCGGCGCGGGCTCGGCGGGTTGCGCCGTCGCCGGACGCCTCAGCGAGAATGGCAAGTACCGCGTGCTGCTGCTCGAGGCCGGACCGAAGGACTGGTATCCGTGGATCCACGTGCCACTCGGCTATCACAAGACGTTCAACAACCCGAACGTCAACTGGATGTTCGACAGCGAACCCGAGCCCGAACTCAACAACCGCGTGATGTACCAGCCGCGCGGCAAGGTGCTGGGCGGCACCAGTTCGATCAACGGCATGGTCTACATGCGCGGCAATGCCGCCGACTACGACGAGTGGCGCCAGCGCGGCTGCGACGGTTGGGACTACGAGTCGGTGCTGCCCTACTTCCGCAAGGCCGAGGACAACCAGCGCGGCGAGGACCGTTTCCACGGCACCGGCGGGCCGCTGGTGGTGCAGGACCATCGCTGGCAGCCGCCGCTCGCCAAGGCGATGCATGACGCCGCCGTCGAGGCCGGTATCCCGGCCAATCCCGACTTCAACGGCGCCAACCAGGAAGGCGTCGGCCTGTACCAGACCACGATCAACAACGCGCGGCGGTGGTCGAGCGCGCGCGCCTATCTCAAGGACGCCAAACGGCGCAAGAACCTCACCGTCGCCACTTCGGCGCACGCGACACGGCTGATCATCGAGAACGGCCGTGCCAGCGGCGTCGAGTACCGCACGCCTGACGGCATGCGCACGGCGCGGGCCAGGCGCGAGGTCGTGGTCTCGGGCGGCGTCTACGGCAGCCCGCAGCTGCTGATGCTGTCGGGACTGGGTCCGGCCGAGCACCTGAAGAAAGTCGGCATCGAGGTCTTGCGCGACATGCCGGGCGTCGGCTCCAACCTGCACGACCATTTCAACACCTACGTCGCGTACAAGTGTAGCCAGCCGGTCACGATGAACGACCTGGTGAACAGCCTGCCGCGACGGATCTGGGCCGGCATGCAGTACGCGCTCGGCCGCACCGGGCCGCTCGCCAGCATGGGCCTCTATGTCGGCGCCTTCGTGCGCTCCGACCGCCGCTTCGAGCGGCCCGACCTGCAGATCAACATGTTCGCCTGGGCGATCAAGACGCGCGACCGCAACGGCGTGGTGGCCCAGCCCTTCTCCGCCTTCGGTCTCTCCCCGGTGCATCTCAGGCCGGACGGCCGCGGCACGGTGCGCCTGAAATCGCCCGATCCGACGGCGGCGCCGGAGATCCGCTTCAACTTCCTCAAGACGGCGAGCGACTGGACGGCGATGCTGGAAGGCATGCGGATCTGCCGCGAGATCGCCCGGCAGCCGGCGCTGAAGCCGTTCCTGGTCGAGGAGATCATGCCCGGCCCCCACGTCAGCGAAGAAAAGGACCTTCGCGACTATCTCCGCCAGACCGGCGTCTCCAACCTGCACCCGGTCGGCACCTGCCGCATGGGCCGCGCCCCGGACGACGTGGTCGACCCGCAGCTCAAGGTCTACGGCATCGAGGGGCTGCGCGTCGCCGATGCCTCGATCATGCCGAGCATCGTCGCCGGCAACACCAATGCGCCCTCGATCATGATCGGCGAGAAGTGCGCGGCCATGGCGCTCGCGGCGGCGGACCGATCCTGAAGCGGTTGCTGCAGAACGCCGATCCGGGCTGGCTGATCGGGGCTGGCCGGGCTAGCCTCGCCGGACCGTGAGCAAGGACTCAACCATCGGGCGCATGACGGTCACTGCCGGCGTCGCCCTCGACTCGAGCATTCTCGACGGCCTCCCGGCGCCGCTGGTCAAGCGGTTGCTGAAGGACGCAGGCGACGTCGGGCTGAAGGACGGCGAACGCCTGTTCGGCGAGGGCGATGCGGGCAACGGCTGCTACTGGTTGCGCTCGGGCCTTCTAAAGGTCAGCGTCAGCTCGCCGGCCGGCGAGAAGCGGACCCTGGCGATCCTCGGGCCGGGCTCGATCGTCGGAGAGGTCTCGATGCTCGACGGCCTGCCGCGCTCGGCCAACGTCCACGCGATCAGCGACTGCACGCTCACCTTCGTCAGCCGCTCGGCCTTCGTCGACTGCCTGCGCAAGGACCCGGCGCTCTATCGCAACATCTCGCTCACCCTGGCCGCCCGCCTGCGGCAGGCCAACGACGAAGCCGCCGCCGCGAGCTTCCTGCCGGTCAAGGAAAGGGTGGCGCGCACCCTGCTGCGGCTGGCGCAGTATCTCGGCGAACGCATCGGCGATTCCGACATCGCCATCCGCCACCGCATCAGCCAGAACGACATCGCCGCCATGGCCGGCCTGGCGCGCGAGAGCGTCAACCGCACGCTCAACGAATGGCGGCGCAAGGGCATCGTCGACATGCCCGCGCGCGGCCACATGGTCGTGCACAAGCAGCAGCTCGAACTCGAGTTGAAGGCGCCGGCCCGCTAGGCCGGCCCGATTAAGTCGCCGGGCCGCCGCCGGCCCGACCGGCCCCGCCTCGCTCCACCCTGCCCCCTTGCGTCTTATCCTCAGGTCGCCTCCCGGCCCGCCGTCACGGCGATTGTGATTTCATCACACACTCCCTACAGTGTGAATTAGTCACAGCAACGACTGTGGCTGACGACGAGAGAAAACGAACATCAGGGAGAGACGACAAATGCCTGCATTCTTTGTCATCGCCATTGCCGCCGGTGCGCTCACCGTCGGCGCGACGGCGACCGACGCCAAGCGGTGGACGCAGCCCGACCCGAAGACGGCGGAGGCTTTCTATCAGACGACCTTCGAGAGCAAGGCCGACTGCCTCACCGCCGCCGCGCTCGTGCAGGAGCCGGCGTCCGCCTGCGGGTCCGAGCAGAACTGATTTTGGGGACAGCGGCCGGCGCTCGGCGCCGCCCGCCGTTCGTTCTGGGAGAGAAGATGCGCCCGCCTCATGGCGGGCGCATCGCCGTTTGGAGAGACCCCATGAGGCCCCATGAGGCCGGCGCCGCATCCGCAGAGCCGGTAAGGCCTTTGCACCATTGAATTTCGCACCCCGACCGGGTCTTATGCGGGGTCTCGTTTTTCCCTCCGGCAGAGGAATCGCCCGCCATGACCAACGACAACAGCGAAAACAAATGGATCGGCAAGCGCACCCCCCGGCCTGACGGCGCCGACAAGGTCACCGGCCGGGCGGCCTATGCCGCCGACGCCACCATGCCGGGCATGATCTGGGGCAAGGTCCTGCGCAGCCCGCACCCGCACGCCAAGATCCGCGGCATCGACACCTCGAAGGCCGAGAAGCTGCCGGGCGTGAAGGCGATCGTGACCTCCAAGGACATCGTCGACTTCCCGATCGAGAAGGGCGCGGTGATGCTCGGCATCCAGGACATGCGCTGGATGTGCCGCAACGTCATGGCCCGCGAGCGCGCGCTGTTCCACGGCCATCCGGTCGCCGCCGTCGCCGCCGACACCCAGGCGATCGCCGCCGAGGCCTGCAAGCTGATCAAGGTCGACTACGAAGTGCTGCCCTTCGTGATCGACGTCGACGACGCCCGCAAGGACGGCGCGCCGACCCTGTTCGACTTCCACATCAAGTTCGACGGCAAGCCCTCGAACATCGCCGGCACCCTCGAGCACAAGCTGGGCGACGTCGAGGCCGGCTTCCGGGAAGCCGAGGTGATCGTCGAGCGCTCGTTCAAGACCGAGGCGGTGCACCAGGGCTACATCGAGCCGCACGCCTGCCTGGTCAGCTACGCCGACGGCAAGGCGACGATCTGGAGCTCCAGCCAGGGCCAGTTCATGGTCCGCGCCATGTGCTCGTATCTCTCGGGAATTCCCCAGAGCAACATCCGCGCGATTCCGGCCGAGATCGGCGGCGGCTTCGGCGGCAAGACCATCGTCTATCTCGAGCCCGTGGCGCTGGCGCTCGCGCGCAAGGCCGGCCGGCCGGTCAAGATGGTGATGAGCCGCGAGGAAGTGATGCGGGCCTCGGGCCCGACCTCGGGCTCGTCGTCGACCGTCAGGACCGGCGCCAAAAAGGACGGCACGATCGTCGCCGCCCAGGGCACCTGGTACCTGCAGGCCGGCTGCCTGCCCGGTTCGCCGATCCGCGGCGCCGCCGGCTGCGCCTTCGCGCCGTACAATATCGCGAACGTCCATTCGAAGGGCTACGACGTCGTCTCCAACCGCTCCAAGGTCGCGGCCTACCGCGCGCCGGGCGCGCCGATCGGCGCCTTCTCGGTCGAGAGCGTGCTCGACGAGCTGGCCGAGAAGCTCAGGATGGATCCGCTGCAGCTGCGCCTGAAGAACGCCGCCAAGCAGGGCACCAAGGCCGCGCACGGCCCGGTCTATCCGGTGATCGGCTACGAGGAGACGCTGCGCCAGGCGCTCGCCTCCGACCACTACAAGTCGCCGCTCAAGCCCAACCAGGGCCGCGGCGTCGCCTCGGGCTACTGGTTCAACGCCGGCGGCGAATCGAGCGCCCAGGTCAACATCACCGAGGACGGCAACGTCACGGTCATGACCGGCCATCCCGACATCGGCGGCAGCCGCGCCTCGAGCGCCAACATCTGCGCCGAGCTGCTCGGCATCCACTACAGCCGGGTCAACGTGCTGATCGGCGACACCGCGAGCATCGGCTTCTCCAACCTGACCGGCGGCAGCCGCGTCACGTTCGCGTCGGCGATCGTGGTCACGCAGTCGACCGAGAACGTGATCAAGCAGCTGTGCAGCCGCGCCGCCAAGATCTGGAAGATCGACGAGGACGCCGTGACCTGGGAGAACGGCCATGCCCGGCCGGCCGGCGAGAATGCCGGCAAGTTCGAGCCGCCGAGCCTCGCCCAGATCGCCGCCAAGCGCCTGGAGACCGGCGGCCCGATCGGCGCCGGCATGCAGCCCAACACCGCGGGTGCGGAGGGCGGCTTCTCGACCCACGTCGCCGACGTCGAGGTCGATCCCGCCACCGGCAAGGTGCGGGTGATCCGCATGACCTGCTTCCAGGACGTCGGCCGCGCCATCCACCCCGACTACGTCGAGGGCCAGCTGCAGGGCGCGATGTCCCAGGCGATCGGCTGGGCGCTGACCGAGGAGTACATCTACAACAAGCGCGGCCAGGTCGATAACCCGGGCTTCCTCGACTACCGCATGCCGGTGGCCTCGGACCTGCCCCGGCCTGAATGCGCGGCATCATCGAGATCCCGAATCCCAAGCACCCGCAGGGCGTGAAGGGCGTCGGCGAGGTCCCGCTGGTCCCCGGCATGGCCGCGATCCGCAACGCCGTCTACCAGGCGATCGGAATCCGCTTCAACCACCTGCCGATGTCGCCGCCCAAGGTGCTCGACGCGCTGGAAGCGACGACCCGCAAGGCGGCGGATCAGGTCGGGGCCAAAGCCGAAGCGAAGCCCTGCCATCGGCATCGCGCGCGCCGGCTGTCGGCTCGCTTGGCGCTCGCCCATTGGCGCTCTCATGTCGGCGCCTGTCAGGTCCCCGTAAGCATCGACTTCACCGTCGGCTGCATCGGTAGGCCCGGCGATGTCCGACAAATCCCTCCCTCCCGATCTCTATCCGCGACAGCGTCCGTTGCGCGGCATGCTGGTCGTGATCGGCCTCGCCGCCCTGGACCTTCGGCGCCGATGTGGTGGCCTGCACTTCCTTGGTGCCAGCGGCCCCACGCTCCTCCCTGCTCGCGGAACGCCCTCCCGGCGTGCCGTGATGGCGTCGCTGAATGGGGCAACGGGCAGCACGTCGGTCGGGATTGCCCTATCGTCACGGACCGATCTCGAGGCACCGCCGCATCCGGCTGGTGCGCCGCGACTGCGGCTGCCGCATCCAAACCTGGAACTCAGCAGGTCTGCTGCCCTGGTTCCGGCCTGGACGCCGCGCCCTGTTGTCCTGAGGCGCAGCCGGTCCGGCGCCGGCGGTCTTTCCTTCCTGCGCGGCCGGCGGCATCCCCAGATCGCCGCGGCAGCCGCGCCCACCACGACCGCACCATGCACCGCGTACCTGGCGCGGTGTGACCAGCCTGTGGCGATACTTGATATGTCGCGCCGCGTCTGCTCCAACGCAGCAGAACAGCCACTCTGAATAAAGCACCATACGGTGTCGCCGCCGCAGCGCGTCGAGGTGCCGCATGAACAAGCAACCTCGTCGTCAATGGAACCGGCCCGCGCTGCTGCAAGAACTGGCCGGTGGAGCTGGCGGTTCGAGCGCCACATCGCGCGCGATCCTCTCAGCGGCTGCTGGCTGTGGCAGAGCCGCCTGGCGGAGGCTACGGCCGCCTCAGTTCGAGGGCCGGCAGATGCATTGCCCATCGCTGGGTCTGGGAGACGCTGCGCGGGCTGATCCCCGCACGGCATGATCCTCTGCCATCGCTGCGACGAGTCGCGCTGCTGCAATCCCGACCATCTGTTTCGGAACGCGCGGCGACAACATGGCCGACTTCATGTCAGCGTTTCTGCGCCGCGCCGACGCGCGCGCCGCAACCGGATGCCGCCACCATCCGCATCATCTATCGCGGCGTCGAGTTCGGTCGGCCGGGTCAGGGTCGCCGCCGTCGATCCGCGGGTCCAGGCGGTCGAAGCCCGGGCCGCGATCGGCGCGCCGCCGCCAGGCTCCACTGCACATCGCCCCTCCCGCGGAAAGGCCGAACAATGAGCAGGTACGACAGCACTTACGGCTTCGACGCTTTCGCCCTCCACGATCTCATGGAGCGCGTCCGAAACTACCTTGCGGCCGGACGCCCGTATGCCGGCGTTTGCGACGCGATTCTCCGCGACGACTGGGTGCGATCCTATCGGAGCTTCATGATGTTTCCCTCGCCTCAAGCCACCGCGCTGTTCGAGGATCTCGATGCCGAGCGCGAACTGCGCGACCTGCGAGAACCCGAAGTGTACTTCAACCGGAGCGACCGCGCGCGCATGCACCGCAACATCCGCGAAGCGGCGGCCTGCCCCGAAGTACAGGCGCGGATCGCGGCGGACTACGAGGAGTTCCGCCGCCAGTGGCACGGGGCGAGCAACTAGTGACGCGGAACGGCGCGCCCTACCCGAACGGCCGCCCGAACACGCACAGCACGGTCAGCGCCAGCAGGCAGAGGCTGAGCAGCGACTGCACGCCCGCCACGGTGCGGCACCAGCCGGTGGCGCCCATGGCGAACTCGCGCGGCTGCAGGCGGCCGATCCAGTCGCCGACCTGGAAGCTGCCGTAGCCGAGCCGGAAGGCGCAGAGGATCGAGAACCACAGCGCGTATCCCGCGGCGCGCGCCAATCGTGCAGGCGGCGTGCCGCCGGCGAGGCTCGGCACCGCCTGCCATTCCTCCGGCGCGTCGCGGCCGATCGCGCCGTCC
>JBGAIW010000144.1:0-9281 GCA_044225265.1 Reyranella sp.
AGCCTGCATCCTAGAGAGCGCCCGGTGCAATGTCGTGCCCGTTCCGGCGCTGGAGAGATGCGTCCCCTTCCCGCTAGACTGCCTGCAGAACCAAAGCCCAAAAGGGAGAAGGCGCGAATGCTCGCCACCGGCATGATCCAGTTCTGCGGCTGCCCGTTGATGACGGTGCCGCACAGTCCCGCCGACCATGCCCAGCCCTCCGGCAAAGCCCCCTCTGCAAAGCATGGGCGCCGCGAGGTCGCGGTCGCGGGCAAGCGGGTGAAGACGGTCGACGTGCACGCCCATTGCTGCGTGCCCAAGGCGATGGCGGTGATCGGCCATCCGCTCGAGGCGCCGGGCCTGCTGATGGACGGCAGCGCCCAGGGTCCCGACCAGCTCGCCACCCGCCTCGCCGCCATGGACGCGCAGGGCATCGACGTCGAGGCGCTGTCGATCAATCCCTACTGGTACAAGGCGGACAAGGACCAGTCGGCCGAGCTGATCCGCATCCAGAACGAGACCCTGGTCGAGTTCTGCGCCGCCAATCCCGAGCGCTTCGTGGCCTACGCCACGGCGGCGCTGCAGCATCCCGAGCTCGCCGCCGAGCAGATCGAGTACGCGGTGAAGAAGCTCGGCCTGAAGGGCGTCTCGGTCGGCGGCAGCGTTGCAGGCGAAGAGCTCGCCAACCCGCGCTTCCATCCGTTCTGGAAGAAGTGCGAGGAGCTGAACGTCCTGGTGTTCCTGCACCCGACCGGCACGCGCGAGCTCGAGCCGAGCGGCCGCCTCGGCGGCTCGGGCCTGCTGACCAACACGATCGGCAATCCGCTGGAGACCACGATCGCGCTGTCGCACCTGATCTTCGAGGGGACCCTGGATCGGTTTCCCGGCCTGAAAATCTGCGCCGCGCACGGCGGCGGCTATCTCGGCTCCTACGCCAACCGCTCCGACGCGGTGATCCGCACCTTCCCCAACCGGGTCGGGCCGCTGCCGAAGAAGAAGCCGACGCAATACCTCAAGGACGGCCAGCTGTTCTTCGACACCATCGTGTTCACGCCCGAGGCGCTGCGCCACCTGATCGCCGAGAGCGGCGTCGGCCAGATCATGATCGGCACCGACTATCCCTTCCCGTGGACCAGCACCGAGGTCGACCTGGTGTTGAACACGCCGGGTCTCAGCGACGCCGACCGCGTGGCGATCCTGGGCGGCACGGCGGCGAAGCTGCTGGGCATCAAGTAGCGCCTCGTCGTTGCCAGCACCCGGGCTACCACGGCTTGGGGTAGTTACCGCCGGGTAACGCTTTTAAAAACGGAAATTTAACGGAAGAGCATCCAGATGTTGTGATGCGCCTGGAGCGCGCCGCGATCGATTCGACAATGCCGTCGTTGACGCCGATGCCCGTGCCGCGAATTCCGGAATACCGCAAATCCGGCGCGCCGGGATGAGGATGAACGATTGACGGAGGCGTCTCCCATCGGAACGACGGGAGCCAAACTCGGGAGGGGTAGCGCACTAGCGCTAATTGCGGAGTTTCTGGTTTGCGCGTCCCATACACGTTGGGCACCCATTCGGGTGTCCGGCAGAGTGCGAAGCGGGCGAATAAAAATCCAGATTCGCGAATCGTTGTTCTTCAAGGACTTGGATGCGATTCGCGAATTCGCGAATCTGGCAGGGCGGGTCCTGGTTAACGAAAGCGTGACACAGAACTTGGCTCGGCTAGTGGCGGACCTGTCGCGCAAATTGGCCATGGGGCAGCATCCTGTGAAAGCGGAACCGCGCGAGCGCTGGCCTTCGGCGCTGCGCGCCTGCAGGCTCACGCACTCGCCTGTCGCGCGGCTTCGCCGCGCGCCATCATTGATCCGGCCCTCCGCCTCTTGGGCTTGTCCGGCGTCTCCGATGGCCCCCGCGCTTGTCGGATCCGGGTCTCCCTCACGACAACTCGATACAAGCGAACCATCGTCTCCGCGACGCGATGGCCGCCTGCAAAAAAAATTCCTCCGGAGCCGCTCCGGAAATTCGTGCGTCCTGCCGGCGGAAAAAGCAGGCTCGCGAGTGAATCGGCCTCGATCGATCTTTCTCCTTTGCGTTCAACACCCTGGAAGGCGTTCTGCGGCATCCTCGCGAGTCCTCGCGAGGCTTCGCGAATTCCGCAACAGGCGTGCGGTCAATTGGCCGGCAACGCCATCGATCCTCGCCGGACTAAGCATCGATTCCATGAAACGCCCCTTCCTCGACGGATTGTCTCGACACTTCGAGACCTCGTGCACGCCCGGTCGGCATCGCCGTGAATTCACATAAGCCTGCCTGGCTTTACCCGGAGCCCAGGGGTGCGCCGCCGGCCCCGCGCGCGGCAGGGTGAGACGACCGAACGGACACGACCGTGCACCTCTTCAGCCAACAAAAAGAGCCTCACGAGTTTCCCCGGAGGCCTTGATCTTCTTATAGTGAAAATCGCAATAAAAGTCAATACAAAGTTGTCGGCCAGTTCCTTCTCCGTTGGCGCCTCCCTCCGACTTGGCGGGCTCCGACACGAACGCGGTCTTGCCGCGGCTGCCACGGCCTGAGGTTGCCGGCTCGATGCCATCGATCGGACGCCACCCGTCGCCAGCAATCGACCCCGATCTGGTGCCGTGGCAGGCTGACGGCCTTCTGAATATCCCGGAGTACACCATGAGGATACCGAGCCGATCGATCGCATCGATGCTGGCAGCGCTCGCTCTGTCCGGCGCGGCAATCGCGCAGCAGTCGCCGCCGGCGGCCGACGTCGCCTACTGCCAGGCCATGGCCGACCTGTACCAGCGCTACGTCATCGGCTCGAGCGGCACCGGTTCCGTGGGAACGCCGGACCTCACCACGAAGGAAGCGATGATCACCTGCGGCTCGACGCCCGCGAGTTCGATTCCGATCCTCGAGCAGGCGCTGAAGGACAACAGGATCGACCTGCCGAAGCGCTGATTTTCTTCGGCACGGATCGACCGCACGGCGATGGGACGCGTGGCCCTGTAAGCCTGCCGTCAGCGGGGTGACGTATTTCCGCCGCCGCGGCGCGCTGAAGTGCCGGCGTCCAGCAACGGAGAATCGCAATGCGTCCGTCGATCCGCCCCGCCGTCGTCGCCTTCGTCCTCGCCCTGCCGGCCGCCGCATCGGCGCAAACCGGCGACACCGGCTACTGCCAGGCGCTGGCTTCGAAGTACCAGCGCTACGTCGTCGGCACGAGCGGCTCGGGCAAGATGGCGACGCCCAATGTCTCGGTCGAGACCTCCGCCTCGCGATGCAACTCCGACGCCGCGCACTCGATCCCGGTGCTGGAGAAGGCGCTCAACGACGCACGCATCGACCTGCCGCCGAAGTCCTGACGCCTGGAACTCTAGACACCCGCCTGGCGCCGCTTGCGTCGGCACGGCGCCGCTTCGCCGGACAACATTTCGAGCGCCTGCAGCAACAGGCGCTCGGCGCCGCGCAGCAGCTTCAGCCGCTCGTCGGCGGACTCCGACAGGATGGCGGCGCGCTCGAGGCTCAGCGCCTCTTCGAGGCATTGGTCGGCGGTTTTCACGCCGACCAAGCTACATAACGCCCCTCACCAAAGCGCCGTCTCAGTTGTTGCGGTTGCAACGTTGGTCGTCGGACTGTCGCAATTGTAGCGGCTGCATCGATCGTATCGACGCGGCCGCCGCGTCGATCAATGCCGATGCTGGTGCGGCGTGCCCGAGTTGGAGCCCGAGTTGGAGCCCGAGTTCGTATCCGCGTTCGGCGCCGGCTTCGTGTAGCCGCGCAGGTCGGCATAGCGCTGGACCTGCTCGGGCTGCAGCGCCTGCAAGGTCGCGAGGTGGTACTTCAGATGGGCGGCCCTCAGCAGGCCCTGCGTCGCGCCGATCTCCGCGGTCGCAGCGGCGACCGTGTCGGCGGTCGCGCGCCGGTCCGCGAACAGCGCATCGAGGGCTGCCTCCTCGGCGATCAGCCGCTCGCCGAGCGGCATCGCCTCGGCCTTCATGGCGTCGAACAGACGCGTCATCTCCGCCCTCTGATCGGCAGTAAGTCCCAGCCGATCCGCCAGTTCGAGGACATGCACCGGACCGGGATATCCGTTCAGTTCCGCCGGCAGGGCGAAGCCCATGCCGCGGCCGGCCTTGAGGTCGGCAACCTGCTGCGCCGACAGCGCCTTGATCGGCCGCGTCTCGAGGCCGGCATAGGGCTGCGGCGTCTGGGCGACGGCGAGCAGCGGGAACAGGGCCATGGCGGCGGCGGCCGCGACGAGAATCTTGTGCATCCCCGAACTATACACCCTCAGGCGCGGCGATCGCCCTCCAACTCGCGCGGGCGGATCCAGAGGAAGGCCGCCAGTGCCAGCACCATCAGTGCCGCAACGGTGGCCCAGGCGAGCCCCCAGGCGCGCGGCGACATGCCGCCCGAGAGATCGAGCACCCAGCCCACGGCCAGTGGGCCGACGAAGCCGCCGCCATAACCCAGCATCGAATGCACCGCGAGGGTGGCGCCCCGCCGCGCCGGATCGGCCGCGCCCGCGGCGCCCGCGGTCAGCGACGAGGAATCGAGCCAGATCACCATGCCGTAGAACACGATCAGCCCGACCGCGATCCAGTAGCCCATCGAGCCGAGGAAGCCGATCGAACCGCCGATCGCGATCGACAACACCATCGCGGTCGCGACCAGGCGGCGGCGGCCGTAGCGGATCGAGGCTTCGTTGCCGAGCACGCTGACCAGCGTGCCGAGCAGGCCGAGCACGGTGACGACCAGAGCCGGCGAGAACAGGTTACCGCTCGCACCGGTCGACGCCGCGACCCACACGAGGAACGCCACGCCCCAGCCGCGCAACGCGTTCATCTCGAGCGTGTGCACGCAGTAGGCCAGCGAGTAGGCGAAGGCCGAGCGGTTGCGCAGGACCGGCCGGAAGTCGAACAGCGCGGCAAGGCCCTGCGCCTGTGCTCCCGGCTTGGGCCCGGGGGATGAAACCGGCGGCAGCCGCGCCGGCACAAGCAGCGCGACGGTCGCCCACGCGATCGCCGCGGTGATGCCGGCGCTGGCGAAGGCGAGCCGCCAGCCGAACTCGTGCGCCAGGACGTCGCCCAGCAGGTACGACGCCGCGCCCGAGATGCCGATGCTCGCGGCATGGCCGGTGACGGCGCGCGACATCAGCTTCGCGTCGACCTGGTCCGCGAGCAGCTTCAGGCCGGTCATGTAGGTGCCGGCCCAGCCGACGCCCGCCAGGCCGCGCAGCGCCAGCGCCGACCAGAAACCGTCGGCGAACAGGCCGAAGGCGAAATGCGCCAGGGTCGTGGCGCCGACCCCGAACAGGTAAACGCGCTTGGCGTCGATCCGGTCGGTCAGCGTCACCAGCAGCGGCACCGAGACCATGTAGGTGGCGTAGAACGACGAGGTGATCCAGCCCGCCTCGCTGTTGTTGAGCGACCACAGCTTCATCATGTCGGGCAGCAGCACCGGCCAGTAGCCGGCGCCGAGCTGCACGAAGACCTGGGCGCCGCAGACGATCGCGACCAGTCGCCCCGCGCCGATCGCCATCAGACGTTGCGCTTCATGAGTGCCACGCGGGCGCGGGCCTGAGCGCCTTCGTACCAGCGCGACATCAGCTCGATCGCGATCCAGGTCAGGACCGATCCCGCGAGCAGCGCGTAGATCGCACGGTGCCAGCCGATCTGATCGACGATCAATGCGAACAGGGTCGGCGAAAAGGCGTTGACCAGCAGGATCGGAGTCGCGATCAGCCCGAGCACCGCGCCGTAGCCCTTGGCGCCGAACAAAGCGAGCGGCAGCGCGCCGCGCACGATGGTGATGACGCCCTGCGAGGCCCCGAGCAGCAGGGTGAAAACCACGAGCTGCATCAGATTGCCCGAGGCCAGCATCAGCAGCACCAGCGCCGCCGGCAGGATACCGATGGCGATGCGCGCCACGGTCATGGCCTTGAGATTGCGCCCGAAGAAGATCTCGACCAGCCGCCCGCCGAACTGGCCGTGGCCCTTGAGCGAGGCGACCCACACCGCCGTCGCGCCGGCTAGTCCGGCGGCTTCGAGCAGCGGCACCAGTTGCAGCGAGACGACGCCGAACACGAAGCCGTTCAGCGACATGATGAGGGCGAACAGCGCGATGCCGATGGTACGCACCCGGCCTTCGAGCACCGGACCGTCGGGCGACGCAGGGGCCGCCGCAGCGGTTTCAGAACCGCTCGCCTCCTCGCGGCGAGACAGGCCGAACCAGTTGAGCGGCAGGCAGACCGCGAGATTGACCGCGGCGAAGATCACGAGCGTGCCGCGCCAGCCGTACATTTCATTGAGGTAGTGGCCGATCACCCAGAAGATGGTCGAGGCATAGGCGCCGTAGAGCGTGAGGTAGGAGATGGCGCGGCGGCCGCGGCTGGGCACGACCTGCACCAGGGCGGCGAAGGCCGCGTCGTAGAGCGCGCAGCGCATACCGACCCCGACCAGCGCCCAGACGGCGAAATAGGCGATCTGGTCGCGCACCTGCGACAGCGCCAGCAGGCCCGCCGAAATGATCACTGTCCCGATCGACATGACCCAGCGCGCACCGATGCGATCGATCAGCCGGCCGACCCAGGTCGAGATGAAGCCCATCACCAGGAGGGCGATGCTGAAGCCGAAATACACAGTGCTCACGGCCCAGCCGGTCTCGGCCACGATCGGCTTGGCGAGCACGCCGAGACAATAGTAGCTGGTGCCCCAGGCGGTGATCTGTGTCAGGCCGAGCGCATTGACCGAGAGGACGAAGGGGTCGGCCCACCAGCGCAGGCCCCCGACATTTTCAGTGGCTGCCATTCTGCTCCATCAAACCGGAACCTATCGCGCCCGTCATCACCCGCAGCCGCAGCCCTTCTTGCCTTCTGCCTTGGCCTTCACGTCGGCGACGCAGCAGCCCGCGGGCTCGGCCTTGGCATCGACGGGTGCCGGTGCCGGTCCGCCACAGCAGCCTGCCGCGGTCTCGCCCGCCGCCGTGAAATCGCCTGTGGCCGTGATCGCGCCACTGGTTGCCGGCCCCGAGCAGACGCCGGTCTCGGGCAGCACCAGCTCGACTCGCCCCGCGGCCTCCTTGTCGCCGGCGATGTCGGCCACGATCGAGCGCACCTGCTCGTAACCGGTCAGCATCAGGAAGGTCGGTGCGCGGCCGTAGCTCTTCATGCCGGCCATGTAGAAGCCGGGCTCGGGATGGCTGAGTTCGCGCGCGCCGTGCGGACGCACCGTGCCGCAGCTGTGCAGGTTGGGATCGATCAGCGGCGCCAGCGCCGGCGGTGCCTCGACCGCCGGATCGACCGCGATCCGCACCTCGCGCAGGAAGGAGAAGTCGGGACGGAAGCCGGTCGACACGACCAGCTCGTCGACGCCGACCGCGCGGCAGCAGCTCGACGCGCCAGTGGCGACCCGCAGGCGGCCATCCTCTTCGCCGATATGGCCGACCCGGAAACCGGTCTCGACCCGGATCTTGCCGCTCGCCACCAGGGCCGCAAATGCCTGGCCCAGCGCGCCGCGCGCGGCGAGCTTGTCGTTGGCGCCGCCGCCGAATGCCTTTTCCGGCGCCGTGCCGCGCAGCAGCCAGATCACCACGGTGTCCGGCGCCTCGTCCTTGAGCCGTGCCAGGTCGATCAGGGTGCCGACCGCGGAATGACCGGCGCCGAGGACACCCACGATCTTGCCGGCATAGCGCTTGCGGTCGCGGCCCAGCACGTCGGGCATGCCGTAGGCGATGTGTCCGGCGTGCATATCCTCGCCGATCGCCGGCAGGCCGTCATTGCCGGCCGGATTGGGCGAGAACCAGGTGCCGGTGGCGTCGATCACCGCATCGGCCTTGAGCTGCTCCGGTCCCTTTCCGTTTTGGTAGCGCACGGTGAAGGGCTCGAAGGCGCGGCCGTTGCTCTTCATCTTGTCGAAGCCCGAGCGCGCGATGGCCGTAACGCGGGCATTGAGCTTGATGCGATCCTTGAGCGCCGTACGTGTCGCCAGCGGCTCGAGATATTGCGCCACCAGTTCGCCGCCGGTCGGATAGTCGCAGGCGACGGGGGCGTTCCAGCCGACCTGCTTCAGCAGCCGCTCCGCCGCCTTGTCGACGTTGTATTCCCACGGCGAAAACATGCGCACGTGGCTCCACTGGCGCACGGCATGCGCGGCCTCCGGTCCGGCTTCGAGCACGACCGGCGCCAGGCCGCGCTCCAGCGCGTGCGCGGCGGCGGCGAGCCCCACCGGCCCGGCCCCCAGGATGGCGACTGTCTTCGGCTTGCTGATCGCGTCGGGCATGGTGTTCCCCTCTTCTCCTATACTTCCAGAATCATCGAAATATTCGAGCAAATTTTTTTAGGCGACCTTCGGAAATTTGATAATGCCGGCAGGCGAACAGGTCCCCTCGGCGCAGCATTGCTCGACCATGTATTCGAGCAGGCCGCGCATGATCTCGTAGTTCGCGTGGCAGATCAGGGTCGTGCCCTCGCGCGTCTGGGTCACCAGGCCGACGCCGATCAGCGTCTTGAGGTGATGCGAGAGCGTCGAGGCAGCGACGTCGAGGCGCTCCTGCAGGCGACCGACCGGAGAACCTTCCTGACCGGCGCGCACCAGGGTGCGGTAGATCTTCAGGCGGGTCGGGTTGCCCAGCGCCTCGAGGCGCGCAGCGGCATCGTCGAGCTTCATGCGAGCCAATGTAGGACCTCACCGGGGAGAGTCAACGGTATTTCTATAATTTTCGAAATAAGGATTGCCTACTCCGCCGGCCGCGACGCCGGCCCCTCGGCGTGGCTCGGCAGCAGGAACGTGATCACCCAGCAGGCGATCAGCATGGCGGCCGAGCCGAGCAGGCAGCCCGTCATGCCGGCCCACTGGTAAAGCGCGCCCGACAGCAGGATGCCGATCAGCCGGCCAGCGGCATTGGCGGCGTAGTAGAAGCCGACATCCTCGGCCGCCTTCGCGGAGCCGGCATAGGCCAGGATCAGGTAGGAATGCAGCGAGGAGATGACGGCGAAGGCGAAGCCGAAGACGCAGAGGCCGGCCGCCACCAGCAGGTCCGGACGCGGCAGGGCGCCGGCGGCGACGATGCCGGCGAGCACAAGTGGGATGGCGGCCAGCACCATGCCCCACAGCCGCGCCTCCGGCACCTCGCGCGACAGCCCGTCGGCGCTGCGGCGGATCACCGCCGGGGCGGCGGCCTGGACGAGGCCGTAGCCGATGGTCCAGGCGGCGAGGAAGCCCGCGACCTGCGTGTAGCCCCAGCCCTGGCCGTAGAGGAACACCGGCAGCCCGACCACGAACCAGACGTCGCGGGCGCCGAACAGCGCCACG
>JBGAIW010000145.1:0-9187 GCA_044225265.1 Reyranella sp.
TGTAGCCGCCCGCCATGGCGAAGGCGCCGTGCGCCAGGTTGACGAAGTTCATCAACCCCAAGGTCACGGCAAGCCCGCAGGCCAGCACGAACAGCAGCATGCCGTAGGCCACGCCGTCGAACAGGATGGTGGCCACTACGCCTCTTTCTCCTCTCCCCCGCCAGGGGGAGAGGCGGGGAGAGGGGGAAACGAAGACTGTGGAAAGCCCCCTCTCCTAACCTCTCCCCCTGGCGGGGGAGAGGAAGGAACAGAGAAGACGATCACGCGTCACTTCTTCGCCGCTTTGACCGGATCCTTGACGTTCGGGATGGTCGCGAACTCGACGTTGTAGAGTTCGCCGCCGACCTTCTCGACCTTGCGGATGTAGATGTTCTGGACGATGTCGCGCGTGTCGGGATCGATCGAGATCGGGCCGCGCGGGCTCTCCCAGGCCATGCCCTTCATCGCCGCCAGCAGCTTCTCGCCGTTGGCGTCGCCGCCGGTCTTCTTCAGCGCGCCGTAGATCAGCGCCATGCCGTCGTAGCCGCCGACCGACATGAAGTTCGGGCGCATGCCCGGGTTGGCCTTCTTGAACGCCTCGACATACTGCTTGTTCAGCGCGCTGTCGTGGTTGGCCGAGTAGTTGTGCGCGTTGATCACGCCCACCACCACGTCGCCCATGCCGTTCAGCTGGTCGTCGTCGGTGACGTCGCCGGTGGCGATCAACTTCATGCCCGACTTGTCGAGACCGCGCTCGACGAACTGCTTCACGAACTGCGCGCCCGCGCCGGACGGAACGAACACGAACAGCGCGTCGGCCTTGGCGTCGGCCGCCTTCTGCAGCACCGGCGCGAAGTCGGGGCTGCGCAGTGGCACCCTCAGGCTCTCGATGATGGTTCCTCCAGCCGCCTTGAAGGTGTCGCTGAAGGATTTCTCGGCGTCGATGCCGGGGCCGTAGTCGCTCACCATGGTGACGACCTTCTTGATGCCGTTCTTGGCCGCCCACTCCGCCATCGGCACCGACGACTGCGCCAGCGTGAACGAGGTGCGGACCACGAACGGCGAGGCCTCGGTGATCGACGACGTGCCGGCCGCCATCACCACTTCGGGGATCCTGGCCTGGGTCGCGATCGGCGCGGTCGCCATCGCCGACGGCGTGATGCCGAAGCCCGCGAGCACCGCGACCTTGTCGTTGACCACGAGTTCCTGGGCGAGACGCTTGGTCACGTCGGGCACCGAGGTGTCGTCCTTCAGGATGACCTCGATCTTCTTGCCGGCCACGGTGGTGCCGTGCTGCGCCATGTAGAGCTTCACGGCGGCGTCGATCTGCTTGCCGGTCGAGGCCTGCTGGCCGCTCATCGGCAGGATGAGGCCGATCTTGACCGTGTCCTGGGCGGACGCGGCGCAAGTCATCACGGTGACGATCGCGGTCGCGAGGAGTGCGCGTCTGAACATTGTTTGTCCTCCCAACAATTCTTCTGGCGAACTACTAGCACAAATAATCCGCGGATGCTTTATGCTCCAGCCCGGAAAGCAACGGGAGCGCCCCATGAAGAGCTACAAGGTCGTCGAGTTCGGCAAGCCGATGCAGAAGGTCGAGGAACCGACCCCCACGCCGAAGGGCACCGAGGTCGTGGTGCGCATCACCGCCGCCGGCGTCTGCCACTCCGACGTCCATCTCTGGGAGGGCTATTTCGACATGGGCGGCGGCAACAAGTATTCGACCGCCAAGACCATGAACCCGCCGCGCATCATGGGCCACGAGATCGTGGGCGTGGTCGAGGCGCTCGGCCCCGACGCCAAGGGCGCCAAGGTCGGCGACAAGGCGGTGGTCTATCCCTGGATCGGCTGCGGCAAGTGCTGGTACTGCGACCACGGCACCGAGAACCTCTGCCCGACCCCGCGCGCGCTCGGCGTCAACAACGACGGCGGCTATGCCGACCACGTCCTCGTGCCGCACGCCAAGTATCTCTACCCGTACGGCAACCTGCCGGAGGAGCTCGCCTGCCTCTACGCCTGCTCGGGCATCACCGCGTTCGGCGCGGTCAAGAAGGCAGTGGGCCACGACGGCGGCAAGCCGATCCTGGTGATCGGCGCGGGCGGCGTCGGCCTGATGGGCGTGCGCTTCGCCAAGGCGGTGCTGGGCCGCGAGCCGATCGTGGCCGACATCGACGAGAACAAGCGCAAGCTGGCGCTGGCCAACGGCGCCTGCGCCGCAGTCGATCCGCGCGAGAAGGAAGCGCGCAAGCAGGTCATGGACCTGACCGGCGGCAGCGGCGTCGCCGCGGCGATCGACTTCGTCGGCAACGAGGCGTCGGCGCAGTTCGGCTGGCGCGCGCTGGGACGCGGCGGCCGGCTGGTGATCGTCGGCCTGTTCGGCGGCAGCTTCTCGACGCCGCTGCCGATGTTCCCCTTCACCGGCAACGCCATCATGGGCTCGGTCACCGGCACGCCGGCCGAGATGAAGGAGATGATGGACATCGTCACCGCCGGCAAGGCCGAGCCGGTGCCGGTGATCAAGCGCAAGCTCGACGAGGCCAACGCGACGCTGACCGAGCTCAGCAAGGGCCTGATCATGGGTCGCGCCGTTCTAATTCCGTGATCGGCGGGCCGTGAGTCAGGCGACCCGCGCCCTCAAGCACGCCTTCGAGACCGGAGCGCTCGCCGCCCTGAAATCAGAAGGGCAGCGGGCGTTCTTCCTGCGTGCCGAGGAACCTCCCTTCGCCGGCATCCAGTGCGAGCAGTCGCTGCGGCCGGAGTTCCTGAAGCTCAAGGGCGCGGTGCCGCGCCTGGCCGAAGGCGCGGCTGGCAGCCCTTGGCCGCTCGGCCTGGTGCTGATGACCAAGCACAAGGAAGAGAACTTCGCCAACATCGCCCGCGCCTGGGCGCTGCTCGAGCCGGGCGGCACGCTGGCCTGCGCCGGCGCCAACGACGACGGCGCCGCCAGCCTGGAGAAACACGCCGCCAAGGCGTTCGGCGGCGTCGAGCAGCTTTCCAAGTTCCACAGCCGCGTCTTCTGGTTCGCCAAGGCGGACAAGGAGCCGCCGGCCTACTGGCGCGGTCTCGCCGGACTGCAGCCGGTCGGCGACGACACCTGGCTCAGCCGGCCCGGCATCTTCTCCTGGGACCGGATCGACGACGGCTCCGCCCTGCTCGCCCGCCATCTGCCCGGCGACATCGCCGGCACGGTCGCCGATTTCGGCTGCGGCTGGGGCTTCCTCGCCCGCGACCTGCTGCCCCGTGCCCCGGAAATTACGCAAATTCACCTGATCGACGCCGAGCACCTGGCGATCGAGGCCGCCCAGGCGAACGTCCCCGACCGGCGCGCTGCCTTCCACTGGCTCGACCTCACCCAGGAGGCGGCGCCCGCGACCTTCGACGCCATCGTCTGCAATCCGCCCTTCCATACCGGCCGCGCCAGCACGCCGGCGCTCGGCCAGAAGATCATCGAGGCGGCGTCGCGCGCGCTGAGGCCCGGCGGACACTTCTATATGGTCGCCAACCGCGGCTTGCCCTACGAGCCGGTGCTGAAGGCGCATTTCACATCCTTCGCGACCCTGGCCGACAACAACAAGTTCCGCGTCAGCCGCGCGATCCGCTAAGGTCGCGCCGCCATGGTCGCGATCCAGCGTAAACTGGCGGCGATCTTCGCCGCCGACGTCCACGAATTCTCCCGCATGATGGGCGAGGACGAGGCCGGGACCTTGCGCGACCTGCGCGCCTGCCGCGGGATCATCGACGGCCTGATCGCCGCGCATCACGGCCGCATCTTCGGCAGCGCAGGCGATTCGGTGCTGGCCGAATTCGCGAGCGCCGTCTCGGCCGTCGAATGCGCCGTCGCCTGCCAGACCGCCCTCGCCGCGCGCAATGCCGGCGCCGCCCCCGGGGCGCGGCCGATGAATTTCCGGATCGGCATCAATATCGGCGACGTCATCGTCGAGGGCGACAATCTCTATGGCGACGGCGTCAACGTCGCCGCCCGGCTGGAAGCGCTGGCGCGGCCCGGCGCGATCTGCGTCTCGGCAAAGGTCCATGACGAGGTGCGGCGCAAGCTCGCCGACCTGCGCTTCGTCGACGGCGGCGCGCAGCAGCTCAAGAACATCGCCGACCCGGTGCGGGTCCATCACCTGGCCCCCGCCGGCGAGATCGCGATCCCGGCGCGCGCCGAGGCCGCGGCGCGCAAGCCGCTGGTCGCCGTGCAGAAGCTCAGGGTCATCGCCGGCGGCGAGGAGGTCCAGGCCCTCGCCGACGGGCTGAGCGAGGCGGTGCGCGGCGCCGTCGCGCGCAGTTCGGCGCTGGCGGTCACCGCGGGCGATTCGACGGACGCAGACTTCGTGCTCAAGGGCTCGGTGCAGGGTGCGGGCAAGCGGGTGCGGCTCTCCTACGCGCTGGAGGATTCCTCGGCGCAGCAGATCTGGACCGAACGCTACGATCGCGAGCTGGCCGACGTGTTCGACCTGGAGGACGAGATCGTGCTGCGCGTCACGGCGGCGATCCGGTTCAGCGTGAAGACCCGGCTGTTCGAGCAGCTGCGCGACACCGACGACGCGAGGCTCGCGGTGCCGCAACTGCTCGACAAGGGCGCCGGCCTGTTCTCGCGCTCGCGCGACCGCGACGGCGCCGCGGTGGCGACGCTCCGGCTGGCCGTCGAGCGCGCGCCGCAAAACGCCATGGCCCGGGCGATGCTGGCCTTCGCGCTGTTCCGGATGACCGACTACGCGGCCACGACGGCGACGGCGGCGCAGCGCGCCGAGATCGAGGCGTCGATCGACCGCGCGATCGCCCTCGACCCGCGCAACTACTTCATCCGCACCGTGAAGGGGATCACCCTGTACGAGCTGGCCGGCGACATCGCCGCCGCCCGCGAGCAGGCGCAGGAGGCGCTGAAGGGCAACGCCAACTTCGTGCCGGCCAAGGCGCTGGTCGCGATCGCCGACATCCAGAGCGGCGATGTCGAGGACGGCGTGCGGCGGCTGCAGGAGGCGATCACCGCCAGCCCCGAGGATGCCAGCGACCTGCGGCATCGCCGCGAACTGGCGCTCGGCCACTGGCTGGCCGGCCGCACCGACGAGGCGCTGCGCATCGCCGGCAAGCTCTGGCGCGAACACTCTTATATGAAGCGCAATGCGCTGGTCCTGGCCGCCCTCCTCGCCGCCTCGGGCGACCTCGACGCGGCCCGCCGCGAGATCGAGGAGGCGCGCCGGCAAACGCCCGGCCTCACGCTCGACACCGCCCGCCTGCCCCGCTTCGGCGACACTGCCACGCTGGAAAAGTTCAAGACCCTGCTGCGCGACGCCGGGCTGTAGCGTCTTGCGCGACCGCACATGATCGTCGCCGTAAGACGGTGACACTTCCCCATAAGAATGGGGAAGAGATCACGATCCTCCCCATTCACATGGGGAGGTGCCGGCCTCTCAGGCCGGCGGAGGGGTCATGTTCCCCTTCGTCGCCGCAAGACGGCGACACTTCCCCATCTGAATCGGGAAGAGATCACGATCCTCCCCATTCACATGGGGAGGTGCCCGCGTCTTCGCGGGCGGAGGGGTCAGAAGCGGACGACCTACGCCTTCACGCCGCCGATCAGGAATTCCTTGTTGCCCTCGGCGCCGGTGATCGGGCTCTCGGTGACGCCCAGCACCGTCCAGCCCGGCTGTTCGGCGAGCCAGGCCGCGATCGTGTCGCACACTTCCTTGTGCAGCTCGGGCTCGCGCACGATGCCGCCCTTGCCGACCCGGCCCTTCCCGACCTCGAACTGCGGCTTTATCAGCGCTGCGAGATGCGCGCCGGGAGCGGCCAGCGCCAGAGCCGCCGGCAGGGCGGTGCGCAGGCCGATGAACGAGGCGTCGCACACGATCAGGTCGACCGGCTCGGGGATCTGCGCGGTGGTCACGTCGCGGATGTTGGTCTTCTCCATCGACACCACCCTCGGATCCTGGCGCAGCTTCCAGGCGAGCTGGTTGGTGCCGACATCGACGGCATAGACCCTGGCCGCGCCGCGCTGCAGCAGGCAGTCGGTGAAGCCGCCGGTCGACGACCCGACATCGAGCGCCACGCGGCCCATCACGGGAATTCCGAAAACCTCCAGCGCCCGCTCGAGCTTCAGGCCGCCGCGCGAGACATAGGGATGCGGCTGGCCGCGCACTTCCAGCGCCGTGTCCGGCCCGACACCCAACCCCGCCTTGTCGAGGCGCTTGTCGCTCGAGAACACGAGGCCGGCCATGACCAGCCGCTGCGCCGCCGCCCGCGTCTCCGCCAGCCCGCGCTCGACCAGCGCCACGTCCAGCCGTGTCTTGTCTTTCGCCATCGCGCCGCCCTGCTACCATGCCGGCCATGAGCACGAAACTTCTTGAGGGCGAACGCGCCCTGATCACCGGCTGCGGCGGAGGAATCGGCCGCGGCATCGCCAGGGCCCTGAAAGAGGAAGGCGCCATCGTCCTCGGCAGCGACATCAAGCCGCCGCCGGCGGAGGATGGCATCGATTTCCTCGCCGCCGATCTCGGCCAGCGCGACGGCTGGAGGAAGCTGCTCGACGGCGCCGTGAAGAAGCTCGGCACGATCTCGCTGTTCGTCCATGCCGCCAGCCCGCGCCGCCTCGAGGCCGACACGCCGCTCTCGGTCAGCGAAGAGACCTGGGATGCGATGACCGACATCAACCTGCGCTCCGGCTTCTTCCTCGCCCGCGAGGCCGGCCGTCACATGCGCGACAACCGGATCAAGGGCCGCATGATCCTGGTCACGTCGCAGCACCGCGAGACGCCGCGCAACCTGCCGCACTACAGCGCCTCGAAGGCCGGCATGACGATGGTGATGAAGGAGCTCGCCCGCACCCTCGCGCCGGACGGAATCAGGGTGAATGCAATCGCCCCGGGCGCGATCCCGGGCGGCGGCTTCGTCGCCGGCAATCTCGACGAACTGGTCGCGCAGATCCCGCTCGGCCGCGCCGGCACGCCCGACGACATCGCCCAGGTCGCCGTCGCGATCCTGTCGGAAAGATTTGGTCGTTATGTGGTGGGTACGACGGTAGAAGTCGATGGTGGAATCGGTCTCATGAGCTGGATTCCCGCCAAAGCTTGACCTGGCGCACCCAAAAGTCTGAGTTACGCCCGCTGAAAGTCACCGAGAGAGGTTTCCCATGACGCTGCGCATCAACTCCACGGCGCCGGATTTCACCGCCGACACCACGCAGGGCAAGATCGAGTTCCACAAGTGGATCGGCGACGGCTGGGCGATCCTGTTCTCGCACCCGAAGGATTTCACGCCGGTCTGCACGACCGAGCTCGGCTACATGGCCGGCCTCAAGCCGAAGTTCGACGCGATGAACACCAAGATCATCGGCCTGTCGGTCGATCCGGTCGGCAACCACGACAAGTGGGCCAAGGACATCGAGGAGACCCAGGGCCACAAGGTCACCTACCCGATGATCGGCGATCCCGAGCTCAAGGTCGCGACCGCCTACGACATGCTGCCCGAGGGCGCCGGCCAGACCAGCGAGGGCCGCACGGCGGCCGACAACGCCACGGTGCGCTCGGTGTTCATCATCGGCCCCGACAAGAAGATCAAGGCGATGCTCACCTACCCGATGAGCACCGGCCGCAACTTCGACGAGGTGCTGCGCCTGCTCGAAAGCTGCCAGCTCACCGCCAGGCACCAGGTCGCCACGCCGGTGAACTGGAAGAAGGGCGAGGACGTGATCATCGTCCCGGCGGTCAGCGACGAGGCCGCCAAGGCCAAGTACCCGAACGGCTGGAAGGCGCCCAAGCCGTACCTGCGCATCGTGCCGATGCCGAAGTGACCGCCATCACCGTTTCCATCCGATCGGACAACTGACGTGAAACGATTCGCCGTCGTGCTGCTGCCGCTGATGCCGGCATGCAGCCATACCTACGATCCGCCCCCTCCGATGTCGTTCGAGAGGGCGGTGACGCCGCGCTGGGAAAAGGTCGGGAGCTGCCTCAGCACCGCCTTCAACCCCGACTACCAGGCCGAGTACCAGCCCGTGGCGGCGGAAAACCGCGCACGGCTTTTCGTCTACCGCCCGGCGACCGCCGCGACGCCCAAGCCGGCGCCGCTGGTGATCGAGATCAAGGCCGGCAGCGTCGACACGCTGGTCGGCTTCCAGAATCCGCCGGACGGTCCCTCGCCGGTCACGGAACGGGCAAAGCAGGCGATCGCACGCTGCGGCGAGGCGGCCTGATCCTTCCTTCGAACTGAAGGTATGCGGCAAAGCGCCGGCGGATGCATTGTCATCCGCCGGACGCGGTCCCATGCTCCCCTCGCCCGAACTGGAGCGTGGAGGGAGATCGCCGTGAGCAGCAATCCGCAGGTTCTGATCGCCGGCGCCGGCCCGGTCGGCTTGACGCTCGCCAACGAGCTGGCGCGCCACGGCGTCAGCCTGCGCATCGTCGACAAGTCGGCCGCCCGCACCGACAAGTCGAAGGCGCTGGTGCTGTGGAGCCGCTCGCTCGAGCTGTTCGACGATGCCGGCTATGCCGCCGACTTCGCCTCCTCCGGCATGCACGCGCACGGCGCACAGATCTCGACCGGCCGAGAGGTCGTGGCGCGCATCTCGTTCGACTCGCTCGACAGCCGCTTTCCCTACGCCCTGATGATCGCCCAGAGCGAGACCGAGCGCGTGCTGGAAGAGAAGCTCGCCAGGCGCGGCGTGAAGGTCGAGCGCACGGTCGAGCTTGCCGGCTTCACCGAGGAGAGCGCCGGCGTGAAGGCCACGCTGAAGAGCGCCGACGGCAGGAGCGAGGTCGTGTCCGCCGACTGGCTGGTCGGCTGCGACGGCGCGCATTCGACGGTGCGGCACACGCTCGGCTTCGCCTTCGAGGGCACCACCCTGCAGAGCGACTGGGTGCTGGCCGACGGTCACATCGCGGGCATCGAGCCCAAGGACCGCGTGCACGTCTACTGGCATCGCGAGGGCATCCTCGCCTTCTTCCCGATCGTCGGCGACCGCTACCGCGTGATCGCCGATCTCGGCCCCTCGACCGGCGACGGCCACCCGCCCGATCCGACCGTGCCCGAGGTCCAGACGCTGCTCGACCGCCGCGGCTCGCCCGGCATGAAATTCAGCAATCCGGTGTGGCTCGCCTCGTTCCGCATCAACGAGCGCAAGGTGAAGGAATACCGCAAGGGCCGCGTCTTCCTGGCCGGCGACGCCGCGCACATCCACAGCCCGGCCGGCGGCCAGGGCATGAACACC
>JBGAIW010000009.1:0-66438 GCA_044225265.1 Reyranella sp.
GCGGCAACAACGGCTCGATCCGAGCCCACTCCTCGTCGCTCAGCCACTGCGCTCGTTTGCCCATGATCAAGACTCCTTCCAGAAACCTTGAATCACCAATAGCGACCATGCGCTAGACGCTATTGAGTACGGGCCCTAGCGCGAAGGTGCGTTGGCGGGCGTCAACGATGTTGGCAGCCGATGGACGCCCGGCCCCTCCCCCGGGCATCCCGCGCCCGCGAGGGTGAGGGTCCGCTCCCCGAAGAAGCTGCCGTCGGGCTTCGGAATCAGATAGTCCGTGCGCATCGCTTGTACCGCGCTCTTTGGGTTCATGCGGTCGCAAAAGTAGGGATAGGGCCCACTCGTTTCCCATCGGTCGCCTTTCCATCGGTACTCGTAAACCGCCGGAGCGCCGGGATTGCGGGCAAGGTCGCCTGAATTGTCCATGCGCACCACACAGCCACTGCCGTCGCAGCGAGTGGTAAAGGCGACAAGGAAGGTCCTAGAGTCCATCGGTGTCGGCGCACCGTTGAACGTCTGCTTCGAGAAGTCGACGAAGACGTTGTAAAATCCGTACAGCGGTTGCGGTCCGACTTCGTCCGCATGAGCGATCGGGCTCACGACCGACAAGGCGACTGCGGCGAACGCACCAGCAAGGGTCTTTGTCATGACAATACGATATTGCAAGGGCGAAGCCGCGGAAAATCAAATCAGGATGCTCCCCAAGCGCGCCTCGCTGCGGCCCTTTTGCCCGTGCTAGACCTTTGTCCATGGCGAAATCCCCCGCTTCCAAATCAGCTCCCGCGAAGGCCGCCACCACTGCCGGCAAGCCCCTGAAGCACCTCTACCTGGTCGACGGCTCGGGCTACCTGTTCCGCGCCTATCACGCCCTGCCGCCGATGACGCGGCCCGACGGGACACCGATCAACGCCGTCTACGGCTTCTCGCGCATGCTGGTGCAGCTGCTCGACGATCCCGAGGTCGATCACATCGCGATGATCCTCGATGCCGGCCGCACGACCTTCCGCAACCAGATCTACGACAAGTACAAGGCCAACCGGCCCGAGCCGCCGGAAGACCTGATCCCGCAGTTCCCGCTGATCCGCGAAGCCGCCAAGGCGTTCAACGTCACCGTCTGCGAGCTCGAGGGCTACGAGGCCGACGACCTGATCGCGACCTACGCGCGGCTGACGGTCGAGGCCGGCGGCACCTGCACCATCATCTCCTCCGACAAGGACCTGATGCAGCTCATCCGGCCCGGCGTCGACATGATGGACCCGATGAAGCACCGCAAGATCGGGCCGGCCGAAGTGGTCGAGAAGTTCGGCGTGCCGCCCGATAAGGTGGTCGACGTCCAGGCACTGGCCGGCGACTCGACGGACAACGTACCGGGTGCGCCGGGCATCGGCGTCAAGACGGCGGCGCAGCTGATCACCGAATACGGCGACCTCGAGACGCTGCTCAAGCGCACGGGCGAGATCAAGCAGCCCAAGCGGCGCGAGTCTCTCGAACAGAATGCCGAGCTGATCCGCATTTCCAAGCAACTTGTCCAGCTCAGGGACGACGTGCCCGTCCCGGTCGACCCGGACTCCTTCGACAAGAAGCGGCCCGACCCCAACGTGCTGCTGCCGTGGCTGGAGCTGCAGGGCTTCAACAGCCTGCTGCCCAAGTATCGCAAGGAACTCGGCGAGGCGACCCATCCCGTGGCGCCGCCGACGGCGCCCGAGAAGCCCGCGGCCCCGACGGAACCGAAGCCCGCGCCGGCGGCGCGGCCGAAGTCGAACCAGCCCTTCACCGCCGCCGACTACGAGCTGATCACCGACGAGAGCCAGCTCGACGAGTGGATCGCGGAGGCGACCAAGGCCGGCGTCGTCGCCTTCGACTGCGAGACAGACGCGCTCGACGCCAACAATGCGGGCCTGGTCGGCGTCTCGCTCGCCCTCCTCGAAGGTCCATGGGGCAACGTCAACTCGCACAAGCGGCGCGCGGCCTATCTGCCGCTCGCGCATCGCGCCCCGGGCGGCGAGGCGCAGGGCTCGCTCGATCTCGGTGGCGGCGGCGACACGGCGGGCGGCGACGGCAGGCTGCTGCCGAACCAGCTGCCGCTCAAGAAGGCGGTCGCCAAGCTGAAGCCCCTGCTGGAAGACCCGGCGGTGCTGAAAGTCGGCCAGAACATCAAGTACGACATGGGCGTGTTCCGCCGCCACGGCATCGAGATCGCGCCCGTCGACGACACGATGCTGATCTCCTTCGTGCTCGACGCCGGCAAGCACAATCACGGCATGGACGATCTCGCCGAACGCTACCTGCAGCAGCAGACCATCAAGTTCTCCGACGTCGCGGGCTCGGGCGCCAAGCAGGTGAGCTTCGACAAGGTGCCGATCGACAAGGCGCGTGACTACGCCGCCGAGGACGCCGACGTCACCCTGCAGCTCTGGGCGCAGTTCAAGCCCCGGCTGGCGACCGAGCACATGGTCTCGGTCTACGAGACGATCGAGCGGCCGCTGATCCCCGTGCTGCTCTCCATGGAGCAGTCCGGCATCAAGGTCGACGCCCCGCTGCTGGTGCGGCTCAGTGCCGATTTCGAGAAGCGCCTGGGCGAGCTCGAACGCGAGATTCACAAGATCGCCGGCCGCGAGTTCAACGTCGGCTCACCCAAGCAGCTGGGCGAGATCCTGTTCGACGAGCAGAAGCTGCCCGGCGGCAAGCGCTCCAAGAACGGCTCATGGGTGACCGACGCCTCGGTGCTGGAGGAACTCGCCAATGCGGGCCATCCGTTGCCGGTGAAAATCCTCGAGCACCGGCAGCTCGCCAAGCTCAAGGGCACCTACACCGATGCGCTGGTGCGCGAGCTCGATGCGAAGACCGGCCGTGTCCATACCTCCTATCACATGACCGGTGCCGCGACCGGCCGTCTCGCCTCGACCGATCCCAACCTGCAGAACATCCCGGTGCGCACCGAGGAAGGCCGCAAGATCCGCGAGGCCTTCATCGCCGAGAAGGGCTGCAAGCTCCTGAGCGCCGACTATTCGCAGATCGAGCTCCGGCTGCTGGCGCATGTCGCCGACATCGCCTCGCTGAAGGAGGCGTTCGCGCGCGGCGACGACATCCACGCCATCACCGCCTCGGAGATGTTCGGCGTGCCGGTGAAGGGCATGGACCCGATGGTCCGCCGCCGCGCCAAGGCGATCAATTTCGGCATCATCTACGGCATCTCGGCCTTCGGCCTCGCCAACCAGCTCGGCATCGGCCAGCCCGAGGCGCGCGACTACATCGCCAAATATTTCCAGCGCTATCCCGGCATCCGCGACTACATGGAAAACACCAAGGAGTACGCGCGCAAGAACGGCTACGTGAAGACGCCGTTCGGCCGCAAGATCCACCTGAAATACATCAACGAGAAGAACCAGGGCATGCGCGCCTTCTCCGAGCGCGCCGCGATCAACGCCCCGCTGCAGGGCGGCGCCGCCGACATCATCAAGCGCGCCATGATCCGCCTGCCCGGCGCGCTCGCCGCCGCCCGGCTCAAGGCCACGATGCTGCTGCAGGTGCACGACGAGCTGCTGTTCGAGGTTCCCGACAAGGAAGTCGACAAGACCAAGGAAGTGGCGCGCGCCGTCATGGAAGGCGCCGCCAGGCTCTCGGTTCCGCTGGTGGTCGATACCGGTGTCGGCGCCAACTGGGCGGCGGCGCATTGAAGATGACGATCCTGCGCCCGACGGCGATTGCCCTGGCACTCGCCACCCTGCTCGTATCGGCCGCTCACGGCCAGAAGGTCCCCGTCACGGAACGCACGGCCCTTCCCTCGAAGGGGCTGCTGTGGGGCTCCAAGATGACGGTCGAAACCCAACCCTGCTGCACGCCGTCGCCCGGCGCCAAGGTGTCCGATCCGTCGGATCTCGCCGTGGTCACCAGGAACGCCGACCGTGCCTCTCGCGAGGGTCCCGTCCTGCGCCTCAAGCTCCAGGGCGGCCGCAGCCTGAAAATCACCGATTGCGACGACGAGGGCGCCTGCGAAGCCGACCGCTTTCGCAAGCATCGGCTGATCGCCTGGTGGCCTTCGCTCGGCTACTACGTCGTCGGCGTCAGCCTGTACGAGGAAGGCCTAGCATACCTGATCTCGGAAAAGGACGGCCGCACGACCCTCGTCGCCGCGCCGCCCGTGCTGTCGCCGTCGGGCCGCATGGCCGTCGCGCTGGTGTCGAACCTGATGGCCGGCGTCGACCTCAACATCGTCGATCTCTCCGTCGAACCGCCCAAGGTGATCGAAGTCACCGCGATGCCGACCTGCGCCGGCGCCGGCCCCAATTCATTTCTCCGGCCGAAGCCGGTCTGGGTCGACGACAGTCACGTGCGGTTCGAGGGCGTGTCGCCGCAGCCCGGCGACAATCCGACGACAAAGCAGCTTCTCCGGGTCGGCGCCGGTGCGCCGCGTTGGGAGTGCTGAGAGCAAGAGGGGTAGCGTCATGAAGATCTGGGGCCGGGCCAATTCGATCAACGTCATGAAGGTGCTGTGGTGCGCCGACGAGTGCGGCATCGCCTACGACCGCGAGAATGTCGGGCTGCAATACGGCGGCAACGACCAGAAATGGTACCTCGACATGAACCCCAACGGCGTCGTGCCGACGATCGACGACGGCGGGCAGATCATCTGGGAGAGCAATTCGGCGGTGCGTTATCTCGCGGCCAAGTACGCGGCCGGCACCCTGTGGCCGAACGATCCGGGCCAGCGCAGCGAGGCCGACCGCTGGATGGACTGGCAGCTCTCGACGATCTCTGAGTGCATGCGCGTGATGTTCTGGGGCCTGGTGCGCACGCCGGCCGACAAGCGCGACATGGCGGCGATCGGCAAGGCGGCGGCCGACGGCGGCAAGCTGTGGGCGCGCCTCGACCAGAAGCTCGAGGGCCGAAAGTATGTCGGCGGCCAGCACTTCACCATGGGCGATATCCCGGTCGGCTGCTTCGTGCACCGCTGGTTCGCGCTCGACGTCGAGCGCCCCGACCTCAGGAACCTGAAGGCGTGGTACGAGCGGCTGAAGGCGCGGCCGGCCTACGCCAAGCACGTGATGATCCCGCTCACCTAGAGCGGCTTCCACACGGCTCGATTCGAGTTGCGTGGATTGTGCTCCAGGCAGGTTGCGGAAATCACCGTTCTTTGGTGCCCCTCGGACTGACGGGAAGCGGACCGTACCTGCCGGGCCGGCGGGGCTTGCAACGGACGCGGCGCCCACCGTTTTTCACGGTTTTCGCCGTTTATTTGCGCGATAAACGGCAGCCAGACGGAAAACACGGCAGATCAATGCCTTGGCCGGATCGAAAACGGTAAAAAACGGCAGATCGGACAGGCATAGCGAGACCGATCGGACATCCAGCGCATCTCGCATCGCCGATCCGCTTGCCGCACTCGATCCGGCCCTCCGCCAACCAGGCTTGTCCGGCGTCTCCTGCGACCCCCGCGCTTACGGCACGCAAGACGGCGCGCCCCGGATCCGGGTCTCCGGTCGAGATTGTGCTTTTTTCGCAATAAAATGTCAATGCCGTATTGCGACTCGACGACCTTATCCAGTCGCCGCCATCGCCTCGACCATCTTGCGGAAGTGGGTCGGGCCGGCATCGAGGCTGGTGCCGAGCATCGGCCGATCGGGTTCGCGGTCGATCAGCTTCTGCTGCGCCTCGATGATGGTCTTGTCCTCATGGAAGGCGGTCGTCGTCACGGCGAAGAGCCGCTCGAGCTTGTCGGGGTCGATGTCCTCGGCCCGCGTGCCGACGGCGTAGAAATAGCGCGAGGTCCGCGGTCCGACCGGCGTCACCGCCTGTTCGTCGATACGATAGAACAGCGGCGCGCCCTCGTTCCGGGGCTCGCGCCGGCCGCTTCTGTCGGCAGCGCCGGCAGGATAGAAGATCGTGCGCTGCAGGAAGATGCCCGGAAAAAGAAAATCGTAGGTGGTCCAGACGTCGACCGTCTCACCCAGCTTCCTCATGAAGCCGCGTGGACGGTGGCCGGTGTGCCAGCGCTCGAAACGCAGTCCGCGCGCGAGTTGCGTCATGCGCGGCCTGAGGTCGGCCCATTGCGGCATGTCGAGGCCGAGCGTCTTCTCGTGGGCGAAGGAGAGATGCGAAAGATCGAGCAGGTTGTCGTCGATCAGCAGATAGTGCGCATCGTAGTCGAGCTGGCCGGCCTGCAGGCGGTACGCCGGATCGTCGAGCGCCAGCGACGACGGAATCAGCGCACGATCGGCCTGCGCGGCATCGCCCATCCACACCCAGACCCAGCTGCCGACGATTTGGAGCGGATAACGGCGCACGCACGCGCCGGCCGGGATCAGCTTCTGGCCCGGAATCTCCACGCAGGTGCCGTCGGGCGCGAATTTCAGCCCGTGATACATGCAGCGCAACTGATCGCCCTCGAGACGGCCGAGCGACAGCGGCGCGAAGCGGTGCGGGCAGCGATCCTCCAGCGCCACGATGGCGCCGTCGGACGTCGCATACAGCACCATCGGCTGGTCGATGATGGTGCGGGCATGGATGCGGCCGGGCTCGATCTCGTGCGTCCAGGCCGCGACGTACCAGGCGTTCTTGACCCATCCGGACGTGGGGGCGTGCGACTGCATGAGCGAAGGATAGGCCGTGGACGGCCGGCCGCAAGAGGCCCCTAGATCAGCCGATAGACCTCGACCGGGTGCTCGTGGCCCTTGATCATGCGCATCTCAGGCCTGGGCAGTTCGATGCCGAGAGAGGCGCGGTCCTTGACCGCCGCGATCGTCTGCGCGCTGGTCAGCACGACGATCTCGTCGTCGGCCTTCATGAATTCCTTGCCGAGCTGCTCGAACCGCTGCGCCACGTTCACCGCGTCGCCGACCACGGTGAAATTGACCCGTCCCGGCGCGCCGATATTGCCGACCACCACCGGCCCCGAATGCAGCCCGATGCGCATACGGATTGGCAGGCGGCCCTGCAGCTTGCGCTGCTCGTTGTCCTCGTGCACGGCACTGGCGATCGCCAGCGCCGCGCGGATCGCGGCGTCGGCATGGTCGTCCTGGCGCTGCAGGCCGCCCCACACCGCCATCACGGCATCTCCGATGTACTTGTCGATCATGCCGTGCTCGCGCTCGATGCAGGCGCCGAGCATCGCGAAGTGATGGTTGAGCAACTCGGCCGTATCCTGTTCGGGCAGGTCCTCGGCCTGCGGCGTGAACTCGACGATGTCGGTGAACATCACCGTGACGGGACGCCGGCGGGACCTCACCGCATCCTCGCCGAGCTCCATCAGGCGGCGCACGAGCCGGCGCGGCACGTAGGCGCCGAACCATTTCAGGGCGCCCCGCGCGCGGTCGAGGCTGTGGCCCGCATCGTCGATTTCGCGCAGCCGCGAGGGACGGTGGGCCGGGCTTTCGAACTCCAGCCGCTCGATCGCCTCGGCCGCCGAGGTGATGGTGCGGATCGAGCGCGCCATGCTGAAGCCCATGATCAGCGCCAGCACGATGGCCGCCGCGAGCGTGCCGCCGCCCACCATGGCGCCGTCGTACAGCCGGTCGAGATCGGCGGTCGCCTCCTCGAGCGGAAAATACTGGCCGACCGTCCAGGGCTGGGGACCATAGCCGGACAACGCCTGGCGCACGAACACCCAGCGCTTGCCGTCGACCATGACGACGTGACCGAGATCGCCCAGCGCGCGGTCGATCTGCAGGCCGCGCAGCGGCGGATCGAAATAGTGCGCCAGTACCGGATCGTTGACTTCGGTGACGGTCGGCAGCGGCCGGTTCTCGGAGAGATTGAGGCCGCGCGGATCGATCAAATTGCGGTGCGCCAGCACGTGGTTGCGGTCGACCAGGATGAAGTAGTTGGGGTTCTGGCCGCGCCCGCCGATCAGGTAAGAAAGATCGCCGACCGCGACGGTGGCGATCAGGCCGCCGACGAAGGCGTCGTCGATGCGCCGCACCGGCGTCCGCACGTTGAGCAGCGGCTGCCTGAGTTCGTTGTTCCAGAACAGCTCGCCCCAGAAGGTCGAATGCGCGGTCTGGAGCTGGCGAAAGCGCTCCATGCCGCGGGGAAAGTCGATCAGCGGGACGGTGTCGCGGATCACCATGCCGTTGGGCTGCCGCAATGCGCGATGCAGCTGCAGGTCGAGCGAGGCGAAGGCGACGGCGGAGACGCCCGGCACCTTGGTCATCATCACCGCCAGCGATTCGCGGACCGCGACCGCCGACTGGATGTCGATCCGGCCGGCCGCGAGCAGGGCCGAGATCAGGCCGAGCTGCTCGGTCACCGGGTCGAGGCGGCTCTTCACCAAGGCGACCTGCTCGTCGACCACACGCTGCGCGCGGTCGACCAGCAGCCGTTCGGCGGTGCCGGTGGCGCCGGCCAGCACCACGATGTAGGCCACGCCGGAAATCAGGGCGAGAGAAACGAAGGCCAGCGCCAGCGCCGCGATCAGCGGCAGGCGAACACGGCGCTTCGCCTCCGGTGCGGCAGCTGCAGTGACGGTCATGCCGTCATCATATCGTCATCCGGAACGCTGGGGACCAGTCCCTGCCCCGGGAATTTGCGTCGTCTGGACGCTGGGGGCGCGCCACTGGCGTGGCGCGCGCCCCCAAGCAAGCCTCAGGCCGCCGCCCGGATGGCGGCCTGCTTGACCTTGCCGTCGACGTGACCCTCGAACTGCTGGAAGTTCTTCTCGAAGCGCTGGGTCAGGTCGCGGGCCGTGCTGTCGTAGGCCTTCTTGTCCTTCCACGTGTTGCGCGGGTTGAGAACGTCGCCCGGAACGTCGGGGCAGGCGTTCGGCACCAGCATGCCGAAATTGGGATCCGGCGAGGCCGCGACGGAGGCCAGCGTACCGTCGAGTGCGGCGCGCACCATGGCGCGCGTGTGGCGGATCGCCATGCGCTCGCCGACGCCCGCGGCGCCGCCCGACCAGCCAGTATTGACCAGCCAGCACTTCACGTTCTGCCGGGCCATCTTCTCGCCCAGCATCTTGGCGTAGACCGTGGGGTGGCGCGGCATGAATGGCGCACCGAAGCAGGTCGAGAAGGTCGCCTGCGGTTCGGTCACGCCCTTCTCGGTGCCGGCGACGCGGGCGGTGTAGCCCGACAGGAAGTGATACATCGCCTGCTCGGGGCTGAGCCGCGAGATCGGCGGCAGCACGCCGAAAGCGTCGGCGGTCAGCATCACGATGTTCTCCGGCGTGCCGGCGATGCCGCTCGCCAGGGTGTTCGGGATGAAGTCGATCGGATAGCAGGCGCGCGTGTTCTCGGTGTGCGTGCCGTCGTCGAGGTCGAGCGAGCGGGTGTGCGGATCGTGCACCACGTTCTCCAGCACGGTGCCGAAGCGCTCGGTAGTGGCATAGATCTCGGGCTCCGCCTCGCGGCTGAGCTTGATCACCTTGGCGTAGCAGCCGCCCTCGAAGTTGAAGAGGCTGTCCTCGGCCCAGCCGTGCTCATCGTCGCCGATCAGGGTGCGCGACGGATCCGCCGACAGGGTGGTCTTGCCGGTGCCGGAGAGGCCGAAGAAGATCGCCACGTCGCCCTTCGGACCGACATTGGCCGAGGCATGCATGGGCAGGATGTTCTTCTCGGGCAGCAGGTAGTTCAGGATGGTGAACACCGACTTCTTGATCTCGCCCGCGTACCAGGTGCCGCAGATCGCCACGACCCGGTCGGTGAAGTTCACCAGGACGGCGCAGTCGCTCGCGGTGCCGTCGAGCTTCGGATCGGCCTGGAAGCCCGGCAGGTTGAGGATGGTGAAGTCGGGCTTGAAGCCTTCGAGTTCCTCCTTCTTCGGGCGCAGGAACATGTTGCGCGCGAAGAGATTGTGCCAGGCGGTCTCGGTGATGACACGCACGCCGATGCGGTGCGCCGGATCGGCGCCGCCCCAGCAGTCGCGCACGAACAGGTCGCGGCGCTGGGCATAGGCGATCATGCGATTGTAGAGCGCACGGTACTTCTCGGGCGTCATCGGCTTGTTGGTCTTGCCCCAGTCGACGTTGGCGTGGGTGACGCTGTCGTCGACGAAGAACTTGTCGTTGGGCGAGCGGCCGGTGTGAATGCCGGTGCGCACGATCAGCGCCCCGCCGTCGGCGACATGTCCCTCGCGACGGCGCACTGCCTCCTCGTAGAGGGCTGCGACCGACAGGTTCCAATGAACGCTGCCGAGATTCTTCAAGCCGAGGCCATCGAGGCCGATTTTGGGAACGACGAAGCCCGCCTGTGTCACGGCGTTTCTCCCTGCACTTGTTTGGCTGTTAGGTGGCGCGGAATCCCGGGGTTTCCAGAGGTCGTTTCGGAGGACGTTCCAAGACTCGCGAATGTCACACGATGCTGCCGCTTGCTCGCCTAAGCGCTACTGATCCGGGCCGGAGGTGGCAAGGGGTTGCGACATCGCTTCCCACCGATGATGTGGACGATCGTGTGGAAGGACCTTCGCAGTCGCGAAGGCGATGCCGCGTCGCGGAATCAGCTCGCGCGAGCTTTCGCCACGAGGGACACCAGCACCCCCCGCGCCTCTTCAACCGCGGAAAGCGGTACGTCGAACTCCAGCCGGGCGACATCGCCGCCCTTCCGCAGGTCGATTCCGGCCCGGTCGATGCCGGTCATCTTCCAGCCATCGCCGGTGCGCTTCAGCAGCCGGTGGGCATAGAGCTGGACCGCATCGGCGTGGTCCTCGTTCATATGGGCGACGATGCCCTCTTCCGCCTCGGCCAGTCCGGCCGGCGGGGCGCCGCGCAGCGCGTCGCGCTCGAGCCAGTGGATCTTCCCGAAGCCGCCGACCAGATGGGCGCGCTCGGGCGTCACGCGATAGAAGCGAAAATCCCTGAATCCGGCGTACATCGCCGCGTCGGGATGCCGGGCGAGAAATCGGCGCCGGGCTTCGGCGTCGTCGGCCGGCGCGGCGCGGCCGACCACGGTCACCCGCGGGCCGGTCAGCGGTGCATCGAGGCCGGCGGTGCCGTCAAACAGCAGCGAGACGCGCGCGTCGGCCGAAATCGCCTTGCTGTGCTCGGCGAGATCGCTCAGCAGCAGGATCGGCGCCAGGCCGTGATCGAGCGCCACCAGCACGAGGGAGGCGTATGGCCAGGCCGTCCCGTCCCCGCCGGCATTGGGCAGGACGGTCGCCAGCGCCGCCCGGTCGAGCCGGCGCAACAGACCGTGAACCGCCGAAGCTGGATCGTCTTTCATGTCCCCGTTCGAAAAAAGCCGCAATTTCTGGGCGCTATCGTTGGCAGATCGGGCGGGGGGCAGCAACCGCCGGGTCGTGCTACCATGAAGCAAAGCTGCCAGGAGAAGTGCCGCCGTGCGCAAGAACATCGCCCTCGTCGACGACGACCGCAACATCCTCACTTCAGTGTCGATGCTGCTCGAAGCCGAGGGCTTCCAGGTCAAGACCTACAACGACGGCGCTTCCGCGCTCGAGGGCCTCAACCAGGCCCCGCCCGATCTCGCCATCTTCGACATCAAGATGCCGCGCATGGACGGCATGGAGCTGTTGAACAAGGTGCGCAAGACGCAGCAGTTCCCGGTGATCTTCCTGACCTCGAAGGACGAGGAGATCGACGAGGTGCTCGGCCTGCGCATGGGCGCCGACGATTTCATCCGCAAGCCGTTCTCCCAGCGCCTGCTGCTCGAGCGCATCCGCGCCGTGCTGCGCCGGGCCGACGCCGGCGGCGCCAAGGGCGAGGCCGCGGCCGAGCGCATCGTGCGCGGCGAACTGATCCTCGATCCCAGCCGCCACCAGTGCACCTGGAAGGGCAAGGAAGTGCACCTCACCGTGACGGAATTCCTGCTGCTCAAGTCGCTCGCCGAGCGGCCGGGTCACGTCAAGAACCGCGACCAGCTGATGGACGCCGCGTACGGCGAGACGATCTATGTCGACGACCGCACGATCGACAGCCACATCAAGCGCGTGCGCCGCAAGTTCCGCGAAGTCGACGGCGAGTTCGAGCAGATCGAAACGCTCTATGGCATCGGATATCGATACCGCGACGCCTGAGCGCGGTCCGCGCCGTGCCCTCTGGTCGTCGCTGTTATCGGCGCTCGGGCGCCTGATCCCCGTCTTCCGCCGCGCGCCCAGGGCGGCGGCGAACGAGTCGCCGTCGCTGCTGCGCCGGCGGCGCAGCACGGGCCGGCGCTATTCGCCGCTGACCCGGCGGATCCTGCTGCTCAACATCGTGCCGGTGGCGCTGCTGGCGCTGGGCGCGGTCTATCTCAGCGACTACGAGGAGGAGCTGATCGACGCCGAGCTCGCCTCGCTGCTGGTGCAGGGCGAGATGGTGGCGGCCGGCATCAGCGAGGTCGCCGTCGTCGGCGGCGAGTCCACGGTCAACCGGCTCGACGCCGAGACGGCGCGACAGCTGCTGACCCGCCTGGTCCGCCCGACCGGCGTGCGCGCCCGGCTGTTCAGCGAGACCGGCGAGCTGCTGGCCGATTCGGAATTGCTGACCGAGTCCGGCCGTATTCATTCCGCGCCGCTGCCGCCGCCGGAGACCCCGGCCGAATCGAAGGAGCGGCTGGGCGACCATGTCGGCGACTGGATCGCGCGCCAGCTCACGCGCTCGGACCGCTTTCCGAAGTACGTCGAGAAGATCGGTCCGTCGATCGGCGACTTTCCCGAGGCGGCGAGCGCACTGCGCGGATTCAATGCCTCGGCGGTGCGGATCGGCGGCGAAGGCATCCTGCTGCTGAGCGCGGCCGTGCCGATTCAGCGCTACAAGCAGGTGCTGGGCGCGCTGATGCTGACCCGCGACAACCGCGCCATCGCGGCCTCGCTGCGCGAGGTGCGCTACGACATGCTGACCATAGCGGTGGCGGCGCTGGGCATCACCGTGCTGCTGTCGCTCTATCTCGCCGGCACCATCACCCAGCCGGTGGTGCGGCTGGCCCGCGCCGCCGACGACATCCGGCTCGCCAAGGAAAGCCGGCCTCAGATCCCCGATCTCGGCAAGCGCGGCGACGAGATCGGCGACCTGAGCGACGCCTTGCGCTCGATGACCGAGGCGCTGTGGCAGCGGCTGAATGCGATCGAGAGCTTCGCCGCCGACGTGGCGCACGAACTCAAGAATCCACTGACCTCGCTCCGGTCCGCGATCGAGGTCGCGGCGCGGCCCAATCTCGAGCCCGAGCAACGCGCCCGGCTGATGACGATCGTGGTCCAGGACATCGAGCGGCTGAATCGGCTGATCTCCGACATTTCCGACGCCTCGCGGCTCGACGCCGAGCTGATGCGCGGCGAAATCAAGCCGGTCAATCTGCGCGACATGCTGACCGACATGGTCAATCACTACGTGGCGTCGCTGGCCCAGAAGCGGAAAGTCGAGGTCGATCTGCGCATCAGCGCCAGCCCGCCCTATCTTGCGCACGGCCATGACGGCCGCTACGGCCAGGTGTTCCGCAACGTCATCGACAACGCACTGTCGTTCAGCCCTCCCGACTCGAAGATCGTGGTCGAGCTGACCCGCGAGCCGCGCGGCGGACCCTTCGTCGTCACGATCGACGACGAGGGGCCTGGCATCCCGGAGGACAATCTCGAATCGATCTTCCGCCGCTTCTACTCCGAGCGGCCGACCGAACATTTCGGCCAGCATTCGGGGCTGGGGCTCTCGATCTGCCGGCAGATCATGGAGACCTACGGCGGCTCGATCGCGGCGACCAACCGCAAGGCTCCCGACGGCCGGGTGCTGGGCGCGCGCTTCACCATCCGCGTGCCCGCCGCCGCAGCCAGATAGGGCCGAGCCGATGATCGTGCACGCGACCTGCGTGGCGCTGGGTTCCGGCGGGAGCTGGCGGGGGGTGCTGCTGCGCGGGCCCTCGGGGGCGGGCAAGTCCGACCTCGCGCTGCGCGCCATCGAGGCCGGCGGCCGATTGGTGGCCGACGATCAGACCCATCTTGCGGTCCACGGAAGGGGCAAGGCCAGGCGCCTCGTCGCCGCGCCGCCGCCGGTGCTGGCCGGGCTGATCGAGGTGCGCGGCCTCGGCATCGTGAAGCTCGGCCGGCCGCAGCTTCTGGCCCGCGCGCCGCTCGGCCTGCTGGTCGATCTCGTGCCTTCGACCAAAGTCGAACGCCTGCCCGAACCGGCGGACGAGACGATCCTGGGAATCACCCTCAGGGTCGTCGCACTGGCGGCATTCGAGGCCTCGGCGGTCGCCAAGTTGCGACTTGCCTTGGCGCAAACCACGCGTTCATGATCGCAGGCGTTGCGGCCATGCCCGACACACCCGACTCCTCGCCCGCTCCTTCCCCCACCAGCCGCGCCGCCGATACGCGCCGGCCGTTCGTGGTGGTGACCGGCATGTCCGGCGCCGGCCGCGCCACGGCGCTGCGGGCGCTCGAGGATTTCGGCTACGTCGCAGTCGACAACCTGCCGCTGCCGCTGCTCGCCGACCTGATGCGCTCGACCGCGGGCGCCGCCGGCAAGATGGCGGCGCCGCTCGCCTTCGGCATCGACACGCGCACCTACGGCTTCAACGCACACGAACTGGCGCGTCATATCGCCGAGCTGCGCAAGCGGCCGGATCTCGCGCCGCGCCTGCTCTATCTCGATTGCGACACCGAGACGCTGCAGCGCCGCTATACCGAATCGCGGCGGCCGCATCCGCTGGCGCCCGACCGGCCGGTCGCCGATGGCATCGCCGACGAGCGGCGCATGATCGGCCGTTTGCGCGACGATGCCGACGAGGCGATCGACACCTCGCCGCTGTCGCCGCACCAGTTCAAGCAGATCCTGCTCGGGCATTTCGGGCTGGGCGCGCAGGCCGGCATGCGCATCGCGGTGATGTCGTTCTCGTTCCGCCGCGGCCTGCCGCGCGAGGCCGACCTGGTGTTCGACGTGCGGTTCCTGAAGAACCCGCATTACGTGCCTGCGCTCAAGCCGCTGACCGGCCGCGACAGGCCGGTCGCGGACTTCGTGGCGACCGACCCCGACTACCGACCGTTCATCGAGCGGCTGGAGGGCATGATCGGGCCGCTGCTGCCCCGTTTCGACGCCGAGGGCAAGAGCTATCTGACCATCGCCGTGGGCTGTACGGGGGGCCGCCACCGCTCGGTGGCCGTCGCCGAGCGGCTGGCGGACTGGTTGCGCGGCGCAGGCCGCTCGGTCACTCTCTCGCATCGAGACGTCGACGTCCGGGGTGGGACGGCGTCCGGAAATAATTCGGGCAAGAGCGAATGATCGGCATCGTACTGGTGACCCACGGCAATCTGGCGCGGGAGTTCGTTTCGGCGCTGGAGCATGTGGTAGGCCCGCAGCAATGCATTTCGGCAGTCTGCATCGGCGCCGAGGACGACATGGAAAAGCGCCGCGCCGAGATCCTCGAACGGGCGCGCGCCTGCGACACCGGCGAAGGCGTGATCCTGCTGACCGACATGTTCGGCGGCACGCCGTCGAACCTGGCGATCTCGATCATGGAACAGGCGCGCATCGAGGTGCTGGCCGGCGTCAACCTGCCGATGCTGGTCAAGCTCGCGAGCGTCCGTAACCGGCCGATCGCCGAAGCCGTGCGCATGGCTCAGGAAGCCGGCCGCAAGTACATCACCGTCGCCAGCCGCATTCTCGCCAAGGAAGCCTCGTGAACGAGGGGGCGTCCGCCACGCAGGATGCCGTCGTCGGCGCGCTGAAGCGCACGCTCGCGATCGCCAACAAGCGCGGCCTGCACGCCCGGGCCGCCGCCAAGTTCGTGCGCACCGCCGGCCAGTTCGACGCCGCCGTGCGGGTCGGCTTCAAGGGCCAGGAGGTTTCGGCCTTGTCGATCATGGGCCTGATGATGCTGGCCGCCGGCATCGGCAGCTCGATCGAGATCAGCTGCTCGGGCCGCCAGGCCGCCGAGGCGATGGCCGCCCTGTCGGCCCTGGTCGAAGGCAAGTTCGGCGAGGACTGACAGCCCGGCATAAAGCCCCGGGAATATCGCCATAAATAGTTGCTTATATGTTGATCCCGCGCGTTGAGGCGGGGTCCGGGCGCTGTTAAGACCTCCCCCGCATCCAACCCACGAAATCACCGGAGCGCCGCATGGCCGACTACGTCGTCAAGGATATCGGGCTGGCCGACTGGGGCCGCAAGGAACTCGACATGGCCGAGACCGAGATGCCGGGTCTCATGGCGATCCGCAAGGAATACGGCGCCAAGAAGCCGCTCAAGGGCGCGCGCATCGCGGGCTCGCTGCACATGACGATCCAGACCGGCGTGCTGATCGAGACGCTGAAGGCGCTGGGCGCCGACGTGCGCTGGGCCTCGTGCAACATCTACTCGACCCAGGATCATGCCGCCGCCGCGATCGCCAAGGCCGGCACCCCGGTGTTCGCGATCAAGGGCGAGAGCCTGACCGAGTACTGGGACTACACCCACAAGATCTTCGAGTGGGGCGACGGCGGCGCGCCGAACATGATCCTCGACGACGGCGGCGACGCCACGCTGCTGGTCCATCTCGGCATCCGCGCGGAGAAGGATCCGTCGCTGGTGTCCAAGCCGACCAACGAGGAAGAGGAAGTTCTCTACAAGTCGATCCTCAAGACCAACAAGGAGAAGCCCGGCTGGTACGCCAAGCTCGGCGCCTCGATCCGCGGCGTCACCGAGGAGACGACCACGGGCGTGCACCGGCTCTACCAGATGGAGAAGGAAGGCAAGCTCCTGTGGCCGGCCATCAACGTCAACGACTCGGTCACCAAGTCGAAGTTCGACAACCTCTACGGCTGCCGCGAGTCGCTGGTTGACGGCATCCGCCGCGGCACCGACGTCATGATGTCGGGCAAGGTCGCGATGGTCGCGGGCTTCGGCGACGTCGGCAAGGGCTCGGCCGCCTCGCTGCGCCAGGCCGGCTGCCGCGTCATGGTGTCGGAGATCGATCCGATCTGCGCGCTGCAGGCGGCGATGGAAGGCTACGAGGTCGTGACCATGGAAGAGGCCGCCCCCAAGGCCGACATCTTCGTGACCGCCACCGGCAACGTCGACGTGCTGACGCTCGACCACATGAAGGCGATGAAGCACCGCGCCATCGTGTGCAACATCGGCCACTTCGACAGCGAGATCCAGATCGCCAACCTGCGTAACTTCAAGTGGCACAACGTGAAGCCGCAGGTCGACGAGGTCGAGTTCCCCGACGGCAAGCGCATCATCGTGCTGTCGGAAGGCCGCCTGGTGAACCTCGGCAACGCCACCGGCCATCCGAGCTTCGTGATGTCGGCCTCGTTCTCGAACCAGACGCTGGCCCAGATCGAGATCTGGACCAACCCGGGGAAGTACGAAAAGAAGGTCTACACGCTGCCCAAGTTCCTCGACGAGAAGGTCGCGGCCTTCCACCTCGAGAAGGTCGGCGCCAAGCTGACCAAGCTCCGTCCCGACCAGGCCAGGTACATCGGCGTCCCCGAGGCGGGCCCCTTCAAGGGCGACCTCTACCGCTACTAGCGGACCGCCCGGGATAACCGCCCACAGGGCCGTACATGCTAGAAAGCCGGCATCGCAAGATGCCGGCTTTTTCCATGTCCCTGGCCGATGAAGCGGCGACCGAACAGCTCGGGGCGGCCCTTGCCGCGCGGCTGAAGCGCGGCGACGTCGTGGCGCTCAAGGGCGATCTCGGCGCCGGCAAGACGACGCTCGCCCGCGCCATCATTCGCGCCGCCGCCGGGGATCCCGGGCTGATCGTGCCCAGCCCGACCTTCACCCTGGTCGAGACCTACGCCACGCCGAACGGCACCTACTGGCATTTCGACCTCTATCGGCTGGAGATGCCCGAGCAGGTTTTCGAGCTCGGCTGGGAGGAAGCGCTGGCCGAGGGCATCGTGCTGCTCGAATGGCCGGAGCGGCTGGGCGCGCTGCTGCCCGAACATCTCGAAATCGCGCTGGAAGTGGATGGCAATGGCCGACGCGCCCTCCTCGACGTCTGACCGCCAGCACCGGCGCGCCGACTTCGTGCGCGCTGCCGGCTGGGGCGATGCGACCGAACGCCTGCTCGCGGGCGACGCCTCGTTCCGCAAGTACTTTCGCCTGCACCGCGGCGGCACGACCGTCGTGGTGATGGATTCGCCCGCCGCGCACGAGCCGGTGGAGCCCTTCGTGCGGATCGGCCGGCACCTGCGCACCCTCGGCCTCAGCGCGCCGGAGATCCTGGCCGAAGATCTCGCACAGGGTTTCCTGCTGCTGGAGGACCTGGGCGACGACACGTTCGCCCGTGTGCTCGCAAGGGGCGGCGACGAGGTCGAGCTCTACGAGCGCGCGACCGACGTGCTGGTGGCCCTGCACCGCGCACCCGACCATGGCCTGCTGCCGGGTCTCGGCGCCTATCTGGGCGAAGGTCTGATCGAGGCGGCGATGCTGTTGCCCGAATGGTACCTGCCCGAAGCGAGCGGCCAGCCGGTGGCGGAGGCGGAAACCGCCGCCTATCGCTCGGCATGGCGGCAGTGCCTCGCCCATCTGCCGGCCGGCGGCGACACGCTGCTGCTGCGCGACTACCACAAGGACAATCTGCTGTGGCTGCCGGCGCGACCGGGCGTGAAGGCCTGCGGCCTGCTCGACTTCCAGGACGCCCAGCGCGGCCATGCCTCGTACGATCTCGTCTCGCTGATCGAGGACGCACGCCGCGACGTCTCGCCGGCTGCCTACGAGCGCTGCCTGGCGCGCTACATCGCCGAGACCGGCCAGAATGCCGCAGACTTTCGCACCGGCTTCGCGTTGATGGCGGCACAACGCCATGCCCGCGTGATCGGCCTGTTCGTTCGCCTGTGGCGGCGCGACGGCAAGCCCGACTACCTCGTGCATCTGCCGCGGGTGTGGCGTCTGTTCGAGCGCGCGCTGCAGCACGAGGCGCTGGCGCCGCTGCGCGCCTGGGTCGATCGCCTGCTGCCGCCGGCGCTGCGGCGGATCGGGGCGTCATGATCCGCAGCGCCATGATCCTGGCGGCCGGCCGCGGCGAGCGCATGCGGCCACTGACCGACACCACGCCGAAGCCGATGATCCCGGTCGCCGGCCGCTCGATGCTCGACCGCTCGATGGATCGCCTGCAGGCCCACGGCGTGCGCAACCTCGTGATCAACGTGCATCATCTCGGCGAGCAGATCGCCCGGCATGTCGGCGCCGGCCGCGCCCACATCGTGCGCGAGGACAAGCTGCTCGAAACCGGCGGCAGCGTGAAGAACGCCTTGGCGCTGCTGGGCGAGGAACCGTTCTTCGTGCTGAACGGCGACGGGCTGTGGACCGACGGACCGGTCCCGATGCTGAAGCGCCTGGAAGCGCTGTGGGAACCCGCCCGCATGGATGCGCTGTTGCTGCTCCACCCGATCGACAAGGCGATCGGCCGTGAAGAAAAGGACAAGGGCGACTATTTCCTCGACGAGAGCGGCAAGGCAAAGCACCGCGGCGACGAGCCGGCCGCGCCCCATCTCTTCGCCAGCGTGTCGATCTGCGACTCGCGCCTGTTCCGGAATTCGCCCGATGGCGCCTTCTCGCTGCTCAGGCTGTGGAACCGGGCCCAGGCGGCCGGCCATCTCTACGGTCTGGTCCATGACGGCCAGTGGTTCCATGTCGGCACACCGCAGGCGCTGGCCGAGGCCGAACGGGTGCTGGCATGAGCGGTGTCTTCAACATCGGCATCGACCGGCGCTTCGCCGACGAACTGGCGCGCGGCGTGCTGGAACGGCACGGCGCCGATCCGCTGGCGCTGGCCGACGTGCTGATCCTCGTGCCGACGCGCCGCTCGGTGCGCTCGCTGCGCGAGGCCTTCCTGCGCGCGACCGACGGCAGGCCCACGTTGCTGCCGCACATGGCGCCGCTGGGGGATGTCGACGAGGCCGAAGCCGGCGATTTCGGCGACGGCGGCGGCACGCTCGAATTCCCGCCCGCGATCGATCCGGCCGAGCGAGAGGTGCTGCTCACCCAGCTGGTGGCGCGCTTCCGCAGAGGCGAAGGTGAGGGTGGGGGCGAACTGGTGGCGCAGTCGCCGGCCCAGGCGCTCGGTCTGGCGCGCGAACTCGCACGCCTGCTCGACGAGCTCGCCATCGACAATGTCGCCTTCGACAGGCTCGAGTCCCTGGTCGACGGCAACTTCGCGGCCCACTGGCAGAAGACCGTCGAATTCCTGTCGCTGGTCGGCAAGAACTGGCCCGCGATCCTGGCCGAGCGCGCCCAGATCGACGCTCTCGACCGTCGCACCCGTTCGCTGCTCGCCCAGGCCGAACGTTGGCGGGAGTCGCCGCCGGCCTTCCCGATCATCGCTGCCGGTTCGACCGGCTCGCAGCCCGCCACCCGCGCCCTCCTCGAGGTCATCGCCGGGCTGCCCAGCGGCGCGGTCGTGCTGCCCGGCCTCGATCGCGACCTGGATGCGACGAGCTGGCAGAGCCTCGAGCCCAGCCATCCACAGTTCGGCCTGCGCGAGCTGCTGACGGCGCTGGGCCGCGAGCGCGCCGAGATCGCCGATTGGCCGGGCGGCGATTCGGCTCACGGCGGCGACCTCGCGCGCCGGCAGCTGATCGCCGAGCTGATGCGTCCGGCCGAGACCAGCGAAGGCTGGTCGCGTCCCAGCCCTGCCGCGCTCGACCACGTCACGCGCGCCGACTGCGCGACCTCGCACCAGGAGGCGCTGGTGATCGCGCTCGCCCTGCGCGAGGCGTTGCAGACGCCGAGGCGTACTGCCGCGCTGGTCACGCCCGACCGCAGCCTCGCCCGGCGGGTCGCCGCCGAACTGCGGCGCTGGAAGATCGAGATCGACGATTCGGCAGGCGAGCCCCTGTTCGACACGCCGCCTGCCGCCCTGCTGCGCTGCCTGCTGGCCGCGATCGAGTCCGGGTTCGCGCCGGTCGATCTGCTGGCGTTGCTGAAGCATCCCCTGACGCGCCTTGGCCTCGAGCGGCCGGCGCTGCTCGACGCCGCGCGCCGCCTCGACCGCAAGGGCCTGCGCGGTCTCAAGCCTGCGCCGGGCCTCGACGCGCTGTGCCTTCACGTCGAGCAGGTGAAGTTCGGAGCCGACGCCGACAAGCACGCCGTGCTCGACCTGCTCGATCGTCTGCGCCGGGCGGTCAGTCCTCTCACCGCCCTGGAGGGCGGCACGGTCGATGGCTTCATCGACGCCACCATCGCCGCCGCCGAGGCGATCGCCGACCGGAACGCGCTGTGGTCGGGCGAGGCGGGCGAAGCGCTGGGTGATGCGCTGGTGCGCCTGCGCGGCGCCTGGCAAAGCCACCCCGCAGTCGGCGCATCCGAATGGCCGGCCCTGTTCGCGGCCCTGCTGGCGCCCGAGACCCTGCGCCCCCGTTACGGCCGCCATCCCCGGCTCGCGATCTGGGGACCGCTCGAAGCCCGTCTGCAACGCGCCGATCTGCTGGTGCTCGGCGGGCTGAACGAAGGCACCTGGCCGCCGTCGGTCGACACCGGCCCGTGGCTCAACCGGCCGATGCGCGCCGCACTCGGCCTGCCGCAGCCCGAGCGCCGCATCGGCCTCAGTGCGCACGACTTCGCCACGGCGCTGGCCGCCGAGCGCGTGCTGCTGACCCGCGCCGAGCGCGAAGGCGGCGCGCCGACCGTGCCGTCGCGCTGGCTGGCGCGGCTCGACGCTTTGTTCGGCTACGAGCCCGGCGGCAGCACCGCCCCACCCGAATACATCCAGCGCGGCCGGCGCAGCTACCTGCCCTGGGCCGAGGAACTCGACGCGCCGAAGGACTACAAGCCCTGGCCGCGACCCGAGCCGACGCCGCCGCTCGCCGCCCGCCCCACGCGGCTCTCGGTCTCCAGCATCGAGCAGTGGCGGCGCGATCCCTACGGCCTCTATGCGCGGCGCATCCTGGGCCTCGAGCGGCTCGACCCGCTGGAAGCCGAACTCGGCGCCGCCGACCGTGGCTCGGCATTGCACGACGCGCTCGACGAATTCCTCAAGGCGCGGCCCGACGGACGACTGCCGTCCGATGCCCTGCCGCAGCTTCTGGCGCTCGGCGAAAAGCATCTCGCTACGGTGCTGGCGGCACCCGCCGAACGCGCCTTCTGGTGGCCGCGCTTCCAGCGCCTTGCACGCTGGTTCGTCGCCACCGAGGATCTGCGCCGCGCCGGGGGCGCCAAATTGCTGCGCAGCGAGACCAAGGGCGCATTCATGATCGGCACCCTGACCGTCGAGGCGCGCGCCGATCGCATCGACGACACCGGTGGCGGCATCTGGGAGATCATCGACTACAAGACCGGCCGCGTGCCGTCGAAGAAGGAACTGGAAGGCCTGTTCGCACCGCAGCTTCTGCTCGAAGCCGCCATGGCGTCGAACGGCGGCTTCACCGAGGTCAAGGGCAAGCCAAAGGGCGTGTCGCTCGCCTATTGGCAGGCCAACGGCCTGGGTGAGGGAGGCAGCGAGAAGAAGATCGAAGAGGCCGACGATCTCGTGCCGAAAATGGTCGAGATGGTCGCGCGCATGGTGAAGCACTTCGCCAAGCCCGGGACGCCGTACGGGGCCCTGCCCTGGCCCGAATTCATTCCGCACTTCAACGACTACACGCATCTCGAGCGCGTCGCCGAATGGTCGACCGCGGGCGGCGGCGAAACATGAGCGACAGCGCCCAGATCCTCGACTTCGCCAGCGCCCAGCAGCGCCGCGCCACGTCGCCCGATCGCTCGGCGTGGGTCGAAGCCAATGCCGGCACCGGCAAGACGAAGGTGCTGACCGACCGCGTCACCCGGCTGCTGCTGGCCGGCGTGAAACCCGAGCGCATCCTTTGCCTCACTTTCACCAAGGCGGCGGCAGCCGAGATGCGCAATCGTCTCTCGGCGCAGCTCGGTCGCTGGGCGATGTCGGACGACAAGGCGCTCGACCTCGCGATCGCCAAGCTGATCGACCGGCCGCCCGAGCCCGAGGAACGCACCGTTGCCCGGCGGCTGTTCGCGCGCGTGCTCGACGCGCCGGGCGGCATCAACATCCTGACCATCCACGCCTTCTGCCAGGCCCTGCTGAAGCGCTTCCCGCTCGAAGCCGGCGTCGCGCCGGGCTTCGAGGTGATGGACGAGGCCGACGCCACGCATCTCTTGCGCCAGGCGCAGGACGATCAGATCGAGGCGCTGGCCGGACCCGACGCGCCTGCGGAGCTGAACGAAGCGCTGACATTGGTCGCGGGCAAGGTCTCGGTCGGCGAATACACCGAGCTGATGTCGGCACTGCTGCGCGAGCGCGCCTGGCTGCTGTCGCGCCTCGGCAACGAAAAAGGCCTGTCGCGGGTGCGCCGGCAATTGCTGAAGCGTCTGGGCTGCGAAAGGGCGCCGGCGATCGACGAGCAAGGCCTGCGCGCCGCTGCCCGCGCCCTGATCGATGCCGGCGGCAAGAGCGATCCGCCGCGCGGCCGGACGATCGCCGACTGGCTGGCTGCCGGCGAGGACCGGCGAGCCCTCGACGAGTCCTATCGCGCGGTGTTCTTCACCGGCACGGGCGGCCTGCGCAAGACGCTGGCGACCAAGGCCGCGATCAAGACGATGATCGATATCGAGAAGGTCCTTGCCGCCGAAGCCGGCCGGCTGGAGGCGCTGCGCGGACAGGAATTGGTCGAACTCACCGTCGCCCTGCTGCGGCTGGGGCTGGATGTCGGCGAGCGCTATGCCGCCGCCAAGCGCCGGCGCGCAGCCCTCGACTATGACGACCTGATCGTCGCCACGCGCCGGCTCCTGTCGGACACCGACAGCGCGGCCTGGGTGCTCTACAAGCTCGACGGCGGCCTCGACCACGTGCTGGTCGACGAGGCGCAGGACACCAACCCCGACCAGTGGGAGGTGATCCGCAGCCTCACCGGCGAATTCTTCGCAGGACAAGGCGCGGTCGACCGTGTGCGCACGGTCTTTGCGGTCGGCGACGCCAAACAGTCGATCTTCGGCTTCCAGCGCGCCGATCCGCGCAAGCTCACCGAGATGCGCGGCTGGTTCGAGCAACGCATCCGTGCGGCCGAAAAGCGCTTCGAACCGGTCGACCTCACCGTTTCGTTCCGTTCGACGCCGGCGGTTCTGGATGCGGTCGACGCCGTGTTCCGCCACGCCGATGCCGCCAAAGGCGTGGTCGGCGACCACGACGTCGAGCACATGCCGATTCGCACCAACGAGCCCGGTCTCGTCCAGGTTTGGCCGCTCTGCGCGTCGACCAGCGAAGAAGTCGACACGACAGATCTGGAGGGCAAGCGCGCCACCCAGGCCCTGCCGCACGAGCGCCTGGCGCAGCTGATCGCGGCGCATGCCAGGAGCCTGATCGACGGCAAGGAACGGCGGCCACGCGACGGCGAGCTGCTGCATCCCGGCCACTTCATGGTGTTGGTGCGCCGCCGCAACGAATTCGTAAACGCGCTGGTGCGGGCGCTGAAGCGCCAGTCGATCGAGGTCGCGGGCGTCGACCGGCTCGATCTCGCGCAGGAGCTGGCGATCCAGGATCTGCTCGCCATGGCGCGCTTCGTGCTGCTGCCGCAGGACGATCTCAACCTCGCCTGCCTGCTGAAATCGCCGCTGATCGGACTGGAGGAGGAGAAGCTCTTCATCCTGGCCCACGGCCGCAGTGGCAGCCTGTGGCGGGCGCTGCGCGAGCGCGCCGGCGAACCCGACTTCGCGCCGGCTCACCGACATCTGTCGCGCTGGCTGTCCCGCGCCGATTTCGTCACGCCCTTCGACTTTTTCGCCGAGGCGCTGGGTCCGGAGGAAGGCCGCAAGCGGCTGCTCGAGCGGCTGGGCCGCGAGGCCTCCGATCCGATCGACGAATTGCTGGCGCGCGCGCTGCAGTACCAGCGCGCCGAGGCGGCGTCGCTGCAGGGCTTCGTGCGCTGGTTCGAGGAAGGCGGCGGCGACATCAAGCGCGACCTCGATGCCAACCGCCGGCAGGAAGTGCGGATCCTGACGGTCCATGCCTCCAAGGGCTTGCAGGCGCCTGTCGTCTACCTGCCCGACACCACGCGCGTGCCGCGCAACGACGAACGGCTGCTGACCGAGGAGGACGGCGATCTGCGGCTCTGGCTGCCGCGCACCTCCGACGCGACGGACAGCGCCCGCGCCTGGCGCAAGGACATGGATGAGCGCTCGCGCGAGGAACAGAATCGGCTGCTCTACGTCGCCATGACCCGCGCCGAGGACCGCCTCTATGTCGGCGGCTGGCACGGCGAGCGTCCGCCCGATCAGGGCTGCTGGTACAACCGCATCGTTGCCGGCCTCGGCGAGAGCAAGGCGGAAGAGAAGGTCTTCGATTTCACGAAGATGCTCGACAAGGGAACCGGCTGGGCGGGCAAGGGATTCGAGCTGTCCAACAAGGGCGTCATCGCCATGCCCGACCAGCAGGAGCTGGCGCTGCAGAAGACCGAGAAGCTGCCGGTCTGGATCAAGACCGAACCGCCGCGCGATCCCGATCCGCCGGTGCCGCTCGCACCCTCTCAGCCGCTGCCCGACGAGGCGACGGATGCGCCCCGCGCCCCGAGCCCGGCCGGATCCGACAGTGCCAAGCGCTGGCGGCGCGGCCAGTTGATCCACGAGTTGCTGCGGCAACTTCCCGGGCTCGAACCGGCGCGACGCGAGACGGCAGCTCGGACGTATCTCGGCCAGCCGGGCCATGGTCTCGCGCCACAGGACGTCGCGGCCTGGTCGGCCGAAGTGCTCGCGGTCATGGCGGCGCCCGAACATGCCGCGCTGTTCGCTGCGGGCTCGCGCGCCGAAGTGCCGATGATCGGCACCGTGAAGACCGCGCGCGGCAGCTTCACCGTGTCGGGCCAGGTCGACCGGCTGGCGGTGTCGGAGCGCGAGATCCTGATCGTCGACTACAAGACCAATCGGCCGCCGCCGGCCGATGCCGCCGGCGTGCCGCTCGTCTATCGCCGCCAGCTCGCGCTCTATCGGGCGCTGTTGCAGGCGATCTATCCGGGCCGGCCGGTGCGGGCCTTTCTGCTGTGGACAGCAGTCCCTTCGTTGATGGAAATCGACGCAAAAACCCTAAATAATTCAATGCCTTATGCTTCAGCACCTTGACTCGGGCGCAGCCGCTTCCTAGCTTCTCGGCAAGGGCGGCGCCGGTCTAGCAGACCGGCCTTCGTAGTTTTTGGGAGAACCCACCATGACCGTCAAAGCAACCGATGCCTCCTTCGAGCAGGAAGTCCTGAAGTCCGACACGCCCGTGCTCGTCGATTTCTGGGCCGAGTGGTGCGGCCCCTGCCGCATGATCGGCCCGTCCCTGGAAGACATTGCCAAGGAGATGGACGGCAAGCTCAAGGTCGTGAAGGTCAACATCGACGAGAACCCGATGGCGCCGACGCGCTACGGCGTGCGCTCGATCCCGACCCTGCTGCTGTTCAAGAACGGTCAGGTCGCCGCCACCAAGATCGGCGCCGAGCCGAAGCAGAAGCTGGTGAGCTGGATCAATGGAGCGATTGCCTAAGGCAATCGCTTGAGCGATCGCGCGATCAGCCGTTGCGGGCGAGCACCGCACCGGCGAGGTAGAGCGAACCACAGATGAGAATGCGCATCGGCGCGGGCTGGGTGGCCAACAGGTCTTCCAGCGCCGCGCCGATGTCGTTTACGGGCAGGCAATCGAGGCCCACTTCGGCGGCCTTGGCGCAGGCCTCCTGCGGCGTGTAGGCGGCGTGGCCCTCGGGGAACGGCACGGCGCGGGCGGCCCTGGCATGACGCGCCAGCGGCCGAAGGAAGCCCGAGGCGTCCTTGGTCGTCTGCATGGCGAAGACCAGATAGAGCGGCAGCGGCGCCGGCTCCCTGGCCCAGTCGGCCGCCATTCGGCCGAGCACGATGCCGCAATCCTCGTTGTGGCCGCCGTCGAGCCACAGCTCGCAGCCCGGCGGCAAGGCCTCGACCAGCGGCCCGTGAGTCAGCCGCTGCAGCCGCGCCGGCCATTCGACGGTGGCCAGTCCTTTGCGGATCGCGGCATCGTCGATCTCGAAATTGGCGGCTCGCAGACGCTCGACACAGGCGACCGCAGTCGCCGCATTGTCGAGCTGGTGTGCGCCCGCCAGCGCCGGCGCCGGCAGGTCGAGCGTCACCAGATCGCTCTCGTAGCGAAAGCCGCGGTCGGTCGGATTGACCTGCCATTCGCGGCCCATGCGGAACAGCGGAGCCGCGAGCTGGCCCGCGCGCGCGGCAATCACGCCGGCACTCGCCTCGCGCTGGCGGCCGATCACCGCCGGCACGGCATGCTTCAGGATGCCGGCCTTTTCGCTTGCGATCTTCTCCAGGGTATCGCCGAGGAAGCCGGTATGGTCGTAGCCGATCGGCGTGATCGCCGAGAGCATCGGATCGATCACGTTGGTCGTGTCGAGCCGGCCGCCCATGCCGACCTCGATGATGGCGATGTCGGCCGGCACACGCGCGAAGGCGAGGAACGCCGCCACCGTCGTGATCTCGAAAAAGGTGATGGGCTGACCGGCGTTTGCCTCCTCGCACTCGGTCAGCACGTCCTCGAGCAATTCGTCGGAGATCAGCTGGCCCGCCACCCTGATGCGCTCGTTGAAGCGCACCAGATGCGGCGAGGTGTAGACGTGGGCGCGGTAGCCTGCGGCCTCCGCCATGGCGCGAAGATAGGCGACCAGAGAGCCCTTGCCGTTGGTGCCAGCGACATGCACGGCGGGTGGCAGCTTCCTGTGCGGCGAGCCTATCGCCGCCAGCAGCCGTTCCATGCGGTCCAGTCCCAGATCGATCAGCTTGGGGTGGAGCCGCGTCAGCCGCTCCAGGATCTGGTCGGTCATCCGGGCGCCTTCAGCGCACGGCGACGGCGAGGCTGCGGCCTTCGGCGGCGATGGGATCCATCATGAGCGAGACCAGCCGGATCAGGGTCTCGCGCAGCTTGTGGCGATGCACGACGGCGTCGACCATGCCGTGCTCGAGGAGATATTCGGAACGCTGGAAGCCCTCGGGCAGTTCCTGGCGGATCGTGTCCTGGATCACGCGCGGACCGGCGAAGCCGATGATGGCGTCGGGCTCCGCGATATGGACGTCGCCCAGCATCGCGAACGAGGCCGACACGCCGCCGGTCGTCGGATCGGTCAGCACGACGATGTAGGGCAGGCCCGCTTCCTTGACCTTGCGCACGGCGATGGTGGTGCGCGTGAGCTGCATCAGCGAGAGAATACCCTCCTGCATGCGCGCGCCGCCCGAGGCCGAGAACACGATCAGCGGCGCCTTGCGGCCGATCGCGAGATTGGCGGCCATCACCAGCCCCTCGCCCACCGCGGTGCCCATCGAGCCGCCCATGAAACCGAAATCGAGCGCCGCGACCACGCTGACCCGGCCGCCCATCGGGCCGCTCGCCACGACCAGCGCCTCGCCGGTGCCGTCGTTCTTGCCCTGCGCCTCCTTCAGGCGCGCGTCATAGCGCTTGGTGTCGCGGAACTTCAGCGGATCGGCCGGCACCCGCGGCAGCGGGTGCAGCTCGTACTTGCCCTCGTCGAACAGGTGCGGCAGGCGCTTCATCGGCCGCTGCCGCATATGGTGGCCGCAATGGGTACAGACCTCCTGGTTGGCCTCCCAATCGCGCATGAACAGCATCTGCTCGCACTTGGGACATTTCAGCCAGAGGCTCTCCGGCGCGTCCTTGCGAGACACCAGGGCGCGCAGCTTGGGCCGGACGAAATTGGTCAGCCAGTTCATGGCGGCTCTATCGCACGAATGGCGGGAGGGGCCAAGGCTCGGAGGATCTGCGCCGCTGCCCTACCGGATTCATGCGATTTCCGAGAAGTGCGGGCGCCCGCGTCTGAGAAGGCGCTACCGCCAAAATCCCCCGAACGCGGCCGGCGTCATTTCCTGCGCCTTCTTCACCTGACAGAAGAGCTTCCTGGCCTGGTAGGCGTCGCACAGCTTGTGGGCCGCCTCGGGCTGCAGGTCGGCGATGATGGCGGCCTGCCGGGTCGCCTTTTCGCGCGTCACCGGCAGGATCCACTCCTTGCCAAGCACCGTCACACCCATTTCCGCCAATGCCGCCTGCCCCTTGTCGAAGGCGCCCTTGGCCGTGCGCCAGTCGCCGAAGGTGCCGAGCCAGGCCGCGTCGCCCGGCATGCTGTACTGGATCGCGCCGCACTCGCCATAGGGCAGCACGGTGGGCGGTGTGCCGCCGTCGTTGCGCAGTTGCCAGACCTTGGGCCGATTGCCGCCGGTCTTCAGGGCAAAGGCCTCGTCGAACAGACGGACCAGGAACTCGTCGCGCAGATCGGCACGACGGAATCCGAAGGCGACCGCGATCAGTCGCCGCCCGTCGCGCACCGCACTGCCCACGATGTTGAAGCCCGAGGCGCAGATGAAGCCGGTCTTCATGCCGTCGGCATAGGGTGCGTAGAGTTCGACGAACTTCACACCCGGGCCGATCTTCTGCTTGCCGAACATGAATTCGCGGGTCTGGAAGTACGGGTAGTACTGCGGAAAGTCGCGCACCAGCGCGAGCCCCAGCAGCGCGAGATCGCGCGCCGTGGTGACCTGCTGCGGATCGGGCCAGCCGTTGGCGTTGCGGAACTGCGTCGCCGTCATGCCGAGCCGCGCCGCCGTCTGGTTCATGCGTTGGGCGAAGCCCGCCTCCGAACCGCCGATCAGTTCGCCCAGCGCCACCGCGACGTCGTTGGCCGAGCGCGCCACCAGCGCCTGGATCGCCTGTTCGACGGTGATGCTGTTGCCCGGCGCGACGCCGAGCTTGGAAGGCTGCGCAGCCGCGGCATGCTGGGAGAACGGCACCGGCGAGGCCAGGGTCAGATGCCCCGCCTTCAGCTGCTCGAACGCGAGATAGAGCGTCATCAGCTTGGTGAGCGACGCGGGGTACCACGACACGCCGGCATTGCGCTCCAGGAGCGCCTCGCCAGTGGCGGCATCGACCACGAGATAGGGGCCCGCCATCACCGGTCCGGTGGGCGAAGTGACCGCGGCGATCTGGGCCGCGGCAGGAAGCGCCGTCAGGCCGAGCAGTCCCAAGACACTAAGCAGAAGACGTTTCATTGCCGACGACGGAGGAAGGGCGACACCCGAGAGTAGGCCGATCATACGCCCTTCCAAGCCCGGGCGGGAGCCGTTACATCGGAAGCATGCTCAAGGTCATGATCGCGCCGGTCACCCCGTTTCAGCAGAACTGTTCGCTCGTCTGGTGCCAGGACACCATGGAAGGCACCGCCGTCGACCCCGGCGGCGATTTCGACATGCTGAAGCAGGCGATCGACGAACAGGGCATCAAGATCACCAAGGTCCTGCTGACGCACGGCCATGTCGACCACGCCTCGGCCGCCGGTACCATGGCCGAACACTACGGCGTGAAGATCGAGGGTCCGCACCGCGACGATCAATTCCTGATCGACGCCCTGCCCGACTCCGGCCGCAAGTACAACTTCCCGGTCTACAAGCCGTTCCTGCCCGACCGCTGGCTGGAGAACGGCGAGACGGTGAGCCTGGGCAACCAGACGCTCGACGTCGTCCACTGTCCCGGACACACGCCGGGGCACGTCGTGTTCGTGCACAAGCAGGCCCGGATCGCCTTTGTCGGAGACGTCCTGTTCCGGGGATCGATCGGCCGTACGGATTTTCCGCGCGGCAATCACGATCAGCTGCTGAACTCGATCCGCAAGCGCCTATGGCCGCTGGGCGACGATATCACTTTCGTGCCCGGCCACGGCCAGACGTCGACCTTCGGCTGGGAACGCAAGACCAACCCCTTCGTCGCCGACCTCAACTTCGACGACGAGGAGGAGGCCTCGACATAGTCTGCCGACCTGGGTCCGCTAACCCGGCGTCGCGCGAAGGTCGGCCGGCATCGTCACCGCGAAGGCCGGCAGCATGGCGGGATCGCCGTCGTCGTCACGCTTCTGGATGAACTGCAGACCGTGACGCAGCATCTGCTTGGTGAAGCGCTGCGGCTGTGTCTCGAGCAGGGCCACCTCGTCCAGCGGGCGCTTGGACATCGGCCGGCCGAAGGCGTCGAGCTCGACTTCGGCCACCAGGTAGAGGCCGCATGCGAGCGCGCTCAGCGCATAGGACAGGCATTCTTCTTCCCACCGGTCGGGCTCGCGCTCGAGCGTATCGAGCAGATCGAGCGCAGCGATGAAATTGCGATGGAGCCTCTTACGACGTTCGGTGGCGGCCTGTTGCATCCTGTCCTCCTCACTGCGCTGTTACGACGGCGCACATGTGGGAACACGATCGAGGCAAAACAATGTTCGGCAGATGAAGTCTGTCTGACAGCTACTGCTTGGTCACACTGCGCACGCCGTCGGCGAGCGACTTCACGAAGGCCAGCAGGTTGGGCACGAGTTCGGGCCTGGCCTTGCCGCCGGAATCGAGACCCATCTTCACCCGGTCGACGATCGCCGTTCCGACCACTGCTGCGTCGGCGTGTCGCGCGACGGCCGCGGCCTGCTCGGGAGTCTTGATGCCGAATCCCACACCGATCGGAAGGTCGGTATGGCGCCTGATACGCGATACGTGCGTGCGTACCGCATCTTCGGTCGCAGACTTGGTGCCGGTAATGCCGAGCACCGAGACGAAATAGACAAAACCTGCCGAATACCTGAGCACCGCCGGCAAACGCTTGTCGTCGGTGGTGGGGGCCGTGAGCATGACCGTATCGAGGCCGTGTTTGGCCGCATGCGGCTTCAGTTCGTCGGCTTCTTCCGGCGGCAGGTCGACCAGGATGAAGCCGTCGACGCCGGCCGCTGCGGCGTCCTTGCAGAAGCGCTCGGGGCCGCGCTGGTAAACCAGATTGTAGTATCCCATCAGCAGGATCGGCGTGGCGTTGTCGCCGGTTTCCTTGCGGAAGCGCCGCACCATGTCGAACGTGCCGTCGACCGTCATGCCGGCCTTCAGCGCGCGCTGGCCGGCGAGCTGGATCGACGGACCGTCGGCCATCGGATCGGTGAAGGGCATGCCGAGCTCGATCACGTCGGCGCCCGCCTTGGGCAGACCCTTCAGGATCTCGTAGCTGGTGGTGAGGTCGGGATCTCCGGCGCTGACATAGGCGACCAGGCCCGCCCGCTTGTCGGCCTTGAGCTTGGCGAAACGCTCGGTAATGCGGCCCATCAGATCTTGATTCCCATGCGGGCCGCGATCTGCGGCACGTCCTTGTCGCCGCGGCCCGACAGGTTGGCCACCAGCAGATGGTCCTTGGGCAGCTTCGGCGCGAGCTTCGAGACGAACGCCAATCCATGCGAGGATTCGAGAGCCGGAATGATGCCCTCGAGCTTGCACAACAGGTGGAACGCCTCGACCGCCTCGTCGTCGGTCGCCGACACGTACTCGACCCTGCCCTGCTCCTTCAGCCACGAATGCTCGGGACCGATACCGGGATAGTCGAGGCCAGCCGAGATCGAGTGCGCCTCGGTGATCTGGCCTTCCTTGTCCTGCAGCAGATAGGTGCGATTGCCATGCAGGACGCCGGGCCGGCCGCCGCTCAGCGACGCGGCATGCTCGCCGGTCTCGATGCCGCGACCTGCCGCTTCGACGCCGTAGATCTTCACGGATGGATCGTCGAGGAAGGGATAGAACAGGCCCATCGCGTTCGAGCCGCCACCGATGCAGGCCACCAGCGAATCCGGCAGGCGGCCTTCCGCTTCCTGCATCTGCTCGCGCGTTTCGTTGCCGATCACGCACTGGAAGTCGCGCACCATCGCCGGATAGGGATGCGGGCCGGCCACGGTACCGATGCAGTAGAACGTCGTCTCGCAGGTCGCGACCCAATCGCGCAACGCCTCGTTCATGGCGTCCTTGAGGGTCGATGCACCCGACGTCACCGGCCGCACCTCGGCGCCCAGCATCTTCATGCGGAAGACGTTGGGTGCCTGGCGCTCGACGTCGACCGACCCCATGAACACGACGCAGGGAATGTTGAACAGCGCACACGCCGTGGCCGTGGCCACGCCGTGCTGGCCCGCACCGGTCTCGGCGATCACGCGCGTCTTGCCCATGCGCTTGGCCATCAGGACCTGGCCCAGCACGTTGTTGATCTTGTGGCTGCCGGTGTGATTGAGCTCGTCGCGCTTGAGATAGATCTTGGCGCCGCCGAGATGCCCGGTCAGCCGTTCGGCGTAGTAGAGCGGGCTCGGCCGGCCGGCATAGTGCTTCAGGAGCTTGGCGAGTTCGCCCTGGAAGGCCGGATCGACCTTGGCCTCGTTGTAGGCCTTCTCCAGCTCGAGAATGAGCGGCATCAGGGTTTCGGCGACGTAGCGGCCACCGAAAATGCCGAAATGACCGCGCTCGTCGGGGCCGGTTCGGAAGCTGTTGGGCGAAGCTGGCATGGATATTCCTGTCGGGACGGGCGGACTTAGCAGCCGCCGGCCCTGCAGGTCAAAAGCCCTAGCTCTTCTTTTTCTTGGCCGACTTCTTTTTGGCCTGGCCCTTGGCCTTGGGCGCGATCTTGCGCGTCGCCGGCTTGGAAGCGGCCACCCGGCCGGCCGGGCCGTCCAGAACCTCGACGATCACCTCGATCTCGACCGGAATGCCGCGCGGCAGCGAGCCGACACCGACCGCCGAGCGGGCATGCTTGCCGCGATCGCCGAACACCTCGACCAGCAGATCCGAGCAACCATTGATCACCTCGGGCTGGCGGCCAAATTCCGGCGTGGCATTGACCATGCCCAGTACCTTGACGATGCGCTTCACGCGATCGAGGTCGCCCAGCTCGGCCTTCATCACCGCGATCAGGCTGAGGCCCGTCTCGCGCGCATGCACATAGGCCTGCTCGACCGTGAAGTCGCGCCCGACCTTGCCGGTCGGCAGCTTCTTGCCCGGCAGTCCCGGCCCCTTGCCGGCGAGGAAGAGCAGATTGCCGGTGCGCACCGCGTTGACGTAGTTCGCCATCGGCGAGGTCGGCGCGGTGAGCTCGATGCCAAGCTCCTTCAGGCGTTGTTCGGTCTTCATGCGGCCCCCTATAGCGCCTTCACCGTCTCGAGGAAGGCACGAATCAAGTCGATCGATTTCACACCGCGCGTCGCTTCCACACCAGAGGAAACGTCGACCGCGCGCGCCCCGGTGACCCGCACGGCTTCGGCGACATTGGCAGGCGTGAGGCCGCCCGCCAGCATCCACGGTATCGCCACCTTGCGACCGGAGAGAATTGTCCAGTCGAACGCCTTGGCGTTGCCGCCAGGCAAGGTGCCGTCGGCGGCATCGAACATCAGGCGGTCGGCAACGCTCGCATAGGCCGCGATTCCGCGCTCGACGTCGCCGGCGGCCAAGACCTTGATGACCTTCATCACGGGCCTGGCCGTGCGCGCCTTGATGGCTGCGACACGCTCCGGCGTCTCCGAGCCGTGAAGCTGCAGCAGGTCGAGCGCGCCGGTCGCGAGCTTCTCGTCGAGCAGGGCATCGTCGGGATCGACGAACAGGCCGACCCGGGTCACGCTCTTGGGCACAAGCGCGCCCAGTGCGCGCATTGTCCCGGTCGAAATGTGCCGCGGCGACTTCGGGAAGGTGACGAAGCCGACGAAGTGGGCGCCGAACTTCACGGCCGCATCGAGTGTCTCCGGAGTCGACAGGCCGCAGATCTTGGCCTGGACACTCATAGGTCGTTGACGCCGGCCTCGCGCGCGATGGCTTCGGCGGCGTTCCGCGGATTGCTGGCCTGGTAGATCGGTCGGCCGACCACGAGATGGGTCGCGCCGAGATCGACCGCCTGGCGCGGCGTCATCGCGCGCTTCTGGTCGTTGGCCGCGCTGCCGACGGGGCGGATGCCCGGCACCATCAGCACGAAATCGGCGCCGCACTGCTTGCGCAGCGCCGCGATCTCGTGCGGCGAGCAAATCACGCCGTCGAGCCCGGCCTCGCGCGCCAGTCCGGCGAGCCGCAGCACCTGATCCGACGGCTCGGCATTGACGCCGGTCGCGACGAGATCCGATTTGTCGAGCGACGTCAGCACGGTGACGCCGAGCAGTTTTGCCCGGGCGAGTCCCAGCTTCGATGCCTGGTTACCGGCCTCTTCCACTGCGGCCTTCAGCATGTCGCGGCCGCCGCTGGAATGGATCGTGATGTAGGTCGGCGCGAGTTCCGCCACGGCCCGAATGCCACCGGCCACGGTGTTGGGAATATCGTGCAGCTTGAGATCGAGGAAGAAGCCCACGCCGGTCGCCCGCACCGGTGCCGGAAAGGCGTAGCGGATGCCCGGTGCGCCGTGCGCCAGGAAGAATTCGAGCCCCAGCTTGATGCCGCCAACCGCCGGCTTCGGCGCCCCGCCGATCGACTGAATCAGCCTGGCCGCCCCTTCGAGGTCGGTCGTATCGATACCGCAATAGACAGGATTGGCGCGGGTCGTCATGGCGCGCGCAACCTAGAGCGGCTTCCACTCAAAGTGAACCGCTAACGGTTCACTTTGAGTGGAAACGCACTAATTCCACCGCAACATCAGCAGACGCAATCCACTCAGCTTGATCCAAGCTGAGTGGATTGCGCTCTAATGGTCACATTCCGCCGCAGCAATCAGGAACTACGCACCCGCCGAACGGCATCCTGCCACCCGGCGTAGCGGCGGTCCCGCGACGCCGTTCCTTCGACGGGCCTGAAAGCCCGATCCAGGGACCAGGTCGCCGACAGGGCGTCCAGCGAGGGCCACAGGCCCGCCTGGAGGCCGGCCAGGAAAGCCGCTCCCAAGGCCGTGGTTTCCGTCACTTTGGGCCGCTCGACCGGGGAGCCGACCGTGTCGGCCAGGCGCTGCATCAGCGGGTCGTTCACCACCATGCCGCCATCGACCCGAAGCTCGTCGATCTGCGCCCCGTCCCGGCGCATGGCCTCGACCAGGTCGCGGGTCTGGTAGCAGACCGAATCGAGCGTCGCGGCGGCGATTTCGGCGGGCCCCGAATCGCGAGTCAGACCGAGAATGGCGGCCCGCGCCTCGGCGTCCCAGTAGGGCGCCCCCAGACCGACGAACGCCGGCACCATGTAGACGCCGTGCTCGGGGTTGGCCTTGCCGGCCACAGCCTCGACGTCGGACGATTTGGCGATCAGATGCAGTCCGTCACGCAGCCATTGAACCGCCGCGCCGGCGATGAAGATGCTGCCCTCCAGCGCGTAGGTTCGCTGGCCGCCCAGCTGGTAGGCGATGGTGCTGAGCAACCGGCTGCGCGAATGCATGGCGAGCGAGCCAGTGTTGAGCAGCGCAAAGCAGCCCGTACCGTAGGTCGCCTTGACCATGCCCGGCTTGACGCAGGCCTGGCCGATGGTCGCCGCCTGCTGGTCGCCGGCCATGCCGAGCACCGGCACCGGTGCGCCGAGGATGTCGGCTGTCGCCACGCCGAGTTCGCCGGCGCAATCGACGACCTTGGGCAAGAGCGAACCCGGCACGCCGAGCAATCCCTGCAGGTCCTCGTCCCAGGCACCACGCCGGATGTCGAGCAGCATGGTTCGGCTGGCATTGGTCGCGTCGCTCGCATGCACCTTGCCGCCGGTCAGCCGCCACAACAGGAAGCATTCGATCGTACCGGCGGCCAACGCCCCCTTGTCCGCGGCCGCCCGCGCGCCCGCGACGTTGTCGAGAATCCAGGCGATCTTGGTACCGGAGAAATACGGATCGAGCAGCAGGCCGGTGCGCTCGCTCACCATCGCCTCGTGCCGGCCGCGCTTCAGCTCGGCGCAGTGGTCCGCCGTGCGGCGGTCCTGCCAGACAATGGCGTTGTACACCGGTTTGCCGGTGGTGCGGTCCCACACCACGGTGGTCTCGCGCTGGTTGGTGATGCCGATCCCCCCGAGATCGCCGGCCTTCAATCCGGCCTTGGCGAGCGCGCCGCGGCACACCTCGACAGTGGCACGCCAGATTTCTTCCGGATCGTGCTCGACCCAGCCCGGCCTGGGAAAGATTTGCGGCAGTTCCTTCTGCGCCGAGGCAACCGGGCGGCCATCGCTGCCGAAGACGATGGCGCGCGTGCTGGTCGTGCCCTGATCGATGGCGAGGACGTGTTTGGCAGCCATGGCGCGATTAGAGCACGCTGGCCTTGGGTGAGCACCTTGGTCTTTTCTGGTCGGCGCGAGCTCCCGCGCTTGATTACAAGCGTTGCCGCTCGCCAGCACACTAGGCTGCGCCTAGTGTGCTCGATCGATCGCGAAGTCGACGGCCTCGAGGAGCGCCGCCTTGAGCGGGCTGTCGCGGAACAGGCCGAGAGCGTCGCGCGCCATGGCACCGTAGTGGCGCGCGCGCTCGAACGTGTCGGCGACGGCGTTGTGACGCTCCATCAGCGTCTTGGCCTGCTCCAGGTCGCCATCCTTCTGCTCGAGCGCCTGGATCGTGCGCTTCCAGAAATCGCGGTCGACCGCGCCGCCGCGCAGGAAGGCCAGGATCACCGGCAGGGTGATCTTGCCCTCGCGAAAATCGTCACCCACCGTCTTGCCGAGCTTGGCCTCGCGGCCCGCATAGTCGAGCGCGTCGTCGACCAGCTGGAAGGCGATGCCGAGATTCATGCCGAAGCTCTCGAGCGCGACCCGCTCGGCGCCATTGCGGCCGGCGACCATGGCGCCCACTTCGGCGGCGGCGGCGAACAACCGGGCGGTCTTGGCCTTGATGACCTCGAGATAGGTCGCCTCGGGCGTCGAGATGTCGCGCTGGGTGACGAGCTGCAGCACCTCGCCCTCGGCGATCGTCGAGGAAGCGCGGCTCAGCACGCCGAGAACGTCGAGCGAGCCGACATCGACCATGAGCTCGAAGGAACGGGTGAAGAGAAAATCGCCGACCAGCACCGAAGCCTTGTCGCCCCACAGCGAATTGGCCGTCGGCTTGCCGCGGCGCAGCGCGCTGACATCGACCACGTCGTCGTGCAGCAGGGTCGCGGAATGGATGAACTCCACGCAGGTCGCGAGCTTGACGTGGCGGTCGTCGTCGCCGGTATAGCCGCACAGCCTTGCCGCGGCCACGGTGAGCAGCGGCCGCATGCGCTTGCCGCCGGCGCCGACCAGGTGATTGGCGAGCTCGGGGATCAGCGCCACCGGCGAGCGCATGCGCGCCAGAATCTCGCGGTCGACCCGGGCCATATCGTCGGCGCACAGCGCCAGCAGCGGGTCGAGACTCGGGCCCTTGCGCTTGCCTTCGAGGGAGACGACGGTGGCCATGTCTAAGAATAATCTCCTGACGAACCCGGTTGTAGCGACACGATGTCGTGAGATGTCGACCCAGAACGACAAAATCCCTAGCACGGAAATGGCCGTGACCGAAGACGCGCTGATGGGCGGCCGCGTGCGAGTGTTGCAGCCAAAGCACGGTTATCGTGTCGCAGTCGACGCCGTGCTGCTGGCTGCGGCCGTGGACGCCCGGCCGGGCGAGAAAATCCTCGATCTGGGGGCCGGCGTGGGCTCCGTGGGCCTTTGTCTTGCCGCCAGGGTGCCGGACACCCGAATCGTCGGAATCGAGCTGCAGGAGGGTCTGGTCGCCCTGGCGGAGCGCAACACCGCCCTCAACCGGCTGACCGATCGGGTGCAAATCGTCCGTCACGATCTGGCCCAGCCGCTATCGGCCGATCTTGGTTTGTTCGAGCACGTGGTGGCCAATCCGCCCTATCTGCCTGCCGCCGTCGCCGACCCCTCGCCCAACCCGATCAAGGCGCTGGCCACCGTCGAGTCGAGCGCGGCCCTCGACCGCTGGCTCGACGTCGCAACCTCGGCCGCGACGTCGACCGTCACCCTGATCCATCGCAGCGACCGGCTGGAGGAGATCGCACACGGCCTCGAGCGCCGCGGCTGGGCCGACCTTGCGATCCTGTCGCTGACTCCGGTTCGGCGCACGCTGGTGCGCGCCCGGCGCTCGGCCGGCGGACAGCGGCGCGAGGTGCCGCCCTTCGTGCTGCACCGGCCGGAAGGCGGCTACACGACGGCGGCCGAAGCCGTGTTGCGTCACGCCGCGCCGCTTGCCTTCTAGAGGCCGCGCCGCGACAGTGCGCGCCATGTTCGGTTGGATCAGGGATCGTTTGCGGCGCGGGCCGGTCGTGCCCGTCGTGCGTCTCACCGGTGTGATCACCGCGGGCGGCCTGATGGGCGGGCGCGGCCTGTCGATCGAGACGACCGCGCCGCTGCTGCGTCGCGCCTTCGGGCAACGCGGCGCCAAGGCGGTCGCGCTGTCGATCAATTCGCCCGGCGGCTCGCCGGTACAATCGGCGCTGATCGCCCAGCGCATCCGCCTGCTGGCTGCCGAGAAGAATCTGCCGGTGATCGCCTTCGTCGAGGATGTCGCCGCCTCGGGTGGCTACTGGCTTGCCTGTGCCGCCGACGAGATCGTCGCCGACCCGTCCTCGATCGTCGGCTCGATCGGCGTGATTTCTGCGAGCTTCGGCTTCCAGGATCTGTTGGCGCGCCTCGGTGTCGAGCGCCGGGTCCACACCTCGGGAGAACGAAAGGCGATGCTCGACCCCTTCCGGCCCGAGCGCGAAGAGGACGTCGTGCGGCTGAAGACGCTGCAGGCCGAGATCCACGACGGCTTCAAGGACTGGGTACGCCGGCGCCGCAGCGGCAAGCTCAAGGCCGACGAGACGATGCTGTTCTCCGGCGAGTTCTGGACCGGCCGGCGCGGCCTCGAACTGGGCCTGGTCGATTCGCTCGGCGAGCCGCGCGGCGTGCTGCAGGCGCGCTTCGGCGCCAAGGTTCACCTGCCGGTGGTCGCACCGCGGCGCAGCCTGATGCAGCGTCTCGGGCTCGGCGCCCGGCTGGAGGATGTCGGCCCGTCGACCCTGGCGGCGATCGAAGAGCGCCATCACTGGCAACGCTTTGGATTGTAGGAACCCGCGATGAAGTTGATCGAGCCCGTCATGCCCGAGGACCTGGCCGCCGTCCGCGCCTGGTTCGACACCCTCAGCCGGCACTGCCGGACCGTCGACTACGAGGGCGCGCGGCCGATCTTCGCCGACGACATGATCGCCTTCGGCACCTTCACCGACTTCATGCACGGTCGCGATCTCGCCGAGCAGAAGCAGTGGCGCAACGTCTGGGGCACGATCCGCAACTTTCGCTACGAACTCGACAAGATCGAGGCCATCGTCTCGGCCGACCGGCTGACCGCGGTCGGCATGGGCGTGTGGCAGTCCGATGGCTTCTACCCCAATGGCGACCGCTTCGATCGGCCGGGCCGCACCACGGTGGTGCTGGGACGCAAGAAGGTCGGCGACGCCTTCATCGCGACCCATACCCACATGTCGCTGTTCCGCGGCACGCCCGATCGCAGCTACGGCAACTTCAGTTCCTGAACGCTCAGCCGGCGAACCGCAGAACCAGGAACAGGAAGCCCGCGAACAGCACCGAGCCCAGCATCACGCAGGCCGGAATGGTGAGCACCCAGGCGAGCAGGATGTTGCGCAGCGTGGCGCGTTGCAGCCCCGACCGGTTGGCGAACATCGTGCCCGCGATTCCGGAAGACAGCACATGGGTGGTGCTGACCGGAACGCCGAAGGCGTCCGCGACTCCGATCGTCCCCATCGCCACCAGTTCCGCCGAGGCACCCTGTGCATAGGTGAGGTGGGACTTCCCGATCTTTTCGCCGATCGTCACGACGATACGCTTCCAGCCGATCATCGTGCCGAGCCCCAGCGCGAGGGCCGTCGCGACCTTCACCCACAGCGGTATGTAGTCGGTGATCTCCGAAAGCCCGTCGGCCGACGCATCGAGCACGGCGGCATCGGCATCCCCGACTTGATCCGTCCGGATCAGGAGCTCGATCGCATTCGTCAGCAGATAGATGTCCTGCCGAATCTGCGAACGCTCGCTGCTGGAGAGCTGGCTGACGGACTTGATGCGGCCCAGCGCCTGGCCAATCCGCTGGTTCTCGAGCGCCAGCGACGGAAGAGTCCAGTCATCGACCCTGCGGGTCGACAGATAGCGGGTCAGATGCCGCTCGGCTGCAGCCTCGTCGACCGGTCCCGGCGCGGCGGCGCGCGCGAGAATGGGCGCGGCCTTCTGCGAGGCCACGACGATGGCCTGCAGCTGGTCCTGCGACGCCGGCAGGTGCAGCGCGAAGGCCGCCGGCGCCAATCCGATGAGCACCAGCATGATCAGGCCCATACCCTTCTGGCCGTCGTTCGAGCCGTGGGCAAAGCTGACGCCGGTGCAGGTGACGATCAGGATGCCGCGGATCCAGAGCGGCGGCGGTGCCTGTCCTTCGGGCGCGCGGTAGAGCGCGGGATTCGCGACCAAGCGCCGGGCAACCAGCAACAGCAACGCCGCTGCGACGAAGCCGACGACCGGTGACACCAGGAGCGCCAGAATCGTGGCGCGCAGCTGGCCCAGGTTCACGCCGGCACCGAACCCTTCCCCGTTCAGCCAGCCGTTCATCAGGCCGACGCCGATGATCGAGCCGATCAACGTATGGGAGCTCGAGGCCGGCAGGCCGACATACCAGGTGCCGAGGTTCCAGATGACCGCCGACAGCAGCAGCGCAAACACCATGGCGAAGCCGGCGCCGGTGCCGACATGCAGCACCAGCTCGACCGGCAGGAGCGCCACGATGCCGTAGGCAACGGCACCGCTCGACAGCACGACTCCGAGAAAGTTCCAGAGTCCCGACCAGATCGCGGCCTGGGCCGGTGACAGGGAATGGGTGTAGATCACCGTCGCCACGGCATTGGCCGTGTCGTGGAAGCCGTTCACGAACTCGAAGCCCAGCGCGAACAGAACGGCCAGGACCAGAAGGACCAGCATGCCGGCCCCGATCGAGCCGTCGGCGAGGAATTCCATCAGTCCGATGCCGTCATGCCGGATCGACCGCGCCCTTCTGTTCGACGATGCGGCGGTACTGATCGGGCTGGCGATGCAGGGCGAAATTGAAGGTCGTGCGCTTGTAGCTCTGGCCGGCATCGAGATCGCAGCGGTGCACGATCAACTCGTCGTCGCTGCCTCCGGCGCGAGCGACCACCTTGCCCGAGGGCGCCACGATCATGCTGTCGGCGAGCGAGGGCACGCCTTCCTCGGTGCCGCCCTTGGCGACGCCGATCACCCAGGTGCCGTTCTGGTAGGCGCCAGCCTGCATCGAGAGCTGGTTGTGGAACCAGCTGTGCTCGTCGTGATCGGGAGCGGGCGCATTGTGGATCGGCGTATTGTAACCCAGCATCACCATCTCGACGTTCTGCAAGCCCATTACGCGATAGGTCTCGGGCCAGCGCCGGTCGTTGCAGATGCACATGCCCATGTTGCCGCCGAACGCCTTGACGACCGGAAAGCCGAGATTTCCGACCTCGAAATATCGCTTCTCGAGGTGCTGGAACGGACGCTGCGGCTCGTGCTCGGTGTGGCCCGGCAGGTGGACCTTGCGATATCTGCCGACGATGCGGCCATCGCGCTCGACCAGAATCGAGGTGTTGAAGCGCCTGATCCGCCCGTCCTCCTGCGTCAGTTCGGCATAGCCGAGCGAGAAGCCCAGCTTGAGCCGCTTGGCCTCGTTGAAAAGCGGTGCCGTCTCGTTCGACGGCATCTCGCGCTCGAAGAAGGAGTCGATCTCGGCCTGGTCGGCTATCCACCAGCGGGGAAAGAAGGTGGTCAGCGTGAGTTCGGGAAACACCACAAGGTCACAGCCCATGCGACTGGCTTCCCGCAGATGTGCGACGAGGCGTTCGACCACGTCGCGGCGGCTGTGGCTGCGCTGGATGGGCCCCATTTGCGCGGCGCCCACGGTCAGTACTCGAGACATCGTCACCCCCAAGGGCGGCAGTATCGCCGCTCGCGGGCGTCGATCCAAGGGACACCGGAATTCAAACAAAGAAAGCGGCGCCGGTCCGGAGACCAGCGCCGCCTGTCTTTTCCCGTCGTCCGGGATGGCCATCGTTTGCCGGCCAGAACTGCCGGCTACAGCCTGTCTGCTACAGTTTGCCCGCTACAGCTTGCCCGCTACAGCTTGATCGTCACGCGGCGATCGGTCGGGTCGATCAGACCGTCCCTCGCCTTGGGCAGCGGCACGCCGGCGTCGCTCTTCACGACGATGGCGTCGGCGCGCACGCCCTGGCGAACCAGCTCGTCCTTCACCTGCGCGGCGTCCTCGCTGCGGCCGACCAGAGTCACCTTGCCGGTCGCGCTGTTCGCAGCGGCGCGAACGGTCGCCACGGCGGTCGGCGAGAGTGCATGGCTGCCCCTGTCGGCAAACACCATGAACTCGCTCTTCGGCGGCGGCACCAGGGCGGCAACGTCCTGTGCCATTGCTGTGACAGCGGTACCCATCAGAAGCCCACCAGCCAGGAGGGCCATGCCAATCTTCTTCATTGGAACATCTCCATCGGTTGGTCCCAACACCATCAAGGTGGGAGCCGATGGAGGCCGAAAATGGGCACCTTTGGGGAAAGTCGTGGGTCAGATTTCGACGTTCAGGGGCCGGCGCGTTTCACATCGTTTGTGAATTCGGCAGAACAAAACGCGCCCCCCTGGAACAGGTCGCCGACCGGATCGGGGCCGATCCTGGCCTGCTCGGCCTCGGCGTGGGCACGGTGGTCTTCCGACTTGCCTGTCGGGCGATAGCCGAGCTGGCGAGCGCGGGAATTGTCCCACCACGAAGTTGCGTTGTCGGACGCGCCGTACACGATCTCGAAGCGGATGTCGGGATGCTCGAGGCCGATGCGGATCAACTGCACGATGTCCTCGGGCGAGATCCAGATCGCCAGACGCCGCAGGTCGAGCGGCCGCGGCCCGACATTGCCGATCCGCAGGCACGTCACGCTCATGCCGTGCTTGTCGCTGTACATCGCGCCGAGCGCCTCGCCGAACGCCTTGCTTACGCCATAGCGACTGTCGGGACGAACCGTGACGTCGGTGCCGATGCGGCGCTTGCGCGGATAGAATCCGACGGCGTGATTGGACGAAGCAAAGATCAGCCGCTTCACGCCGGCCTGCCGCGCCGCTTCGAACATGTTGTAGCAGCCGACGATGTTGGCCTGCAGGATCGTGTCCCACGGCCCCTCGACCGAAAAGCCGCCGAGGTGGATCACGCTGTGAGCACCCTTCACGGCGGCCGCCACTTCGTCGGGCCTCGAAAGATCGGCGGCAACGAAGGTCTCGGACGGCTGGAGGTTCGCCGGCTTCACCTTGTCGCTCAGCACGAGGCCCGGATAGAGCGGCGCCAGCAGCGGCCGGATCATGGTACCGATGCCGCCGGCGGCGCCCGTGAACAGGATGCGGCGCGACTTGTCTTCGGTCATCGGTCGGATTCTCCGGCAAGAGTGCGATAGCGGTCGAGCGAGCGCGTGAGGTGTTCGCGCATGGCACGCCGCGCTTCGGCAGGATCGCCCGCGGCGATGCCGGCGACGATCCGGGCATGCTCGCGCTGGATACGCTCGAGATACGCGCGGCGCTCGGCCGGCGTGCCGATCGACAGGCGCACTCTCTGGCGGGGAATCACGTGGCCGCCCAGGAAGGCGAGGAAGCGCGGGAACTGCCGGTTGCCGGTCGCCTCGGCGATGGCGCGATGGAAGGCGAAGTCCTCGGCGACGGCGCCGTCGCCCTTCCGCAGGGCGCGGTCGATGGCGTGAAGGGCTGCCTTGATGCCCGCGACCTGCTGGCGGGTCGCCCGCCCGGCGGCCTGCGCGGCGGCTTCGACCTCGACGGCGAGGCGCAACTCCATGACATCGAGCACGTCGTGCAAGCGGCCCAGGCCCTGCCCGGAAATTCGGAACGGCGAAGCGGTCGGGCTCGCCGCGACGTAGGCGCCGGAGCCGCGTCGCGTGACGACCAGGCCATCGGCCTTGAGGGCGGCAATCGCTTCGCGAACGACGGCGCGGCTCACGCCCATACTCGAGGTCAGTTCCTGCTCGGTCGGCAGGCGTGCGCCGGGGCCGAGCCTGCCGCCGCGAATGTCGGCGCTGAGCCTCGTCAGCACACGATCTGCGAGGTTGCCGGAAGAGCGCTTGTTCACCATCGGGTGCAATGCTAGCGTTCGCGAAGTTGTCAGACAACTTAAGAAGAACGAGATGAAGGGAGAAACGATGCGCCCGACACCGATCCTCGCCGCGATGGCGGCCGCCATTCTTGCCGCCTTCACTTTCGACGCCCCGCCGGCAAATGCCAAGGAGTTCCGCTCGTCCGACGTCCATCCGATGGACTACCCGACGGTCCAGGCCGTGCTCTATATGGGCAAGATCATCGGCGAGAAGACCGGCGGCAAGCACGGCGTCAAGGTGTTCGGCCAGAGCGCCCTGGGTTCGGAGAAGGACACGATCGAGCAGACCAAGATCGGCGCACTCGACATGGTCCGGGTCAATGTCGCGCCTTTCAACAACATCGTGCCGTCGACCATCGTCCCGTCCCTGCCCTTCCTGTTCAAGTCGACCGCGCACATGCGCAAGGTCCTCGACGGCCCGATCGGTGCGGAGATCCTGGCGGCAATGGAAAGCCAGGGTTTCGTCGGCCTGTGCTTCTACGATTCGGGCTCGCGGTCCTTCTATTCAGGCAAGAAGGCGATCAAGAGCGTCGCCGACACCAAGGGCATGAAGATCCGCGTGCAGCAGTCCGACATGTGGGTCGCCATGATGCAGGCGATGGGCGCCAACGCCACGCCACTCCCCTACGCCGAAGTCTACACCGCGCTCAAAACCGGCGTGGTCGATGCGGCCGAGAACAACTGGCCGTCGTACGAATCATCGCGCCACTACGAGGCCGCCAAGATCTACAGCGTCACCGAACATTCCATGGCGCCGGAAGTCCTGGTGTTCTCCAAGAAGGTGTGGGACGGCCTCTCCAAGGAAGAGCAGGCGATCATTCGCGACGCCGCCAGGCAGTCGGTGCCCTACATGCGCAAACTGTGGGACGAGCGCGAGGCGGCGGCACGCAAGACCGTCGAGGCCGCGGGCTCGCAGATCGTTACCGACGTCGACAAGAAGTCGTTCTCGGACGCAATGGCTCCGGTCTACGCCAAGTTCGCGGCCGATCCGAAGCTGCAGGACCTGGTGAAGCGCATTCAGGCAACCGAGTAGGACGCGCGCCGAAGTTGACGCGCCACTCGTCGGCGCGCCGCCCGTCAGCGGAGCGGTCACTCGACATGTATCGGGCGTTTGTCCTCTTCAACGCGACGGTCGCGCGGTGGTGCATGTACGCGGCCGTGCTGGGCCTGGTCGGTATCGTCGCCACCGTCGGCTATCAGGTATTCGGCCGCTATGTGATGAACGACACCCCGACCTGGGCCGAGAGCACGGCGCTGGTGCTGATCCTCTACGTCACCATGCTCGGCGCCGCGGTCGGCGTGCGCGATGCCGGCCACATCGGGCTGGAATCGCTGCTGATCCTGGCGCCCGAGTCGCTGAGGCTCAAGCTCGAGGTCGTGATCCACCTGCTGGTCGGCTGCTTCGGCGCGATCATGGCCTGGAACGGCGCGATCCTCGCCGAATCGGTCATGGGCTACAAGATCCCCACGCTCGGCCTGCCCGAGGGTCTCAATCACATCCCCACCGTGATCGCCGGCGTCCTGATCGTCCTGTTCTCGCTCGAACACATCGTCGCGCTGATCCGCGGCGAAGATGTCGAGCCGAGCTGGCATTGAGATGGCTCTCACCATCCTCTGCATCGTCTTCACGCTCTGCCTGTTGCTCGGCGTGCCCGTCGCGTTCTCGATCGGCATCTCCGCCGTCGCGACCATCCTCTACGAAGGTCTGCCGCTTGCCGTCGTGTTTCAGCGCATGACGTCGGGCATGAACATCTTCTCCTTTCTCGCCATCCCGTTCTTCATCTTTGCCGGCGAGCTGATGCTCTACGGCGGCGTGGCGGACCGCATCGTCGCCTTCGCAAAGAGCATCGTGGGTCACGTGCGCGGCGGGCTGGGCATGGCCAATGTCGTGGCCTGCACGCTGTTCGGCGGCGTGTCGGGCTCGCCGGTGGCCGACGTCTCCGCCACCGGCGCCGTGATGATCCCGATGATGAAGAAGGAGGGCTATCACGCCGACTACGCCGTCAACGTGACCACCCACGCCGCCCTGGTCGGCGCGCTGATGCCGACCAGCCACAACATGATCATCTATTCGCTGGCGGCCGGCGGCAAAGTCTCGATCACGGCGCTGATCCTCGCCGGCATGGTGCCGGCGGCGCTGCTGATGGCCTGCATGCTTGTCGCCGCCTACTGGGTGGCGATCCGGCGCGGCTATCCCGCCGGCACCTTTCCGGGCTGGTCGGCGGTCCTGTGGTCGTTCGTCGGCGCCATTCCCGGCCTGTTCGTGATCGCGATCATCCTGGTCGGCATCCTGAGCGGCGTCTTCACCGCCACCGAATCGGCGGCGATCGCGGTGATCTACGCCCTGCTGCTGACCATCTTCGTCTACCGCACCCTGTCATGGGACAATTTCCTGAAGGCCGCCGCCAAGGCAGTGAAGACCACCGGCATCGTGCTGCTGCTGATCGGCATCTCCAACACGTTCGGCTACCTGATCAGCCTGTACGAGGCGGCCGAACTCACGGGCAAGGCACTCGAGCATCTCTCGACCAATCCCTGGGTGATCTTCTTCCTGGTGAACCTGATCCTGTTCATCCTCGGCACCTTCCTCGACATGGCGGCGACCATCCTGATCTGCACGCCGATTTTCCTGCCGATCTGCATGCAGTACGGCATGGGCCCGGTGCAGTTCGGCATGCTGATGCTGATCAATTGCGCGCTCGGTCTGAACACGCCGCCGGTCGGCACGACCCAGTTCGTCGGCTGCGCCATCGGCGGCATTTCCGTGGGCCAGGTGATGCGCACCATCCTGCCCTTCTACGGCGCCCTGATAGCCGCGCTGTTGCTGGTCACCTATGTGCCGGTATTCTCGCTCGGACTTCCACAATTGTTCCTGGGCGGCAAGTTCTAGGGACGGCGAATTCGCAGAGGCGCCGGGCTGGCGACGCTCGTATATACTGTACGAATGTCCGCTACGCCGCCCACCGAAGTCGCCCGCCCGCCGCGCGGTGGACTGGCGGTCAAGCTCTTCGCCATTCTGCTGCTGCTCGGCGTCGTTGCGATCCTGGTGACCGGCATACTCGGATATGTGCGCGGCCGCGATGCGCTGGAAACGGCAATCTACAATCAGCTGACGGCGCAGCGGCAGAGCAAGACACGGCAGGTCGAGAATTACTTCCGCTCCACCGCCGACGACCTGCGCCTGCTCGCCCAGACCAAGATGGTTGCCGACGCACTGCGCGATTTCCGTCACGGCTTCGAGGCGATCCAGGACAAGGACGTGCCGGCGGAAATGCGGCGTACCATCGAGCACTGGTACGACGAGCACTACATGCCGACCGTCCGTCACCTTCTCGACAAGGATGTGCCGGTCTCGGCGTTCGTGCCGAAAGGGCCGGCCGCCCAGTACCTTCAATACCACTACATCATCGCCAACACTCAGCCGATGGCCCGGCGGCGCCTGCTCAATGACGCCGGCGACGGCAGCGCCTACTCGGCGGCCCACGCAGTGTTCCATCCGCTGTTGCAGGCCGCCGCGCAGACGGTCGGCTTCTACGATCTCATGATCGCGGATGCGCGAAGCGGCCGGGTCATCTACGGCATGATCAAGGAAGAGGATTTCGGCACGTCGCTGCGGATCGGCCCTTACCGCGATACCAACATCGCGGCCGTCCTGGCTCATTGTGCGAGCTCGGCCGATTCATCGAAAACCTGCCTGGAGGATTTCTCCGCCTATCTGCCGTCGGGCGGAAAGCCGACCGCCTTCATGGGGGCTCCGATCATCGATCAAGGAGTCGTCACCGGAGTCCTGATCGCCCAGATGCCGATCGACGAGATCGACGACACCGTTACTGGTGGCCGGCGCTGGCGGCAGGAAGGCTTCGGCGCCACCGGTGAGGCCTATCTCGTCGGGCCGGACTTCACCCTGCGCTCCGGTCCGCGACTCTACTACGAGAATCGCGAAGCCTACTTCGCAACCCTCGCGGAGTCCGGCCACGGCAAGCAAGAAATCGCCGCCATCGAGCGCTTCGGAACGCCGATCATGCAGGAGAAGATCGTCACGACGGCCACCCGTGCAGCGCTGTCGGGCGTGGAAGGAACCGGCGAAGTCATTGGGCATTTCGGACACAGCACTCTGGCGTCCTGGGGACCGCTCGACATCCAGGGAGTGCGCTGGGGTCTGGTGGCCAAGATCGAAACCAAGGAAGCTTTCGCACCGATCTACGACCTGCGGCGCGACCTGATGATCGCCGGCGGACTCGCCCTGCTGATCGTGATCATGGTTGGCGGGTGGCTTTCGCACTCGCTCATGGGACCCTTGCGCGAGCTGACGGCGGGCGTGCGCCGCTTCGCAATCGGTGACCGCAACGCCCGCGTCCACGTGCACACCCATGACGAAATCGGCCAGCTTTGCGATGCTTTCAACGGCATGGTTTCCGAGATCACGGCACAAAGCGCCGTCATCGAGGCCAAGAACCGCGAGAACGAGGCGCTGCTGCTGAACGTGCTGCCGGCACCGATCGCCAATCGCCTGCGCGGCGGCGAGCAGAGCATCGCCGACGGTTTCGCCAACGTTACGGTCCTGTTCGCGGACCTCGTCGGCTTCACCGAACTCGCCTCGACCATGCCGCCGCAGAACGTGGTCGACCTGCTGAACGGCCTGTTCACGCGCTTCGATCTCGCTGCGCACGAAGTCGGCATCGAGAAAATCAAGACGGTCGGCGACGCCTACATGGCGGTTTGCGGCCTGCCGCAACCGGTCGACGACCATTCCGACCGAATGGTGCGCATGGCGATCCGCATGGTCCACATCACCCGTGAACATGCGCTCGAGCACCGGGTTTCCCTCCAGGTGCGCATCGGCATCAATAGCGGCCCCGTGGTGGCGGGCGTCATCGGCAAGAGCAAGTACATCTACGATCTGTGGGGCGATACGGTGAACCTCGCCAGCCGCATGGAGACCACCGGCCTGCCCGGCGCCATCCAGGTCACGCGCCCCGTCTTCGAGACGTTGCGGGACAAATATGCCTTTGAGCCGCGCGGCGAGATCGAGGTCAAAGGCAAGGGTCGTGTCGAGGCCTGGCTGCTGCGCATATGAGCCTTCGCCGTGCGCGCCAGGGCGATCATCCGCGGATCACCGAAATCCGCATGTCGGTGAAGGAGAACGTCCTCAGGGACCCCGGTCGGGTGACGATCGAGGACTACATCTGGTTCCGTGACAATCCCGGTGTCTGGGTGTGGGAGGAGAAAGACGAAATCTTCGGGTTCGCGGCGGCCGACACACGCGACGGTTCGATCTGGGCCCTGTTCGTCGACCCGACCCATGAGCGCCGTGGCATCGGCAGGACATTGTTCGAGAAGACGCTCGACGTGCTGCGCCGGCACGGCCATCGCACCGCACGGCTCACCACCCAGCCCGGCAGCCGTGCTGAGGCATTCTACGTCGCGGCCGGCTGGAAGGTGCTCGGCACCAGCCCGCGCGGCGAAACGATCCTGCACGGCATCCTCTAGCCTTCGGCCAGTTCCACCATCAGATTCAGCAGCACTTGCGCGCCGGCCACGAGATCGGCCGCATCGGTGTGCTCCTTGACGTTGTGGCTCAACCCCTCGACCGACGGTACGAAGATCATCGCGGTGGGACAAAGCCGCTGCATCATCTGTGCGTCATGTCCCGCCCCCGACGGCATGCGGCGCGTGCTCAGATCGAGCGCCCGGGCATGACGCTCGACCCGGTCGACCAGGCCGGCATCGAAGATCACGGGTTCGAACCGCGCCAACGTCCTGGCTTCGACGCCAACGCGCTCGGAGCCGGCAACCTCCGCGATGTGCGCCGCGACCCTGGCCTCGGCTTCCTTGAGTTTCGCCTCGTCGGTATTGCGCAAGTCGACAGTGAAGACCGCGCGGTTGGGTACGACGTTGATCAGGTTGGGTCGCAGGTTGATCGCGCCGACGGTCGCGACCTGGTTGCCGCCCATCTCCCGGGTAAGCTGGCGCGTGAACACGTTGACCGACGCCGCGAGATAGCCGGCGTCGCGTCGCAGTCGCATCGGCGTCGTGCCGGCATGATTCGAGACGCCGGTCACGGTGTATTCGGTCCAGGAGATGCCTTGCACACTCTCGACAACGCCGATCCGGACCCTCTCTTCGTCGAGGATCGGCCCCTGCTCGATATGCAGTTCGAGAAACGCCCGCGGCCGCAGCACACCCGGCTTGGCCGAGCCGAGATATCCGATGCGGCGCAATTCGTCGCCGACAGATACGCCGTCCTTGTCGGCCGCGGCATAGGCCTCGTTGAGCCCGAGACCACCCGCATAAACCAGGCTGCCCATCATGTCGGGCTGGAAGCGAGCGCCTTCCTCATTCGTGAAGAAGGCCACGGCGATCGGCCGCCGCGTCACGATCCTCGCCTCGTTCAGTGCCCGCACCACCTCGAGGCCGGCCAGCACACCGTAGTTGCCGTCATAGCGTCCGCCGGTGCGCACCGTGTCGATATGGCTTCCGGTCATGATTGCGGCGGCATCCTCGCGGCCGGCGCGCAGGCCGATCACGTTGCCGATGGCGTCGATGCGGACATCGAGGCCAAGCGCCTTCATCCAGCCCACCACGAGATCGCGGCCGGTCTTGTCGTCATCGGTCAGGGCCAGCCGGGCATTGCCACCCCCATCGATGGCACCCACCGCGGCCAGCGCCTCGATACTGCCCAGAAGATGGGCTTCCGATACTTTCAGCATGGCTCAGCCTAGCACGGCATTCCCTCACCAAGGGGTGATCCAGCTGGGCTTGCCAGAACGTACCGCCGGGGCCACTTAAGGCCTGCAAATGCGCCGTCTTCTGCCCTTCCTGATCGCCCTGCTGGCCGGCCTCGGTTTGGCTTGGAGTTCGGTCCACGCTCAGAGTGTGGTCAAAACCGATAACGTGCGGGCGGAGCTGATTTCCGAAATCTCGGCCGTGAAGCCCGGCGAACCGTTCTGGGTGGCGCTGCGCCAGACCATCCGGCCGAAGTGGCACACCTACTGGAAGAACCCCGGCGATTCGGGCCTGCCGACCGAGATCAAATGGACCCTGCCCGCCGGCACCACCGCCGATGCCATCGTGTGGCCGACGCCGTCGCTGATCGATGTCGGCGGCGTCATCAACTATGGCTTCAGCAACGACGTGCTGCTGCTGGTGCGCATCACGCCATCCGCCGATCTTGCTGTCGGGAACACTCTGCCGCTCGCAGCCTCGGCTGAATGGCTGGTGTGTGACGACGTCTGCATCCCCGAGGAAGGCAAATTCGCGATCGAGCTGCCGGTGTCTGCCGCTGCACAGCCGGCGAGCGCCGAGGTGCGGGCGCTGTTCGACAAGGCGCGTCGCGACGTGCCGATGACGAGTCCGTGGCCCGCGCGCTTCGCCCTCGCACCCAACGGCGACCCGGTCCTCGTGGTCGACGCCAAGGGACTGAAACCCGAGACGATCCGCGACGTCTATTTCTTCCCCGCCGAGTGGGGACCCGTGGCGCACATGGCCAAGCAGTCCGCCCGGGTGAGCGCTGATGGAATCCGCATTCCCCTCAGAAAGGGCGAAGCTGCGGGCGCCAAGGAAGGCGGCAAGGGCGGCACCGCGCCGCAGCAATTGATCGGCACTCTGGCTTTGACCGAGAAGACGGCCGATGGCGAGCATCGCCAGGCGTTCGATCTCACGGCCAAATTCGACCCGGCCGCGGCCGCCTCGGCCGACATCGGCGGCGGCGAGGCATCGCTGTCCCTGGCCGAAGCGCTGCTGTTCGCCCTGCTGGGCGGGTTGATCCTCAATCTCATGCCCTGCGTGTTTCCGGTACTGGCGATGAAGGCGGCGTCGTTCGCGCGCCTCGCCGGCCAGTCGCGCAGCGACCTGCGGCGCGATGGCGTGGCTTACACCACCGGTGTGCTGGTCTCGTTCGCCGCGATGGCGGCGGCGCTGCTGGCAATTCGCGGCTCGGTCGGCGACGTGAGCTGGGGAATCCAGTTCCAGTCGCCCATCTTCTCGCTGCTGATCGCCTACCTGTTCTTTGCCGTGGGCCTCAACCTCTCCGGCGTGTTCGAAGTGGGTGGCCGGTTTGCGGGTATGGGCCAGAGCCTGGCGACACGCGGCGGCACGGCGGGTGCGTTCTTCACTGGCGTGCTGGCGGTCCTGGTCGCCACGCCCTGCACCGCGCCGTTCATGGCCGCAGCACTCGCCTTTGCGCTCGTGCAGCCCGCGCCGCAGACAGTGGCGGTGCTGCTGGCGATGGGCTTCGGCCTCGCCCTGCCCTATCTCGCGCTGACGCTGACGCCGGCCCTGCAACGCTTCCTGCCGCGGCCCGGGCCATGGATGGACCGGCTGCGCCAGCTTCTTGCCTTCCCGATGTATGCCTCCGCCGTCTGGATGATCTGGGTGCTGACCCAGCAGACCGGTGCCGACGGCGTCCTTTATGCCCTGGGCGGCATGGTGCTGATCGCATTCGCGGCCTGGCTGGTGCGGGTCGGCGGGCCATCCTCGACGGCCTTGTGGCTGCGTCGAGGCGCGGCCGCGGTCGCGGTCCTGCTGGCCTTCGCTGTCACCCTGAAGCTCGAGAACCCCTCGGCGACTGCTGCTTCGGCCTCCGGCGGCCCTGTCACGGGCGTGAGCTTCGAGGGATGGGAGCGCTATTCGCACGCCGCCGTCGAGCAGGCCCGTGCCGCCGGCAAGCCGGTGTTCGTCGACCTCACCGCCGCCTGGTGCATCACCTGCCTGGTCAACGAGCGCGTGGCGCTCGAAACGGCGGCGACGAAGCGGGCCTTCGAGCGCACCGGCACGGTCAAGCTGAAGGGTGACTGGACCAACAAGGATCCCGAGATCAGCGCGCTCCTGAAGGAAGTCGGCCGCGCCGGCGTGCCGGTCTACCTCTACTGGGCGCCGGGAGCGCAGGCGCCGAAGATCCTGCCGCAGATCCTGACCGAATCGCTCGTCATCTCCGAGATCGGCCAACCCGGGAGAGCCGCATGCAAAGGCGACGTTCGCTGCTGATCTGCACGGCCGCGCTGGCGCTGGCGCCCGTTTCCGTTCGCGCCAACGCCGAGCTCGACAGACCGGCGCCGGACTTCACCGGTATCGACAGCAACGGCAAGACTTGGTCGCTCGCCCAGCTGAAGGGCAAGGTGGTGGTGATCGAGGTGACCAACCACGACTGTCCGTACGTCCGAAAGCACTACGACTCCGGCAACATGCAGGCACAGCAGCGCGAGGCTGCCGCCAAGGGCGTGGTCTGGCTGTCGCTCGTCGCCTCCGGACCGGGCATGGAAGGTCATGTCGAGGGGCTCGAGGCGAACGAGATCACCAGGCGGCGCGAAGCCCATCCCGCCGCCGTCCTGCTCGATCCGCAGGGCACGATCGCGCGCGCCTATGGCGCCACGGTGACGCCGCACATGTTCGTGATCGATGCTCGCGGCATGCTCGTATACAAGGGCGGCATCGACTCGATTCGCTCGTCGGATCCCGAGGACGTGCCGCGCGCCAGGCAATATGTGCGCGCCGCGCTGGAAGAGGTGCTGGCCGGCAACAAGGTCACCGAGGCGTCCACCCGACCATATGGTTGATCGGTGAAATACGTCCGCAGTTAGCGGCTCTCGGTCTCTCCGAACATCAACGGTCCCATCGCCACGCTGAAACCCGTCGAGGCGAGCAGCAGCGGCCAGGCCATGCCGAAGCCGAGCAGCAGAGCGCCGACCGCGGCGCTGGCGCAGAACAGGCCGATCGACAGGGCACGGCGCCGCCAGTTGCGGCTGTCGCCGCCCGCCAGCCGGGAGTCGGCGATGATGCCGGTGTAGGTGAGCGTCATGACGTTGGTCGCGAGATCGGGCACGCCGTGCACGCGCACCATGGCGTTCTGGATGCCCATGCCGAGCGCCAGCACCGCGATCATGAACTGGCCCTGCAGGTTGTCGGCTTGCGGCGCACCGAAGGCGGCGAGCGCGGTGGCGCCCCACAGGATCGCACCTTCGATCGCAAAGCCGACCCGGCGCTCGCGCATCTTCTGCGGCCCGCGCAGAATGCGACCACCGAGCAAGGCGCCGATCGTGAAGGAAATGATCGCCGGCAGGTACTGCGCACTGCCCTCGAGCAGCTCGCCCTTGCCGATCGAAAGCGCCAGCAGCAGCAGATTGCCGGTCATCATCTCGGCGAAGACATGACCCAGGCCCAGGAAGCAGACGGCATCGACCAGGCCGCAGATCGCGCTGATCAGATAGAGACCGGTGGTGACGTTGCGGAACCGGAGAGGCACGGTCGAGGACGGCCTCAGACGTCGGCGATGCGCTTGCCGCTGTCGGGCTCGAACAGATGCAGGTTCCGTCCCTCGGCGTTGAAGCGCCGCCGTTCGCCGGGCCGGGCGATGACGTGGCCCGACTGGCGCACCGTGATCAGCGAGCGGTCGCCGCCGAACTTGCCGTGCAGCAGCGTGTCGGCGCCGAGCGGCTCGGCCATCTCGATCTCGAACTCGACCGGCCCGTTCTGGAACGGCTGCAGGTGCTCGGGCCGCACGCCGAGCGTCACCAGGTCGCCGGCCTTGGCGCTGGTCTGGCGGCCGAGCGGCATGACGATGCGGTTGCTGCTCGCCGTCAGCTCGACCGTGCCGCGGTCCGCGCCAACCCTGGCGGCGGTGAAGTTCATCGCCGGCGAGCCGATGAAGCCCGCCACGAACATCGACGCCGGCTTGTCGTAGACGTCCATCGGCGTGCCGATCTGGTCGGCGACGCCGGCATTCATCACGATCAGCCGGTCGGCCAGCGTCATCGCCTCGACCTGGTCGTGCGTGACGTAGATCGACGTGACTCCCAGTTCGCGCTGCAGGCGCTTGATCTCCAGCCGCATCTGGACGCGCAGCTTGGCGTCGAGGTTGCTGAGCGGTTCGTCGAACAGGAACACCGCCGGCTCGCGCACGATGGCGCGGCCCATGGCGACGCGCTGGCGCTGGCCGCCCGAGAGCTGGCGCGGCAGACGTTCGAGCAGCTTCTCGAGTTCGAGGATCCTGGCGGCCTTGCGCACGCGCAGGTCGATCTCTTCCTTGACCAGCTTACGGATCTTCAGGCCGTACGCCATGTTCTGGTACACGCTCATGTGCGGGTAGAGCGCGTAATTCTGGAACACCATGGCGATGTCGCGGTCCTTGGGCTCCAGCTCGTTGACCACGCGGTCGCCGATCGCGACCTGGCCGCCGGTGATCCGCTCCAGCCCCGCCACCATGCGCAGCAGGGTGGACTTGCCGCAGCCCGACGGGCCGACGATGACGATGAACTCGCCGTCGGCGATCTCCATGTCGATGCCGTGGATGACCTCGAGCTTGTCGTAGCTCTTCTTGACGCCGCGCAGGTGGACCTGGGCCATTCCGCTATTTCTCCGTCTCGACCAGGCCGCGCACGAACTGGCGCTGCATGAAGATCACCACCAGCACCGGCGGCAGCATGGCGAGCATCGCCATGGCCATCAGCAGGTTCCAGGCCGGCACTGAATCGACCACGTTGGCCTGGCGGGACACCGTCATGACAGCGGTATAGAAGCCTTCCTTGGTGGTGATCAGCAGCGGCCAGAGATACTGGTTCCAGCCGTAGATGAACTGGATGACGAATAGCGCCGCGATGGTCGTACGGCTCATCGGCAGCAAGATATCCACGAAGAAGCGCATCGGCGAAGCGCCGTCGACTCGGGCGGCTTCGGCCAACTCATCGGGCACGCTGAGGAAGAACTGCCGGAACAGGAAGGTCGCGGTCGCCGAGGCGATGATCGGTATGATCAGCCCGGTGTAGGAATCGAGCATGCCGAGCGCCGCCACCACGCCATAGGTCGGCACGATGCGCACCTCGACCGGCAGCATCAGGGTCACGAAGATGGCCCAAAAACAAGCCATGCGCAGGGGAAAGCGGAAATAGACGATCGCGAACGCGGCGACGATCGAGATCGCGATCTTGCCGAACGCCACGCCCAGTGCCATCACGAGGCTATTGAACAGGGTGAGCCAGGTCGGAACGCTGCCGACCTTTCCGTAGCCTTCGAACAGGACCTGCCGGTAGTTCTCGACCAGATGCGACCCTGGCAGCAACGGAATCGGCGAGCGCAGCATGGTCGCCTGATCGTGCGTCGAGGCGACGAAGGTCATCCACACCGGAAAGGCCACGATCACCACGCCGAGCAGAACGACGACATGGCTGAACCAGGTCAGCCAGGGGCGGTTTTCTACCATGCGACCCTTCCGGACATCAGTAGTGGACCCGCCGTTCGATGAAGCGGAACTGCACGAAAGTCAGCAGGATGACCACGATCATCAGGATCACCGACTGCGCCGAAGAGCCGCCGAGGTCCTGGCCGCGGAAGCCGTCGTTGTAGACCTTGTAGACCAGGATGGTGGTCGACTGGCCCGGTCCGCCCTTGGTCAGCGCGTCGACGACGCCGAACGTGCCGAAGAAGGCGTAGATGATGTTCACCACCAGCAGGAAGAAGCCGGTCGGTGACAGGAGCGGGAACACGATGTCCCAGAAGCGCTTGCCCGGCCCGGCGCCGTCGATCGCGGCGGCCTCGATCAGCGAGCGCGGAATCGATTGCAACCCGGCGAGGAAGAACAGGAAATTGTAGCTGATCTGGTTCCACACCGCGGCGATCACGATCAGCAGCAGCGCCTGGTTGCCGTTGCTCACGTAGTTGAAATCGATGCCGACGCCCTTGAGAAGCCAGGCGACGATGCCGACCGAGGGATTGAACAGAAAGCCCCACAGCACGCCCGCCACGGCCGGGGCCACGGCATAGGGCCAGACCAGGAAGGTCTTGTAGGCGGTGGCGCCGCGGATCACCCGGTCGGCCATCACCGCCAGCAGCAGCGACACGCCGAGCCCCAGCGAAGCCACCAGGAAACTGAACACCAGGGTCAGCCGCGCCGACGAGAAATAGGCGTCGTCCTTGAACAGGTCGATGAAGTTGCTGAACCAGACGAACTTGGTGTTGCCGCCGAAGGCGTCTTCAAGAATCAGCGACTGCCACACCATCTGGCCCGAAGGCCAGAAGAAGAAGGCGAGTGTGATGACGATCTGCGGCGCCACCAGCAGGTATGGCAACCAACGCTCGTTGAAGGTGACGCGCTTTTCCATCCCCGGCCAGCTCTCCCCCGAAAGCCGCATGAAGCCCTCCCCCTCCGCAGTGGGGGAGGGCTCCCGCCCGTTCTACTTGTTCGCAGCCTCGAACTTCTTCAGCAATTCGTTGCCCCGCTTGACGGCATCGTCGAGCGCAGTCTTGGCGTCCTTCTTGCCCGACCAGACGTTCTCGAGCTCCTCGTCGACGACGTCGCGGATCTGCACGAAGTTGCCGATGCGCAATCCCTTCGAATTTTCGGTCGGCGGGTTGAGCGTGAGCTCCTTCACCGCCACGTCGCGGCCGGGGAACTTCTTGTAGAAGCCGGAATCGTCGGTGAGCTTGTAGGCGGCGAGCGTGATCGGCACGTAGCCGGTCTGCTGGTGCCACTGCGCCTGGACCGGCGTGCTCGACAGGAAGGTCAGGAACTTGGCGACGCCGACATACTCCGGCTGCGGCCTGCCCTGCAGCACCCACAGCGTTGCGCCGCCGATGATCGAGTTCTGCGGCTGCGCCTTGACCTCGGGCGAGTACGGCATCATCGAGATGCCGACCTTGTCGAGGCCGAGCGCGGTCTGGATCGCTGAGGCCGAGCCTGCCGAGGCGATATGCATGGCGCAGTCCCCGCCAGTGAACATCGCAGTCGATTTGCCCTCGCGGCCGCCATAGACGAACGTCTTGTCCTTGCTCCAGTCGGCCATCGTCTGGATGAGCTTGACCCTAGGGGCGTCGTTGAACTTCAGCTCGATGTCGGTGCCGCCGAAGCCGTTGGCCTTGGTGGCGAACGGCAGGTCGTGCCAGGCGCCATAGTTCTCGATGAGCGTCCAGGTCTGCCATTGCGGAGTGAAGCCGCACTTGGCTCCGGCGGCCACCGCCTTCTTGCCCATCTCGCCGACCTCGGCCCAGGTCTTGGGACCCTTGTCGGGATCGAGACCCGCCTTCTTGAAGAGCTCCTTGTTCCAGTAGAACACCGGCGTCGAGGAATTGAACGGCATCGACAGCAGCTTGCCGTCGGTCGTCGAATAGTAGCCATAGACCGGACCGATGAAGGCCTTGGGATCGAACGGCTCCTTGGCGTCGGCCATCAGCTGATAGACCGGGTAGACCGCACCCTTGGCGGCCATCATGTTGGCGGTGCCGACCTCGAAGACCTGCACGATGTGCGGTGCCTGCTTGGCACGGAAAGCGGCGATCGCCGCGGTCAGGGTCTCCGTGTAGGAGCCTTTGTAGACCGGGTTGACCTTGAAATCCTTCTGCGACTTGTTGAACTGGTCGGCGAGCGCGTTGACGGCTTCGCCGAGATTGCCGCCCATGGCGTGCCACCACTGGATCTCGGTCTGCGCCGAGGCCTGAGCGGCGCTGGCCAGTACCGCGGCAGCGGCAACGGACGACAGCAGAATACGTGACATGACGGAAAACCTCCCTGAGTAGCCCTGCCGATGTATCGGCGGGGCATGCGACTGCGATGTTAACGATTTATGTCAGTCTGATTGCAGTCCACCAAGACTGCCGGACGAGCGCAACCCCCTAATTCGGGGCCCGCGAAGCCGCCTTATTTCAGGGCCGCGAGGATCACATCGGGCTTGTCGGTGATGATGCAGTCGGCGCCCATGCCGACAAAGGCCCGGGCCTCGTCGGGATCGTTCACCGTCCAGACCGAGAGCGCGTAGCCCGCCCGCTTGATCGCCACGGCGCCGGGCACCGTGAGCTTGCGGCCACCGACGTTCATCCCGGCCGCGCCCACCGCGTTGGCCCGGGACTGCCAGGTCTCATCGACCTCGCTGACCAGCAGGGCGCGCGCGAACTCCGGCGCCGCCTGCCGCGCGGCGGCCAGCGACTCGTCCTTGAAGCTCGACAGCAGCGGCGCCGGCAGCGACGCCGGCCAGAATTTGCGCAGCGCCTCGACCGTGGTGCGGCCGGTCTCGGTCTCGCGGCCCTCGCACGGCTTGATCTCGACATTGCAGCCGAGCCCGAGCTCGGCAAAGCAGGCGATCGCCTGCTCGAAGGTCGGCACCGCCGCCGGCAGGTCGGCGCGCCTGGTTTCGGCGACCAGCCGGTCGACGCCCATCGTCCGCTTCAGCGAGGCGTCGTGCATCACGATCGGCACGCCGTCGGCGGTCAATTTCACGTCGATCTCGACCCAGGTCGCGCCGCGCCGGCGGGCCTCGCGGAAGCTTTCCAGGGTGTTTTCCAGCGCGTAAGCCATCGCTCCGCGATGGCCGATGACTTTCGGCAGCTTCAGCATTTGCCTATACAGCTAGGGTCCGGGCGCCCGAAATAGACGAATGCCCCACCCGATGTCGACCTTTCCCGAGAAATTCCGCCTCGACGGCCGTACCGCCCTGATCACCGGATCCGCCCGCGGCCTGGGGTGGGAGATGGCCAAGGGGCTGGCCGAGGCCGGCGCCCGCGTCCTGCTGCACGGCCGCAGCCTCGAGCGCGTGACGGAGCGGCTGGCCGAGCTGCGCGCCCTCGGCCGCCCCTGCGACGCCGTGGCCTTCGAAATGGCCGACCGCGCCGCGATGCAGGCGGCGCTGGCTGCCGCCGGACCGGTCGACATCCTGATCCACAATGTCGGCGAGCGCGACCGCCGCGCCTTCCTCGACATCGAGCCCGAGGCGTTCGAGCGCCTGATCGACGTCGACCTCACCGCCGCCCACGCGCTGGTGCGCCACGTGCTGCCCGGCATGCTCGAGCGCAAATGGGGCCGGCTGATCATGGTGACCTCGATCGCGGGCGACCTCGCGGTGCCCAACGCCTCGTCCTACGTGACGGCCAAGGGCGGCCTCGCGGCCTTCGCCCGCGCACTCGCCGTCGAGTTCGGCGCCCGCGGCATCACCGCCAACGCGCTGTCGCCCGGCTTCTTCGCCACCGAGACCAACCAGCGCATGATCGCCTCGCCCAACGGCGAGAAGCACCGCGAGCGCAGCCCGGCCAAGCGCTGGGCCGACCCGGCCGAGATCGCGGGCGCAGCCCTGTTCCTCGCCTCGCCCGCGTCGTCCTACGTCAACGGCCACACCCTGATTGTCGACGGCGGCGTCTCGGCGACATACTTGTCCTGATGCAAACGCTGCCCCTCCTCGGCCGACGCCGCCTGCTGCAGGGCGCGCTGCCGGGGACGGTGCTCGGCGGCGGATTGCTGTCGGCCTGCGCGCCCCCGGGAGCGGGCATCATCCCGCTCGCGCCGATCCGCGCCCGCCCCGACCGCATCATCGACATCGCCGTCTGCACGCGCCCGTTCCGTGCCGCCGGCCCGCGCCTCGACAGCGAGCGCATCGGCGGCAGCCTGGTCGTGCACAATTACGGCCATGGCGGCAGCGGCTGGTCGCTGTCCTGGGGCTCGGGCACGCTCGCGGTGCGCCAGGCCATGCAATCGAGCCCCCGCGAGGTCGCGGTGATCGGCTGCGGCATCCTCGGCCTCACCGCCGCGATCCTCGCCCAGCGCGCCGGTGCCAGGGTCACCATCTACGCCGCCGAGCAATTGCCGCAGACCCGCTCGGCGCGCGCCACCGGCGCCTGGACGCCCGACTCGCGCATCGCCAGCACCGAGACCGCCGCGCCGGGCTTCGCCGAGACCTGGGAAGAGATGGCGCGCATTTCGTTCAAGGCGCATCGCACCTATCTCGGCCTGCCCGGCGCGCCGGTCGAGTGGACCGACTACTACTCGATCGCGGCCGACGAAGCCGCGGCACCCGCCGCCTCGCCGGCCCCCACTGCGTCGGCACCCGCCGCGCCGCCGCTGCACTTCACGTCCTACAGCCGCAGGATCGCCGACCTGACGCCCCGGCCGAGCCTCGTGGCGCCGGAGGCGTCGCCTTTCCAGGCGCGGGCCGTCTATCGCAGCGAGTTCATGATCTTCAACATCTCCGACTACGGCCATACGCTGCTCAACGACTTCTTCATCGCCGGCGGCCAGTATCGCCACGCCCTGTTCCGTCACCCCGCCGAGATCGCCGCCCTGCCGCAGAAGGTCGTGATCGACTGCACCGGCTATGGCGCGCGTGCGCTGTGGCGCGACGACAGCGTCACACCGGTGCGCGGCCAGATCGCCCGCCTGATCCCTCAGCCCGAGGTCCGCTATGGCCTCGACTACAGGCACGTCTATGTCGTGCCGCGGCGCGACGGCATCGTCGTGCAGGCCACCGACCACAGCGGCTACGGCGTGACGACGGAGACTCCGGACCGCTTCGAGGCCGAGCAGGCCGTGAAGACGCTCGCCGAACTGTTCGCGCCGCCGCGCTGGCGGGGCGCTCCCCTCCTGACCTGACCCCGGCAAGCCGCCCGGGCGGTTCACCGCACCGGCGACTTGTCTTCCTGTCGCCGGACGGCGCTGAGGACCAGTCCGATCGTCACCATCAGCACGCACACCGTCGTGAAATAGCGCAGATTGTTGATGGCGATCGCCGCCGTCTCCCTCTCCACCAGGCGCTCGACCTCGAGCACGACCACTCCGCCCCGCGCGAAGTGGGCGAGCGCGATGGCGAGCAGCACGCGGGAGATCGGATTGTCCGGCCACAGCGACCGGTGCGCCGTCTCGGACCGCGCCTCGAAGGCGGCGAGCAGCATCAGCCCGCCGGCGAACAGCGAGAAGACCAGCGAATAGGCCCGGTAGGCCGAACCGAAATGCCAGGCCGCGAAGAATGCGGCGACGAAGATGCCGCAGATCGCCATGGACATGCCGGCGACGGCGGCGGCCTTGAGGTCCGGGCGATGGAACTGCCGCAGGCTCAGCCACATCGTGGCGCACGCCGCGGTGAACAGGGTGCCGACGATCACCAGAACCGACGGATCGGCGACCGCGCTGTAGCGAAAGAGCAGGAAATTGCTCAGCCCCATCATCAGCAGCGCGATGCCCCAGCCCCACAAGCCGGTCGACCCGCGCAGCTTGTAGCCAGCCGCCAGCGAGGCGAGAGCCGCCAGCACGAAGACGATCGTGCTGACCAGTTGCAGGATGCCGAGATGGAGGTTCACGCCGAAAACGTCGCCGTCTGCCGCGAAGCCCGGTTTCGACCGCGCCGAAGGCGGTCAACCATCAGGCGCGCCTCACAGGACCTTCAGACCGACGAATGCCCGTCCCGCCTCGGCGCCGCTGTTGCCCGGCGGCAGCAGCATGAAGATCAGGGTGTAGTCGCCGGCCCCCGGCGCCTTCATGGTGAAGCGCGTGACGGCCGGCGCGCCGGGCTGCGTGCCGGCACGTTCGGTGGACGGTTTCGGATCGAGCGTGAAGGCGTCGCCGCCCATCTGGACCTGCCACGAATAGCCGGTGCCCGAGCTGATCGGCAGGCACACGCTCACCATGTCTCCCGACTTGGCGGTGAGGCTGCCCTCCTCGCCGGACTGGAGCGTGATGCTGCAGGCCGCCGGCGCCGCCGGCTTGGATGCCGCCGGCGACTGGGTGCTCGACGACTGGGCGCTCGACGACTGGGCGATCGACGTCTGGGCAACCGACGTCTGGACGGCCAGGCAGAGCATGAGCAGCGCGCCGGCGCCGTACCCGAGACTCGATATGGATCGCATTTTGGCTGGCACTCCCCCGAATGAGGTCCCCAGCATATCAGACCGGCCGGAAGTTCCTGAACTGCCAACGATCGCTCCGTCCGGGGGTCTCGGGAAAAAACCGGCCGCGCCGACGCGGGGAAGTATCGCGGCATTCGCGCTTGATTTGCCGATCATGATCGGCGACCACGGACGCCAGTCCGATCCGGCATCCCTCATCAACCTTCAGGCAAGCACATGACCAGCCAGCGCAGTCTCTTTCTGACCGCCCTGATCGTTCTCGCGCCGGCGTTCGCACAGGCCGACCAGGCCGCGGCGACGGCGTGTTCGGGTGGACTTTCACCCGAGGCGAAGACGATCTACGGCAAGGTCGCGCCGTCGGTGACGCCCACGACCGACATCAAGGAAGCTCTCACGACCACAGTCCGGCCGATGGTCATGAACGGCTCGATGAAGCGCGACGTCGCCCGCACCGCGGCGGAAGAAGCCGGCGAGTGCCTGAAGCTGCTCAAGTAGCGGTCGCCCGGGCCCGAACGGGCGCCGCCCTAGCGACGCGTGGGCGAATACTGATCCAGCCACTTCCGCGCTTCGCGGATGCTGGAGAACACCTGCGCCGGGCGGTCGGTGCCGATTGTATCGGTGAACAGTCGCGACAGGACGGCGTTCTTCTCGCTCGAAACGAGGGCCGTCGCCCCGGCGGGGCGCTTGTCTGCAGGAAGCTCTCGCACGCGGTCGCGATACGCCACGATGTCGGCGTCGCTCAGCATCGTCGTGCAGCTCATGAAGTCGAGGATCCGACGATAGGTGTTGGCGCGGTTTTCGCCGACGTCGATGGCGAAACGGATGATGTCCTTGAGCGTGACGACGCCCTCGGCAACGCCCACCACCATCCTTTCCGGATGATTGATCTGGAATCTGATCGCCATGTCGCGATTCGTAGCATGGCATCGACTCGACGAAACAGGGGGCGCCGTTCGGCGCGGACTGCATGCCGCCTGCTTTGTCCCGACTGACATCAGGGTCAATCCGCGCGATGATGTCCCGGAGTAGATGATCAGGTTCAACGTGGGATCGGCGATGCCTCAAATCCGGCAAGAAGCTCCGTGAGACGACGAGACCTTCTGGGAGCGCTCGGGACAGGATTGCTGCTCCCCCTTCAGGCGCAAGCGCAGGACGCTCGATTGCCTGTGATTGGCTTCCTCAGTTTGCTTCCGGAGGCGGTGCTCCGGGAGCAGATCGCCGCCTGCCTTGGCGGCCTGGCCGAGCTTGGCTTCACTGTCGGCACGAACGTCGCGATAACCTATGGCTGGGCAAACGGCGAGATCGAGCGGCTCGCCCCGCTGGCGCGCGAGTTGGTGAGGATTCCACCGAGCGTAATCATTGCCGGCGGCGGGACCTATGCTGCTGAGGCGGCCAAGGCTGCCACCTCGACGATACCGATCGTTTTTTCGGCCGTGAGCGATCCTGTCAAATCGGGTCTGGTCCGCAGCTTCAACAGACCGGGCGGCAATATCACGGGCGTATCGATCTTGAGCCATGAGCTCGACGCAAAGCGGCTCGAGATCATGAACGAACTGATACCCGGCGGCAGGCCTCTCGCCGCATTGATCAATCCCAAGAGCCCCACCACCGACAACCAGCGCCGAACCATGCAGGAAGCCGCGTCTGCAGCAGGCCGGCCCTTGGTCTTCGTGGAAGCCGGAACGCCATCGGCGATTTCCGATGCATTCGAGACACTGGCCCGGGACCGCGTTGCCGGGTTGGTTGTCGGTGCGGATGCATTCTTTGCCGGCGAACGACTGCGCATCACGGCGCTGGCCGCCCAATACAAGATCCCTGGCATCTACCAGTGGCGACAGTTCGTCCGAGACGGCGGCCTCGCGAGTTACGGCCCCGACTTCAGCGAGGCCTATCGCCAGGCCGGCGTTCTGGCTGGCCGCATTCTGCGAGGAGCCAAACCGGGCGAACTGCCCGTGCTGCAACCGACCAAGTTCGAACTGACCCTGAACTTGGGTGTCGCCAAGGCATTGGGGCTTGCCATCCCATCTGCCGTAATCGCGAGAGCCGACGAGCTGATCGAGTAGGGGCGCGGCAGTACCCTGAGAATGCGAGCCCCATCGCTCGCAGACCGAGCCTGGGCAAAATCTGCGGACTGCCGCTCCAGTCTCCAGGACACCGGCAGAAACAGCGGTTGGTCAGGTCACCCGGAGGTTCTTGAACTTTCGTCGACACTAATCTGCCGCGTGATTTCAACGGCCTGGAAAATCAAAGCAGCAAAAGAAGAGATTCCCATCGAGGCTGGGAGCCAAATGCGCCTGATGTGTCCGCGGGCGAGCCCGGAATCGATGGGTCCGCGCGAGAAGCTTGCGACGGAGTTGCTCGGCGTGTCCAGCGCTCGCGCCAAAGCCTATGACCGCCGATGCAGGAAGCGACTCGAGAATGCCCGATTCCGACGACGAATATGTCTATGACGAGGCCACAGGCGAGTGGATTCCCGCCGCGGAAGCCAAGGCAAAGCAGGCAGCAGCTCAAACCACAGAAGTGCGAGACGCCGTCGGCAACCTCCTCGCCGATGGCGACAGCGTCGTTTTGACCAAGGATCTGAAGGTCAAGGGCGCCAACCAGACTCTGCGTCGCGGTACGGTCATCCGGTCGATCCGACTGACCGGCGATTCTCAGGAAATCGATTGCCGGCACGAAAGCATCAAAGGTCTCGTGCTGCGTGCCGAATTCGTGCGAAAGCGCTGAAGTCGCACGTCTCCGGCAGGCAGAGCCCGATCACACGACCCGGAAATTCTTGAACTGCCAGGGATCGTCGCGGTCGAGATCCTCGGGGAACAGTCCGCCGCGATCCTTCAGCGGCGTCCAGTCGCCGTACTTGCCGACCACCGGGCCGAGATAGGGCATGCAGATCTCGAGGTTGCGCTCGAAATCCATCTCGTCGGCCTCGACGATGCCGCGCTCGGGGTTCTCCAGCGCCCAGATGATGCCCGACAGCACCGGCGCGCAGACCTGGATCGAGGTCGCGTTGTTGTAGGGCGTGAGCTCGCGCGTCTCGTGGATGTCGAGCTGGCTGCCGTACCAGTAGGCGCCCTTCTTGTGGCCCATCAGCAGCACGCCGAGCTCGTCGCGGCCCTCGGTGATTTCCTCGACGATCAGG
>JBGAIW010000146.1:0-8842 GCA_044225265.1 Reyranella sp.
CAAGCTCGAGGGCTGGGACAACGGCCAGGGCTGGTCGGGCGACCTCATCATTCCCCGTGAGCTCGCGGTCGAATGGATGCAGTGGCTGGCGAAGCGCGCGCGGGACGAACTGACCGTGCTGGGGGTGAAGAAGTGACCGCGACGAACGCCGTTCGCCCCGACCTCTCCCTCGCCGACGAGATCACCGTCACCGACCTCGCCACCCGCTACGGCGTCAGCGTCCGCACCGTCCAGCGCGCGATCGCCGGGGCCGGCGTGCGCCCTATTGGCAGAGGCCCCCGGGCGGTCCTAACGTCGGCCGACGTGCTCCGGGTCAGGGAGGCCCTGCGCAGATGCCCTACAAGATCGCCGGCCAGCCCGGCACCTGGTACGAACCCGGCACCCGCAAGGGCAACGCCACCATCGCCTGGCGCGGCCAGCTGCCCGACGGCAGCTGGACCGAGCTCGTCACGGATTCGCGGCATCAGTCGGGCGCTCAAGCGTTCGTCCGTCGCGTCCTCGAGCGCTGGCACCGTGATACCCCTCCCACCTCGGCCGCCCAGGCCGTAATGCTCGAGGTCGCGGCCCACCACTACAAGGCCGCCCGCGCGCGCTCCGATGCCGAGCGCGATCGGGTCGACCGCATCGTCGACCTGGTCGGCAAGGACGTGCCCGTCGGCGCGATCAACCAGACCCACCTGACCGAGGCCGCGAGCAAGTGGCGCCAGCAGCGCCGGCTCGAGCGCGAGCGCGCGATCGCCGAGGGGCGGCAGGCCTTTCCGCTGCCGTCGACGCCGACCGTCAACCGCGAGCTGACGACGCCGCTGCGCACCGTGCTGAACTTCGCCGAGGAGCAGGGCTGGCGGACCAAGATCGTGATCCGCGCGGTGAAGCCCGCCGAGGGCGAGATCCCGTCGCTGCCGCGGCCGGCGGCGCGCGACCGCGACGTCGAGGCGATCCTGCTCGAGATCGACACGAGGCTGGCGGCGCTGACGCCGACTGGCAAGGGCCGCGACCTGAACTACCACCGCCAGCGCGCCAGCCTGCAGGCGCTGCGCGGGCTGATCGTGGTGGTGCACGAGCGCGGCTACCGGATCTCCGAATGGCTGCGCTGGGAATGGGCGACGGTCGACCTGCAGGCCGGCCTGGCGAGGATCCTGCTCAGCAAGCCGACGCGCTGGCAGGAATTCGACCTGTCGCCGACCGCCGTCGCGGCGCTCGCCCAGGTGCCGACCGATCGCCGCGGGCGCGTCTTCCCCTGGGGCCATCGGGCGAACGTCTACAACGCCGTCGACAAGATCGGCCTGCACTGGCGGCCGCACGAAAGCCGCCGCGCCGTGGTGACGGCGATCATCCAGCAGACCGGCGACCCGGTGCTGGCGCAACGCTTCGTCAGCCACGCCAGCCTGAAGACGACGATGCGCTACAGGGTCGTCGATCCGGCCGAGACGGCGGCCGGCATCAGGACCCGCGGCAAGCGCTGAGCGCTTGTGGAAATTGACGGGCTGGGGGAATTCTGGGATGACAGTCGCCAACCCGTTGATGCTGCACCTTTCTTGACGCCGTTGGTAAGGGAGAGGTCGACAGTTCAATCCTGTCCGGCAGCACCAGCAAGGGGCCAGCCCAACAGTCGCGATCCGCATGCCGCTCACCTGGACCATCTCCCATCCGAACCGTCTCGTGACGGCCGTCGGCAAGGACCAGGTCAGCCTGCTCGACATGCAGGCCTATCTCGACGGCGTCGCCGTGGCCGACGCCATGGGCTACGCGAAGATCTTCGACCTCAGCAACGGCGTCCTGGCGATGAGCGATCAGGAAATGATGGCGCTGGGCGCCCGCATTCGTGCCTATGCGGCGACCGGGCGCATGGGTCCGCTGGCCATCGTCGCCGCGTCGACCGAGGCCTACGATCAGGCGCGCACCTATACGGCGCTGGCCGCAGCCAACCGTCCACTGCAGATCTTCCGCGACGTCGCCTCGGCGCGGAAATGGCTCGACGCCCAGACCGCCCTGCGCTAGCGGGGCGGTCCGCCGTCGTCTTCTAGTTGCGAGCGAAGCCCTCGAGCTCGCCTTCGGCCCAGGCGAGCGTCTTCTCCATCGCTTCGCCTTTGTAGTGGCGCACGGCCATCTGCGTCATGATCCCCTGCACGTAGATCTGCTCGCCGATCTTGTGCGGCGCAGGCGCCCCCGCGATCGACAGAATCTGGTGGTTGTACGGGTTCGGATAGTGGAAGAGCGTTCCCTTCGGCGGACCTTCCTCGGCCCAGGTCTTGAACAGGGTCTGCTTTTCGAACGACGGCAGGTCGTAGCCGCCACTTGCCGCCACGAGTTTTTCGACCGCACCCGACTGCGACATGTAAACCATTAGGCTCTTGGCCGCCGACTGGTTCTTGCCGAAGTCCCAGGCGCCCCAGAAGTACGGCACGAATGGCGCATAGCGACCCTTGGGGCCCTTGGCGAAGCCATGCGTCCACAGCTGTTCGGCGACCTTCGGCGCGTCACGCTTGGCAACCGCCCAGGCGCTCGGCGGGTTCATGATCAGCGCACCCTTGCCCGAGACCAGCCACTTGTTGTTGGACGCATCGTCCCAGGCCGGCACATCGGGAGGCAGAAACGCCATGAGCTTCTTGTAGTAGTCCAGCGCCTGACGCACCGCGTCGCTCTTGACCTTGATATTGCCCTTGGCGTCGACCAACTCGGCGCCGAAGCCGTGGAAAATGGCTCCCGCCGTGTCGACATTGTCCGATGTCGTACCGAGGCCGATGCCGAACGGAAAGCCAGCCTTGTGACAGCCTTCGGCCGCCTTGAGGAAGGTGTCGAACGTCCAGTCATCCGCCTTTGGCGGCGAGCCCGCGGGATACATCGCCTGCACGTCGATGCCGGCGTGCTGTTTCATGAGATCGATGCGCGAGCACGGTCCCTTGATCTGGCTGCCGATGCAGATCGGCACTCCCAGCCACTTGCCGTCGACCTTGCCCAAATACTCGACTGTGGCGTTGACCGCGCCGTTCTGCTTGATGAGGTCGCCCATGACGTCGTTCATCGACACCAGCTGGCTGGCGTAGCGGGACGGCAGCCAAGTCGAGAACGCGAGGATGTCGTGGCCGGACTTGGCTTGCGATTCCGCCGCGCCGGTCAGCAGCAACTTGTTGCCCTGCGACGTGATGTAATCGATCTGAACCTCGACCTTCTCTTTCGCCGCCCATTCCTGGATGAGCGCGGTCGAGGTCTTGTTCGCGTCGGGAACCCAGTGGTCCCACAGACCGAGCGACAGCTTTCCTGCGGCGTGCGCGCCACGCACGAAGGGGGCCGCCACAAGCGTGGCGGATGCCAGCGCTGTGGTCGCAACGAATTGACGACGTCCGATCTTCCTTGATGCCACTGCTTCCTCCCTGATCGCGTTCTCTTCGGAACCGTTTCGCGGAACGCTATGCCCCTATTGGTACAGCGGCAATGAAATTCCGCGATGTGATGATCGGCCACCTTATTGCAGTTATATGGCGAATAGAGCCAGCGCTGTGCCTCCTTGGGAGTTATGAAATGCAAACTTCTTCACATGCAGTATACATTTGCATTGTCACTCAGAATCGGCGCCCGGAGCACATCGACAATTGTCGTTCGCCCATTTTCTCCTCGTGCTCGGTGTGACGGCGTGCGCCCTAGCCAGCCGGCGTGAAGTCGAAGCGAAGCCGATGCGGCTTTCGCACCTGTATGGGGCGTTCCTGGCGGCCTCCCTCGTGGCGCTGGCCCCCTTTCTGTTCCTGCCGCTGACGCCGGGTGGTCTGGTGGTCTGGGGCCTTGCGCTTGCAGCCGGCGCCGCGATCGGCCTGATGCGCGGCGTAATGATGCGCATCCAGGTCGACCAGATGTGGGCTCTGATCCGCCTTCCTCAGGCACGATGCGGCCTGCTGGCCGTCAGCCTGATCGCGCTGCTGGTCGTGGCGCTGATCGCCAGCCGGGTCGCTGGCCTCGCCGGCACCGACTACCTGCGACCCCTCGGAGCGGCGCTCGCCTGGTGCGCGGGCTTCCTCGGCGGCCGCGCATTGGCGATCGCCAGCCGGGTCAGGCGCGCGCCGCATTTCGAGTTGCGCCAGTTCTGAGGCCTGCTTACGGCTGAATGTTCGCCGTATCGGTCATGCGGCTATAGTGACCGCATGACACTGCAGCGTGCCGCCCTGTGGGCGATCGTGATCGCGGCCACCATGTACCTGCTCGTCGCCGCGCGCGGCCTTCTGCTGCCCTTCGTGCTCGGGCTGGCGCTCTGGTACATGGTCGACGCCATTGCCGACGCGTTCGAGAGACCCCGTCTGGCCGGCTTCAAACTGCCGCGCTTCATCGCCGTCATCCTGGCCTTCTGCGTAATGGGCGGGCTCGCCTGGATTCTCGGCCGGACGGTGAGCCGCAACATCACCGCCGTCGCCGCCGCCGCGCCGAACTACGAGGTGCGCCTGCAGAACCTGCTGGAGCAAGGTGCACGCATGATCGGCATCGATCAGGCGCCAACCGTCAGCCAGCTGTTCGACCGCATCAGCCTTGCCGACACCCTGGGCGGCCTCGCCACGGCCGCGGCGTCGATCGTGAGCGTGACCGGCATCGTACTGATCTATGCGGGCTTCCTGTTCGTCGAGCAGGTCCATTTCCGCCGCAAGCTCTCGATCCTGTTCGGCTCGGGCGGCCAACAGGCGCGGGTGCGCTCGGTGCTGGAGCAGATCGACCGCGACATCCGTACCTACGTTCGCATCAAGACCACCCTCGCGGCGGCGACGTCGGGCCTCGCCTATATTGTGATGCGCTGGACCGGCGTCGATTTCGCCGGCTTCTGGGCAGTGATGATCTTCTTCTTCTACTACATCCCGACCATCGGCTCGATCCTCGCGATCGTGGCGCCGGCGCTGCTGACCCTGGTTCAGTTCGACCACCTGACGCCGTTCCTGATCGTGCTGTTCGTGATCGGCACCATCCAGATCGTGATGGCCAACGTCGTCGAGCCTGCGATCCTCGGCAGCTCGCTCAACCTGTCACCGCTGGTCGTGATCGTTTCGCTGATGGTGTGGAGCACGATCTGGGGCGTCGTCGGCATGTTCCTGTGCGTGCCGATCATGGTGGTGCTGCTGATCGTGCTGGCGCACTTCGAAACCACGAGGCCAGTCGCCGTCCTGCTCTCAGCCGACGGCGATATTCCCCAGACGTCTCCCTGACCCGTGGACTTCAGGGTTCCGCGGCGGGATCGGCCTTGAGGATCATGGAGCGCCCGGAGGGTTCGACCGTAATGCTCAGGAACGGCAGGTCCAGTCGCTCGGGAACGGCTCGGAACTCCCGGTCGACCTCGTCGAACAGCCGGAGATAGAGCCGCCACTCCACAGCATCGGGATCGATCGCCACCCGCGTCGGTTCGTGCCAGTCGAGCGCCCGCACGCCGCTGCGCTCGGCGCGCTCCTCGATCTTATCGCGCACCAGGGTCGCCTCGAAGCGCCCGATCGTCGCCGTGCGGGCTGCCTTCGCCGCCGCGCGGGTGACGACGACCAGGCAAATCTGGTTGGGCCCCTCGTCGTGCGCAAACTCGACCGTGCCGGCATTCGCCGTGGGATCGGATACGTCGTCGACCCAGGCCAGCCGCTCGACCACGATCACGCGGCGACGCTCCTTGTCGAAGCGCGTGCCAGCCGGCGGATCGAAGCAACGCCGCACGGTCTGCGATTCGCCAGCCGGCGCGCGGGCCAGGATCTCGGGCGAAACCAGCGTCGTGGATTCGGTGCTGGTCGTGCGGATCTTCTGATCGAGCGCCATCGAACCGGGCCGATCCGGCAGCACGATGAAGGGCACCTCGAAATAGGCCGGCCGCGACTCCGACCGGATCGCCAGCGAAGCGGTCACCAGGGTGGCGCGTACCGCGTCGGTCGGGAATGCCTTACGCGGCACCGCGAAGCGCAGACGTTCGGGCGCGACCGTGGCGATCCCGCGCCACGAGCCGACCGTCAGCACCGGCGGCGGTCCGCCCGGCACAAGATGCAGGCCGGCGATCTCGACCGTGACCGGCGGGTCCTCGTCGGCCGGCGCCACAAACGACGGCGCATAGCGCGGCACGGTCGGCGCGCCTGTCGCCGCCGATGCCGGGGCGCGTTGTCGGTCTTCCTTCAGGCGCACGCCAGCCGGCTGCGGCAGCGGAGATGCGGCGCCGGCCGGCGCCTCGACCGTGAGATCGCCGGTCGCGCGGCGCGGCGGCACGAAGCGCGGCACGACCGAGAGCACTAATGGATGGGAATCGTTGTCGGCCAGCCGCTCGAGCGCGGATTGCGCGCGGTCGGCCGCCTTTCGCGCGGCCCGTACGGCGCCCTGGGTCGGCCGGGCGAGCGCATCCTTGAGCGCCGCGTTCAGGAGATCGGCCTCCGCGAAGGCTTGTCGCCGCGGCGCGGCAATCCGTTCGAGCGACTGCTCCGGCTCTTCGCCGCGCGCCACCAGCGCATCGAGCAACAAGCCCGCGACCCGCAGCGGTCCGATCAGCGCCAGCCGCCCTTCACCCTCGGCACGTGCCTGAAGCCCGGCCCGCTCGGTCTTGAGCACGGCCAGCCGCTCGCCGACCGTGACCGGCGGCGGCGCCGACCTGTCGCGCTCAAGAACGGCGGCAAGCACGGCGACGGCCATGCCGACCGACACCACGGCTCCCACCAGCCAGCCGAGGGGCTTCTTCATACCGGGTTTCTAGCATGCCGACGGGGCCGCGCGGGCCCCGTCAAAGAGTCTCGTCAATAGGAGAACAGGACCGGCAAGGGCGAGTGCAGGATGAGATGGCGCGTCATGCCGCCGAAGATCATCTGGCGCAGCCGGCTCTGGGTATAGGCACCCTTCACGATCAGGTCGGCGCCGACGGCGATCGCGGTGTCGACGATCGTCTGGCCGGCGGTGCGTGCGCCCGGTTTGACGTGCTGGCTGGTGACCTTGAGGTCGTGCCGGGAAAGCGACTCCGCGATCTCGGCCGAACTCGGGCCCGGCACCATGGCGCCGTCGACGCTCAGCACCTCGATAGACTCGGCGTTGCTCATCACCGGCATGGCAAGAGATATCGCCCGCGCACTCTCGGTCGAGCCGTTCCAGGCGAACAGAATCTTCTTTCCGACCATGCCGTTGAAGCCGGTCGGAACAACCAGCACCGGCCGGCCCGAATCGAACAGCGCGGTTTCGAACACGCTCTCGGGCATCTTAGGCAGCGGGCCAGGCTGGGGCATCACGATCAGGTCGAAGGCGCGGCCGATGATGCCGATCGCCGTCGGACCGCTGTCGTCGGCCGAGCGCCATTCGGAGCGCAGTCCGGTGGCGCGAGCATCGAAGGCCTGTTTCACCGCCGCCACCCGCTGGCGCTCTTCGGCGTCCTCGGCCAAGCCGCCGCCGATCGGTGCGCCCATGCCGGCATCGGCCCAGGCCATACTCATCACGCCGTAAGACGGCGGTTCCAGTCCGACGAGCCGGGCATCCCAGGCCCGTGCCAGCTTGGCCGCCAGATCGAACGCGGAAGGATCTTCTGCCGCCCAGGCCATTGTCAGAATTGACTTCATGACATGCCCTCCCAGTTTATTGTCCCTGTTCCACTGCACGATAACACGAGCCCCGGCCGGTTCGGAGGATGATGCGATTGATACAAAGCCTGTATTGAATCGCTCATTCATTTCAATAGTTTGTAGAGCAAGCTTCGACTAAAAACCGAAGCAGGGGTCTTTTTTCGATCCCGCGCTTGCGCCAGCCCGACCGCCGAGCCCCAGACCCGGCACTGCCGAGCGACGAAAGCGGTACAGAACGTGACTTTCTTTTGGAGATAAAAATGCTGTCCATTTTCCGTCGCCTCATGAAGAACGAACAGGGCGCCACCGCCATCGAGTACACGCTGATCGCCTCGCTGATCGCCGTTGCGGCCATCACCGCAATGAGCACGGTCGGCGGCAAGGTCACCAATGTGCTGACCAATGTCGGCAACGCGATGACCTGATCGCGGATCCGCAAGGATCGACAGAAAAGGCGGCCCGGCGACGGGCCGCCTTTTCCTTTTCGGTCGCGCCGCTCCGTCGAATACGGCGCGGACACAAACTTTACCGACGTTACACACCTCGCGTTGAGCCGCCGCAGCCACCCTGTAGGCTCAGTCATTCCCGGAGTGAGGCCATGATCGCGGTCCTGCGTCGTCTCTACAGAAATCAGCGAGCGGCTACGATGATCGAGTACTCGTTGATCGTCTGCCTGATCGCCTGCGCGGCAATCGGCGCGATGTCCAACCTCGGTCAGAAGGTCATGAACATGCTCGGCCCAGCGGCCAACGCGCTCGGCTGATGCGGCGCACCGGCGCCCGCCTCTGGAAGCTGCTCACCGACCGGCGCGGCTCGTTCCTGGTCGAATACAGCTCCTTCGCTCTGCTGATCGCGATCGCAGCGCTCGCGCTGCTGACGCACATGCCGGTCGGCCCGGAGTAGCTTCCCGGCCACGGCACTGGTCCCGGCCATCGGCCGGACGACCGATCAGGCGATCTGCTGAGCCTTGGGCACGATCCAGGCAAACCGGTCCGAGAGGGCGGCAAGGGTGATGCGGTTGATGGCATCGGCCTCGACGGTCGCACCGCCGGTGGCATCCGGCAGATCGCGGGTGGCGACCGTGTCAGCGGCGATCGTGCTCATGAAACCGTTGTCGGTCGCCGAGCGCACCGTCGCCGAGACGCACATGTGGGTCATGAAGCCGCCGACGATCAGGTTCTTGCGACCCGTCGCAACGAGTTGCTTCGCGAGTTCGGTTCCGGCGAAGGCATTGGGCAGTCCCTTGTCGACGATTGTCTCGCCATCGCGCGGCGCGAGCGGCTTGACGATCTCGAAACCGCTCAGGGTGG
>JBGAIW010000010.1:0-65540 GCA_044225265.1 Reyranella sp.
CGGGCTGGCCGTCGACCCAGTCGACCTGGTGGCGGTAGAGCGTGAGCTTGTCCTTCCAGGGCAGGCCATCGTCGAACACGGCCATGGCCTTGTCGCCGACGACGACCAGCTTCTGCTCCTTGAAGGGGTGCAGCCAGGAGACGTGGATGTGCGCGTCGAGTCCCGAGGGAAAGCGCATATGCGTCAGGGTGGTATCGGCGATCGAGGGGTGAAGGTGGAACGAGCCCTCGGTGTGGACGGTGTGCGGGGCCTCGCCGGCCAGCGCCAGGATCATGGAGATGTCGTGCGGGGCGAAGCTCCAGAGGATGTTCTCCTCGCGGCGCACCTTCCCGAGATTGAGACGGTTGGAATAGACGTAGCGCAGGCGGCCCAGGGCGCCCTCGCGCCCCAGCGCCAGCAGGCGGATGAAGGCGGCGTGATACTGGAGCAGGTGGCCGACCATGAGGACGAGGCCACGGCGCCCGGCCTCGGCGACCAGGCGCGCGCCCTCGGCATGACGCAGGGCGAGCGGCTTCTCGACGAAGACATGCTTGCCGGCGGCGAGCGCCTCGGCCACGAGACCGGCATGCTGCTCGGCCGGGGCGGCAATGGCGACGGCGGAGACCGACGGGTCGGCCAGGGTTTCAGCCCAGCCGCGCGCGGACACCTTATATCTGGCGGCAAAATCGGCGGCGGTTTGCGGACGCGGATCGACCACACCGGCCAGGGCGCCGAGCGCCGCGAAGTTGCGCACGAGATTGGCGCCCCAATAGCCGCACCCGGCCACTACAACGTTTGGCACCCCTGCTCCCCCAACCATCACAACCTGTAGAAGCTGCAAATTCTTATAGGGCACAAGAGGTCGGGAAACCAGCCGGCCCGCAGTGGATCGCCAGAGATGGCGGCGGCCCGCCCACCGGCTATTTTGCACCCCCAAAGGTAAAGATCCGATGCCCGGCGAAGTTGAACATCGGCACCACGACCAGGACGGTCAGGCTGATCAGCAGGTAGTGGATGCCGGCGCGCTCCATCAGCCAGGCGATCAGCATGTTGAGGCCGAGGCCGGTGGTGTTGATGGCGAAGAACATCACGGCGCGGTCGGCGGTGGGCCGGGCCTCGAAGCTCCACAGCGCGTTGCCGAGGAAGGACACGGCGGTGCCGATCACGAAGGCGAAGAAGGCAGCGAGCAGCACGCCGCGGCCGAAGCCGTCGATCAGCAGGGCCATGATGCCGACATAGACGAGGGCGGCGAAGAGACCGACGGTGACGAAGCGGATCAGCTGGCGGGCGGTGCGCGGCGCGAGGCCAAGCCAGCCCAGCACGGCGACACCGAAGCCCTCCAGCCAGAGCCAGGGGCCGCGGATCCAGGACGGCAGGCGCGAGGACAGGGGCATGGCGGCGGTCAGCGCTGCCGGGGCCTGGCTGCAGCCCGCCCGGTCGTCCCCCTGATCGTGTCACCGTCCACGCCTGCCCCGCCCTCCTGCCGAGCCGACAGAATGCCACGGGCGGTGCGCGCTCGCGACGATTTCGACCGGGCCTGCGGCGGCGCGCCGCCCGTCTCCAACCGGAGCCGCGCCTGCGGCCGGGATAACAGGCCAGAATAACGGGCCGGGGCGCGTGGCCCTCCCGTGTGGGCTGCGCTGCCGGCCTTCGCCGGGGGCTGCACCGCCGGCCTTCGCCGGGGGCGGCGGGAGAGGCTACACTCGGCGCTACATGGCGACGCACTCTTCCCTGCTCTGCATCGGCTGCTGGCAGCAGCTGCACCTGCCGGTGCCGCTGCGGGGCGTGCTGTCGTGGCCGTTCCGGGCGATCGGGCTGCGGCCCAGCCGGATGAACCCGAACACCTGCACGTTCTGCGAGCTGGCCTTCACCACGATCATGCGCAAGCGCAACGTCGACATCGACGCGACGGTGATGTTCGCCGATTTGCGGGGCTACACCAGCCTGACCGAGGCGCTGCCGGCCGACGCGATGCCGGCGCTGCTCGACACGTTCTACGACGCGTGCGGCTCGATATTCGATTGTGCCTGCGGCGCGGGCTGGGCCGAGGACGGCTGCTCAACAAGACGATCGGCGACGCGGTGATGGCGGTGTTCAATTTCCCGGTCCAGCATCCCGACCATGCGGTGCGGGCGGTGCGGGCGGCGCGCGCGCTGCAGCAGGATTGCCGGGTACGGTTCGCCGATTTCGCGCGGGCGCACGGCGTCGATGCCGGCACGCTGGGCGTCGGGATCGGCATCGATTCCGGGATGATGAAGTTCGGCGAGTTCGGCCGTTCGCATCGCGACCTCACGGCGATCGGCACGGTGGTCAACATCGCGGCGCGCGCCCAGTCGGCGGCGCCGCCGGGCGGGATCCTGGCGACGGGGCGGGTGCGCGAGCGGGCCGGCGCGCTGGCGTGGTCGGGCGAGGCCAGCGCGTACCGGCTGAAAGGCCTGGACAAGCCGGTTGAGCTGCACACGGCGTGACGCGGCCCAGAAGCACGCCGCCGTGACGCGGCCGCGCCTCTCCGCCGCGGCGGCGCGCCGGATCGCGCTGGCGGCCCAGGGCTTCGGCGTCGCCCGCCCGGGCGGCGCGACCAACGCCGGTCCCGTGCGGCGCGCGGTCGACCGGCTGGGCCTGCTGCAGATCGATTCGGTGAACGTGCTCACCCGGGCGCATTACCTGCCGCTGTTCTCGCGGCTGGGGAACTACGACAGCGCCCATCTCGACCAACTCGCCTGGGGCACCAGGAGCCGGCGCGGCCTGTTCGAATTCTGGGCGCACGAGGCGTCGCTGCTGCCGGTCGACACGCACCCGCTGTGGCGATGGCGCATGGCGCGGGCCGCGAGGGCCGAGGGTGACGGAAAGGGCAAGCTGCACCTGTTCGCGCGCGAGAACCGGAAATTCATCGACGACGTGCGCCGGCAGCTGCGCGACCGCGGCGCGCTGGCCGCCTCCGAGCTCGAGGGCGACACCGGGAAAAAAGGACCGTGGTGGGGCTGGAGCGACGCCAAGTACGCCATGGAATGGCTGTTCTTCGCGGGCGAGGTCACCACGGCGACGCGGCGCGGGGCGTTCGAGCGGGTGTACGACCTCACCGAGCGGGTGCTGCCGGCGGCGATCCTGTCGCGCCCGACGCCGTCGACCGAAGAGGCGCAGCGCGAGCTGCTGCGCCGGGCCGGCCGGGCGCTCGGCGTGGCGACGGAATTCGACCTGCGCGACTATTACCGGCTGGGCGTGGCCGACACCAAGGCGCGGCTGGCCGAACTGGTCGAGGCGGGCGAGCTGCTGCCGGTCGAGGTCGAGGGCTGGAAACATGCCGCCTATCTCGATCAAGCGGCGCGGCAGCCGCGCCGGATCGAGGCGCGCGCCCTGCTGGCGCCGTTCGATCCGCTGATCTGGGAGCGCGACCGCACCGAGCGGATCTTCGACTTCCACTACCGCATCGAGATCTACACCCCCGTCGCCAAACGTCGGCACGGATACTACGTGCTGCCGTTCCTGCTCGACGACCGGCTGGTCGCCCGAGTCGACCTCAAGTCCGACCGGGCCAATGGCTGCCTGATCGCGCACGCCATCCATCTCGAACGCGGCGTGTCGCCTCGGGAGGTCGTCGAGCCTCTCAAGGCGGAATTGCGCCTGATGGCCGACTGGTTGGGGCTGGAGGAGGTTTCGATGCCGCGTGCTATGGTGAGGAAATGAACGATCTGATCCTGAAGGGCGGCCGCGTGGTCGATCCCGCACAAGGCCTCGACAAGGTCACCGACATCGCATTTTCAGGCGGCAAGGTCGCCGCGATCGGCGACAACCTCCAGGGCAAGGATATCCGCCCGGTCGCGGGCAAGATCGTGACGCCCGGCCTGATCGACCTGCATACCCACGTGTACTGGGGCGGCACCTCGCTCGGCGTCGATGCCGAACTGCTGGCGCGCTCCGGCGGCGTCACGACGTTCATCGATGCCGGCAGCGCCGGCCCCGGCAATTTCCACGGCTTCCGCAAACACGTGATCGAGCCGTCGCCGGTCCGCATTCTGCCCTACCTCAATGTTGCCTTCCCCGGCATCTTTGCCTTCTCGAAGACGGTGATGGTCGGCGAGAACGCCGACATGCGGCTGATCGATGCCCGCGAGGCGGTGCGCGTCGCGCGCGAGAACAAGGACCTGGTGCTCGGCATCAAGGTGAGGGTCGGCAAGTCGGCCAGCGACACGTCCGGCATCATGCCGCTCGACATCGCGCTCGACGTCGCCGAGGAATGCGGCCTGCCGGTGATGGCCCATCTCGACAACCCACCGCCGGCGCGGCACGAGGTAATGCAGCGCCTGCGCAAGGGCGACATCCTCACCCACTGCTTCCGCCCCTTCCCCAACGCGCCGGTCGCGGCCGATGGCAAGGTTCGTGACGAGATCCTGAAGGCCCGCGAGCGCGGCGTGATCTTCGACATCGGCCATGGCGGCGGCTCGTTCGGCTTCGGCACGACACGGAAGATGCTGGCGGCGGGCTTCCTGCCTGACGTGATCTCGTCGGATGTCCATGTGATTTCGATCGAGGGGCCGGCCTTCGACCTGCTGACCACGATGTCGAAGTTCCTGTGCCTCGGCGTCGACCTGGGCACGGTCGTGAAGCTCTCCACGGTGAATGCGGCGCAGGCGATCGCCCGTCCGGATCTCGGCACGCTGAAACCGGGGTCGGTCGGCGAGGCGGCCGTCCTGGAAATGGCCGAAGGCCGCTTCGACTACACCGATTCGATCGGCGAGCACATGATGGGGGACAGGCGGCTGGTTTGCCGCGGGGTCGTGCTGGGCGGGAGGTGGTGGCATCCGGGGTGAAGAGAGGCAATACCCGCGGCTCCTGTCACGGGCAGTTTCCCAAACCGTCCCGCCTCCACCCGTCATAAACGAACAGCCAGGCAGTCGCTGGACACCCAAGATGCGCATGGCTTAGCGTGTGCATCCACGCGCGCGTTCCACACTGTGGCTGCAGTACATCGCTAGCCCGCCCCGAAACCCGGCCCAATGAGGACATCGTGGAGTCTTTGACGATCATCGGAAAAGATCCATTCGACATAGTACAGGCACTCGTGTCGATCGTTGGCTTCCCATTGACGATCTACAGCATCGTCATCGGAAACCGGAACACGCAAAGAAGCATCGACGTTCAGGTAATCACCGCCCTGGCCATCGAGTTTCATCGCAAATGGGATGCTGACTGGAGAGGTCTCATCGCGACCCTGCGAGTCGACGGGCATCTGACTGCCGATAACAAGGCCAAAGTGTATTCGCTCCTCAACTGGATAGATTGGCTCGGGGTGCTGATTCACCGGGGTGCCTTCAGGAACACCCCCCTTGTCATGGATACCATTGGCTCAAGTCTTCTGGAGGCGATAACCGTCTCAAGAGACATCCTCAACGAGCAGGGTCGAGACGAATGGGTCGGCGTGTTCGAGGTGGCGCGGCGGCTGGGCATCGTCTCCCAGGCGGGCGCCATTTTCGCCACCACGGCGGCACAAGAGCGCCTCATGAAGAACTACGCAACGCACCCCTGACATGACCGCCAGCGGCTTCAACACGAGGGTATCGTGACAAGTGCCGTGTGTTCCCGCCCAAAGACCGTGTAACAGGCGCCACTTGCATCATCCGAGCATTGCCCCCGCTTTGGCGAACCTCATATGGAAGTCATGAAGTACGTTGCCGCCTATCTCGCTGCCCTGCTGGCCCTTGCGATCCTCGACGGGCTCTGGCTCGGCGTGATCGCGCGCGAGTTCTACAAGGGCCGGATCGGGCCGCTGCTGCTCGACCCGCCGAACTGGACGGCCGCGGCCCTCTTCTATCTGGTGCATGCGGCCGGCATCGTCGTGTTTCCGGTGACATTGGCCAGCGGAGCCTGGACGACCGCCCTGCTCTATGGCGCGCTGTTCGGGTTCTTTGCCTATGCGGTCTACGACCTGACCAACCTCGCCACCTTGCGCGGCTGGTCACCGGCAGTCACGATCGTCGACCTTGCCTGGGGAACGGCCGCTACCGCCCTGGCCGCGGTCGCGGCCCACTACGGCAAGAACACCTGAACTCGTATTCCGGGTGCCCGCCGCACGAAGGCGACGACGTAGCTGCAGGCCGGGACGATTGAGCCCCTCGCCTTCGTGTGCGTCGCTGACCTGCGCGCACAAGTCTCGCGGCAATCTGGCCTCGTCCTGTGGCGGGACTTCGGTGTGGGTGAAGACCCGGGCATCGCCCTGCGGGCGATAGACGGCGATGGCGAGCCCATGCGGCGCATCGAGTTCGAAGCGATGCGCCGCCTCGTTGTGGCGGACGCTCACGTGCGCTCAACTTCCCAGAACATCGGATAGGACGACTGGATCAGTCCCTTGAGGTTGCTGCGGTAGCCGGCCGGTATCGTGAATTGCCCCACATCACCGACGGCGTGAGTTCGTGAGCTGCTGCCTGGATGTCCGCCGCGATCTTCCGGCGTTCCTCAGCGTCGACCTGCGTGAGGACCTTCAACGGCAGGAATGCGTTCGTCGCGACCACCCCAGGTAATCGGGGCTGCGGGTATTGGCGATATAGAGGTGCGACAGCGGCGAGAACATGTCGGTGCCGTTGGAGTAGACCGGAAACATCGACCAGCCCTCCTTCTTGGCGCGCCGCGCCAGGACGGTGGGCCAGTCGCGCGGTTGCTGCTCCACCGTGAATCCGATGTCGCGCATGTTCTGGACCAGGGGCTTCGAGGCGGTCTGGCTGATCGAGCCCGAGACCTCGAGGGATGATCACCGGTTCGCCCTTGTAGCCCGACGCAGCGAGCTCGGCCTTGGCCGCCGCCATGTCGAACCTGTTGCCGGCCGAGCCGACTTCGCTGCTGAGCGGTGCGCCGCACATGAAGAACGACGGACACGACTTGGCGCGGTACTTCTCCGGCACGCCAATCGCGGTGAGAGTCGCGTCCTGGTCGACGAGCTTCCAGAGAATCCTGCGCACAGCGGGATTGTTGAATGGCGGAGCCTCGTGATTGAGCCGGAAATTGCCCTGGAACTGATGGATGCCGCCGAGGCCGATGAAGCGCAGCGCCTTCTCCTTCTCGAGCACCGGCAGGATGTCGAACGGCAGGTACTGCATATATTCGATTTCGCCCGCGATCAGCGCGTTGGCGCCCGTCGACTGATCCGGCATCACGCGCAGTGTCAGCTGGTCGATCTTCACCTTCTTGCCGCCCGCCAGGAAGTCCGGCGCTTCCTTGCGCGGCACATAATCCGGATTGCGCTCGAGCAGCATGGTATTGCCCGGGCGCCACTCGTTCTTGACGAAGCGGAAGGGGCCCGATCCGATCGGTTCGGGAATGCGCTGATCGGGCGGGGTCGCGGCCAGGCGCGCCGACATCATCACCGGCAACGGCGCGTTGGGCTTGCCCAGTACCTCCAGCATCAGCGGGAACGGCTCCTTCAGGGCGAACCTGAAGGTCCGCGCATCGGTGGCGTCGAGCGACGCCGTCGCCGTCAGAAGCATCTTGCCCAGAGCATCGCGCGCGCCCCAGCGGCGCAGCAGCGACAATCGGCCGCCGTTGCACCGGAGCCATCTTGCCATTTTCAGTCCGTCGCGCAACACGAAAGTCCAGCCGAGTTTGTCGGAAGAAGCCTCCCAGCTATCGACCATCTGCGGCTTCATCTCGCCCTTTTCGTTCATGGCGAAGAGCATGTCGAAAATGTGCAAGCCGAAGGTGCGCGTGATCGCGGCCGTCGTGAAATGCGGATCGAGGATCGTGGCTTCGGATTCCAGAACGACGGTCAGGCTGGTGGCGGCCCGGGCCTCGCGTGGGCGAACGAGAGAAGCGGCGGCCAGGGAAACGCCGCCGGCGAGCGTCGCGCGGCGGCCAATCGAATGCTTCATACGCTGATACCCCTCGAAGATGTTGGGGTGAGAGTAACCTTCCGGACGCGGGGTGCAAATGGTCCGACTTCCGCGCGCCGACGGGAGAGCGAGCGGCCACCGGGCTGTCAGTCGCTCGCCAGGTTGCTGTGCAAGCGCCGTTGTCAGTTGCTGGCGCAGCGCATCTCGGGGAGACACATGGATTTCAAGCTTTTCGACCTGACCGGAAAGGTCGCCGTCGTGACCGGCGGCAACGGTGGCATCGGCCTCGGCATGGCCAAGGGAATGGCGCGCTCGGGCGCGACGATCGTCGTCGCCGGCCGGGATGCAGCCAAGAACAACTCCGCCGTGGCGGAAATCGAAGCGCTGGGCGCCAAGGCGACCGCCATACCGGTCGACGTGCTCAAGGAAGAGTCCTGCCGTGCCCTGTTCGACGATGCGGTCAAGAAGCACGGGCGGGTCGACATCCTGGTCAACAACGCAGGCATGAGCATCCGCAAGCAGCCCGAGCAGTACACGCTCGCCGAATGGCACACGGTCATGGACAGCAACCTGACCAGCGCCTTTGTGTGTGCCAGGCCGCCTATCCGGCGATGAAGAAGGCCGGCGGCGGCAAGATCATCAACATCGGCTCGATGATGTCGATCTTCGGGGCGGCATTCGCCACGGCCTATGCCGCGAGCAAGGGCGGCATGGTGCAAATGACCAAGGCGATGGCCACGGCCTGGGCCAAGGACAACATCCAGGTCAATGCCATTCTCCCGGGCTGGATCGACACCCGCGCTCACCCGCGGGCCCGCGAGCAGGTCGGCGGGCTGCACGGAGGTCGGTGCTCAGGCGCACGCCAGCCGGCAAGTGGGGCGTACCGGACGACTTCGCCGGCATCGCGGCGTTCTCTCGCCCTGCATCGGATTTCGTGACCGGGGCCGCCATCACCGTCGACCGGCTACCGCCATCACCGTCGACTGGGTCGGCTATTCGGTCGTGGAGGAAGCAGTGCGTTTCCGATGATCAGCTGCCGCGGCTGCCTTGCGGGAAGAATGCCGGGTTGCGCCGGATCTCGTCGCTGCGCGCCTCGACCGGCAGGTTGCGCAACTGGAGGAAGTAGGAAAGCTGGCGCTGGGCGGCCGCTTCGCTCAGGTCGCGACGACTGACCTGCAGTGCATTCTCGAAGTCACCCGCCATGGCGTAGGCAAATGCCAGGTTCTGGCGCACCCGGCCGTCAGCCCTCGGGCTGCTGGCAAGCGGTGCGAGCTGGGCGATGGCGTCCTTGGCTTGCCCGACAATGGCGAGCGACAGGCCAAGATTGTTGCGAACGGCGGAGAAGTCTGGCGCCAGTTCGATCGCCCGGCGATAGCGGGCCTGCGCCTCGGCATGGCGCCCCTGCATGTCGAGCACCACGCCCATCACATTGAGAGCGCGATAGTCGTTGGGATCCGACTTGAGCGCCGCCTCGAGCTGCTGCTCGGCGAGTTCGGCCTGGCCCATCGAAATCAGGGCGGATGCCAGGCCGCGCCGCGCCACGGCGTCGCTGCTGCGCCTCGCGAGTACGTCGCGGAACTGTGCCGCTGCCTCGTCGCCTGCCCCCATGGACAGGTAAGACTGGCCAAGCCCGAGCTTGGCTTCGATTCCGTCGGGGTTGCTCTGAAGGGCGCGGCCGTAGAGCGGGATCGCCTGATTGAGGTCGCCAGCCTTGCGTGCCTCGTCGGCTTGCTTCACCGAACTCTCGTAAGAATCGCCCTTGGCGCTCGAATCGAAGCCGTCGGTGCTGCACGCCGATGCGACGAGCGCCAGAACCGCGCTGATGACCGGCGCCAGTTTCATTGCCACCAAAGCTTTGCCGCGAGGAAAACGCAGCAACAGAATATCAAAATGGAGGGGTCAGCTGCAACCTGAACCCCAACGGGTTGGGGCATCCCGGGGGGCGTCCGACCGCCCCCAGGATGCCCCGAAGCCCTGCCGTCAGTTGAGAATCAGGCGCGGCTTGGTCAGATTGGCCGAGATTGCCGAGAATACCGACGGCAATTGGCCGATGGTGTTCGAGGAGCCGGAAATCTGGCAGCTCGCGTCGGTCGAATAGAACCTGGTCGAATCGGAAGCGATCGCCTTCATCGCCGAGCACGGATTGTAGGTGTCGCCCGTGGAGCAGCCGCTCGAGGCCGCACCGTAAGCGACCGCGTAAACCGTGGTACCGGCCGTCGTCGCGGTCTGGGCGGCGGTGACCGCCTGGCCGCATTGCTTGGACGTGGCGCCCGACTTGTTGCTGAGCTGCGAGGACGATGCGCTGAAATCGCCGTCGCTCAGGAAGATGATGACGTTCTTGGTGCCGGCAGTGACAGGAAGCGCCGCCTGCGCCTTGGCGATGACCTCGGCGCCGAAACTGCCCTGGCCGCCCCTGTTGGTGACGCAACCCGTGAGCGACGTCCCGTTGCCGACTGCCTGGACCAGTGGCGAGGTGTTCACCAGACTGCCCGAGCCGTTGTTGTAGGTATTGTCCAGGGAGCCGACCTGATAATAGATCGTCGTCGCATAGTACGGCACGGAGTTCGGCTGAGTCGGACAGGGATGGGAGGTCGGGTTATAGGACGATCCCATGCCCGGGAAGATCATGAGTCCCGCCTTGTTCATCGAGGTCGACGAGACTTTCAAGATGCTCTGAATCGAATAAAGGGCGCACTGCCAGCGCGACGGGTTGCTGATACCCGGCACCGTGCAGTCGCTGTCGTTACTGCCCATCGAGCCGGTTGCATCCAGCACGAACATGATGTTCAGCGACTGCGCGCTGCCGCCGGCCTTGGCGGCGCTCGCCGTCGAGCTGACCGTGAAGGACGATCGGCCGACCGCCTTGAGGAAGTACGTGTTGACCGTTCCCGACCGGGTGACCGTCACCACATTCGGGTTGGATCCATTGCAACTCGGCAGACTGGACGTCGACGTGACGCAGGACAGCACCGTGCTGGAACTCGTGATCGTCACGTTCGAGACCGCATTGGCCGTGTTCCAGTTCGAGACCGCCGTGGTCACCGAACTCGTCGTGGCGCCGTTCGCCGCCAGGGCATAGGCCCCAGCCAAGGCCGCCGCCTGGGTTTCCGAATTGAGCGCGCGCTTGGCCGTATAGGCCAGGCCGACATCGACGGAGAGGCCGCCGACCCCCATCAGAACCGGAACGAGTGCGGCGAAGAGAACCACGGTCGAGCCGGACTCCTGCCGGCGCCAGAACTCGCGGATCGGGCGAATCGCAGACAAGATCGATCGTGTCATATGTGCCCCCTTCTATTGAACCATCTGCGCGGACTGCCCCGACAAGGTGCAGCCCGTCTTGAAATTGACGCCCATCACCGTGAGGTCGCAGGGATAGGTCACCCGGACCGTCGCGGTTGCGCCGGCCGTGAGCGCCGTGGAACAGGTGGAATTTGTCGAGCAGGCGGTGCCGTTGATCGTCACCGTGGTGGTGATGCTGCCCGACACCAGGCTGGGCGCCGCATTGGAGATCGCCGTAGTCGTGCTCGCGTAGGGCGTGGCAGTGCCGCGGGCGAGCGCCATGGTCATCGCGCCCTGGGCGGCAGCGTTGGTCAGGGCGACGTACTGCTGCATGGCGACGCCGAACTTCAGCATGCCGATGCCGATGGCGAGCAGGAACGGCGCGATCAGCGCGAATTCGATCGCCGACACGCCGGCCGGATCGCGAACCAGGAATCGAAAGGTCTTGCCGGCAGCGCACGCGCTGCGCGCAATAATCCGCAGCATCCGAATCTCTATCAATGGCCGCCCAAACGGGCGAAAAAACTAATTAAACGGAAACATCAAAAACAATTTCTAAGTCGTAGATGCCGTTATCAATTATGTCAAGCCGAACGCCGACATGATGGCCGGCGCGAGCAGCACCGTGATCAAGGTCGGCAGGATGAAAACCATCAGAGGCACTGTCATAAGCGCGGGCATGCGCGCGCCCTTCTCTTCCGCCTTCGAGGTCCGCGTCTGCCGGAATTCCTGACTCAGGATGCGCAGGGAACTCGCGAGTGGTGTGCCGTATTTTTCAGTCTGACGGAGCGCATTTACCAATGCGCCGATGGCCGCGGAATCCGACCGTGCCGACATGTTCTCGAGCGCCTGCTGCCGGTCCGGCAAGTAGGTCAATTCGAGCGCGGTCATCTCGAACTCGGCTGCGAGTTCCGGCATGGAACCCTGCATTTCGCGCGAAACCCGACGGAAGGCGGCATCGATGCTGAGGCCGGCCTCGACGCAGATCGTCAACAGATCGAGGCCCTCGGGCAGCACGTAGTTCAGGATATCGCGACGCTTGCTGGCGACATTCTTGATGTACACCTCGGGCATGACGAATCCTGCCAGCACCGCGCCGACGCATATCGGCGCGAGCAGATTGTCCGGAATCTGAATGAGGTTCGTCACCGACGTGAGCACGATCATGAGGAAGCCGAGCGTCAACGGCAGCGCGAGCTTGATGAAGACGTAGACGACTGCGGCGTCGCGGGAGATGAATCCCGCCTGGCGCAGCTTGCGTGTAGTCTGGTCGGCGGCACTTCCGCGCAAGAGGTTCAGACGATCGGCGATCTTGCGCATCGCGCCGATCGAGGCCGATTTCGACGGCGATTTGGCGGCCGCACTCTGCTCACTGCGGGTCTTCATGCGGCGGGTGCGCAGCGCCTTGAGGCGACTCTCGATCGGCGGCTTCCAGGTAAGTGCGATCCACACAGCCCAGAATATGACGATCGACAGCGCCGCCACCATGACGGTGAAGTTCTTCTCGGATGCGACCAGATCCATTGTCGCCTCACACCTTGATAGTGGCGATCCTGCTCATGACGAACATGCCGAGCGCCATGCTGCAGCCGGCGGCGCCGGCGACCATCTGTCCGGTCGAGGTCGTCAGCAGAGGACCGATATAGTCCGGCGAGATCAGGAACAGGCCACCACCGACCAGGAACGGCAGTCCCGCCATGATCATCATCGTGGCGCGCGCCTCGGAGGTGAAGGCGCGGATCTTGAGGCGAAGCTGCTGGCGGCCTCGAAGCAGCAAACTCAGATTCGCCAGCGTCTCGGCAAGATTGCCGCCGGTATCGCGCTGAATGGAGAGCGCGACGATCAGGAAGTTGAATTCGTCGGTCTGAACGGTCTTGGCGACGCGCCACAGCGCCGTCTCGATCGGCACGCCAAGCTGCATCTCCTGCTGGGCCCGCCGGAAGATCGCGCCGACCGGATCCTTGATGTCACGGGAGACGGTGCCGATCGCCTCTTGCACCGGCAGGCCGGCGCGAAGCGCACGGACGATCAGGTCGACCGCCTCGGGAAAAAGCAGATTGAATTGGCGCCCCCTCTTCTTGGCTTTCCAGCCGACAGCGACGTTGGGGATGCCAACACCCACCAGCAGCGAACCGACGAGGGCGATCGCCGGCGGCAAATCGAGCACGAGATAAAGCAGGAAGGCCATTGCCATGGCGAGAGCCAGGGTGGCGAAGGCGAAGTCGCCCAGGGTGACGTTCATGCCCGTCGTCTGAAGCTTCTGGCGAATCGAGCTGGCATTGGGGAACCAGCGCCACAGAAGCTTGTCGAGTGTCGGCAGTCGCCCCGGCCGCTCGACTCTGCGCAGCGACGCCATCTGCAGGGTGCGCGGCCCCGAGCGGGTACGACGGTCGAGATCCTCCAGGCGATCGCGCAGGCGACGCTCTGCGAAAAAGCCGCCAAACACGACACCAAGAGCGATCACGGTCGTGGCCATTCCCGTGGCGATGAGAACAGTCACCTGCTCGAGCGTGAGCGCATGGGCAGCTTCGGTGCTCAACCGATAATCTCCATGAGCACCTTGTCGAGGCCGTAGTAGGCCGCACGTGGCAGGAAGTGCGGCCGAAGCCCCGAGCTCTTGAAGGCGCCGCTCAGCTTGCCGTCCACGGTCTCGCCCTTGAACTCGTAGGTGAAGAGGTCCTGCGTGATGATGACTTCGCCTTCCATCCCCATCACCTCGGTGATGTGCGTGACCCGCCGCACGCCGTCGCGCATGCGGCTGATCTGGACGATCATCTGCAGAGACCCCGCGATCTGGGTGCGGATTGCCTTCGGCGGCAGGCTGGCGACGCCCATGGTCACCATGTTCTCCAAACGAGTCAGCGCCTCCCGGGGCCGGTTGGCGTGCAAGGTGCCCATCGACCCGTCGTGGCCCGTGTTCATTGCCTGCAGGAGATCGATCGCCTCCGGGCCGCGAACTTCGCCCAGAATGATTCGGTCGGGACGCATGCGCAGCGCATTCTTCACGAGGTCGCGCATGTTGACCTCGCCATTTCCCTCGAGATTGGCCGGCCGTGTCTCCAGGCGGACGACATGCGGCTGCTGCATACGCAATTCCGCCGCGTCCTCGATGGTGACGACCCGCTCGCCATTGTCGATCATGCCGCTCAGGGCGTTGAGCATCGTTGTCTTGCCCGAGCCCGTACCGCCCGAGACCACCATGTTGAGTCGGCATCGCGCGGCGACGCGCAGCAAGGTCGCCATGGCAGGCGAGATGTTGCCCTGCTGCGCCATCTGGTCGAAGCCGATCTGACGCTTGCCGAACTTGCGGATCGACACCGAGGCGCCGTCGATGGCGAGTGGCGGAATGATGATGTTGACACGGCTGCCGTCGAGCAGTCGCGCATCGCAAATCGGATTCGATTCGTCGACTCGGCGGCCGATGCGGCTGACGATGCGGTTGCAGATGTTCAGGAGATGGGTGTTGTCCTCGAACGTCACTCCGGTGAGTTCGAGCTTGCCACGCTTCTCGATGTAGATCTGCTTGGGCCCGTTGATCATGATGTCCGTGATGCCGTCATCTTCGAGCAATGGCTCGAGCGGACCCAGCCCGAGCATGTCGTTGACGATCTGGTAGACCAGATCCGCCTGTTCCGGCCGATTGAGCTGGATTCTATGTTCGACGAGCAGTTCGCCGACCAAGGCCTCGAGCTGGCGCACCAGTTCCTTGCGCGGCAGACTGACGGCCGCCGCCAGGTCGATGCGCGACATCACCAGGGGCTGCACGGCCCGGCGCGCCTGGTCGATCTTGGTCCGTGACAGGCGGCTTGCCGACTTGTTCGCGGGATCCTCGGCAGAAGGCGGCGCGGCCAGTTTTTCCGGCGCCTGATTAGCCGAAGCAGCGACCTCGGTCGGCGCGGCTGCGCCAGTGCGCGGCGCCGGCACGGCAATCGGCTCAACGGAGCGATCGCTCTCGGCCGCCGCCCTGGGCTCTTCCGTCGATGTGTTGGACGCAAAGCTGGTGGCCGGCAGCACCGGTCGCAGGACCTCGGCGACGTGCCCCCGCAGTTCCAGCGGTGCCAGCATCACGCCGTTGCTGCGAAAATGAACCTGGATCAGCAAGCCCGCCTGCCGGGTTATCTCTCCCGACGGCATGCCGCTCGCGACCAGTTCCCGCAGGCGCGGCGTCACGGCATCGGCAAGGCTGGCGGCAGCCGAGGCAACGCGATCCTGACGATCCGCCGGCGGCGATGACGTCGCATCGCCTCGAGAATCGATGGGGCTGCGCCGGCCGATTCGTCCCAGGGGGCTGGTGGGCGCGCCGGCTTCTGGCTCGGATCCTTTGTTGCGCAAGCCGAACATGGCCGACTACTTCTTCCTCGACTTCAGTCCCTGGGTGAAACGCAACAGCACGCTCGTGGCAGCTGTCGCCGTCTTCGTTTGGCTCGCCGGCGCGAGCGTATCCAGGCTGGACACGAGCGGACGCAGCGCCTTCACGATGCCGCTGCCAGGCGCGGCTTCGACCAGTGGCTTGCCGAAATTGACCGACTCGAGTGCCGCCGCAGCGTCGGCCGGGATCTGGCAATCGACCTTGCGCTTCAGGGTACGCTCGACGTCGGCGACCTTGACGGCCGACCGGCGCTGATCGATCACGCCGCTGGTCGCGAGGTGAAGACGCGCACTGGGCGAGATGTCGTGCACGAGCTGCTGAAGGCGCATGGCATCGCGCACGCCTGGCAGCGAGAGATCGGTGATCAGCAGGATGTCGGTCGATGCCTCGATGACCTGACGCTGGATGACCGGGTCGCCGCGCGGCACGTCGGCGACGATCCAGCGGAAACGGCGGTGGACCGAGCGCAGGAAATCGTTGGCGGCATGAGGCCGCGCTTGGAAGCCGCCGGCCGACGATTCCTCGGCACCCATGGCGTAGAGAAATTCCGACTTCTTCTGCGCGACCTGCTGGATGAACAGCGCATCGATGCGATCGGGCTGATCGAGCGCCTCACGCAGGGCGTCGATCGCTTCGAGGTCGAGCGCCAGCATCATCGATCCGTAGTGAAGATCGAAGTCGATCAGAAGCACCTCTTCCTTGAGGCGTGTTCCCAGCATGCTCGCAATGGTGATCGCCACTGTCGTGGCACCCACGCCGCCGCGAGCACCGATGACCGACAAAGTGCGCGGTTTGGCGTCCTTTGGGGCGCTCCCGGCGGCCACCGTCATGCCGCCGCGGTCGCGATGTTCGAGGGCCCGTTCAACCGATCGCCCGAGGGCGCCTTCGGCGAGCGGCGTCGTCAGGTAGTCCGCGAATCCCACGGCCAGAAGGTCGCGATACAAGGCAACGTCGTTGATCCGACCGACGCCGATCACGATGCTCGTCCCGGGCACCGCCGTCTTGAGTGCGGCGGCGTCGGCGACCGGATCGGAAGAGTCGCCGACGTCGACGACCAGAAGATCGAGATCGCGTGGCCATTCGGTCAGTGCCAGCGCGGTGTCGATCGACCCCTCGCGCACATTGGCCTTGCCGAGCGTCATGTTGAACAGCTCGGACGACACGCGCGCCTGCGTGGCTGAATCGGCGATGAACGCCATGGCGCTGACGGCGGGCTTTTCCTCGCTGCCGGTCGCGAGGGGTGCGGATACAGACGCGGCCATCGGCAGACCTCAGTTTGCCGGAGACGGCGAGGAGCCGCCGCCGCTCAGGGCCGGCGAGGCGCCGCTGATGCCGCTGCTGTTGACGCTGCGCACCCTGCCCTCGCGGTAGCGCTGGATGGCATCTGCGCTGACGGTGCCGTCAGCCGGCCCCGGGTCACGCCCCACCGCCGCATCGCGCGGCCGTGCCAGCATCTGGCCCATGTTGTAGGCGTCGGCGCAGCCGAACCCGGGCTTTGCGGACTCGCTCGGATTGCCGATCGTTGCCGGGCTGTGGTTCGGGCAGTTGAATTCGCCAATGCGGTACTGCGAGCGCACCACCACGACCTGATCCGGTCCCATCGCCATGGCCGGCTCCACCGAGGTGGCAACCCAGCGCGCACCGGCGCTCGAAAGGCTCTGGCGGACGTGCTGCGCACGCATGTTTTGCAGGGCGCCTCCGCTGCCGTCGGTCACGACCGTGAACTCGTCGCGCTGGCTCGCCCGGCCGGCGGCCACCATCGACCTGAGCTGAGTGAGCTGCGTCGTATCCAACGCGCCGACACCCGGCCTGAAGCCGATCGCGACCATCGAATCGGCCCTCACCGGGTCATGCCGCGTGTCGACCGCAGCCTGGTTCGCCACGGGATTGTCGCAGGCGGCCAGAGCGCCGGCGACGAAGAGCAGGATCAAGGCAGGACGCATGACGGGCTCCTAGTCCAGTTTGAAGCCGGCGGTCGGACCCGCGGCCTGCGGCCCGACGCGGCCAGACATACGCTGCGGCGGAGTCGGATGGTTGTAGCGTTGGAAAAGCAGCCGGTCGGCGTCGGTCGGCGGCACGCGGCCAGTGAGCGGCGTCTTCAAGTGGCCGCTCGTCGGCTCGACGAGATACGGCGTGATGACGATGACGAGTTCGGTTTCCGAGCGCTGGAAGGCATCCGACTTGAACAGGGCGCCGAGAATCGGCACGTCGCCAAGCCACGGCAACTTCTTGATGTCCTGCTGCGACGTCGACATCAGCAATCCGGCGATCGCAAAACTCTGCCCGCTGCCCAGTTCGATGGTGGTCGATGCGCGGCGGGTCTGGACGGCAGGAATCGTAACGACGGCAGTAGCCGTCAAGGGAACGTTGATCGAGCCGGTGGAGGAGAGCTGGCTGACCTCAGGCGCCACCTTGAGGTTGATGCGTTCGCCGACGATCGTCGGCGTGGACGCGAGGCTGACGCCCACCTGCTTGTAGGCGACCGAGAAGGTCGACGTGGCCGAACCGGCCTGGGGCGCGATGATGGGGATTTCGCCGCCGGCCAGGAAGCTCGCCAACTCACCGGACATGGCGACCAGATTGGGCTCCGCCAGGATGGTCGCTTCGTTGTTGGTGGCGAGAAAGTCGAGCAGAGTGTCGAAATTCTCGCCCTGGATGCGCGCGGCCGCCGACGCCGCGCCACCGGTCGACGTAATGGTGGAAATGGCGAATCCGCCGTTCAGCGTGCCGATCAGCGGCGCGATGCCCAATCCGTTGATGTTCTGCCAGTTGATGCCGACGCGCTTCAGCGCCTCGCGCCTGACCTCGGCGACCTTGACGCGCAACTGGACCTGGTTCGGCGCGTCCACCCGGATCGTGCTGACGACCTTCGAGGGATTGCCGTTGACGTGCTGAAGCGCCATTCGTCGGGCGTCTTCGGCGATCTGAGCGGAGCGGACAGTGCCGCCCAGCACGATCGTCTCGCCCTGGTTCTCGAAGGTCACCTGATTGTTCGGATAGAGCGTATCGAGCGTGGCCTTCATGCGCGAGATGGGCGAGGTGACGCTGACGATCGTGTTGAGGAGCACGCGATCCTGGTCGTCGACGGCGTAGAGCACGGTGTCGCCGGCCTTCTTGGCGAAGACGTAGATCATCGTCGGCGACTTGACCTGCACGTCGGCAATGTCCGGCGCCGCGACGAAGACGGTGGCGGCGGGCCCGGGCAGCTTGAGTGCAGTGCCCTTGTTGATCTCCAGCGAGAGGGTCGGTTGCTGGGTCGGAACAAGCTGGCTCTGCGCGAAACTGCGACTCGGCGCGCCGGTCACGACGGTTGCCGGAGGCGGCGCCGCACCGATCGGGGCCTGAGGCTGAACGGGGACCGGCGCCGGCGGGGTGGTCTGGGCAAGCCGCGGCATTGGCTGTTGCGGGATTGATTGCTGCGGACGCGACTGCGGCGCCGTCGGAGCACCGGGTGCGGACACGATCGGCGACGTCACAGCCGGCGATGTCACGACCGACTGGCCCGTCGTCGCGGCCGCCGGCGGCGGTGCAAAGTCGGGCGTGAGCGAGGCCGTCACCACGGGCGCGCGCGGCGGAATGGCCGCGATCGTCGGCGGCTCGGACGGATCGGGGTTGGCCTTGGCGCTGATCGCTTTTTCTTCGACTGGCTTGGCCGACGCCGACGTCACGACCCGCGGAACGACCTCCATGGCCGGAGCATTCGTCGATGCGACCGCCGCGGGAGTCGGTTTGGCTGGTGCCGCCGAGGCAGGCGCGGTCGGAACCGATTGCGCCTGCATCATCTGCGCGGCTCGCTCGGCCTCACGGCGGTTGAGCTCGTCGGAAACATTGTCGGTCGGCGTGTGGCGCGACGCCTTTTTGGCCTTGGCGGGCGGTGCAGCCTTGGGCAGCGCCTTTGCCGCCGGCTGATCGGGATCGACCACCTGGATCTGCGCCAGCGACATACCGGGCTGCAACGCGAACGTCAGCGCCGCGAAGAGCGCCAGCGACGAGCCAATGTGCCGCTGGGGAGCGGCCGTCGGCATCAGAGGGGAAATCGGTTTCATTATTGCCCCGGATTGTTTCGGGTGAACGTCACGTTGCGCGCGCCGCCGCGATTGTCGGACGACTTGGCGTCCGGTGCCTTGGCGTCGGGGGCCTTGCCGTCGCCTGCATCGCCGACAGTGGTGCCATCGATATCCTGCTTGGAGCGCTGGCCGCCGCGCAGCACGAACACCGCACGTGCCGCCTCCTTGGGTGTGGGTGCCTGACCGATGAGACGGCTGACCTGATTGTCCTGGATGAAGCTGTCCCCAAGCTCGGCTGGCGCGTTTTCAGCAGCCGTGCCGTCCATGTCGCCCTCCGATTGAAGGCTGCGCAGCACGAGCGAGAGGTCACCCATCTTGATCGCGAGCGTCACGATCTCGCTCTGCTTGGGGGTCAGTTCCAGGGTCGCCGTCTTGGCGACGTCCGGCTTGTCGCCGGGAGAAAAGTCGACCTTCTGGTCCATAGCGATGACGCGCGCATTGAGCAGAATGGTTTCGGTGGCGTTGCGCTGGCCGTCGCTGCCGTTCAGCACATGGGTCAGCAGCACGTCGACGCGGTCACCGGCATAGATGAAGCCGGATACCGCCGAAGTGGCGGTGACCGGCACGCTGACGGCACGCGTGCCAGGCTTCAAGACTGCGGCCATGAAGCCTCTTGTGTTCGCCAGCACCAAGCGGGCTTCGGTGACCGGCTCGCCGGCGGCAATCGACATGCGAACGACGGCGCCGACGAAGTCATTGATCGGGCGCTTGCCCTCGACCACATAGGCCGGCGAGAGATTGCCGGCGGGCCAGGGTTGCCAGCGCAGATCGTCGGGTTTGATGAGCTGACCGATCCGCAGGTTGTTCTTGGCGACAAGCACCTGCATCGCCGGCGCCGTGGGCGTCGCCCGTCCCTTGCCGACCTGCTCCATCAGCGCGGCCCGCTCGTTTTGCAGCCAGGCACGCGCCAGGAACGCCGTCGCGCCCGCCACGATGACGGCCAGCAGAAGAAAGACGACGCGCTTGCTGTTCATGGCAATTGGGTCCTCAGGCTGACGTCAGGGCGAAGGCGGTCCACAGCCCGCCGGCCGCGATTGCAGGGCCGTAGGGCAGACCACGGCGCAAACGGGCCCGCACCGTTCCGTTGGGGGCGATGGCGGCAGCCGGTCCGATCGGCGCTCCGGCCAGCATCGCAAGGCCCAATACACCGCCTACCACGGCGGTAATCAGCAGGAAGTCGAGGAGCAGGGCGGGGCCGGCAAAGAGGCTGGCCGCCGCGAGCAGCTTCACGTCACCGCCGCCCAGCATACCTGCGGCGAAGCCCAGAGCGGCAATGGCGAACACCGCCAGGCCACAGCCGACGGCGGCCATAGCCTGTGAGGGAGGCAGCTTGCCCGAGAGAAGCCCGCCGACCAGCCAGACTGAAAACGCCGCCACGATGCCCGCGGACAGCGCATTGCCGATACGCATGGATCGGAAATCCTGCCAAGCCGCGGCAAGCAGCAGCAAGGCGAAGGCCACGAGGCAGCCGGTCTGAAGAAGCGCAAACGGCGACATCCGACACCCATCCGACTTGCGGCCTGACGTGGCCGCATGCTGCTGTCCGATATTCGCCCTAATTGCCGCTATTTGAGCAGCTTATGGAAATGTCTTGAGGACAAAGTTCCTAAAGAATGCATCTACGACAAACGGGACAAATGACAGCAAGAAATATCGTTACAAATGATATTTTCACCGATACATCAAGTCAAGGCTCTAAAACATTATAAATAAAGAGAAATATTAGATCGTCACACTGCTAATAGCGGTTGAATCAAAAAGGCGGTCCATTGCTAGACCGCCCTTCTGAAACAAATCGAGGAGGACCTGGCTCAGGTCATCGAGTTCGACACATTGGTGAGGACATTGGTGACCTTGCCGCCGACGGTCCGCATCGAGGCAATGGCGGCGACGGCAATCAGCGAGGCAATCAGCGTATATTCGATCGCCGTGGCCCCTTTTTCGTTCTTCGCGAGACGACGAAAGATGGACAGCATCTCAAAATCTCCAAACCCACGAATTGGACGCCGCCCTGCTCGGACGGAATCGATATCGAGCCCAAGCAGCCGGAGGGGCCGGTGCCTGCGCATCTCCTGTCTGGCAACGATACGTTCGGATTGATCGCCGGTCAATGCAAAATATTAGAAACGGCGTATAAGTTTTTGAAATATAGTAATTAATGTGGCGAAAATGAGTAACCCGCTCGCCTGATCCTCAATCGCGCGACGCCCCTGGGTCCACGGCACGCAGGGGAACAACCTCGCCACTGGAGGCGTCCTGCCGGGCGTGACGGCGATAGGCGAGCCAGCTGAACGGGATCAGGCAGACATAGACCAGCCCCAGCAGGGACAGGCCGATCCACGGCGAACTGACGACGATTCCCATCACCAGTGCCGCTCCCAACAGCGCCGGCAGCACCAGGTGACGCGGCACCCTGCCCTTCTTGAACGAGAAGGTCGGCAAGGTGCTGACCATCAACCCGCCAACGGCGACCAGCACCACCCCGACAAGCAGTGGATGGCGCGGCCAGGAAGCATCGATCTCGAAGCTCAATACCAGTGGGACCAGCGCCAGCAGGGCGCCCGCCGGCGCCGGAACGCCGGTGAAATAGGAACCGGTCCAGGCCGGTGGCGGCGTGTCGCTCAAAAGCGCGGTGTTGAAACGCGCCAGACGGAGCGCCGAGCAGATCGGAAACATCAGCGCCACGACCCAGCCCAGCGCACCGCCGGCACGCAGCGAGGCCAGATAGAGCACCAGTGCCGGAGCCACGCCGAAACAGAGGAAGTCCGACAACGAATCCAGTTCGGCGCCGAAACGGCTGGTTACGCCGAGCCGGCGCGCCACGCGGCCGTCGAGAGCGTCGAAAATGGCGGCCACGATGATCGCGATCACGGCCAACGGGAATTCCCCCTGAAGGCCGAAGCGGATGGCTGTGAGCCCCGAGCAAAGTGCTGCGAGCGTCAGCACGTTGGGAATCAGGCGATTGATGGAGAACCCGCGCAGGCCGCGACGGGTGCCGAATTCACTGTCCATGCCGGACTCCTAGAACTCGATCGCCGAACGTGGCGTCGCGACGGACGGATCGAGTTCGGCCATGACGGTCTCTCCACCAATCATGCGCTGCCCGACGGCAACCAGCAATCGCGCGCCAGGCGGCAGGTAGAGATCGGTACGACTGCCGAAGCGAATATGGCCGAAGCGCTCCCCGGCGGCGATCGTCTGTCCCGCCTTGATCCTGCACACGATGCGGCGCGCGACCCAGCCTGCGATCTGGACGCATCCGATCAGGCGGCCGTCCGTGCGGCGCAGCGCGATCGCCATGCGCTCGTTTTCCTCGCTCGCCTTGTCCGCCGCCGCGTTCAGGAACTTGCCCGGCCGATAGGCCACGACCTCGACGGTTCCCGCACAAGGCGAGCGGTTGATGTGCACGTCGAAGACACTGAGAAAGATCGACACGCGCGTGAGCGGCTGGTCGCCGAGGCCAAGCTCGGACGGCGCCACCTCTTCGGTCACCATCTGGACCAGCCCATCGGCCGGCGCGATCAGAAGTCCGTCCTCCTGAGGCACGCCACGCGGCGGGTCGCGGAAGAAGTAGATCGACCACAAGGTGAGCACCATCAGTGGCCAGAACAGCCACGCCGCGCCAGTCAGGGCGGCCAGGAAGGTCACGGCAGCAAAGGCGCCGATGAAGCGCCAGCCATCGTCGAGAATGGGAATGAAGAAATTAGCCAGCATCTGACCTAGTTGACCTTGGGAAGACTGAAAACCTGGCCGGGGTATATCAGATCAGGGTCGCGAATCTGGCCTTTGTTTGCATCGAAGATGACGGTGTAGCGCCAACCCTCGCCGTAGTGGGCGCGGGCGATGTTCCAGAGGTTGTCGCCGCGCACCACCATTAGGCGCCTGGCCGGATCCCCCGGCGCGGCCGGCGTGAGAACGCGCTCGAAGGCGAGCTCCAGCCTCGACGTCGGCTTGCCGTCCTTGCCGAGTCGATCGAGCCGCAGGGTGTGCTTGCCCGGCACTATCGGATCGGGTGGCGTCAGGCGCCAACGGCCGTCATTGCCGGCCGCTCCCTCGGCGGCGAGTTTCTCGTCGAGATAAGCGCGGACCGTGGCGCCCGCGGATGACTGGCCGGTGATGGTCACATGGCCCTTGTCGTCGTAATCGAGCGTCGCCAATTGCAGGTCGTTGGATTTCGGCGTGCCGGCGGGCGACGGCGACTGCAGCAGCGTGCTCGCACCCGCTGGCGGTGCAACCATCACCAGGGTGTCCGTTTGCTTGTCTTGCGGCTCGGGCACAACGGCCACGACGATCTGCTCCGATGTCACGGGCGCGCGGCCATCGATGTGTTGCACGACGCGCAGTTCGTGCTGGCCGGGACTTAGCGGCGGATCCTGTGCCAGAAGCACCCACTCGCCGCGCGCGTCGGCTACGCCACGGGCGATTTCCTTGCCGCCGTCGAGCAGCACGATCTTGGCCCCGGGAGCCGCACGGCCGGCAATCACGGCGCGGCCGTCCTGGCCGATTCGCGCTACATCGAAACTCGGCGTCATAACGGCGGGCGGCGGCATCTTCTCCGATCCGGGCGCAGTCGGCTGGGACTGGGTGTCGGTCTGGGGCCGCGACTTCTGCTCAGGGGGCGTAGCGGGAGGTGTGGCCGGCGCCTGCACCGCGGGCTTTGCGGCAGACTCCATGGCCGCGCGGTCGTTCACCTTCACGTACCATGCCACGCCAACGGCCGCGGCAATGACCGCGGCTCCCGCCGTCACAAGCGCAAGAACAGTACGTGACATCCGGCTCCTGACGCTGCGACGACCGACCGTTATTGGCGTCGCGCCCTTCCACCCTCAAATGATACCATGCCCCACCGGTCCTGAAATACGCTGGATCGGCCCTGAGTGAACGAACAGCGTGACCGTGTCCAACCCCTCATCCATCTGTGTATTCTGTGGCGCCCGCTTTGGTGCCGATCCCGCCAGCCGCGACCTTGCCGTGAATCTCGGCGAACTGCTGGCGCGCGAGGGCATTACGCTCGTTTATGGCGGCGGTGGCGTCGGCCTCATGGGCCTGCTTGCCAATGCCGCTCTCAAGGCCGGCGGGAAGGTCGCTGGCATCATTCCCCGCTTTCTGCTCCGACGGGAAGCCGGTCACCCGGCTCTCACCGAGACGGTGGTGGTCGAGACCATGCACGAGCGCAAGCTGCAGATGTTCGAGCGTTCGGAAGCCATCGTCGTGCTGCCCGGCGGGCTTGGCACGCTCGAGGAGTTCTTCGAGGTGCTGTCCTGGCGGACGCTCGGCCTGCACAGCAAGCCGATCGTCATCATCGACCAGGGCGGATATTGGCAACCGCTGGCCGGATTGTTGCGATCGGTCGTGGAAGGCGGTTTCGCAGACCGCACGCATCTTGACGTCGTTGCCTTCATCGAGGACCTCGGCGACCTGTTGCCGACTTTGGCCCGCATGCCTCGCGCCCAGACCCTCGAGAAGGAACTGGATCGGCTCTGACTCGACGAAGACCGGGCGTCGCCCCCCGGCAGCGAACCTGTGAATTCCCAAGTGACTCGGCGCATGCCGCGACAGGGCGACATCGCTGCTCAAAAAGTCTCGTTCTCATCGCCAGAATTTCCAAGCCGGACGCTCGGAAAAGAACCAGCCGAATGCCTCGATGACGTCGCAGGAGCGGAGATTGCCTTTCCCTCGCCGCGGTGCAACAAGACAGCCCAGAATCAGCATTAGATCCACTCAGCCGAGGCGAAAGTGGCGCACGGAGGCGCAAGAATGTCAGATCTCGAGATCGTCTGGACGAAGGTCGATGAAGCGCCCGGGCTGGCGACGTTTTCTCTGCTGCCGATCGTGCAGGCGTTCGTGGGCACGGCCGGCGTGAAGATGAAGCTGGCCGACATTTCGCTGACCGGCCGCATCATCGCCAACTTCCCCGAAAAGCTGACGCCCGCCCAAAAGATTCCGGACGAACTAGCCGCACTCGGCAAGCTCGCAATGCGCCCCGAGGCCAACATCATCAAGCTGCCCAACATCTCCGCGTCGATCCCGCAGCTCAAGGCCGCGATCAAGGAATTGCAGAGCAAGGGCTACGACGTCCCGAACTACCCGGACAGCGACGCGACGCCGGCCGACAAGGAAATCCGCGCCCGCTACGGCAAGGTGCTCGGCAGCGCTGTCAATCCGGTGCTGCGCGAGGGCAATTCCGACCGCCGCGCCGCCGGCGCCGTGAAGGCCTATGCCCGCAAGCATCCGCACAAGATGGGCGCCTGGAGCAAGGATTCGAAGACACGCGTGGCGACCATGTCGGGCGGCGATTTCTACGGCTCGGAAGTCGCGACGACCGTCGCGGCGGCGACCAACTGCCGGATCGAGCTGGTCGGCGGCAACGGCGACACCACAGTGTTGAAGGCGAAGACGGCGCTCAAGGCAGGCGAGATTATCGACTGCTCGGTGATGAACAAGAACGCGCTCCGTGCCTTCTACGCCTCCGCAATCGACATGGCGAAGAGAGACAGCATCCTGTTCTCTCTGCATCTCAAGACGACCATGATGAAGATCTCCGATCCCATCCTGTTCGGCCATTGCGTGTCTGTGTTCTTCGCCGACGTGTTCGAGAAGCACGGCGCCACGCTCGCGAAGCTCGGCGTCGATCCCGACACCGGCGTGGGCGACATGATGGCCCGCATCGAGACGCTTCCGGAGGCCGAGAAGGCGGCGATCAAGGCCGATATCCAGGCCGAGTACGCCAAGCGGCCGGCCCTCGCCATGGTGAATTCCGACAAGGGCATCACTAATCTCCACGTGCCGAGCGACGTGATCATCGACGCCTCGATGCCGGCGATGATCCGCGAGTCGGGCAAGATGTGGGGACCGGACGGCAAGCTGCACGACGTGATCGCCGCGATCCCTGACCGCTGCTACTCGACCCTGTTCCAGGCGGTCATCGACGACTGCAAGGCCAATGGCGCCTTCGACCCGAAGACGATGGGCTCCGTGCCGAACGTCGGCCTGATGGCACAGCAAGCCGAGGAGTACGGCTCGCACGACAAGACCTTCGAGATGGCCACTGCCGGAACGGTGCGCGTGGTCGCAGACGACGGCACGGTCCTGATGCAGCAGAAGGTCGAGCAGGGCGACGTCTTCCGCATGTGCCAGGTCAAGGACGAGCCGATCCGCGACTGGGTCAAGCTCGGTGTGCGCCGCGCGCGCCTCACCAACACCCCTGCAGTGTTCTGGCTCGATGCCAAGCGCGCGCACGATGCGCAGCTCATCGCCAAGGTCGAGACATACCTCAAGAGCGAGGACACCAAGGGTCTCGACATCCGCATCCTGGCACCGGTCGAGGCGACGAAGTTCTCGCTCGAGCGCATCCGCAAGGGCCTCGACACGATCTCGGTCACGGGCAACGTGCTCCGCGACTACCTGACCGATCTCTTCCCGATCATGGAGTTGGGCACGTCGGCCAAGATGCTGTCGATCGTTCCGCTGCTGCAGGGCGGCGGCCTGTTCGAGACCGGCGCCGGTGGCTCTGCTCCGAAGCACGTCGAGCAGTTCCAGCATGAGGGCTACCTGCGCTGGGATTCGCTGGGCGAGTTCCTGGCTTTGGGTGCGTCGCTGGAACACCTGGCGCAGCAGACCGGCAACGAGGACGTGAAGGTTCTGGCCGAGACGCTCGACGAGGCCAATGGCAAGATCCTCGAGAACAACCGCTCGCCCGCCCGCAAGGTCGGCGAACTGGACAATCGCGGCAGCCATTTCTACCTGGCCCTGTATTGGGCACAGGCGTTGGCTCGCCGCGATAACAGCACTGCCCTGTCGGCCCGCTTCAAGCCGCTGGCAAAGGCGCTGGAGGCCAACGAGGCCAAGATCGATGCCGAGTTGATCGCCGCACAGGGCAAGCCGGTCGATACCGGCGGTTACTATTCGCCCGATCAGGCCAAGACATCGGCGGCGATGCGGCCGAGTGCGACCTTGAACAAGGCGCTCGCCGATCTCTAAGCCGTTGGTCGTCGGCGGCGCCGATGGCTGCCGCGCCGGCTGGGCGGTCTGCCGGCGCAACGCCGACGGTTCACTGGACATCAATGTTGTGAAGACCCTCGCAGAAGCGTGCGAGGGTCTTTCCGTTTTGGCGGTCGACATGCCGATCGGCTTCGTCGACACCCCTCGCCCGCCACGCGCCTGCGAGGTCGAGGCGCGCCGCCATTTGCCCGGCAAGGCAAGCTCGGTATTTCCCACGCCTTGCCGGCCCGCGCTGGCCTGCAGTACGCATGCCGAAGCAAACGCGCTCAGCAAGTCGTTGGGCGTCGGAATCAATCAACAGACCTTCAACCTCTTCGCCAAGATGCGCGAGGTCGACGAGTTGCTCGGTGCTCGCAGGGCGTTGCGGAAGGTCGTCTACGAGGCCCACCCCGAGCTTGCTTTCGCACGCATGAATGGCGGCAAGCCGGTCCTGAGCAAAAAGCGGCAACCCGACGGATTCGACGAGCGCTTGAAGCTGCTGCGCAAGCACGGCTTCAGGCCAAAGATCGGGCGACTCCACGGGGCGGCGCGCGACGACATTCTCGATGCCGTCGCGGTGTGCCGAACGGCCACGTTGATAGCAGCCGGCGCGGCAACTCGGCTCGGCCCGGCCAGGCTGCGCGACAGCCGCGGCCTGCCGATGAATATCTGGTTCTAGCGGGCGACTACTCCGGCTTGATGCCGGCAGCGTTCAACACCGGCACCCAGATCGGCTCCTGCACCTTCAGCCAGTCCGCCAATTGCTGCGGAGTACCCCCCATGGCGACGAAGCCGCGCTTCTTGAGGTCTTCCTTGCCGTCGGGAGTAGCAACAGCAGCATTTAGAGCGGCATTGAGCCTTGCGATCACTGGCCGCGGCATGTACCAGCCGGCGCCAACAGCGTGTAAACGATCATGCCGTCGACGTCGCCGAAGCCCAGTTCCTTGAAGGTCGGGATGTCGGGCGCCATAGACGAGCGCTCGAGCGACGCCATGGCATAGGGCTTGAGCTTTCCCGACTGGATCTGCTGCGCCACGCTCGTAATGCTCGACATGCCGAGCTTGATGTGGCCACCCAGCAAGTCGGTGACCAGCGGACCGGTGCCACGAAAGGGCACGTGCGTCAGCTTGAGCCCGTTGAGCATGGCGAACTGCTCGGTCGACAGGTGCATCGGCGTCGTGAGCCCTGCAGTACCGTACTGGACGGTCCCGGGCGCCGCCTTGGCCGCCGCCACCAGCGCCTTGAGATCCGCCCACGGTGCGTCGACGCTACCGACCAGGACCGATTCCTGCTTGGCAATGAAGCCGACCGGCGCGAATGCGGTCTTGGCGTCGAAGCCGAGCTTGGCGACGATGTGCGGATAGAGCGGCAGGTTGTTGGCGCCGACCACCAGCCAATGGCCGTCGGCTGGCTGCTTGGCGACATATTCGTGGGCAATGCTGCCCCCTCCGCCGCCCTTGTTGTCGACGACGATGGTGCCGCCCAGAGCCTTCTGCATCGGCTCCTGGATGGCGCGCGCAAGAGCATCGGTGCCGCCACCCGGCGGGAACGGCACAACGACGTGAACCGGCTGCGATGGATAGGTTTGGGCCAACGCTCCTGCGACGCTCGCGACAAATAGCGTGAGCGACGCCGCTGCTAACCTGAACATTGATTTCCTCCCGTTGGAGAAAACCTAACGCCAAGTTCAGGTCATGCCCAGCGCGTGCTTGTAGACATCGAGCAAGGTCTCCTGCTCGGCGCGATCGGCAGCATCCATTTTCCGCAGCGAAACGACCTTCCGCATCGTCTTCACGTCATAGCCCACGCCCTTGGCTTCGCTATAGACGTCGCGGATGTCGCTACCGAGCGCATGACGCTCTTCCTCGAGCTTCTCGATGCGCTCGACGAAGCTCTTCAGGCGATCGGCCGAGATCGGTCCGGCCTTGGTCTTCTTCGAAACAGCGCTTCCGTCCGGCATTGTCCTGCTCTCCGTGAACTACGGCCGGACCATAGGAGTGCCAGGGCTGTCGGCTCAACGCCGACCACGCCCTGAATGACGGGGATAACGGGGAGTGTCTTCCCGGGTGCCTGTTACAGCCGGCTTCAGTGCTTGTGCCCGGCCTTGTCGAAGGCTTTCTTCTGGTCCGCCGAAGCTTCCTTCTGATACTTCGTCTTCCACTCGTCGTACGGCATGCCGTAGACGATCTCCCGGGCCTTGGGATCGGCAACCTCGATGCCCTTCTTGCCCGCTTCCTCGCGGTACCAGCGAGACAGGCAGTTGCGGCAGAAGCCCGCCAGATTCATCAGGTCGATGTTCTGCACATCCGTGCGCTCCTGGAGGTGCGCGACCAGACGGCGGAAGGCGGCGGCTTCAAGTTCGGTCTTGGTCTTATCGTCCATGACGGTCTCCTCGGCTGACTTCGGATATAGGCTCAGCTCAACGCCCTCGCAACGGCGGCGCCGACCGGCGCGGCCAGCCGCCGGCCCCACTCCCGTGCCTTGGCGAGCGTATCCATCAGGTCCTGGCGCACTTCCAGCGAGCAATGTGGCAGCGCCCGCGGACGCGCATGCGAATTGAGCGTGTATTCGTACGAGGCCCGCGCCGAGTAGGGCTCGTTGTCCCCGACCACGAGCGCCGCGTCCTTGCGCAGTTCCGCCAGCAACGGCTCGGGCAATCGCGCATCCTCGTTCCACAGCACGCCGACATGCCATGGCCGCCTGAAACCGTTCATTTGAGGCGTAAAGGAATGGACCACCAGCATGCAAACTTTGCGGCCACCTGCGGTCATGCGATCGAGATGCCGGTCGACCTCGCGGTGATAGGGCCAGAAACAGGCGTCGGCGCGCGCCGCAGCCTGCTCCTTCGTCAGCCCGACATTGGCCGGTACGGGCGTACCGTCGCTGACTTCCGGGATCGACCCCTCGCCGCCCGGCCATCGGTTGCAGTCGATGACGAGGCGCGAGTAGCCGGACGCCACCAGCGGTGCGTCCAGCCGGTTGGCAAGTTCGATCGCGGAGTCGAGGCCGCCGATGTCCCAGCCAATGTGACGCGACAGCTCGGCCTCGGAGATGCCCAGCGTTCCAAGCGACGTCGGTACCGTCTTGCTGGCATGATCGCAGAGCAGCAGCAGAGGCGCCTTGCCGCCTTCGTTGTGCACGGTGAAAGGCGGCGGATCCGTCGGCCCAAGCAGCGATCCTGAGGGGAAAGGTTGCATCGGGCCCCTATAGTGCGAAGATTGCGCAAATGAAAGATGCTGACGCCCGCGCCCTCTTGCGCGACTTGTTCGATGCAGCACTCGCCGTCGCCCGTCCGGCAACCTGTCTCGCCCCCTACATCGATGCGCTGAAACCGCCGAAGGGCCGGACCGTGGTCGTCGGCGCCGGAAAGGCGAGCGCCGCCATGGCCAAGGCGCTTGAAGATCGCTGGCCGCACCCCCTCGAGGGCATGATCGTGACGCGCTATGGGTACAGTGAGCCCTGCAAACGCATCGAGATCGTCGAGGCTGCGCATCCCGTCCCCGACGCCAAGGGCAGCGCCGCAGCAGGCCGCCTGCTCGGGAAGGTGAAGGGCATGTCGCCCGACGATCTCGTACTCTGCCTGATCTCGGGTGGTGCATCAGCCCTGATCACCCTGCCGGCGCCCGGCCTGACACTCTCCGACCTGCAAGAGGTCAATCGAGAATTGCTGAGGTCCGGCGCCCATATCGGAGATATGAACACGGTGCGAAAGCATCTGTCGGCGATCAAGGGCGGACGCCTCGCCGTGGCAGCCCAGCCCGCCCATGTCCTCGCCTGGATGATCTCGGACGTACCCAACGACGATCCGGGTGTGATCGGCTCCGGTCCAACCGTTGCCGACCGCACGACGTTTGCCGATGCCCTTGCGGTGATCGTCAAGTATCGAATGACAGTTCCCGCCGCCGTGAAAGCGCATCTCGAACAGGGCGCCGCCGGTCGGATCGAGGAAACGCCGAAGCCCGGCGACCCACGCCTCGCCCGTGTCGACAACGTTCTGGTTGCGACGCCGAAGCGCTCGCTGGAAGCCGCCGCCATGCTCGCGCGCCAGCGCGGTTGCGAGGTCGTGATGTTGGGAGACAATCTCGAAGGCGAGGCGCGTGAAATCGGCGCCCAACATGCGCGACAGGCGCTCGCCCTCAAGCCAGACAAACCAATCGTCATTCTGTCCGGCGGGGAGACGACGGTGACGGTGCGCGGCAAGGGCCGCGGCGGCCGCAATGTCGAATATCTGATGTCTGAGGCCATTGCCGCCGGCGGCTCGCCAAGGATCTGGGGCCTAGCAGCGGACACCGACGGCGTCGATGGCGCAGAAGACATTGCCGGCGCGATCTTCACACCCGACACGCTGGCCCGCGCCAGGGCCAAGGGACGCGATCCACAAGCTATGCTCGACGACAATGACGGCCACGGCTTCTTTGGCTTGCTGGGCGACTCCCTCGTCACCGGCCCGACGCGGACCAACGTCAACGACTTTCGAGCCACCTTGGTGGTGCCATGACCGTCTACCCAGGTTCATGCCACTGCGGTGGCATCAAGATCGCTCTTGTCTCCGACAAGAAGCCCGAGAAAATGCGGGTTGGACGATGCGGCTGCACTTTCTGCCGTCGGCATGGCGCCCGCACCATGGGTGATCCGGCAGGCTCGGTGGAATTTCGCGGCACCGCCAGCCGCTACCGGTTCGGGCTCGGCATCACCGACTATCTGATTTGCCCCAAGTGCGGCACCTATGTCGGCGCGACGATGGAGGACGAAGGCCGTACCATTGGTATCGTCAACGTCAATTCCCTCGATATTCGCGATTCCTTCGACCCCGCCCCGCCTGTTCACCACTATGATGGGGAAGACGCCGAACGCCGGCGCAACAGGCGCCGAAAGTTCTGGATGAACGCAACACTGATCGCCTAACGTCCCGCTATGGCAATTCTGGGCGTCATCGCCGACGATTTCACCGGCGCTACCGACATCGCGGGCATGCTGGTCAAGGGTGGCATGCGCACCATCCAGACCATCGGCGTACCGCCCCAAGGCACGATCCCTGATGACGTCGATGCCGTGGTCGTGGCGCTGAAGAGCCGCTCGATCGCCGCCAAGGACGCGATCAATCAGTCGCTCGCCGCATTGAAATCACTGCAGGACGCGGGCTGCGTCCGCTTCTTCTTCAAGTATTGCTCGACTTTCGACTCGACCGATGCCGGCAATATCGGTCCCGTCGGTGATGCGTTGATCGACGCACTAGGCACGCAGCGGGCGATCTACTGCCCCGCTTTCCCTGAGAACGGCCGCACCATCTTCTTCGGCCATCTGTTCGTCGGCGACATCCTGTTGTCGGACTCGCACATGCGGCACCATCCGCTCAATCCGATGATGGACTCGAGCCTGATGCGCGTACTGGCGCGCCAGACCAGGCACAAAGTCGGGCTGGTGCCGCTGAAGCAAGTGCAGTCGGGATCCACCACCTTGCGCGCCGCGCTCGACAAGCTGGCGCTCGACGGCGTGCGCCACGTCGTCGTCGACGCCGTGGCCGATACGGATCTCGGCATCATCGGCGAGGCGGTCGGCGACGATGCTCTGGTGACGGGCGGCTCCGGCGTCGCACTGGGGCTGCCCGCTGCGTATCGCCGTCGCGGATTGATGGCGCATCGATCGGGCGCCGACAGGCTCCCCAAGGTCCAAGGACCGTCGGCAGTGCTCTCGGGCTCCTGCTCGGCCGCGACGCTCGGCCAGATCGCTGCGTTCAAGGGTGCCCATCTCGCCCTCGACACCGACGCCATCTGCCGCGGCGAGGATGTCGCCGGCAAGGCCATCGCCTGGGCCAAGGACAAGCTCGGTAATGCACCGATCCTTCTGTCGGCAAGCGACAAGCCCGAGGCAGTGAAGGCGCTGCAGGCCAAACATGGTATCGAGAAATCGAGCCTCGCCATCGAAAAGACGATGGCCGCCCTCGCCCGCGGCCTGGTCGGCGCCGGCGTCAATCGGCTGGTCGTCGCCGGCGGCGAAACCTCCGGCGCCGTGGTCGGTGCGCTCGACGTCACGGCGTTGCGCATCGGCCGCGAGATCGATCCCGGCGTACCGTGGACGGCGTCGGTCGGCGGCAAGCCAATGCTGCTGGCACTGAAGTCCGGGAATTTCGGCGCTCCCAACTTCTTCACCAAGGCGTTCGAACAGCTATGAGCACCGCCGAAGACAAGGCACGCGATGCCGTCGTCACCCTGGGCGCCAAGCTCGCCGCGCGCGGCCTCTGTCCCGGCACCTCGGGCAACATCAGCGTCAAGGTCGCCGATGGCTGGCTGATGACGCCGACCAATTCGTCGCTGGGAGAGCTCGATCCCGGCAAGCTCTCGAAGCTCGACGCCAGCGGCAAGCATGTCGGCGGCGATCCGCCGACCAAGGAAGCGCTGCTGCACCGCTCGGTCTACGACGTGCGGCCCAAGGACGGCGCCATCGTGCATCTTCATTGCACGCATGCCGTGGCGATCTCCTGTCTCGACCCGTCGTGCCATCACAACAAGGAAACGACGCTGCCGCCGATCACGCCGTACTTCGTGATGCGCGTGGGCAAGCTGCCGCTGGTGCCTTACTTCAAGCCGGGCGACCCCAAACTCGCCGACGCGATCCGCGACTACGCCAAGGGCCACCGCGCGGTGTTGCTGGCCAATCACGGCCCCGTCGTCGCCGGCACGTCACTGTCGGCTGCGTCGGCGTCGATCGAGGAGCTGGAGGAGACCGCCAAGCTCCATCTGCTGCTGCAGGGATTCAAGGTGCGCATGCTCACCGACGCGCAGGTGCGCGAGGTCGAGGAAGCGTTCCCAAGCTGATGCCCAAACTCGCCGCCAACCTGTCCTGGCTCTATCAGGACATCCCTCTCATGCAGCGCTTCGGCGCTGCCGCCGGCCATGGCTTCAAGGCCGTGGAGATCCTGTTCCCCTACGAGGCTCCGGCGCCCGAGATCGCGGCGGAGCTCAAGAAGCACAAGCTCACGCAGGCGCTGTTCAACCTGCCGCCCGGCGACTGGGCCAAGGGCGAGCGCGGCATCGCTGCCCTGCCAGGCCGCGAGGCGGAGTTCTCGACCGCCCTCGACAAGGCGCTGGACTACGCCAAGCACCTCGAGTGCCGGACGCTGCACATCATGTCGGGCCTCATTCCCACCGGTGGAGACGCGGCGGCGATGCACCGCACGTTCATCGGCAATTTGAAGCGCGCCTGTGACCGCACGGCCAAGAGCGGACTGACCCTGGTGATGGAACCGATCAACCGGCGCGACATTCCGGGCTACTTCACCAACACCACCGATCAGGTGAAGGCGATCATCGACGAAGTCGGCGCACCGCATCTCAAGCTGCAGCTCGACCTCTACCACATGCAGGTGACCGAGGGAGATCTGGTGCGCCGTACCGAGAAGCTGTTCCCGATCACCGCGCACGTGCAGATCGCGGGCAACCCCGAGCGCAACGAGCCGGATGTCGGCGAGGCCAACCACATGCACCTGCTCGACGTTCTCGATCGCCTCGGCTTCGCCGGCTATGTCGGCCTCGAATACAAGCCCAAGACCACGACGGCCGCCGGATTGGGCTGGGCCGCCAAGTACGGCATCAAGGCCTGAACATGAACGAGAAGAATACACCGGTCGTCGCCTTCATTGGCCTGGGCTCGATGGGACTCGGCATGGCCAAGAACCTCCTGAAGCACGGCCACAAGGTGATCGGCGTCGATCCCAGCGCGGCCGCGCGCGATGCCTTCGCCAAGGCCGGTGGCACGACCGAGGAGACGCCGTCCGCAGCGGCCAAGCTCGCGGACGCCGTCATCGTGGCCGTGGTCAATGCCCAGCAGGTCGAGGCCGTGCTGTACGGCGACAACGGCGCGGTCGGCGCCCTGCGCAGGGGCGGGCTCGTTATGCAGTGCGCCACCGTGCCTCCCGCCTTTGCCAAGGCACTCGGCGAGCGTCTGACGGCAAGCGGCCATGTACTGCTCGACGCACCGATGTCGGGCGGCCGTGCCCGAGCCGAAGCGGGCGAGCTCACCTACATGACCTCGGGCAACACGGCAGCCTATGCCGGCGCCGAGTCGATCCTCGCCGCCACCTCGGCCAAGGTTTTTAGGCTGGGCGATGCGCCAGGAATCGGATCGCTGGTCAAGACCGTGAACCAGCTGCTTGCGGGCGTACACATCGCGGCCGCTGCAGAAGCAATGGCCCTGGCGGCCAAGGCCGGCGCCGACACTCGCGCGGTCTACGACGTCATCTCCGCCAGCGCAGGCAACAGTTGGATGTTCGGCAACCGCGTGCCGCACATGCTCGACGACGACTACTCGCCCCTGTCGGCGGTCGAAATTTTCGTGAAGGACCTTGGCCTGGTGCTGAACACCGGCCACGAGCATCGTCTGCCGCTGCCGCTGGCCGCCGCCGCGCACCAGCTCTTCCTCGCCGCGGCGGGTGCGGGCTGGGGCAAGCTGGATGATGCTGCCGTGGTGAAGGTGTACGAGCAGGCCGGAGACTTCAAAGTATCATCTCCCCCCAAGCGCTGATCGCGCTACACTGCAATTCATGCGGCGCGCACGCTTTGCCAAGATCGTGGCCACCCTGGGCCCCGCCTCCTCCAGTCGGGAGCAATTGCGCGCGCTGTTCGAGGCAGGCGCCGATGTGTTCCGCCTCAATTTCAGCCACGGCACGCAGGACGATCACAAGCAGCGCGTCGACCTGCTGCGGGCTCTGGAGAAGGAATATAAGCACCCGATCGCGATCCTGATGGATCTGCAGGGGCCCAAACTCCGGCTTGGCGCCATGGCCAAGGGGCCCATAGATCTCAAAAAAGGCCAGAAGCTGCGCTTCGACATGGACAAGACGCCCGGCACGACGAAGCGCGTCCCGCTGCCGCATCCGGAAATCTTCAAGGCCGCCCAGCCCGGCGGAATCCTGCTGATCGACGACGGCAAGGTGCGGCTGCGCATCGAAGCCCATACCGAGGTAACGATCGACGCCGTGGTCGAGGTCGCGGGCCCTATCAGCGATCGCAAGGGCGTCAACCTGCCAAATCTGGTGTTGCCGCTGTCGCCAATGACAGAGAAGGACCACAAGGACCTCGCCTACGGTTTGTCCCTCGGCGTCGACTGGGTGGCGCTCTCCTTCGTACAGCGCGCGCACGACATCGCCGAGCTCAAGAAGCTGGTCGCCGGCCGCGCCGCCGTGATGGCCAAGCTCGAGAAGCCGGCGGCGATCGAACATCTCGACGAAATTATCGAACAGAGCGACGGCATCATGGTGGCCCGCGGCGATCTCGGCGTGGAGATGCCCCCGGAAGCGGTGCCGCCGCTGCAGAAGCGCATTCTTGCCGCCTGCAGGATCGCCGGAAAGCCCGCGATCGTGGCGACGCAGATGCTGGAGTCGATGGTCCACTCCCCGGCGCCGACCCGGGCTGAAGCTTCCGACGTCGCGACCGCGGTCTATGACGGCGCCGACGCCGTGATGCTGTCGGCGGAATCTGCATCGGGCGACTACCCGGTCGAGGCAGTCACCATCATGGATCGCATCCTGAAGAGCGTCGAAGCCGATCCGCTCTACCGCCGCCTGATGAATGCCGGCCGCCACGACCCGGAGGCCAACACGGCCGATGCCATCAGCGCCGCCGCCCGCCAGTGCGCACATACGCTATCGGCGGCAGCCATCGTCACATACACCAGCACCGGTTCGACCACGCTCCGAGCCGCCCGCGAGCGGCCGGACGTGCGCATTCTCTGCCTCACGCCCAACCTCAACACGGCCCGGCGCATGTCGCTCACCTGGGGCGTCCATGCCGTGCACGGCGAGGACGCGCACAACTTCGCCGACATGGTCCAGCGCGCCGTGCGGGTCGCCCGCAAGGAGGAACTTGCCAAGCCGGGCGAGCGGCTGGTGATCACCGCGGGTGTGCCTTTTGGCACGCCGGGTGCGACGAATATTCTTCGAATTGCCTATGTCTGACCGCGAAAAAGTTCGGGGATAGGCGTTCTGCTGCGCCCGTAGCCTGCTTCAAGAGCAGTTCGAGAGGCGATCGTGCAGAGAGAGAACAACAAACCCAAGGCCATCCCCTACCGTCCCAAGCGGTCGATGCTCAGTTGGGTCGATTATCTGGTGATCGCCGCGACGATCCTGGTGTTCGGCGCCGTGTGGGCCGCCAACAATCATCACGCCAAGGCCCAGGCGCGCGCCGATGCCACGATATCGGGACTGCCGCAGCAGACCAGCCAGGCCAGCGACGAACTCGGGCTGATCAAGGCAAGAATAAGGCTGGCTCAGGGTGCGCCCTGGGGCTGAGGTCCCGAGAACCTCGTCGTAAAGGTCAGGCTTTCGGGCGCTTGTCGATCACCCGGCGCGCCTTGCCCATCGAGCGTTCGACTCCGCCGGGCGCGGCGATCTCGATCTCGGCCGACAACCCGCACATCCCCTTCAGCCGCCGCGCCAGCGCCTCGCCGGAGCGCGACACTGCGTCGGCCGGCAGGAGCTCGCGCGCCTCGACCCGCACCAGCAGATCGTCCAGCGCGCCGGCGCGGCTCAGTTCGATCACGTAGTGACCGCTGAGCGCGGGGTCTCGCAGGATCTGTTCCTCGACCTGGCTGGGAAAAAGATTCACACCGCGCACGATCAGCATGTCGTCGCTGCGGCCGGTGATCTTGGCCATGCGGCGCATGACGGTGCGCGAGCCGGCCATCAGCCTCGTCAGGTCGCGCGTGCGGTAGCGCACGACCGGCATCGCTTCCTTGGTGAGCGAGGTGAAGACCAGTTCGCCCGGCTCGCCGTCGGCGACCGGCGCCCCGGTCTCAGGATCGACGATCTCCGGATAGAAATGATCCTCCCAGATCGTCGGCCCGTCCTTGGTCTCGACGAACTCACAGGCCACGCCCGGCCCCATCACTTCGCTCAGGCCATAGATGTCGACGGCATCGATACCCAGCCGGCGCTCGATCTCCGCCCGCATCGCCTCGGTCCACGGCTCGGCGCCGAAGATTCCGATCCTCATCGATGTCGCGCGCGGGTCGACACCCTGCTTCTCGAATTCATCGGCAAGCGCCAGCATGTAGGACGGCGTCATCAGCACGACCCGCGCGCCAAACTCGCGGATGAGCTGGACCTGACGTTCGCTGAAGCCGCCGGACATCGGAACCACGGTGCAACCCAGCGCCTCGGCGCCGTAATGCGCGCCCAGCCCGCCGGTGAACAGACCGTAGCCGTAGGCGTTGTGAATGATGTCACCCGGCCGTGCGCCGCCGGCGTACAGCGAGCGCGCCATCAAATCGCCCCAGGTCGCGATGTCCTTCGCCGAATATCCGACCACCGTCGGCCGGCCCGTCGTACCGCTCGAGGCATGCACCCGAACGCATTTCTCGCGCGGAATCGCGAACATCCCGTAGGGATAGGCGTCGCGCAGATCGCTCTTGGCGGTGAAAGGAAACCGCCGGAGATCGTCCAGCGACTTCAGGTCATCCGGTGACACGCCCGCAGCGGCGCACTTGGCCCGGTACGGCGCCTGGTTGGCATAGGCGTGACGCAAGGTCTCGCGCAGCCGCTCGAGCTGCAGGGCACGCAACTGGTCGAGGGAAAGACCAAACTCGGGAAAACGCTCGCCGCTCATACGCTTTATGTCGATCGTCTTTGGGGTTGTCTCTGGTCGAATCCGAAGCGGCGATAGGCATAGCCCAAGCCGAGCAGGGCCGCACCAAGTCCGAGAAAGGACATGACCCTGAGCAAGCCTTGCAGGCCTGACATGTCGATCAGAAAGACCTTGGCGACCACGACGCAGACCAATGCCATGCCGGCATGGCGCAGTGCGGGGGCCTCGCGCCAGAAACCGATGGCGAGCAGGGCGACCCCGAACAGCAACCAGACGAAGGAATAAGTGTAGAGTTCGACGTCGCCGACGACGCTTATGCCGTTCTCGAAATACGGATCGTAGAAGTGGCGCACCTCGAACGAGACATAGACGAAGGCCAGCACCGACGCCGTCAGCCCGGTCAGCAGGCGCGCCATTTCACTGTTCTCGACGTCGACCCATCGCCGCGCCAGGCCGGCAAACGCAGCCGGCGCGGCATAGGCGATCAGCAGGCCGTTCAGGATTGGCAGCGCACCGACATCGGCCGCCTGGGCGATCGGATTGAGCAGGAATACTTGCAGGCCGATCACCATGGCCGCTGCAAGACCGCCGCTCAGCCGCCAGGTCCAGAGCAGCACCGGATCGAGGCGCAGCCTGGCGAGCCACAGGCAGGCGACGGCAAAGGCGCCCCAAACCGAACCCAGCAGTGCCCGTTCCATGAAGCCCGGGTTCGGCATGTCCTTCGACGGCGGAAACAGGCTGTGCACCTCCAGCGTCAAAAGCGTGAACGCCAGTAGTGCGATGCCGGCCTCGATCGCCTGCACCAGCCTCTCCTCCGGCGTCGAACGCAGGTAGCTGCGGCCGACGACGAGGGCGGCGATCGAGATGCCGTAACTCCACAGTATCCAATTGAAGATCGGCGTCGCAGCGGTCGGATAGTCCAGCAGATAGGGATTGAGCACGAAGCGGATCACCACGACGGCGAGCAGGCCCCAGCAGATCTGTCGCATCGCCCAGAGTTCGAGGCGCACGGCGATATAGGCCACAGCGGCCAGTTCGATCGCATAGGCCACCGTGATCCAGTGGCGGCTGAGCTCGAGCGGAATGGCGGCGGCAATGAAGAAGGACACACCGGCGGCCAGGAAACCCAGCGCTTCGGTCGCGCCCGGCATCTGGCCGCGCCAGCGGGCCAGTCGCTCTGCGCCGACCAGGAACGGCGCAGCGAGGCCGATACTGATCAGTCCCCACGGCGTGCCACTTTCGACGAAGCGCAGCACGTACCAGCAGAGCAGAAAATGCGTCAGCGCGGCGCCGACCGACAGCACCGCCCAGAAACCTGGCCGACCGGCGTTCCACAGCAACGCGAAGGCACCGGCGGCATAGAGCAGGCCGAACAGCAAGGCCGCCCAAGCGAAGCGGTCGTTGTCCCAGCCCTCGCCGCGTCCGCCGGTGAACAGCCACCAGAGCCCGAGCGTCGCAAGCGACAGTACCGGCGCGAGCGCCGCGACGTACTGGAATCGCGGCGTCCAGCGGCCGAGCGCATAGAGACCCGCGCCGTGCACTGCGAGCGCGACCCAGCCGACGGTCTGCCGGCCATCATCCTGCAACACGATCGCGGCAAGCAACGCACCGGTCGCAGCGAGCGCCGACCAGACCAGCGCGGCAACGTCCTTGGGCGGATTCTCGCTCTCCGCCATGCGCCGCCAGGTCGCCCAGACGAACAGGCCGGCGATCGCCACAAGGAACGCCGCAGTCCAGGCCAGACCGTCGGCACCGGACAGCATCCAGACCAGAACCCACAGGCCCGAGCCCGCCAGCACGCCCCAGCCGAGCGGCCACCAGCCGCGCAGGCGGATCACGCCGAGCGTGCCCGCGGCAATGGCGAGCAGATAGCCGAACAGCACCGGCGTATTGGGCGTCTCGCTGCCGATGATCGCCGGACTCGCAAAGCCGCCGAGAAACGCCAGCCCGGCGACGAAGATGCCATGCCGCAAGGAAACGCCGATCGCGAAGGCGGTAAGGGCCGCCGCGCCTCCTCCGGCCGCGACCTTGGAAATCATGTCGTAGAGCGCGACGGCCGACAGGAGGGCGCCGTAAAGCGAGGCGACACCGGCGGCGGCCATCGCCTGCGCCACGCGCGCGTCGCGGGCGATCATCTTCTCGGCGGCGGCGACCAAGGCAAAACCGAACAGCGCCGCCAGGATCACGCGTACCGGCGGCGAGAGGTAGCCTTCCTCGATCGAGTAGCGGACCAGAAAGATCGCGGCGAGCGCGAGAGTAATCGCGCCCAGCCAGATGAAGGTCCGGGCGCCGAGTCGCTGTTCCAGGCCGACTGTTTCGGTTTCGGGCTGAAACGGTGGCGGGAGGTCGGGTGGCGCGGAAGGCGACACCGGTGCGGCACTCTCGGCGACGGGCGCCGCAAGGCGTGCCTCAGCGGGTGGCGCTGACGTTTCGAAGGCCGGCGGCAACGAGGCCCCCGGTTCGGCCGCTGGCTGGGCCGCAATAATGACCGGCGTGGCGCCAATGCGCTGGCGCAGTTCGAAGATCTGACGCGCCAGCTGCTCGTTCTGCTGGCGCAGATTCGAGACGCGGACCAGCGCGACGATCGCCAAGATGGGCGTGCCGACCGCCCAGACGACCAGCAGAAGGATCGGCAGAACCCAGTCTTCCACGATCGCTCCCCCCGGCGCTCCCGCGGTCCGTCGCGCCGGTCGGCTACTCGGCGGCGACCCGGCGCGCTGCCGGGACAAAGGCGGCGCGGTTGTCCCGGGCCACCTGGCCGCGCTTCACCACCAGACGGTGGTTTTCCTTGCGCGCGGCGCACTTGATGTCGGCGAGCGGATCGCCGTCGCACAGAACGAAGTCGGCGGAATTGCCTTCCCTGATCCGGCCCTGGTCGGCAAGACGCATCAGGTCGGCGGCGCTCGCTGTCGAGATGAACAGCGAGTCGCGCGTCGAAATGCCGATCTCGCACATGTACTCGAGCTCGCGCGCATTCTCGCCGTGACGGTTGTGCGGCGTGCCGGCGTCGGTGCCCATCGCGATCTTGCCACCGGCCTTGTAGTACATCTTGATCGAGGCGATGTGGCGATCGAACACGCGACGCGATTTCTCGATCACGTAATCCGGGATCGAACGGTCGCCGTCGTCGTAGCCCTTCAGGATGTTCTTCACGGCGGCAAGGGTCGGCACCAGCCACACGCCGCGCTCCTTCATCTCCTTGATGCACTCCTCGGTCATGAAGATGCCGTGCTCGATCGAATCGATGCCGCCACGCACGGCGTTCAGGATGCCGAGCGCACCCTGGGCATGGCTGGCGCAGCACTTGTGGAAGCGGTGTGCCTCGCTGATCCCGGCCTTCATCTCCTCGGCCGAATAGTGCGCATCCTCGGGACTGACGCCGGGCGTCATCACGCCGCCGGTCGCCATGATCTTGATCAGATCGGACCCGGCATGAACCTGCTCGCGAACGGCCTTCACCACCTCGTCGACACCGTCGGCGACCCGCCCGGTGCGGTTACCGTGACCGCCGGTCATGCAGATCATGCGGCCGGCACAGCGCATGGTCGGTCCGAGAAAGCGGCCGCTGTTGTAGGCGTCGCGGATTGCGAACTCGATGTACTCCTTGCCACCGCAGTCGCGCACCGCAGTGATGCCGCCTTCCAGCGTATTGCGCATGAACTCCATGCCGCGCACCGCGATCGCGGCATGCGACATGCGATCTTGCACCGCGCCCGGATTGCCCTCGGCGCCCGACAGCGAATGGACGTGGCAGTCGATGATGCCCGGGATCAGCGTGCCGCCTGCCGTGTCGACCTTCTCGCCGGCGAAGCCCACGAATTCGGCCGCCGGCGCGATCCGGCTGACTTTGCCGCCTTCCTCTAGGACCGCCTGGCCATCCAACACCTTCTCGCCGTCGAACACGCGGCCGCCGACATACAACGTCGTCATTTCCTGCTCCCGAAACGCGGTTGGGGCGCCGAACGAAGATGCGGCCCCGGCTTTGGGGCGCCACTATCGGCTGGCAGTCTGCTGCTCGCAACCCAGCGGATCGGCCGGCACGCTGCCGCCCAGCGCCTTCAGCCGCGCGATCTCGGCATCGAGCCCGACTATGTGTGGATTGTATTTCCTGGCAAGTTCGAAGGCCGCGACCGCGCGAGCCGGCTCGTTCATTTCGGCGCGGATCATGCCCAGGCCCGAATAGGCACCGAAATGCCGCGGCTCGCGCTTCACCGTCTCGCAGATGTCGGCGATCGACGCCTTGAAGTTCCCCATCAGCCAATGGACCGTGGCGCGCTTGTTCCACGCCTCGGAGAGCTGCGGCGCGAGCTCGATCAGACGAGTGAAGGTCGCGACAGCACTGGAGAGTTCCTGCTGCTGCATTTCAGATATGCCGCGCAGCATGAGCCGACGCTGGTCCGCATCGGGCGGCAAGGTCCATTGCTGCCAGATCGCCTGCTCGAGTTCCTGAACCGCCACCGGATCGGTCGCGGTCTGAAGCTTGGCGAACAACGTGTCGAGCATGCTGCCGCTCTCCCCTCCTTGAACGCCCGGGCTCTGGGCGATGGCGCCGGCGGCCAGCAGCATGAGGCCGAGCAGCGCCGCCGTACAGGCCCGGCCGAGATTCATGGCAGGGCGGCGGGTTTCGGTCCGCCGGTCGCCCAGTCGAGCAGCTCGACCGTATGCACGACCGGCAGATCGGTGCCGCCGGCGATGTTGCCGATGCACCCGAAATTGCCGGCAGCGACGATATCCGGCTTCACGCTTTCGATGTTCGCCACTTTGCGATCCCGAAGTCGCTGCGACAGCACCGGCTGCAGCACCTGGTAAGTCCCGGCCCAGCCACAGCAGAGATGGCCTTCCGGCACGTCCTTCACGACGAAGCCTGCGTCGCGCAGGAGCCTTTTCGGCGGCTCGTTGAGCTTCTGGCCATGCTGCATGGAACAGGCCGAATGGTAGGCGACGGTGAGCGGCCGGCCGGAATCAACGCCACTCACGTTCGCGAGACCGATCTCCACCATCACTTCGCTGACGTCGCGCGCGAGCTTCGACACCTTCTCGGCCTTCTCCTTCCAGGCCGGATCGTCCGCAAACATCGCGCCATAGTCCTTGACCGTCGTGCCGCAGCCCGACGCATTGATCACAACCGCCTCGACCTCGGCGGCGAGCCAGGCATCGATATTGGCCTTGGCCAGCTCCAGCGCCTGCGCGTTGCGGCCGACATGCAGCACCGAGGATCCGCAGCAGCCCGAGCCCGCCGCGTTCACGACCTCCACGCCATGACGCGTCAGCAGGCGGACGGTCGCCTCATTCACTTCAGGCGCCAGCACCTGCTGGCCGCAGCCCGGCATCAACGCCATGCGCTTGCGACGTTCGCCCTGCGCCCGGAAGGTTTGCGGCCGATCGACCGGCGACGGACCGCGCAGCCGCACCGGCACGGCCTCGAGCATCGCGCGCAGCCGGCGCAGGAAGGTGGCGCCGCCCGGATCGCTACTGCTGGCCGGCAGCAAGCCGGCGAGCGGCTTCGCGATCTGGCCCAGCACCATGGCCCAGCGGAACAAGCCCGGCCGCGGCATCAGGACCGCGAGCAGATCGCGTATCAGGCGATCGGCGAACGTGCGCTGGTAGGTTGTTTCGATGTGATGCCGGCCATGATCGACGAGGTGCATGTAGTGCACGCCCGACGGGCAAGTCGTCATGCAGGAGAGGCACGACAGGCAACGATCGACATGGCGCACTTCCTGCGCCGTCGCCGCGCGGCCGCCCTCGAGCATCGCCTTGATGAAATAGATTCGCCCCCGCGGGCTGTCGCGTTCGTCGCCCAGCAGCACGAAGGTCGGACAGGTCGCGGTACAGAAGCCGCAATGCACGCATTTGCGCAGGATGTGCTCGCTGCGCGCGGTGTCTGGATCGGCGAGCTGGGCCAGGGTGAAATTGGTTTGCATCAGCCCATGCGCCCCGGATTGAAGATGCCCTTGGGGTCGAAGCTCTCCTTGACGCGAACCGAGAGCGCGGCAAGCGCCGGCGACAATGGCTGGAAGACCGGCATGGCAGCGAGCACCGACTCCGGCGCACGAACCAGCGTCGCGTGTCCCTTCAGGCCCTCGCGCACCAGCGCCCAATCGGCGTCCGCACTCGCCGGCAACGCGAGCCAGATCAAACCGCCGGACCAGTCATAGAAGGCCTTTGCCGCCGGACGCGCCGTCTTGATGCGTGCCACGATGGCGGGGCCGTCGGTCGGCGCGCACGAAATGCGCCAAACGACCTCGTCCGGGGCGGCGCCGAGCGGAACGGCGTCCCGAACCTCGCGCCAGAAGGCGCGGCTCTCGAGTGTGCCCAGCTCCTCCGTGCGTACGCCCGAGTCGACGAGCAATTCGCGCAGGCCCTTCAGCCGCGCCTCGACCGACGGCGCGATGCCTTCGACCCGCAGCGCCGTCCGGCCCGCGGCGTGCGCCGCGCCCGACACTTCGTGCGGACTGCCCATCGCCGCGCACATCGCCATCACCGCCGCGGCATCGTCGAGGCCGTGCAGCACCAGCGTGCGCGTCTGGTCGGGGGCCGGCAGTACCTTCACCGAAACCTCGTCGAGCACCGCGAGCGTGCCCCAGGAGCCGGCGAGCAGCTTGGAGAGATCGTAGCCGGTGACGTTCTTCATCACCCGGCCGCCCGACTTGAACGACTCGCCCCGTCCATTGACGCCGGAGAAGCCCAACAGATGATCGCGCGCCGCGCCGGCGGAGAGCCGCCGGGATCCGGCGAAGTTGCCCATGATCGTTCCGACCAACGTCCCCTCGCCCGCCTCGCGGCCGAGCAACGGTCCGAGGTCGGGCGGCTCGAAGGCCAGCATCTGGTTGCGCTGGGCGAGCAGCGCCTCGACCTCGCGCAACGGCGTGCCGGCGCGCAAGGTCACCACCAGCTCTTCCGGGGCGTAATCGACGACTCCCGACAGGCCCGAGAGGTCGAGCACCTGGTCGCAGATCATAGGCTTGCCGAGAGCGAGCTTGCTGCCCGAGCCGCGCACGTCGAGCGTGGCGCCCTCGTTCAGCGCCCATTCGACTGCTTGCCGCAGCTCCTTGCCGTCGCGCGGTTTTATTGTTCCGCCCATTCGCCTGCCGTTGAATCTCGATGGTTACCAAAAGTGACCGTTAGTTTGACGGGAATCTGACGGTCACCTTTCGTAACCATGTCGTCCGCGTCCAGCATAAGCGGCCGGAGCTCACTTCCCTATTCTGGTCGTTTAGTCGTGCCCCTCAGAACCTCGGAATGTCCGGAAACGGCAGCTTGTTGTGGTGCACGACCACCCTTCCCAGTTCAGCGCAGCGGCGCAGCTTTGGGAACATTTTGCCCGGATTGAGCAGATGATCGGGATCGAAGGCACATTTCACGCGCATCTGCTGGTCGAGGTCGATCTCGGTGAACTGTTCGCCCATCAGGTCCCGCTTTTCGATGCCGACACCGTGTTCGCCCGTCAGCACGCCGCCAACCCGTACGCACAGGCGCAGGATGTCGGCGCCGAACTGCTCGGCGCGGTGCAGCTCGTCGGGATCGTTGGCGTCGAACAGGATCAGCGGATGGAGGTTGCCGTCGCCGGCATGGAAGACGTTCACGACGCGCAGGCGATGCTGCTTGGACATCTGCCGCATCTCGGCCAGCACTTCGACCAGCCGGCCGCGCGGCACCGAGCCGTCGAGGCACATGTAGTCCGGCGTGATCTGGCCAACCGCCGGAAACGCCGCCTTGCGGCCCGCCCAGAACAGCACCCGCTCCTGCTCGTCGCGCGACACCCGCACCGTGGTGGCGCCGCGCCCCTTGGCGATGTCGGCGACGCGATCGACCAGGTGATCGACTTCGATCTCCGGCCCGTCCAGTTCGACGATCAGCAGGCCCTCGGCATCGAGCGGGTATCCCGCGCCGACATAGTTCTCGGCGCACTTGATGGCATCCTTGTCCATCATCTCCATGCCGCCCGGGATGATGCCCGAGGCGATGACGGCGGCGACGCAATCGGCGGCACCGGCCTCGGTCGGGAAGCCCAGCAACACGGCGCGCGCCGTCGTGGGCTTGCGCAACAGACGCACCGTCACTTCGGTGACGACGCCCAGCAATCCCTCCGAGCCGGTCATCAGCCCCATGAGGTCGTAACCGCCGGCATCGAGGTGCTTGCCGCCCAGCCGCACGACCTCGCCGTTCATCAGCACCATTTCGATGCCAAGCAGATTGTTGGTGGTCAGGCCGTATTTCAGGCAATGCACGCCGCCGGAATTCTCCGCGACATTGCCGCCGATCGAGCAGGCAATCTGCGAGCTGGGGTCGGGCGCATAGTAGAAGCCCTCGTGCTCGACCGCCTTGGTGACGCCGAGATTGGTCACGCCGGGCTGCACCACGGCACAGCGGTTGGCGTAGTCGATCTCGAGAACTCTGTTGAATTTGCCGAGGCCCAGCAGGATCGCGTCGCCCACCGGCATCGAGCCTCCCGACAGCGACGTGCCGGCGCCGCGCGGCACGACCTTCACCTTGTGGTCCTGGCAGTAGCGCAGGATGGCAGCGACCTGGGGCACGGTCTCGGGCAGCACAACGACAAGCGGCATCTGGCGATAGGCGGAAAGCGCGTCGCACTCGTAGGGGCGCATGCCATCGAGATCGTCGATCACGCCCTCGCCGGGCACGATGGCACGCAGCGCCGCCACGATCTCGGCCCTCCGGGCGAGGATGTCGGGGTCGAGCGGCGGCATCTGCATCCGCCCATCATATCATCCAAATGAAAAAGCGGCGGAAGCCGAAGCTCCGCCGCCCTTAGTCGCCCGAGGGTGCGTCCCGGGCGCTAAAGCTCTTCAGATCAGCGCCAGCCGATCAGCCTTGCCGCGCCTTGAAGCGCGGGTTGGTCTTGTTGATGATGTAGACGCGGCCCTTGCGGCGGACGATGCGGCAATCCTTGTGGCGCGTCTTCACGGACTTGAGCGAGTGACGGATCTTCATGGTTCTTACTCAACAAAAAGCCCCGGCCGCGCCGGGGTGAATTTCGAAAGCGGGCGGAAAATAAGGACCGCAGCGGCCCCCGTCAACCCCGTTGTCAGGCGAAATTCTCCAATAATTCTAGGCCCTTACGGGGCCTCAGCCTAGAGTCCGGGACAATTCTCCGGAGACCCCATGTCCAGACTGACCCTCGTCCAGGCCAATACCATCGTCACCGTGGCGCTGAAAAAGGCGCGCGAAATGAAGACCAAGCCCCTCACCGTCGTGGTGCTCGACGATGCAGGGCACGTGAAGGCGCTGCAGCGCGAGGATGGCGCCAACATGTTCCGCAATGACATCGCCATCGGAAAGGCCTTCGCCTCGATCGGCATGGGGGCGGCCAGCCGTACCCTTCTGCAGCGCGCCAAGGACAATCCGCAGTTCTACGGCGCCCTGGCGGCTGTCGGCCAAGGCAAGTTCGTGCCGCAAACCGGTGCAGTGCTGATCAAGAACAAGGACGGCACCGTATTGGGGGCGGCCGGCGGCTCGGGCGGCACCGGCGACGAGGACGAGGCGGTTTGCATAGCGGGCATCGAGGCCGCGGGGTTGGCCTGGGGCTGAGCCCTCCATTATTGTCCGCCGCCACTTGGGGAAATGAATGTTCGAACCTGCTGAGCGTCTGAAGAACGTCAAAGTGTCCGCGTCGTCCGCCATGACGCGCAAGGTGCGCGAGCTGCGCGCGCAGGGCGTGAAGATCGTCGGCCTGTCGTCGGGCGAACCCGACTTCATGTCGCCGCGGCATGCCATCGAAGCGGGTTACAAGGCAGCGCTCGCCGGCGACACCAAGTACCCGCCGCAAGACGGCACCAGGGCTCTCAAGGAAGCCGTGCAGCGCAAGTTCAAGCGCGAGAACAATCTCGATTACGCGCTCGACGAGATCATGGTCTCCAACGGCAGCAAGCAGATCATGTTCGGCGCGACCATGGCGTCGGTGAACCCGGGCGACGAAGTGATCGTGCCGTCGCCGGGCTGGATCAGCTACGCCGACCAGATCAAGCTGTGTGGCGGTGTGCCGGTTCACGTCTCGTGCCCGGAGAACAACCACTTCAAGCTGCGCGCCGAGGATCTCGAGGCGGCGATCACAGGACCTCGAGGCCGCGATCACCCCTCGCACCAAGTGGGTGGTGCTGAATTTCCCCAACAACCCGACCGGCGCGGTGTGCACCCGCGCCGAGCTCAAGGAGCTCACCGAGGTGCTATTGAAACACCCCAAGGTGCTGGTGATGTCGGACGAAATCTACGAGCACCTGGTCTACGACGGCGCCAAGACGCACTCGATTGCCGAGGTCGAGCCCAGGCTGAAGGAGCGGACGCTAACCGTGAACGGCGCCTCCAAGGCCTATGCCATGACCGGCTGGCGTGTCGGCTATGCCGGCGGACCGAAGGCGATGATCGCCGCGATGATGAACATGCAGGGCCAGGCGACGGCCGGCGTGTCGACCGTCGGCCAGGCCGCAGTGGCCGCGGCGCTCGACGGACCGCAGGACATCATCGCGAGCCACGTCGCCGACTATCAGAACCGGCGCAACCTCGTCGTCGACTGGATGAACGAGTGCAAAGGCATCAAATGCCACAAGCCCGAGGGCGCGTTCTACGTGTTCCCCAACGTCGCGGGCTGTCTCGGCAAGACCACGCCCAAGGGCAAAAAGCTCGAGACCGACACCGACTTCGTGACCGCGCTGCTCGAGGAGCGCCATGTCGCGACCGTTCAGGGTGCCGCCTACGGCATGAGCCCCTACTTCCGCATCTCCTACGCCACCGACCTCGACAGCATTCGCGAGGGCTGCAAGCGCATCAAGGAGTTCTGCGCGGACCTCAAATAACCTCCTCCCCCGTCATCGGGGGAGGTGTCGGCGTCTTACGCCGACGGAGGGGTCATAAGGGACAACGAGGCGGGGGCTTCTGACCCATCCGCCCGCGAAGGCTCGGGCACTTCCCCATCTGAATGGGGAGGGACGCTCCCTATTCCTCCGGCTCCGTCGAAAACATCAGCGGGTAGCCCTTCTGGCGGCCCATGTCGGTCCCTTCCTTCGCCTTGCTCTCGGCCACGTCGCGCGTGAACGTCGCCACGACGCAGACGCCCTTCTGGTGCGCCGTCATCATGATCCGGTAGGCTTGGTCGTCGGTGGTGCGGAACACTGCCTTCAGCACGTGGACCACGAATTCGCGGGGCGTGAAATCGTCGTTGAGCAGCACGACCTTGTACATGCGCGGCTGCTCGATCTTGGGCTTGGCGATCGTATCGGGCTTCAGGACGTCGATACCGCTCATCGCATCCTCCTCGCAACGCGCTCCACCCCGGCAGGCGTCTCAGTAGGGCTCCTTCAGGAAGCGGTCGACCAGCCGGTCGGCCCGGCTGCGGTCCGTGAAGGCCAGGTGCCGCGCCAGGTTGCGCGGCGAGGACGCCAGATAGAAACGTTCGTACTGCTCATTGCGGCTGGCAAGGGCCGAACCTGCGAAATCCCATGCCAGACGGAAGATGCGGATGCGCTCCTCGGCGGCTTGGCCCTTGGCCCCGGGCAGGTACTTGTCGATCAGCGGCCGCAGATCCTTGTCCGCGAGTTCGGCGGCCATCGGTGCTGCCAGCAGATTGTGCGAGCCGATCAGACGCAAGATCTCGTTGGCGCGCGGCATCCAGAGCGGCAGGAAGGCGCGCAGCGCATGCATCGGCGAGGCCGCACAAGTCCACATGCCGCCCGGCCAATCGCGCGCTTCGGCCTCCGCCGCAAGCACGGCCGAACGCGTGAACTCGGCATAGCCCCACAGCTCGCCGATCATGCGCATGGTCTCAGGGTCGGCGGCGTTGATCGAAGCCGCCATGCGCAGCGCCAGTCCCCAGGCGAAGTCGAGCTTCACCGATGCGCGGATCATCGTCTGCTGCTGGATGTTGGGCGGCCAGTTGGTGGTCATCACCGTGTTGTAGACTTTCAGATTGCAGTCGATGAACAGCCGGTCGCGCGGCACCTCGACGTCGTCGAAGATCACAAAGGCATCCTGCTCGTCGAAGCGGCTGCTGAGCGGGTGGTCGAAGCGGTTCGACGACGCCGAGACGCTGTCGCGGCAGAGGAACTTCAGCCCGGGCGTGCCCATCGGGATGCAGAACGAAAGGGCGTAGAGATCCGACCCCTGCGGCAGCGGCGCCGCAGGATAGACCGCGATCTCGTCGGCGAACGGCGCCAGCGTGGCGAGCACCCGTGCACCGCGCACCACGATTCCGTTCGACGTCTCGCCGACCTTGCGCAGCGCGTGCTCGTTACCCGCCACCGGCGCATCGCCGGTGGCCTTGTCGACGGTCGGCTGCACGATCGTATGGGTGAGCGAGATGTCATGACGGCGCAGGAACTTCTGGTAGGCGACCAGCCGCTCGTAACCCGCCTCGTTGCCGTTCCCGCTCCACTCGACCGGACTTCCGGCGAAGCCCGCGTAGGTGACGTTCATGTAGTCGGGCGTGCGGCCCATCAGGCCGACCGAATACTCGGCGACTGCGCGCAGAGCCCTGTGGCGTCGCTGCAGATCGGCCGGGCTTCGCGGCGGCACGTGGCTGACGGCGATCTGCTCTCCCGTCTCCGGGTCCGGCATCAGGCAGATGTCGGCCTGCTTGTGCTGCAGATCGAAGACCTCGGCCAGCGCTTGGGCAGCGCCACGCAGCTTCGGATGGTCGACGACGTCGCTCACGCGCTCGCCGTCGACCCAGATTTCGCGCGGGCCCCGGAGCCCCTTCAGGAACTGTTCGCCCGTGCGTGCCGGCATGATGCGCGCCTTTCGTTCAGCCGACCGGCATGGTTTCGGTCAGCGGCGGCAACTTCACGACCCTTTCGTACCAGGCCGTGAGCTTGGGATGGCCCGGGCGCCACGGCTCATTGGCATACCGGAAGTCGAGGTAACCCAGCGCGCAGCCGATGGTGATCTCGCCGATCGTGTCGAGATCGCCCAACGACGGGGCCTGCTTCTCGAATTCGTCGAGCGCGCGGGCGACCTTGCCCTGCTGCAGCGCGATATAGCCCTTGCGGCCCTCGTCCTGCGGCAACGTGAGTTCGCGGCGGCGCGGCTGGGTGGCGTCGAGAATGCCGTCGGCCAGCGCCTCTTGTGTGAGTGCCTTCCAGCGCGCGGGGCCGGCGGCCGGAAACAGCTTGGGCGCCGAACCGATCGAATCGAGATACTCGCAGATCACCGGGCTGTCGAAGATCGACATGCCGTCGTCGGTGATCAGGGTGGGCACCTTGGAGAGCGCGTTGTACTGAAGCAGCGCCGGGTCGGTGGTGCCGATCTTCAGGCGCTCGATCTGCTTGTCGATACCGCGCTTGATGGCGCAGGCATTGACCTTGCGCACATAGGGGCTGGCGGCGGAATAAGCGAGCTTCATGGCGTTTCCTTTGAACTTGGATGTCCGCCGATGAATAGCGCGTCGCAGCCCCCTGACCAAGGGCGCGAACTCATTCGCACCGCAATGCAACAGCTATGCCCCCACCGTCCGATCAAGCCATGGCTTCACCGACAGCCGCCAACCATCGGTGCCGACGGCCGTAAGCAGCATCCGGTTCTCGGCGCGACTGGCGATGATGAAGCGTGGCGTGTAGAGCGAGCGGACGCCTTCGGATGCATCGGACTCCAGAAAGAGGTCGAGCACCCAGCGGTAATTCTCAGGCCACTCCGACCGCTTGGTCAGCAGGCGCGCGCTGCGCAACTCCACGCGCGCATACTCGACCTTCTTGAACTGCTCGCTCTGCCTCCACACCGGTTCTACCTGGCCCCGCCAGCGTAAGCAGGGCCCTCAACCGGTATGATGCGCGTTGACGACGACAGGTCGCTCGGCAGCCGCCGCGCTGCGCACGAAGGCCAGCACACCGGCTGCCCCGAGCATGGTCTTACGTCGCGTGGTCATCAGTCTGCCGCCGCCTCGTAAATCGTAGGGTCGGTAACATAGCCTGCAGTCTTGTCGGCGGCGAGTGCTGCCCGGTCCCGTTGCTTCGGGGCGCCGTGGCCGCCGCCACCTGGCGTGCCGAGCGAAACCGTGTCGCCCTTCTGCAGCACATACTGCTTCTTGGGATCGGTCTTCTTGCCGTTGATCTTGAGTTCGCCCGGCGCGCCATCCTTGCCGCCCTCGATACCGAAGGCCGGGAAAATCGTGCGCTCGGCGAGGAACGATACTGCGATCGGGCTCTCGCTGCGGCTTTCGATCAGGATCTCCTGCCCCAGTCCGCCGCGCTGCTTGCCGGCACCGCCGCTGTCGGGGCGCAGCTTCTTGTGATGGAAGCGCAGCGGCGCGATGTGCTCGCTGATCTCGATCGAGGTCGAGCTGACGTTCGAAGGCCACGACAGGCAGGTGATACCGTCGCGCTGTGTGTTGGCGCCCATGCCGCCGTTGTAGAAGAACATGTTGGCGTAGGGCCTGGCGTTGCCCTTGTCGTCGGTGCGCACGCCCGACTGGTTCATGCCCCACATCGGCGAACCGCAGGCCGCCATCACGCGCTCGGGCACGATCTGCCCCAGGCAGCCGAACACCAACATCGGCACGTAGTGGCCGATCAGCATGCGCGACCCGCCCGGTGCGGGGAACACGGGATTGACGATGCAGCCCGGCGGCGCCTTCAGGGTCATCGGCCGCCAGGCACCTTCGTTGTTGGGCAGATTGGGGCTGGTGCAGACCTTCACTCCGTACATCGCCATGGCGTTGGTGTAGCAAAGCGCGCAGTTGATCGCGCGATCGACCTGGGCGTCGGTGCCGGCGAAATCCATCTCGATCTCGTCGCCCTTGACGGTCAACTTCAGCTTCATGGTGATCGGCGTTTCCATGATGCCGTCGGTCTTGAGTTCGCTGTGATAGGTGCCGTCGGGCAGCTCGCGGATCGCCGCCCGCATCGCCGTCTCGCAGCGCCCCTGGATCTCGCGCGCGAGATCGGTGAGATCCGGCAGATCGTAGCTCTCCATCAGCACGCGCAGGCGGTCTTCCATCAGGTCGAGCGCCACGACCTGGGCCCACAGATCGCCCATCGTCTGGTCGGGCGTGCGCACGTTCTTGCGGATGATCGTGACCAGCGTGTCGTCGATCTTGCCACCGTGGATGAACTTCATGATCGGGATCTGCAGGCCTTCCTCGAAGACCTCGCGCGGCTCGGGGCTCCTGATCTTGCCGCCGATATCCGGTGCATGTGCCGTCGTGGCGCTGAAGGCGACGAGCTTGCCGTCCCGGAAGATCGGCTTGGCGAGCGTGATGTCCGGCAGATGGCCGGTGCCGAGCCAGATATCGTTGGTGATCAGAACGTCACCCGGCGCCAGCTTCTCGGCCGGAAATTCGCGCAGGAAGTGCTTCACGGTCTCAGGCAGCGTGCCGATGAAGCTCGGGATGCTCTCCGAAGCCTGGACCAGTGACTGGCCCGCAGCATCGGTGATGACGCAGGAAAAGTCGTAGCTCTCGCGTACCAGGGTCGAGAACGACGTGCGCACCATGGCGGCGGCCGCCTCGTCGACCATGGAGATCAGACGTCGCCACAGCAGTTCCAGCTCGATGGGATCGAACTCTCTATTTTTCCTTGGCGACGCCATCACACGACCTCCGCGAGGATGGAACCGTCAGGCAGCAAGCGTGCCTTCGCCCCGGGCCCGACAATGAAGGTGCTTTCATTCTCCTCGAACACGGCGGGCCCTTCGACGCTGACTCCCGGTGCGAGCGCATAGCGGTCCCACACCTTCGTCTGCACCGTCTTTCCGGAATCGGGAAAGAAGACCGGGCGCATGCCCTTCTCGGCCGAGGCCGAGGCATGGCGCGGCAACTCGAGCTTGCCGCCGGTGCCGGGCATCGGCGCCATCACCGACAGGCGTAGCGCCACGAACTGGATCGCGGCACCCGGCGGCGTACGGGCAAACAGCGCCTTGTAGGCTTTCTCGAATTCGGCCCGGACCGCCGCGTCAGTGAGCGCATCCGGGAGAACGACCGTGATCTCGCTGCCCTGGCCGACATAGCGCATGTCGGCGAGGCGGCTGGCGGTCCGTGAGCCGACGTCGGCCCCGGTCAGCCGCAGGACATCGAGCGACTCGCGTTCGAGTTCCCGAAAAATGCGATCGGCCACGGAGAAATCCGCACTTGCGAGCGGCTGGGTGAAGCTCGCGACGCGGTCGACGCGCGCGGGCGCCATCAGCATGCCGATGGTGCTGCCGGCACCGGCGCCCGGCGGACAGACGACGCGCTTGACGCCGAGCTTGCGCGCGACGTGCCAGGCATGGACCGGGCCCGCGCCACCGGTCGCGAGCAGCGCATACTCCGAGGGAATGCGGCCGCGCTCGGCGATAGCGACGCGAGCGGCACCCGCCATGTTCTCGTTGACGACGTCATGCACGCCGAAAGCCGCACGGTCGGGCTGGACCTGTAGCGCGCCGGCCAGCGTGCCGAACGCGGTGTCGGTCGCTGCCTTGTCGATCTTCATGGCGCCGCCCAGGAAGAAGTCGGCGTTGAGATAGCCCAGGGTCAGGTCGGCGTCGGTGACGGTCGCGTCCTTGCCGCCGCGGCCGTAGCAAGCCGGGCCAGGCTGGGCGCCACTACTCTCCGGGCCGACATTGAGCGTGCCGAGATCGCTCTTCCTGGCGATCGAGCCGCCCCCCGCGCCGATTTCGATCAACTCGACGGTGGCGATCTGGATTGGAAGCCCGGAGCCGCGCATGAAGCGTTTCTCGCGGGCGGCCTCGAAGCCGTAGGCGACCAGCGGTTCGCCGTCGTCGACCAGCGCCAGTTTGGCGGTGGTGCCGCCCATGTCGAAGGCGAGCACCCGGTCGAGCCCCGCGTTGCGGCCGAACCAGGCACCAGCCAGCGCTCCGGCCGCAGGTCCGCTTTCCAGCAGCTGCACCGGCACACGCTTGGCTTCGCTGACATGGGTCAGCCCGCCGTTCGAGAGCATCAGGAACAGGCCGCCCGGAATGCCTTCGGCCCGCAGCGCCCGCTCCAGTCGCTCGAGATAGAGCTCGGCCAGCGGACGGATGTAGGCGTTGGCGACCGTCGTGCTGGCACGCAGGTACTCGCGGATTTCGGGCGCGACATCGGACGACAACGAAATCGACAGGTTCTGGAAGCGCTCGGCCACCGCCGCGCCGATCGCGCGCTCGTGCGCCGGATTGGCGTAGGCGTGCAGAAAGCAGATGGCGAGGCTCTCGATGCCGTCTTCTACAAGCGCAGCCACCTCGGCCAGCGCAGCATCGATATCCAGCTTTTTCTCGACCGATCCGTCCGGCGCCAACCGCTCGACGGCTTCGCGCCGCCACGGCCGCGGCACCAGTGGCTTGGGCATCTCGATGAAGAGGTCGTAGAGCTCGTATTTGCGCTCGCGTCCGATCTCGAGCACGTCCCGGAAGCCCGCCGTCGTAAGCAGACCGGTTTTCGCTCCCTTGCGCTCGATCAGCGCGTTGGTAAAGAGCGTCGTGGCGTGCACGACGCGGCCGATCTGGTCGGGCGTCGCACCTGCCTTGGCCAATACCTTGCGCGTCCCTTCGATGGCGCCGCGGGCCGGGTCGTCGGGGGTCGTGCTCTCCTTCCAGATGATCGCGCGGCCGTCGCGCGGATCGTGGATGACGAGATCGGTAAATGTGCCCCCGATATCGATACCGAGAGACAATGGCGCAGCGGTGCTCATTCGGCCTTGATGTTTCCGGCCTTGACGACCTTCGCCCAGCGTTCGCGGTCGCCCTTGATGTAGGCGGCAAAGGCGTCGGGCCCCTGTCCCAGCGCCTCCAGCCCCTGCTTCTCGAGCGTCTCCTTGTTGGACGGGTCGGCGACTGCGTCGATGAACAACTTGGCGAGCCCGGCCTTGATGTCGCCAGGCAGCGCCGCCGGTCCGACCAGTCCGAACCAGTTGTTGATGTTGAGCGCCGGGATGTCCTTGGTCAGCAGCGGCAATTGCGGCGCAAGCGGCGACGGCTTGGTCGCGGCCAGCGCCAGGGCCCGTACCTTGCCGCCGTTCACCATGCCCATGATCTCTGACACGTTGGCGAAGAACAGATCGCAGTTGCCGGCCGCCACGTCGGCGATCGCCGGTGCGCCGCCGCGATAGGGCACATGGATCATCTTGAGCCCGCCCGATTCGGCGGCAAGGAACTCGGCAGCGAGCTGGTTGGTGGAGCCGAGTCCGGTCGAGGCGTAGCTCACCTTGCCGGGATTGGCCTTGGCGTAGGCGACCAACTCGGGAATCGTCTTGAATGGCGCATCCATCTTCACGATCAGCGCCATCGGCACACCGACTAGATTGGCGATCGGCACCAGTTCCTTGTCGAGGTCGAGCGGAATCTGTGAACCCGGCACGACCGGACCAACCGCCAACTGGCCCATGATGCCGATGCCGACCGTGTAACCGTCGGCCGGAGCCTGCGCGACCGCCTTCAACGCGATGAAGCCGCCGGCACCGGTCTTGTTGTCGACCACCACGGAGAGCCCGTTTTTCCTCGCCAGCGTGTCGGCGGCGATGCGAGCGGCGATATCGGCGGTGCCGCCCGGGGCATATCCGACGAGAATCTTGATCGGCTGCTTGGGCGTCCAATCGGCCCAAGCCGAGCGTGCCGCGAGAATCATCGGCGCGGCCAGCAAGCTACGACGCAACATGCGAAACTCCCTTCCCCAGCGATCAGCGTCGAGCAAGCGGCATGCCGGGTCAAGCCGGCTTGAGATGGGACAGTCATGCGCTAGAGCAGCACCCGTTCACATGGAACCGGCCCTGTTACATGTGAACGGGCAAAGCTGCTCCAGGTTCTAATGTTTCAGAGCACGACCTCCAGCCCACCCGATTCCAGTTGGGCTGGACGTGCTCTATGTTCGATCGCATGCCGCTCACCGACCCCGCTGCCGACGTCTGGACGATCCTTGCCGACTGGGCCGACCATTCGCCCGAGGCGCCGGCACTGCTGCACGGCGAACGGACGATTTCGTTCGGCGAGCTTCACGAACGCGCACTGCGTGCCGCACGGGGACTGGCCGACCTCGGCGTCGGGCCGGGCGATCGCGTGGCGCTGTGGCTGCCCAACGTGCCGGCCTATCCAATCCTCTATTTTGCCTGCGCCCGACTCGGCGCCATCGCGGTCGCGGTCAATACGCGCTATCGCGCCGTCGAAGTGTCTGACATCGTCAGCCGGTCGGCGGCCAAGGTACTGGCCTGCGCGCCCGGATTCCGGCGCATCGATTTCCTGTCGATCCTGGCCGAGATCGAACCGGCGGCACTGGAGAAGCTCGCGGCCGTCGTAACGGTCGGCGAGTCGCCCGAAACCCCGCCGCCGGCTATCGAGAAGCTACGGCGCGTCACGTTCGACCGGATGCTGACGCGGCCGAGACATGGGCTCAATCACGCGAGCACCCGCGCGCCGTGCAACATCTTCACGACTTCCGGCACCACCAGCGCGCCCAAATTCGTGCTACACCGCCAGGGCGCGATCGCCAGCCACGCCCAGCAGGTCGCAAAGACCTTCGGCTTCGCCGCTCCCGACACCATGACCCTGTCGATCCTGCCGCTGTGCGGCGTGTTCGGCTTCAACCAAACGCTCTCGACCCTCGCCGCCGGAAAGCCGTGCGTGCTGGTGGAATCCTATGAAATCGAGGAGATCGCGCGCCTGATCGGCCACTACAAGCCGACCACGATGTTCGGCAGCGACGACATGTATTCCCGCCTGCTCGAGTTGGTGCCGGGCGAGCGGCCGTTTCCGTCGATCAAGTGGGCAGGCTACGCCAACTTCAACGCCTCGCTCGCCGACATCGCCGAGCAGGCCGAGCAGCGCGGACTGATCCTGTGCGGCCTTTACGGCATGAGCGAGGTGCAGGCGCTCTACGCGCGCCAGCCGCTCGACGCACCGATCGCGCGGCGCAAGAAGGGCGGCGGTATCCCGGTGTCGCCACTGGGCCATGCCCGGGTGGTCGACGGCGAACTGCAATGTGCCGGCCCGTCCCTGATGGTGGGCTACTATGGCAACGAGGAAGCAACGGCCCAGACCCTCACGACGGACGGCTATGTCCGCACCGGCGACCTCGCCGAAATGGAGTCCGATGGAGGCTTCACATTTCTCAGTCGCATGGGCGACGTGCTGCGACTGTCCGGTTTCCTCGTCAATCCGCTGGAAATCGAGACCCATATCCAGAAGGTTCCGGGCATCGACGGCTGCACGACCATTGCCCTGCCCCGGTCGGACGGCGTGCGCGCCGTGGCATTCGTGATCCTGAAGCCGGGCGCTGCGCTCGACGAGGCCGCCGTGATCGCCCACTGCCGGCAGGGCCTCGCCAACTACAAGGTGCCGATGCGGGTCTTCGCCGTCGACGACTTCCCCAAGACGCCGTCGCCCAACGGCTTCAAGATCCAGCGCAACAAGCTGCGGGAGCGCGCCGAGCGTCTCCTCTCCAGCTAACGCCAGAGCTGCTTGCTGGCGAGTGCCGCACCTTGCGCGAGCGTCTCGAGCTTGGCCCAGGCAATCTCCGGATAGGCACGGCCGCCCAGGCCGCAATCGGTCGAGGCGATCACCCTCTCGCGGCCGACCAGTCCGGCGAAGCGGCCGATGCGCTCGGCTACCAGCTCGGGATGCTCGACCACGTTGGTGGCGTGACTCACCACACCCGGGAGAATCAGCTTGTCGTCGGGCAACTTGGTTTCCTTCCACACCGACCATTCGTGCTCATGGCGCACATTGCCGGCCTCGAACGAATAGGCCCCGGCGTTGATCTTGAGCATCGACCCCACGATCTCCTTCATCGGGATGTCGGTCATGTGCGGGCCGTGCCAGCTGCCCCAGCAGAGATGAAAGCGGACGCGATCCTGCGGCAGCCCCTTCAGGGCGTGGTTCAGGGCCTCGATCTTGGGCTCGGTGAACTTGCGATACTCCTCGAACGTCGGCGCCGGATTGATCTGGTCGAAATTCTCCGCGATCGCCGGGTCGTCGATCTGCAGGATGAGGCCGGCATCCACGATCGCCTTGTATTCCTCCCGCATGGCGTCGGCACAGGCGAACACGAACTCGTCGTCGGTCTTGTAGTGGCGATTGCCGATGCGGGCGCAGCTCGCCGGTCCGATCGAGGTCATGAAGCCTTCGGTTACGCCGTTGGCCTCGAGCGCCGCCTTGAAGTTCGCGATGTCGTGGGCAATCGCGTCCTGGCCCGAGTATTTCACCGGGCCGACGGCGAACGGCCAGTTGAGCGGCTTGGGGCCCGTGGTGATGCCCGATGCGGGATCGCTGTAGGCCTTGCTGAAGCGAATCCGGTCGCGCCGGTCGGCGAAGGTCGACAGCACGATGTTTCCGGGCGACGAACGCTGGACCGGCATTGCGTCGCGGTCGATGTCCTCGATCTTGAGATTGCTGAGCCGGGTGAAGGAATAGCTCCACCAGGAGCGATAGTTGATCGCGGAGCCCATCGACTTGCCGTACTCGCCATCGCCCGGGACGGCGATTCCGGCCTCGACCTGGCGCTTCACGACGTCGGCCACCGATTGGGTGAGCTTCTTCTGGAAGGCGCCTTCATCGACCTTGCCCGCCTCGCGCTGGGCATTGACGGCAATGAGATCGTCCGGCCGCGGCAGGCTGCCTGCATGGCTGGTCAGGATGCGGTCGGTACTCTTCTTCATCATTCACTCCCCTGGGCAGGTCGTCCTATCGTCCCTTGAACGGCTTGGGCTTGCGCTTCTCGGCGAAGGCGCGCGCGGCCTCGCCGAAATCCTCCGAAAGATAGAGCTTCTCGGGCGCCCCCATGAACATCACCTCGCGGCTGAGGCGGTCCATGTAGTAGCGCCGCATGCGCACCGTCGAGCGCACGCTGAGCGGCGGGTTCTTCAGCACTTCGTCGGCGAGCCCGCGCGCCACCTGGAGGTAGTGGCCCTTCGGCGCGACGCGATTGATCAGGTTGGCCTTGAACGCCTCCTCGGCGGTGAAGAAGCGGCCGGTCAACGCGGCCTCCATGGTGAACGCGCCGCCGCCGCGATAGTGCATCAACGCCCAGTACTTTCCGGCGCCAAGCCCGCGCGAGGTCTCGGTGATCTGGAATTTGGTGCCTTCCTCCGCGACGATCAGATCGCACTCGAGCACGATGCCGACCGAAAGGCCGAGCACGTAGCCATGCGCGGCGGCGATCACCGGCTTCCAGTTCACGGCCTTGGTCAGAAGGTCCGAGGAGTGCGTTCCGCGCCCCTGCGGCCCGCCGAGCTTGAGGAATTCCTCGCGGCTCCTGAGCTGGCGCTGTTGCACGTCGGCGCCGCTCGAAAAGGCGCGACCGGTGCCGCAGAGGATCGCGATGCGCGCGGTCTCGTCGGCATCGAAGCGGTGCAGAGCCTCGCCCAGCGCACCCACCAACTCGTCACTGAAGGCGTTGAGTTTTTCCGGGCGGTTCAGGGTGAGTGTCACCACGCCGCCATCCTGCTCATAGTTCACGAGCGCCATCGTTTCCTCCTGTTGGGCGCCATGCTATCCGAGAAGGAGCGGAGGAAACCATGGCCAAGCGCAAAAGCATTCAGTGGGCGGGATTCAAGCACGAGAACCCGATCCCCAACGCCAGCATGATCGGCAACATCCTGATGTCGAGCATCATCAGCGGCCGAGACCCCGATACCCACACCATGCCGCCCGACGCCGAGGCGCAGATCGCCAACATCTTCAAGCACATCAAGGCTTGCGTCGAAGCCGCCGGCGGAACGGTCGACGACGTCCTGAAGGTCAACTTCTGGGTCAAGGACCCGGCCGTCGGGCGCAAGATGCTGAACGGTCCGTGGACGGCGATGTTTCCCGACGAGAAGTCGCGTCCGGCGCGTCACACGCTGTCGTTGCCGGCCAATGCCGCCAATCACGTCACCTGCGATTTCGTCGCCGTGATCGGCTGAAGCGCATTCGCGTGCGCCGGCGGCCGGCAGCGCCTGCGCGATCCCACCTGGATACAGGCTACCGGCCCGGCAGCCGCAGCCCCGCGACGTCGGAACCGATGAAGATCTGCGGCTGCGACGCCTTGGTCACGCCGAGTTCGCGTTCGGCCGCCACCACGCAGTCGCGCGTGCCGACGGCGAGATCGCGCCAGGTCCTGGCATTGTCCAGCTGGCGCAGCAGGCAGCGATCGTAGAAGGTGTACTCGTCTTCGGCGCCGCAGCCGAAGCTCGCGCGATCGGCGGCTGCGGCAGTCAGGACGATCCGGTTCGGCTTGCGAAGCTGCGGCGTCAGGAACACGCCGCTGTGGCATGCCGAGACGATTGCCACCGTCGGCAGGCCGCCACATCCCGCATCGAGCGCATCTTCGAGCCAGGACGGCAGCAACAGCGCGCGCCCAGCCTGGAGGAAGAAGCCACGCTCGTCGCCATGGCTGGTCATGTAGACGAGACATGCCCCGCCGCCGGGCACCTGCATGGCACGGCGCAGGTTCGTCGGGTTCGCAAGCGCGGCACCGCCCAGCGCCGCCGGATCGGCCGACAACACGCGAATATCGTGCACGCCCTCGCCGCGCAGGCGATCGCGCATGGTCTCGACGCCATTGTTGAAGGCCGGGCTGCTGCTGTCGCCGGCGACCAGCACGGCGCGCCAGTTGCCGGCAGGAATGGAGACTTCTGAGGCCGGCGGCGCCGCGGCGACAACCACCGGGGAGTCCGATGGCAGACAGGCCGCCACGAGGGTCGACAGCAGGAACGCGAGCACGACGCGCAGGGACACGACCGGCCGCTCCTTCATGCTGACCTAGGCGGGTTTGGCTCCCACCGAACGCAGCGCCATCTCGGCGTAGAGCTTGGCCATCTGCTCCTCGCCCATGCCGCGACCCGGCACGTACCACATCGACACGTGCGTGCACTGATCGAGCAGCGCCATGGCGACTGCCTTGAGATCGCGCCGCCCGTCGACCAGCGGCGGATCGAATACACCGCGCTCCACGCCCTGCGCCAGTACGGCCACGAGAATGTCACGGATGGCGCGCCGGCTCCGCCTTATGTCGCGCACCCGATCGGCGTCAAGCCAGCTGATCTCGCGGTTGGCGACCAGCGCCTCCACCCTGAGCCGGCAATGGCGCATGACATAGACACGCACGAACGCAGTCAGCTTGGCGCGCGGGTCGTCACCGGCGCCGTTCACCGCCTGCTGACACAGCCGCTCGAGTTCGCCCTGGGTCGAGGCGATGATGTCGTGCAGCAGCTCGTCCTTCGACTTGAAGTGGTTGTAGAGCGCACCTTGGGTCAGGCCGCAGGCCTTCATGATGTCGCGCACGGTCACGACGGGGTACCCGCGCTCGGCGAACTGGGCGAAGGCCGCGGCACGGATCGCCTCCACCGGCGGCCGCGCCTCGCGCTCGATGTGTGGCGGGGCCTCCGCGGCGGCCTTGGTGGTCTTGCGTTTGCTCATGCCGCCGCTCCGGAGATTCCCTGCACGAGCTTCCAGCCGAGTTCGGCGGCCGGCCGCACCAGCTTGCCCGACTCGGCGGCACGCAGGTTCGATGCCGTGCCGTCGAGTGCACGGGCATAGACGCCCTGCCGGATGCACGACACGCGGAAGAGGTTGTAGGCCATGTAGAACTCCCACAGCGCCGCGTCCGGCACCGGTCGTTTGGACAGCGCGCAGTAGAACTCGACCATCTCGCGTTCCGTCGGCAGGCCGAGTTCGGCGAGATCGTGACCGTGCAGGCCTCCCCAATCCCTGGGCGTACGCCAGAGCATGCAGAGATAGGACAGCTCCGCCAGCGGATCGCCGAGGGTCGAAATCTCCCAGTCGATCACCCCCAGCACGCGAGGCTCGCTCGGATGATAGACCATGTTGTCGAGGCGATAGTCACCGTGCACCAGCACCGTCTCGTCGTTCTGCGGCAGGTGCGCGGGCAGCCACTCCAGCAACTTGTCCATGGCCTCGATGCTCTCGGTTTCGGAGGCCTTGTACTGCTTGCCCCAGCGCGAGATCTGGCGCGCGACGTAGCTGCCGGGCCGCCCGAAATCGGCGAGCCCAAGAGCGGCATAGTCCACGGCATGAAGGCGGGCGAGCACGTCGAACTTCGCCTTGTAGATCGCAAGCCGCCCTTCCCGGGGCACATCCGGCAGCAGCGGATCCCACAATACGCGCCCGTCGCAGAATTCCATGATGTAGAAGGCGGTGCCGACCACGCTGTCGTCCTCGCACAACGCGTAGGCACGAGGCGTCGGCACATCGGTCCTATTCAACGCAGAAATCACGCGAAATTCCCGGTCGACCGCATGTGCGGACGGCAGCAGCTTTCCCGGCGGCTTTCGGCGCAGCACGTAGCGCCGGCCCGCTCCGTCGGTCAGGCGATAGGTCGGATTGGACTGGCCGCCCTTGAATTGTTCCACCGTCACCGGAGCGGTGAAGCCCTGCACGTTGGCGGCCATGAACCGTTCGAGCGACTTCTCATCGAAGCGATGCTTCTCCTGCACCGGCATCGTGCCGATATAGTCCGCGCCTTTTCTTGCCACCCTGAAGCCCCTGAACGGCCGTTCACATTGGCCGGGAGTTTGCTCGCCCGTTTCCGGCCATGCAATAAGCGCGACAGGAACGCCCCTTCAGGTCCGATGCAGATTTGACCCAGCTGTTCTTAACCTATTCGCCTGCAATGTGTGGCGTTCTGTTGGCGACCGGCGTTCTCATCGGGCTGCTCGGCGGACTGTTGGGAGTGGGCGGCGGCGTGATCGCCGTACCGGTCCTGATCGAGATCCTTCCTCTGGCAGGAGTCCCCGAACCACTGGTGCTTCCCGTAGCGATTGGCACGGCGCAGGCCAATATACTGCTCGCGTCGACGATCGCCGCATATGCCCATTGGCGCGCCGGCACGATCGACGTTTCCCTGGTCCGCCGCTGGCTGCCTGCCCTCGCGATCGGTACTGCCCTGGGCATCGTGCTGGGCCCGCTCGCACCGGCCAGGCTCCTGACAACTCTGTTCGCCTGTGTCGCGGCAGCCTTGGCCGTAAAGATGGCGCTCGGCCCGCGATATGTGCTGTCCCATCGTCAGCCGACAGGGCCTGCTGCGCATGTCGCGCCCGGATTGGTCGGCGCCCTTTCCGCAGCCGTTGCAGTGGGTGGCGGCACGCTCAGCACGCCGGTGCTGTCACTGTTTTCCTTCCCCATCCATCGCGCCATAGGCGCGGGCGCACTGTTCAATCTCGTGGTCGCTCTGCCCGCGACCGCCTCCTTTCTGGTATCGGGAACGACGCTGCCGGGACGACCGTTCGATGCCGTCGGCGAGGTTGCCCTGTTCTGCGTGGCGACCCTCTCATTCCCGGCACTCTTTGTCGCGCCAGTCGCGGCCCGATGGTCGGCCCGGGCGCCCTTGCCGCTGTTGCGTCGGCTGTATGCCCTTTGCCTCGGCGCCATTGCGCTAAGACTGCTATTGCGATTGTGAAACTTGGCTCTTGGGCTAAACGTCCGAATCGTGTTTATTGGCACCGGTTCCGGCCCGGAGTTCTGGGCCCAAAATCTGGATCACGGGCTGGCGTTGGGGAGGCATCGTTGAACCGATTCCTGAGTAAGGACTTTTTGTCCGGGCTGATGTTTATCGCCTTCGGACTGG
>JBGAIW010000147.1:0-8785 GCA_044225265.1 Reyranella sp.
AGACGAGGGCCGTGGGAGAGGTGGGACTCATCGGAGCCTTCCTCCCCATTCAAATGGGGAGGTGCCCGCGTAGCGGGCGGAGGGGGCATGAACAACGATAGGACTGCGACTCATGACCCCTTCGCCCGCGTAAGACGCGGGCACTTCCCCATATGAATGGGGAAGAATCATACATCCTTCTCCGCCAGGCTGACCCGCGGATCGACCCAGGCATAGGCGAGGTCGGCGAGCAGGTTGCCGAGCATGGTGGCGAAGGTGGCGAGCAGCAGGCCGATCAGGGCGAGGTTGTAGTCGTTGTCGAGGATGGCCTGGTAGATCGCCTTGCCCATGCCCGGCCAGGCGAACACCGTCTCGGTGATCACCGCGCCCGAGACCAGCCCGCCGAACGACAGCGCCAGCACGGTCAGCACCGGCGCCAGCGCGTTGGCGAAGGCGTGACGCCACAGCACCTGGCCGTCGGGCACGCCCTTGGCGCGGGCGGTGCGGACGTAGTCCTGGCGCAGCGCCTCGATCATGGCGCCGCGCATGAAGCGGGTGTAGGCGCCGAGCTGGAGCGCGGTGAGCGTCGCCACCGGCAGCACCAGATGGCGCAGGGTCTGTCCCAGGGCATCGAGCCACCCGGCGCCGGCGCGAAGATCGGCCATGCCGCCGGCCGGCAGCCAGCCGAGCGTCACGGCGAACAGCGTGATCAGCAGCAGGGCCAGCCAGAACGGCGGCATCGAGATGCCGGCGAAGCAGAACAGGTTGATCAGATAGTCGGCGCGGCTGCGCGGCCGGTGCGCCGCCCACATGCCGAGCGGCAGGGCGATCGCGGTCGAGATCAGGAAGGCGAGGCCGGCGAGCTGCAGGGTATTGACGAGCCGTGGGCCGAGCACGGCGAGCACCGGCTGGCCGAACGAGCGCGAGTAGCCGAAATTGCCGTGCAGCGCCTGCCAGGCCCAGGCGAGGTAGCGCTGCAGCAGCGGCTTGTCGAGCTCGTAGACCGCGCGCAGCCGGGCGGCGTCCTCGCTGGTCATGCGCGGGTCGCCGGCGATCATCATGTTGATCGGATCGCCGGGCATCAGCCCGATCAGCATGTAGACGATCAGGCTCATCGCCGCGATCGTGCCTGCCATCTCGACCAGGCGGACGGCGAGGTAGCGGGTCACTTGATTCTCTTCTCCAGGCCGGCCTTCACCGCGGGCCATTCGTCGTCGAGGACGGAGAACCATACCGAGTCGCGGACGTGGCCGTCGGCCATGATCATGTGCTTGCGGAAGATGCCTTCCTCGCGCGCGCCGAGCTTCAGGATGGCGGCGCGGCTGCGCGCGTTGCGGGCATCGGTCTTGTACTCGACGCGATGGAACTTCAGCGTCTCGAAGGCGTGCCGCATCAGCAGGAACTTGCACTCGGGATTGACCACGCCCGCCCACACCGCGGGTTCGTACCAGGTCGAGCCGATCTCGAGCTTCCTGTGCGCCTCCTCGATGTTGAGATAGCGCGTCATGCCGACGTAGCGGCCGAACTCCTTGTGGAACACCGCGAAGGCGAGCTCGTGCACGCCGTCGGATCGCTTCAGCGCGGCGTCGATGTAGGGATCGAACAGCTTGCCGTAGGCCGAGGTGGTGACGGTGAAGATCTCGGGATGCTGCGCGGCCGGCCGCATCGGCTCGCGATGGCGCTCCTCCAGCGGTTCGAGCCGGACGTGGGCGCCGTCGAGGGGAGTGAGGGGGAGAGTCATGAAGCCTCGCCGTTCATCAGTGCACCTCCCCATTCATATGGGGAGGTGCCCGCGGAGCGGGCGGAGGGGTCAAAAGCAGTGAGTACGTGACTCATGACCCCTCCGTCGCGGATTACCGCGCCACCTCCCCATGTGAATGGGGAGGTGGACATTAGTTCTCCCACTTCCATTGCTCGACCCACAGCGTGGTGCTGTTGAGATGGCCGGTCGGCACGACGCCCTTCAGCGGCTTGGGCAGCACGAAGGGATCGACGCGGAAGTACATCGGCAGGGCGGGCAGGTCGTCGGCATAGAGCGTCTGGATCTCGGCGAAGAAGCCGCGGCGCCTGCCTTCGTCGAGCTCGCGCTCGGCCGCGTCGAGCGCCTTGTCCATCGCCGGGTTGACGTAGCCGGGATAGTTCTGGCCGCTCCAGCCGTTCTTCGCCGACGGAATCTCGTCGGAATGCAGGGTGGTGCGCGGCACGCCCTGCGGCCGCTGCACCCAGGCATACATGGCGAGACCGCTGAAGGCGCGGCGGTTCAGCGCCTCGGAGAAGATGCGCGGCGGCTCGGCCTTGATGCGCAGCTCGATGCCGACCTGGCGCAGCTGGCTCTGGATGACCTGCGCCACCTGCTCGCGCACGCGGTTGCCGGCGGTGGTCGTGATCTCGATGGAGAAGCGCTCGCCCGCCGCGTTGGTGCGGAAGCCGCCCTGGGTTTTCGAGAATCCTGCGTCGTCGAGCAGCTTCTTCGCCGCGGCGGGATCGTAGGCGTACTGGCGGGCCGCCTTGCTGTACATCGGGTCGAGCGGGGAAATGTCGCCCTCGGCGACCGGCTGCTTGCCCTCGAACAGCTTGTCGGAGATCGCCTTGCGGTCGATCGCCATCAGGATCGCCTGGCGCACCCTGCGGTCCTTGAGGAACGGATTGTCGAGCATGACGTCGATGTGCTCGTATATCAGCGCCGGCTTGAAGATGACGTTGTACCGGTCCTTGTGGCGCTTCTCGAAGGTCAGCGCCTGGTCGAGCGACAGGCCGAGCTCGCCGAACACGTAGTCGACGTTGCCCGACAGCATGTTGGCCTCGAGCGCCGCGGTGCTCTCGATGACCTTGACCACGATGCGCCTGAAGAACGGCTTGTGGCCGGTCCAGGTCGGGTTGGCCTCCAGCGTGATGCGGTTGCCCGGCACCAGCTCGACGATGCGGAACGGCCCGAAGGCGAGGCCGGGATTGGTCGGCTGGGTGTCGTAGGCGGTCCTGTTGCGATACTCGGCGGGATTGGCGTCGAAGATCGGCTTCTCGATGTGCGCCGGCAGGATCGACATGTCGAAGCCGGAATAGTCCCAGGTGACGCGGTCGTTGGTGACGGTGAAGCGGCGGTCGTCGTGGGCGGTGAACTTGACGATCCGGCGATAGGCCTCGCCGGACGAGACGCCGGAGAGCGGATGCTTGCCGACGTCGATGGTGAAGGCGATGTCCTTCGTGGTGAGGGGCGTGCCGTCGCCCCAGACGAACGGCTTCAGCTCGTAGTCGGTCTCCATGCCCTTCCTGACGATGCCCTTGTCGTCGGGGGGAAGATCGACCAGCCGCGCCTTGCCGTTCGCGATGGTCGGCAGCTCGGTGCAGAGCAGGCAGACCAGGTTCCAGCTGGCGTCGTAGGCGGTAACCGGCCGCTGCGTCATGTTGAGGATCAGCGACTTGGCGAGCATCGAGCTGATCAGCGGATTCATCGTGCCCGGCGCCTGGGTCGTGCCGATGGCCAGCTCGTCCTTGGCGGCGGCCTCCCTGGACACAAGGGGGCACGCGAGCAGGACCAAGAGCAAAAGCAGAATGCGACGCATCGGGTGAACCTATGACGCCTTCTTCCCCATTCATATGGGGAAGTGCCCCGTCATACGGGGCGATGGGGTCATGCGCCTGTGGCGCAGGTCGGGGCATGCGCCTGTGGCGCGTGAGGCCTCTGACCCCTCCGGCGCGCTGCGCGTGCCACCTCCCCATTTGAATGGGGAGGGATTACTTCTTGCCTATCCCCGCATCCGCTGCGCGGGCGGGCGGCCGCCGTGGTTGGCGGACCACTTCTCGGGCGCCTCGAGGAAGGCACGGGTTTCGGCGAGACCCTTCTCGTCGAAGTACTTGTGCTTCTGCGCCGCTTCCAGCGCATCCCACCAGGTGGCGAGCGCGTGCAGCTTGACGCCGGCGACCGCCAGCGTCTCGACGCTCTGCGGGAAGATGCCGTAGTGGAACACGACGAAGCAGTCGGTGACCTTGGCCTCGGCCTTCTTCAGCGCATCGATGAACACCAGCTTGCTGCCGCCGTCGGTGGCGAGATCCTCGACCAGCAGCACGCGCTTGCCGGGCTTGAGGTCGCCCTCGATCTGCGCCATGCGGCCGAAGCCCTTGGGCTGCTTGCGCACGTAGATCATCGGCTTCTTGGCGAGCGCGGCGAGGAAGGCGGCGAACGGAATGCCCGCGGTCTCGCCGCCGGCCACGACGTCGATCTTGCTCCAGCCGATCTGCTTGTCGATCGCCTTCAGCGCGTGATTCATGATCTTGGCGCGCGCTTCGGGGAAGGAGATGATCTTGCGGCAGTCGATGTAGACCGGGCTCGCGCGGCCGGAGGTGAAGATGTACGGATTGTCCGGCCGGCAATGGATGGCCTCGATCTCGAGCAGCAGGCGCGCGGTGTCGCGCGCCTCGGGCGTGCCGCTGGCACGCGCCGAAATTTCCTTGCCGTTCAACTTGCTGGCAGCCGGCTTTCCGTTCACTGGAGCAGCCGGCGAAGTGGCCTTTTTCGTCGTCGCCATGCTGCTTTTCCCCCGCGCCGCTTGCGACAAAATGACGGGCGAGTGTTTAGCGTTCATCCACAGGACCGGCAAGGGCGCCGCGGGCTGCCGCAGCGGAATCGGTGGTTTTCGACGAGTTAGTTGCATATAAGGACTTATATAAATGCCTCACACGCTGCCAATTGCCGTCAGCCGCTCGCGCCTGAAGCGCTTTCTGGTCGCCCGGCGACGGCTGCTGTCGTGCCTGCTGGCCGGCCTGGTGGCGTTTGCGGTGATGCCGGAGGGCATGGGGCTGGCGACGCGCTGGCTGCTGGCCTGGGACGTGACCGCCGGCCTCTATGTGGCGCTCGCCTTCGCGATGATCGTGCGCTCGACGGTCGAGACCTGCCACTGGCGGGCGGCGCTGTACGACGAGGGCGACTGGATGATCGTGCTGATCGTCGTGGCCTGCGGCGCGGCGAGCTTCGTGGCGATCTTCGCCGAGCTGGTGGCGATCAAGTCGAGGGGCGTTCCCCCGGTGCAGGCGCTGCTCGTCGCCGGCTTCACCGTGATGGTGTCGTGGACCTTCGCGCACCTGTCCTTCACGCTGCACTACGCCAACCTCTACTATCGGCGGCCCCGGAAACAGCCGTCGGGTAACCAGTCAGCGAGCAGCGCGCGCGAGGGCGGCCTGCGATTCCCGGGCGAGCGCGAGCCCGACTATCGCGACTTCCTCTACTACGCCTTCGTGATCGGCTGCGCGGCGCAGACCGGCGACGTGGCGACCGAATCGTCGACCATGCGGCTGGTCAGCCTGCTGCACGGTATCGTGGCCTTCGCCTTCAACACCGCGATCCTGGCGCTGACGATAAATGTCGGGGCGAGCCTGCTCGCGCCTTAGGGCACTTTCGGTGCGAGCCTGCTCGCGCCCTGGGCAACTCAGCCGCGGAGCTCGATGTCGTCGAGGCCGTGGTAGCGGTAAATGACGATCGACAGGATCCAGGCCACGACGAACAGGCCGATGATGGCGAAGCCCAGGCCGTTGAAGTTGTCGTTCAGCGCCGCGATTCCATCCCAGAACCAGCCCGACAGGCCGAAACGATCGCCGATCAGACCGAGCGTCTCGATTCCGCCGATGAAGAAGGCGATCACCACGGACACCAAGGTGATCGTGAGATTGTAGTAGAGCTTGCGCATCGGCTTGACGAAGGCCCAGTTGTAGGCGCCGAGCATCAGGATGCCGTCCGTCGTGTCGATCAGGGACATTCCCGCCGCGAACAGGGCGGGAAACACCATGATCGACCAGATCGAGACGCCATTGGCGACCTGGGTCGCGGAGATGCCGAGCAGGGTCACCTCGGTCGCCGTGCCGAAGCCCAGGCCGAACAGGAAGCCGAGCGGAAACATGTGCCAGCTGCGCGTCACCATCCGGAACATCGGACGCAGCACGCGCACCAGGAAACCCCTGCCGTCGAGCAAGCGGTCGAAATCCTCGTCCATGTAACGGCCGCCGCGCCGCACCTTCTGGAAGGTGCCCCAGATCGAACGCAGGATGACGAGGTTCGCGAAGGCGATGACGAACAGAAACGTGGCCGAGACCAGGGTGCTCACGACCTCGCCGACGCCCTTGAAGTCGGCGAAACCGCCGGCGAGCTCCGTCGTCGCCACCGCGATCACCGCTGCGGCGATGGCCACGACCGTCGAGTGACCGAGGGCGAAGTAGAAGCCGACACTGATCGGTCGCCGGCCTTCCTGGATCAGCTTCCGCGTCACGTTGTCGATCGCAGCGATATGGTCGGCATCGACGGCATGCCGCAGACCCAGCGTGTAGGCGAGCAGGGCGGTGCCGAGATAGATGGGCTGATCCCAGAAAAGCACGACCGCCCACGCCCAGGCGCCGAGATTGGCGGCAATCAGCAGGCCATAGAGACCGATCAGGGGAAGACGCGGCCCCAGCCAGTGCTCATCGGAGATTTCCGAGGCGGACATCATGGTCGATCGACGTTCCATAGCAGCGCGGCGAGCGGGCTTCAAACCGCGCAAGGCCTGCTGATGCCAAACTAGGGCCGGAAGGAATAGCGCTGCACGACCTTCGGCACGCGCGTCGCGCCGCCGTAGCAGACGATCTCGGCCTCGTGCGCCATGTTGCCCTTGCCGTCCGACTTGTAGGTGGTGACCACGCCCTTCCAGGTCTCGTTCGCGAGCCGGTCGCGCACGGCGGCGGGCGTGACCCTGCCGCCCGACTTCGCGATCTGGCCGGAGACCCAGGCCAGCATCTTCACGGCGTCGTACTGAGACGCGGCGAATGCATCGGGGTCGCTCTTCCAGGCGGCGCGATAGGCTTCGAGGAACGCCCGCATCTCCGGCGTCGCGGCGGAAATCGGCGAGGCCGCGGTCTCGGCGCAGACACCCTTCAGTTCGCCGGGCTCGAGCAGCGCGGCGGTGGCGGGCTGATGCATCGCCGAACCGGCGACGATCGGGATGTCCGGCATCAGCTGGCGCGCCTGGCGGATCGCGAGGACGGTCGAGGGCGCATGCAGGTGAAGGACCAGCACGTCGGCGTTGGCCGCCCGGGCGCGCAGGAGCGCCGGCGAGAGATCGTTGACCGTGACGGCGACACTCTCTTCCAGCACGGGCGGCGTCTTGAGATCGGCCAGCGTCTTTGCCAGCTGCTCGCGGCCGGACTGACCGTAGGCGGTGCTCTGGTAGATGATCGCCGGCCGCCTGGCGCCGAGATTCTCCACGACGTAGCGTGCGTGCGCCACCTTCACCGTGGCGTCGCTGGGGAAGAAGCGGAAGAAGAAGGGATTGCCCAGCTCGCCGAGCCGTGCGGTGCCGGAGATGGTGAGCAGCGGCACGCCGCGTTCCTGGGCGAGCGGCAGCAGCGCCAGCATCTGCGTGCCGAGGATCGGCCCGACCGCTGCCGGCGGCAATTCGGCCGCGGAGGCTCCGGACAGGGCGCGCTGCCAGGCGGTGACGGCGGCTTCCGGCGTCGACTGCGTGTCGAGCACATCGGGTTTCAGTGCCGGGTCCCTGGTCTCGCCCGCGGCGAGCAGCGCGCCGTTGCGCTGACTGGTCCCCTCGAGCGCGACAAATCCGGTCAACGGCACGAGCACGGGCAGGCGCAGTTCCTGTGCCGCGACGGGAGCTGCCGCGAGCGCGAGGAGCGACGCGACGGCGAGCCGCCTTACTGCGCTGCGCCGCCGGCCCATGGCGACATCACCTCGTTCATGCCCGTCAGCTCACCGGTCACGGGATCGCGCACGATGGCGCAGGGATTGGCGAAGCCCAGCGGCGAGACGTGGTTGGTCACCTCGACGATCGGCAGCTTGGCTGCGATCGCCTTCTTCACGGCGTCGGGCAGGTCGCGATTGACCCGGATGGGGCCCACGCCCGACACGTCGATCTTCGGCTGATGGAAGGCCGCTTCGACGTCCATGCCGCGGTCGATCAGCATCAGCGCGATCTGCGACACGGCGGGAACGATGCGGCGGCCGCCGGAGGCGCCGATGCAGAACCACGGCTTGCTGTCCTTGACCACGACCACCGGGCAGATGTTGCAGAGCGGCCGCTTGGCGGCAGCGATCGAGTTGGGCTTGTCGGGCTCGGGATCGAACCACAGCATGCCGTTGTTCATGGTGATGCCGGTCCTGGGCAGCATCACGGCCGAGCCGAACAGCGACATCAGGGTCTGGGTCAGCGCCACCATGTTGCCTTCGGAGTCGGCGGCGCAGAAATGCGTGGTGCATGAGTTGGTCGGCTTGTCGCCGAGCGTGGTCAGGCGCTCGACATAGGCCTTGTGCATGCCCTCGGCGACGGCGGTGAAGAACTCCTCGCCCGGCGCCCCCTTGCCCTTGGTGCGTTCGCCGACCAGCTCGAGCGAGCGCTTGAGCGTCGGGCCGGCGGTCAGTCCGCCCGCGACGTTGATCGTCACGCCGTGATGCTCGAACGACAGCGGATCGACCACGCGCGCTTCGTAGGCGCCGAGATCGTCGACCGAGATCGCCGAACCGCCCGCCTGCAGGTCTGCCGCGATGTCGCGCGCGAGACTGCCGCGATAGAATTCCTCGGGGCCGCCCGCGGCGAGCCGTCGATACGTCTCGCCGAGATTGCCGAGCTTGATGAAGCGCTGGGTGTCCTTCCAGTCCTGCGAGGGGATGCGGCCGTCGTCGCACAGATAGGCGGCCCTCGACGCCGGAAACTTCTCGAGGTGCTCGGCGCCGCGCGCCAGCATCACCTGCATGTACCAGTCGAGTTCCATGCCGCGCTCGGCGAGCTTCACCGCCGGCGCGATCACGTCCTGCCACTTCAGGGTGCCGAAGCGT
>JBGAIW010000011.1:0-64965 GCA_044225265.1 Reyranella sp.
GCTCTTCGCAAGTGTCTCGAAATCTTCCGCGAGGAAGGGATCGTTTAGCTAGGCCGCGCGGCCGCGGCCCCGTCCTCCGCCGCTGAAGCGACGACGCTTCCACTGCGGGCGATCTCCGGCCGGACGATCGCCGTAGGGACGCTCACCCTGCGGACGATCGCCATAGGAGCGGTCGCCATGTGAGCGCTCGCCGTGAGGCCGGTCGCCATGCGGGCGCTCGCCGCGAGGGCGATCGTGATTGGGGCGATCGTGGTTGGGACGATCGTTATGAGGGCGTTCGGCGCGGGCACCATGGCCATGCGGACGCTCGCCGTGCGGGCGATGCTGTTCGCGCGGCTGGTCGCGGAAATCACCCTGTGCCCAGTCACGGCGCTGGCCGTCCTGACCATGCTCGCCGCGCGTCTGCGGGCGATCCTTGTGATGGCCGCCGCCATGACCGCGATACTCGCCCCTCGGTTCACCCCGGGACTCGCCGCGATGCTCGGAACGGGGTCCGCCCCGGCGGCCGCCGCGATGTCCACGATGTTCGCCGCGGCCCTCGCCACGATTTTCCTCGCGCGGCTCACGCGGAGCCTGCGGTGCCGGCTGCGGCATGTCCTCGTTGGCCGGGGTCGGCGAGACTTCGATGCGCTGGTTGATCAGCCGCTCGATGCTCTTGAGCTGGCCACGCTCGCTGCCGTCGCAGAACGAGAAGGCGACGCCCGAGGCGCCGGCGCGCGCGGTGCGGCCGATGCGGTGGACGTAGCTCTCGGCCTCGGCCGGCATTTCGTAGTTGATGACGTGGGTCACGCCCTGCACGTCGATGCCGCGCGCGGCGAGGTCGGTGGCGACCAGGACGCGGGCTCGGCCGCGGGTGAAGGCATCGAGCGCGCGCTGGCGCGCGTTCTGGCTCTTGTTGCCGTGGATCGCCTCGGACGGCACCCCGGTCTTCTCGAGCTGTTCGGCGACCCGGTTGGCGCCACGCTTGGTGCGGGTGAACACGATCACCTTCTCGAGCCCGCTATCCGACAGCAGGTGCTGCAGCAGCGAGCGCTTGTTGGCGGCGTTCACGAAGTAGACGCGCTGGTCGATACGATCGACCGTGCGGCCTTGCGGCGCAATATCGACGCGCTCTGGGCTATTCAGGATGTCGGCCGCAAGCTTCGCCACGTCGGGCGGCATGGTGGCCGAGAACATCAGCGTCTGGCGCTGCCTGTTCACCGACTGGCTGATGCGACGCACGTCCTTGATGAAGCCCATGTCGAACATGCGATCGGCTTCGTCGAGCACGAAGAAAGTCACGTTGCCGAGCTTGCAGTGACCCTGGTTCATCAGGTCGAGCAGCCGGCCCGGCGTCGCCACGAGGATGTCGACACCCTTCTGCAGGGTGTCGATCTGTCGGCCGAAAGCCAGGCCGCCGATCACCATGCCGAGCTTGAGACCGAGGCCTCGGCCATAGGTATCGAAGCTGCGCACGATCTGCACCGCGAGCTCGCGGGTCGGCGCCAGCACCAGCGCGCGAGGGCTGCGCGGCTCGGGACGCTTGTTCTGCGCGGCGAGGTGCTGCAGCACGGGCAGCGCGAAGGCCGCCGTCTTGCCGGTGCCGGTCTGGGCGATGCCCAGCACGTCGCGGCCCTGCAGCAGCAGGGGAATCGTGCGCTCCTGGATCGGGGTCGGCGTCACGTAGTTGGCGGCGTGCAGCGCACGCAGCAGCGGCTCGGCGAGACCGAGGTCCGCAAACGAAACATTACTCACTTTGATTGTTGTCCTTATCGCCGCTCAAACGGTTTGGCGGCTTGCGGCATGCTCACCGGCGCGGCGGTGGCTGCTCTTGCTTCTAGAAGATTGTCCCGGGATGAGGCGCCGTCTCAGGTGGCGCGTCGCGCAATCGCGAGAAATCCATACACGTCCGCGAAGACTGCGGACGCCGCGTATATGAAGTCGCGCCGCCCCCCGGTCAAGCGGCGAGAAAAAGGCGCAACAATCGACTAGCCGCCGCTCCTGCGGCGCAACAACCGGCCGGGATTGCTGCCCGTCGGCTCATTATCGCGCAGCACGACCTGGCCGTTGACGATGGTCGCCCGCATGCCTTCGGCCTTCTGGCGCAGCCGCTTGGCCTTGGCCGGCAGGTCGGTGACGACCTCCGGCATGCGCGGAGCGATCGTGTCGGGATCGAACACCACGATGTCGGCCGCCATGCCCTCGCGCAGCAGGCCGCGATCGTGGAAGCCGAACTGGGTGGCGTTGTCGCAGGTCAGCATCTTCACCGCCTCCTCGAGCGTGAAGGCCTGCTTGTCGCGCACCCAGTGGCTGAGCAGGTGGGTCTGCAGCGAGGCGTCCATGATCTGCGAGACGTGGGCGCCCGAGTCCGAGAAGGTCACGACCGAGCGCGGATGCTTCATCAGCTCCAGCGCCTCGGCCTGGTTCTCGTTGGCGATCGGCTGCATCATGAAGAACTTCATGTCGCGCTCGAGCGCCATGTCGATCATCAGCTCGACCGGGTGCGTGTTCTTCTGCCGCGCCAGCTCCGCCATCGATTTGTACGGCCCCCGCATGTCGGTCATGGCGTAGATGAAGTCCCACTCCGGCGGGCGCGCCTCGGTGCCGCGCACCACCGGGCCGTCGTAGGGCTGCGAGGCGACCTCGACCAGCCGGCGGCGCTTGTCGGCATCGAGCAGCCACTGCTTCTGCTCGCCGAGCGGCAGCTTGCGCATGTCGCGCCACACCTCCCACTTGTCGAACGGCGTGTGCGTCTCGAACGACAGCAGCACGTTCAGCGCCCGGCTGTGCACCTGCGCGAACATGCGGCCGCCCTGCTGCGCGGTGCGCTCGATGATGTCGAAGGTCGAGCGCCAGCCGCCGGGATTGGTGCGGCGGTTGAACAGGCCGAAGGTGATCGGCCGGCCGCTCTCGATCGCGAGCTTGGACAGACCCTCGTAGTAGGCGCGCGCCTTGTCGCTGACCGCGCCCGTCGGCTCGCCCGCGACCTCGACCATGCCGCCGCCCATCGACTTCACCAGGGTCTCGAATTCGCCCCACGTTGCCAGACGGCTCGCCACCGGCTTGTCGTCCGATGTCTGGTGGTTGACCGAGCGCGTGGTCGAGAAGCCGTGCGCGCCGGCGGCGATCGCCTGCCTTGTGTGATGCACCATCGCCTTGAGATCGTCCTCGGTCGCGGCGTCGGTGAAGGCGCGCTGGCCCATTACGTAGGTGCGCAGCGCGCAGTGACCGATATAGCCCGCGTAGTTGATGCCCTTGGGCAGGGTGTCGATCACGTCGAGCAACTGCGGAAAGGTCTCCCAGCGCCATTTGATGCCGGCCAGCATCGCGGCGCGGCTGATGTCCTCGGCGCGCTCGAGATTGCGGAATACGAGGTCCGCCTCCGCTTCACGACAGGGCGCGAGCGTGAAGCCACAATTGCCCATCACGACGCTGGTCACGCCCTGGTAGCAGGACGAGGTGCCGATCGGGTCCCAGAATATCTGGGCGTCCATGTGGGTGTGACCGTCAACGAAGCCCGGCGAGACGACATGGCCTTCGGCGTCGAGCGTCTCCCCTGCCGCCGCACCGTCGAGGCGGCCGATTTCGGCGATCTTCCCGTCCTTGATGCCGACGTCGCCGCGATAGCGCGGCAGGCCCGAGCCGTCGACGATCATGCCGTTCTTCACGATCAAGTCGAATGCCATGCGTTCCTCCAAGCTTCTTTCGAAGAAGCGTACGCCCCTGCCCCCGCCGGTCAATCGCTGGTCAGCGCATGGCTGCCGTCATAGGATCGCGCGCGAATGAACATGACGCTGGAGTAGGCGCAATTCTGCGGCGGCACAGTCTCGGGATGGCCTTTGGGGCGACAATGGGCGGGCTGGCGGCGACAGTCGCCGGCAGGGCGGCGGCGGCCGGCGAACGGACTTTCGATATGGCCGCCCTGAAGCCCGGCTACCTCAAGCGGATCGCCGCGATCCGCACCGGTGGCCGGCTGCCGATCTTCGACATCGAGAGTTCCTACAACCCGACCCGGCTCGACCTGCCGGCCTTCGCGACCGCCATGGACAAAGAGGGCATTGCCGTGATGGCACTGTCGGCCGACCAGCCGGGCGATCTGGTCGACAAGGGCCAACGCTGGAGCGACGACGGCTTTCGGCTGATCGCGGCCCATCCCGACCGTTTTCTGCCGGTCGGCAATGGCGGCAATCACCCGGCCTGGACGCGCAGCCCGGACCGCTTCCTCGACGACAACGAGCGCCACATCGTCGAGGACCGTTATCCGCTGATGGGCGAATTCGAGTTCCGCCACTACCCCTCGCCGCGCCAGGTCGAGCGCCAGGAAACCTGGCGAGACGTCAAGATCCCGATCGACGGCCCGCAGGGACACCGCCTGTTCGCCTTCGCGGCGCGGACTGGCATCCCGTTCCAGATCCACTACGAGATCGTGGATGCGCTGCTGCCGCCGCTCGACACGATGCTGTCCCGGTACCCCGCCGCCAAGGTGATCTGGTGTCATCTCGCGCAGGTCCGATGGGCCTCTCAGGCGAAGAGCTACAACGCCGCCTACCTGCGCGATCTGCTGACACGCCATCCGAACCTCCACGTCGACACGGCCTTCGGCGGACCCAACTCGATCTACCCGACGAGCCGCGAGCGGCACGGCCGGGTCTGGACCGACGATGGCGACATCGGCGCCGACTGGAAGGCGCTGATCGAGGACATGCCGTGGCGCTTCCTGGCGGCGCTCGACATCGGCGGCGACCGGCAGACATCGAGCCATCTCGAACAATGGACCGCGAACCTGCGCCGCTTCCTCGACCGGTTGCCGCCCGGAGCCCGCGAAATCGTGGCCTACAAGTCCGCCTGGAAACTGCTGTTCGGCGAAACGATCGATGGCTGAGCCCCCCGAGGCCGGCCGGCCGCAGAACACGGCGCCCAACAACGCACTGGGCGCGCTGTTCACCATGTTCGCGATGCTGTGCTTCGCCGGCATGGACGCCATCAGCAAGTGGCTGGTCACCGACTATGCGGTGACGCAGATGATGTGGATCCGGTCGTGGCTGTTCTTCCTGTTCGCCTGGTTCGTCGTGCGCCGGCAGGGCCTGCGTACCGCCTTCACCAGCACGCGCCCGGTCCTGCAGATCGTGCGGTCCCTGGTTGCCGTCGTGGAAGGCGCGATCTTCGTGCTGGCGTTTCGCTACCTGCCGCTTGCCGACACGCACGCGGTCGCCGCGACCTCACCCCTGATCGTGATCGCGATGGGCGTTCTGTGGCTCGGCGAGCGCGCCAACCTCGCCCGTCTGATCGCGGTGGTCGGCGGATTTGCCGGAGTATTGCTGATCGTGCGCCCCGGCTTGCGCGATCTCGAATGGCCGCTGCTGCTTCCGATCGCCGGGGCGATCCTGTGGGCGCTCTATCAGGTCCTGACCAGGCTCTGCTCTCGCGGCGATCCGCCCGGCACGTCCCTGATCTGGGCGGCATTGGTCGCGTTGATCGCCACCAGCTTCGTGGGGCCGCTGGACTGGCGCTGGCCAAGCGCGACGGCCTGGACCCTGATGATCGTGATCGCCCTGATCGGCGCCGCCGCGCACTACGCCCTGATCAAGGCCCTCGACTACGCCGAGGCGGGCGCCGTGCAACCCTACAGCTACACGCTGTTAGTCTGGGCGACGGTGATGGGCTGGCTGGTGTTCGGGCATATCCCCGACGCCTGGACGATTGCCGGCGCGGCCGTCGTGGTGCTGAGCGGTCTCTATGCCTGGTACCGGGACCGCCGCGAGGTCACCTCGGCCAAGCCCTGAGCGCCACCAGGCCGCCGTCGATCGGCAGCAGGACACCGGTCACCCAGCGCGATTCGTCGGAGGCGAAATAGACCGCGCCGTGGGCGATGTCCCAGGCCGTGCCCTCGGTCTGCATCGGCACCATCTTCCGGCGCCGTTCGCGCGCCTCGGTGCCCATGTGCGCCACCATCGGCGTGTGGACCGAGCCCACGATGATGCAGTTGGCGCGGATGTTCTGGGTGGCGTAGTCGGCCGCCACCGAATGGGTGAAGCCGTGCAGGCCCGCCTTGACCGTCGAGTAGGCCACGGCGCCGGGGCTGCCCATCAGGCCGAGCGCGCCCGCGATCGACGACACCATGATGATCGAGCCGCCGCCGCCTTCCTTCATTTTGGGAATACAGTACTTGGTGCAGAGCATGGTCGTGGTGAGATTGGCCTCGATCACCTTGTGCCAGTCGGCGAGGCTGACCGTCTCTGGCGTGCCCGGCGCGCCGATGCCGACATTGTTGTGCAGCACGTCGAGCCGCCCGTACTTCTTCACGGCAAAGTCGGCCATCGCCTCGCAGACCTCGGGCCTGGCGACGTCGCCTGCGAACACCGCGGCCTCGCCGCCTTCGTCCCTGATCTGCTTCGCGAGCTTCTCGGCGCGCTCGGCGCTGCGGTTCACCAGCACCACTTTTGCGCCCTCGCGCGCGAACTGGATGGCGGTCGCCATGCCGTTGCCGACGCCCTCGCCGCGCGGCGCCGCGCCGGTCACCACCGCGACCTTGCCTTTCAGACGATCCACCATTTCAATCTCCTCCCGACCTACTCAAGCTATTGGGTACCGACATGACCGGCAACAACGAGACACGCGAAGGCTCCCGGGAGGGCGGCTGCACCTGCCGCCACGTTCGCTATCGGATGACAGGCAAGCCTCTCTTCGTGCATGCCTGCCACTGCACCTGGTGCCAGCGCGAGACCGGCACCGCCTTCGCACTCAACGCCATGATCGAGGCCGACCGGGTCGAACTCACCGGCGAGGGCCAACCCGAGTTGGTCGTCACGCCGTCCGCCAGCGGCAAAGGCCAGGGGATCTGGCGCTGCCCGAAGTGCCGCATCGCGCTGTGGAGCAACTATTCCGGCTCGGGCGACAAGGTGCGCTTCGTGCGGGTCGGCACGCTCGACGCCGGCCACGGCATCGAACCGGACATCCACATCTTCACCTCGACCAAGCAGCCCTGGGTCGTGCTGCCACCCGGTGCCAAGGCGGTGCCGGAGTTCTACAAGCCCTCCGAACTCTGGCCGGCGGACTCCCGGGAGCGCTTCGCCGCCCTTCGCAAGCAATGACGCCGGCGACGCGCGACAAGCTCCTGCGGGTCGGCGCCAAGGCCATCGTCGCCGTGCTGGCCAAGCGCCGGATGCGCGGCCACGACCTCGCCCGCTTGGCCCCCGCCGATCCGTTCGCGGGCGAGGCGTGTCTGGCGATCGCCACCGCACGGCCGGGCAACGTTCTCGTGCTCGACCGGCCGATCGGCCGCCTGCCCGAGCGGCTGACACAACGGCTCGCCGGCGTGATGACCCGCCGCGACCTGCGCGGCATTCCCCTCGAGGCGGGCGACGTCGTGTTCCGCGACCGCACGGCGCTGATCGTCCTGCCCGCGGCACTTGCCGACGAGATCGCCGAGGAAGCCGCCGAAGCGCAGGCCTTCGAGGAATTCACCGCCGAGCAGGTCAACCAGGGCGGCGGCGTCTATGGCCTGCACATCCCGAGCGGCGAGCGGGCGAAGCAGGCCTTCGCCCAGTGGCGCCGCATGAGGGGCCGCTAGTACGCGTCCCGGAGATCCTCCTAGAGAGCGCCGAGATCGGCCAGCGCGCCGACAATCATCCGGGTACCGACCGCCATCATGAGCACGTCGTTGGCGACACGGACATACTGGTAGCCGGACGGCGCCGGCGACAGGCGGCCAAGCAGATCGCGCGGCAGCACCTCGTACAAGACTCCGGCCGGCAGCGGCTGGTTCATCGCCCAGGCCTTCTTCGCCTGGCCCGGCGGCATGCAGCCATTGTTCTTCTTGGCGAGGCCGGGCGGACAATTGCCGGCGGCGTACTGGCCGCGATAGTAGGAATAGACTTCGCTGCGATCGCGCTCGGTGATCGAAATCGATGCCTGCGGTCCGCCGCCGCCCGGATGGTTGGCGGCATTCGACGGTCCGCCACCCTGCGGGTTTCCCCGGCCATGGCCCTTGTTGTCGGGCTGGGCGAAGGCAACGCTTGCCGTCGCGACGGCGCACGCAATCGTCAGAAACGGAATGGCAAGGCGCACTGCTCTCTCCTTCAGTGACCCAACCATGACAGGCGCCGATTATGGCGCCGTTAAGGCTTCTGCCAGTAGTCGGGCAGCTTCGCGGCCAGCCAGCGCGCGAGCGCAACGTTCACGTCGACCGGCCGCTCCTGCGCCATCCAGTGGCCCGACCTCACCACCGCCTCGGTCAGATCGGCGCAATCGCGGCGCATCGGCTCGGCGAGTTTCGAGTGCATGGTCTCGCAGGTGAAATCATAGGCGCCGTGCAGGAACAGCACCGGCATCGTGAGCTTGCCGCCGTTCTTCGCCCGCTTCGCGTATGCGCCGTTGCGCGTGTGGTTCATGTACCAGGAGTCCGGCCCGAAGAAGCCGTTGCGCGTGAGCGCCGCGGTGTAAGCCTCGACATCTTCCTCGGTAACGACGTCGGCATCGCGCGGCAGGTCGGGACAGGCGCCGCCGCCGAACCAGCCGCCGCCGGCCCTCACCATGGCCGTCACCGAGGGCTGTCCGACCCGTTCGGGGTTGCCCTTGCGGAACAGCGCCTTCACGACGTTGCGGATGTTGGCCTCGAAGCTCGCCACCGCCTTGTCGAAGCTCTCCTCGTAGAAGCACTGGTAGTCCCACTGGCCGGCCGGAAACTTGTCGGCGGGATAGACCGAACGATCGACCAGCGGCACGACGGTTTCGAGCGTGAAGCCCGAGGAGAGATACGGCACGCAGAGGCTCGCCACGCCGACCACCTTGTCGGGATGGTGCGCCGCCATGTTCCAGACCACCGGGCTGCCCCAGTCGTGGCCGATCCACACGGCCTTGTCGCGGCCCAGCGACGCGAGCAGCTCGAGCATGTCCTGCACGATGACTTCCTGCGCGAAATCCTCATGGCGCGTGTAGGTGCTGGAGCGGCCGTAGCCGCGCATGTCGGGCGCCACGCAGCGGAAGCCGAGCGCGGCAAAGGCAGGCAACTGATGCCGCCACGAACGCGACAGCTCGGGCCAGCCATGGACGAAGATCAGCAAAGGTGCGGCTTCCGCCCCGCAGGCGAGATAGCCCGTGGTGTGGCGAGCCGTCTTGACGGTGTGTTCGGTGATCGGGAATGTCATGGCCGGGAACGGTGTCATGGGCTCGCAGGTCAGGACAAATGAAGTTTTATGCCGGGTCGCCGCGATTCTGGCGCTCGCCCTGACCATGCCTCTGGCCGCCGGCGCGCAGGGAACGGCGCCGGACCCCGGCGGATCGGCCGCCGATACCGCGCCTCCGGGCACGATGGCCACCGGCAAGTTGACTTACGACAGCGGCGCCTACGAAGGCGGCCTGAAGGACGGCCTGCCGGAAGGCTACGGCGTCTTCGTCTTCAAGAGCGGCAACCGCTACGAGGGCCAGTTCCGCAACGGCGTCAAGGAAGGCCGCGGGCGCTTCAACTGGACCTCGGGCAACTGGTACGACGGCGACTGGAAGGACGACAAGCGCACCGGCCGCGGACAGTTCGTGTGGGCCAACGGCGACCGCTATCAGGGCGAATGGCTGGACAACCAGAGCTCGGGCTGGGGCGTTCAGATCTGGGCCAACGGCGACCGTTACGAGGGCGAATGGCTGAACGACATGGCGCACGGCCAGGGCACCAAGACGACGGCCGATGGCCGCAGCTATACCGGCAACTGGGTCAACGGATGCCTGCGCGAGGGCGAGCGCTGGTCGACGGCCGGCGCAACCCGCGAGCAATGTGGATTTTGAGGGAACCAGAACATGCAAATCGACACCGGAACGACCGAACTGCTCTGTGAAGTGAAGGACAGCGTGGCGCTGATCACGCTCAACCGGCCCGAGGCACGCAACGCCATGTCGGACAGGCTGACGCCCGCGCTGCGCAACCAGATCCGCGAGCGCGGCGCCGACGATTCGGTGGGCGCCATCCTGATCACCGGCGCGGGCACCGCCTTCTGCTCGGGCGGCGACGTCAAGGGCATGGGCGGCCGGGGACCGCGCGGCCAGATGAGCTTCGAGGAGCGGCTGAGCGACCTGCGCTGGCGACAGGCCAATCTCACCGGCGCCCTGGTCGCCGTCCGCAAGCCGACCATCGCCGCCCTGCCCGGCGCCGCCGCCGGCGCAGGGCTCGCGATCGCGCTGGCCTGCGACATCCGGATCGCAGCGAAGTCGGCCTTCGTCAGCACCGGCTACGCGCGCGTCGGGTTGAGCGGCGACTACGGCATCGCTTGGCTGCTGACCCGCACCGTCGGTTCGGCCCGGGCGCGCGAGCTGATGTTCACCGCCGAGCGGGTCGATGCCGAGCGCTGCGAGCGCATCGGACTGGTCAACCGCGTGGTCGATGACGCCCGGCTGCAGGACGAGGCATTCGCGCTGGCCAGGTCGCTCGCCGAGGGCCCTCGCGTGGCGCTCGCCAGCATGAAGGACAATCTCGACGACGCCCTGCACATCGACTATCCGACGGCGCTGCACCGCGAAGCCGAGCGGCTGGTCCGCGCCTCACGCACCGCCGACCACAAGGAGGCGGTCGCGGCCTTCGTCGAGAAGCGGAGGCCCGCTTTCACCGGCCGCTAGGCGGCCAGAATCCCGGCGAGAGTCCCGGCGCGAATCTCGCTCGAATCTCGCTGGAATCTCGCAGCGGTGAGACGGGTTTGACGTTGGCCCGCTTGCATTTTGGGCCCGGAATCTCGCTGGAAGGGGGACTCCCCCTCCCCTTGTGCCGGCGCAGCGATAATTCCCCGCCGGTTTATCGATTTTTTATCGCTGCACCGATAAACGCATAAGCCCGCCAGATAAGGCTTTTGCCCACTTTTTATCGCTCTGGGGGACTCCCCCCCTGCGGAACTCAATCGCGATCCGGGGCACCCGGCGGGAAGAATTTCCGGAACGGTCGCGCCTCCTCGACGGCGCGGGCGAAGGACGGCCGGGCCAGCAGGCGGGCGCGATAGGCCCGCGTCTCGGCGAACTTTTCCGCGATCGGTTGCACCCAGTCGGCATAGAAGAGCGACGGCGCCGCGGCGCAATCGGCCATCGTGAAATCGCCGCCGGCCGCCCACTCCCTGCCCTTCAGCCGCTCGTTCAGCCAGCCGTAGGACACGTCGAGCCGTGCCTTGGCGTCGGAGACGCCGCGCGGGTCGCGCTCGCCGGCAGGCCGCAGGAAGTCGCCGACGATCTTCTGCATCGGCGTCATGACGTAATTGTCGAAGAAGCGGTCGAGAAACCGCACCTCGAGCGACGTCACGAGCCCGGGCGCCACATGCTCGATGATGATGCTCGATTCGATCAAGGTCGTGGCGCCGTCGGTCACCACCGGCATCAGGCCGATCGGCCACATCCGGCGCAGTTCCTCGAAACCGGCGGCATCCTCGATGCGCCTCCACTGAAACGGCGTGGAAGATTCATGGAAGGCGACGACAACCTTCTGGCAATAGGACGAAAAAGGATGACCATGTACGACGAGCGGCATGCAACACGTCCTCAGGAAACGCGTACGGCACGCTTGCCGCGGTTGCTTCCCTCGAGCATGCCGATCAGCGCCTCGGGGGCGCGCTCGAGCCCGTCGAGAATGTCGACCTCGGCCTTGATCCGGCCGTCGGCGATCCACTGCGCCAGCCGCCGCTCGGCCTCGGCGCGCTGATCGTAGAAATCCATGACGATGAAGCCTTCCATGCGCAGCCGCTTGGTGACGATCAGGCCGGGCACCGTCATCGGACCGGGCGCCGGCTTCTCGACGTCGTACTGGGAGACGTTGCCGCAGCAGGCGATGCGGCCCTTGAGGTTCATCAGCGAGATCGCCGCATCGAGCACCGGCCCGCCGGTATTGTCGAAATAGACATCGATGCCGTTCGGCGCCGCCGCCCGAAGCGGACGGAACACGTTGCCGGCCTTGTAGTCGACGGCGGCATCGAAGCCGAGCTCCTTGACCAGCCAGTCGCACTTGTCCTGGCCGCCCGCCGTGCCGATCACGCGGCAGCCCATGATCTTCGCGATCTGGCCGACCATCGTGCCGACCGCGCCGGCCGCCGCCGAGACCAGTACCGTGTCGCCGGGCCTGGGCCGGCCCACTTCCAGGAGCCCGAAATAGGCCGTCAGCCCGGTGACGCTGAGTGCACCGATCAGGTGTTCCAGCGGCGCCTTGGTGAGGCGCTTGGTGAGATGGTGGGCGAGCAGTGCGGCATAGTCCTGCCAGCCGACATCGCCTTCGACGATGTCGCCCTTGGCGAAACCGTCGGCGCGGCTCTCGACGACCTCGGCGATCGCGAAGCCCGACATCACCTGCCCGAACTCCAGCGCCGCACGATAGGTCTTGCCCATCATCCAGGCGCGGTTGGCAGCGTCGAGCGACAGCATGCGCGTCCTGACCAGCACCTCGCCCTCGCGCGGCGCCGGGATCGCGGTTTCGGCCCACTGGAACGTGTCCTTGCCGATCTTGCCGGCGGGCTGCTTGGCGTAGAGCCACTGGCGGTTGGTCATTCAATCCTCCCGTTCAAGCATCCTCACCCTGAGGAGCGACCGCAGGTCGCGTCTCGAAGGGTGGGATACGGTCTTGCTGTTGCCCACCCTTCGAGACGCCACGCTCCGCGTGGCTCCTCAGGGTGAGGTCGGTTCACTACGTGAGGTTAGTCCTTGTAGTTCGCGGCGCGCTTCTGGAGGTTCGACATCACGGCCTCGATCTGGTTGGGCGAACCGATCAGCTTCTGCTGCTCGACCGATTCGGCCATCAGGCCGGTCGCGGCATCGACGGCAACGGCGTCGTTCAGGATGCGCTTGGCGGCGCGGATCGCGTCGGGGCTCTTGTTGGCGATTTCCTTCGCCGTCTCCATCGCCGCGGCGCGCGGATCCTCGACGATCTTCGTGACGATCCCGAGCTGCTGCGCCTCCGTGCCGTTGAAGATGCGGCCCGTATAAGTGAGCTCGCGCGCCACGTCCTCGCGGACCAGATGGCGCATCAGCTGCGTGCCCGCGAGATCGGGCACGAGGCCCCACTTGATCTCCATCACCGAGAAGCGCGTGTCGGCCGTGGCGTAGCGCATGTCGGCGCCGAGCATGATCTGGAAGCCGCCGCCGAACGCCACGCCGTGCACGGCGGCGATCACCGGTACGGGAAGCGTGCGCCACTGCCAGGCGCATTGCTGCGGTACGTTGGCGATGCCGTGGGTGCGCTTGGCGAGATCGCGCGCGCCGGGCACGCCGGCATCGCCCATGGCGGCAAAGCTCTGCATGTCGAGGCCGGCGCAGAATGCCCTGCCCTCGCCCGACAGCACCACGGCGCGCAGGCCCTTCATCTTCGCGAGCTGCTCGCCCGCCTCGACGATGCCGTCGAACATCGCCCGGTCGAGCGCGTTCATCTTGTCAGCGCGGATCAGGCGCACGTCGGCGACGCCGTCCTTGAGATCGATCGAGACGCGGTCCTTCATTTGTCCTTCTCCGATTTGAGCCATTCGCGCAGGCGACGTTTCACTTCATCAGGTGATAGCCGCTCAGGTGGCTTGAGTTTCCCATCGCCGGTCTTGGGCCACATCAGGACCGCGATCGCGCGCTGGATGTCGGCAAACGAGCAATCGTCCGGCAGCCGATCGAGCAACTCCTGCACCTGTTGCTTTTCCGTCTTGTCGCTCACCATGGGGGGCTCATTGGGTCGCCATCTGCCACACGCCCTGCGCGATGTACACAGTGCCGATCGCGATCACGATCCGGCGCGTCCAGTAATAGAATTGCTTGTCGGACAGCCGGTCCAGCACGCTGCGCGAGAGGGTAGTTCCGATCACGGCGAAGACCGAGGCGAACCCCATGACCAACCACTGCTCGATCTCGCGGCCGGCCGGATCGGCGATCAGGGCGCCGAAATAGATCACCTTGGTGAGATGGCCCATGACCTGCGCGCAGGCCTTGGTCGAGACGTTGACCTGCCGCGTCATGCCGCTGCGCACATAGAAGATGTCGAGGATCGGACCGGTGACGCCCGAGACGAGCTGCAGGGCGCCGCCGATCGCCCCGGCGAGGAAGGCCTGGCCGCGCCGCTCGATGTTGGGCGCGATGCTCTGCGGCACGGCGAGCGCCACGAACGGCGTGAGCCCGACTGCCATCAGCACCGCCCATTTCGGCGGCACGAAGGCCAGCGACGAGAAGACCACGAGCGAGAACAGCGAGCCCAGGCCGAAGCCCGCCACGACCCGCCAGTTGATGTGATGCCGCCACAGCCACGAACGCCAGCCGTTGGCCGCGATCTGGATCACGCCGTGGAACACCATGGCGACCGGCACCGGCAGCATCAGCAGAAGGAAGCCGATCAGCAGCATGCCGCCCGCCATGCCGAAGATGCCGGAGATGAACGAGGTCGCGACGGCGACGACGGCGAGGCCCGCGAGGATGGGCAGCGTGAACATCTCCTTGCCGGTAGCACAGTTTTTTCGGCTAGGCTCGGTGCATGACCACCGACCTTCTGTTCACACCGGCCGCACAGGCTGCCGCCCTCATTCGTGCCAGGAAGCTTTCGCCTGTCGAGTACATCGACACCGTGCTGAAGGCCGCCGCCAAGGCCAATCCCAGGCTCAACTGCTTCCGTACCATCATGGAGGAAGACGCCCGGCGCGACGCCAAGGCGGCCGAGGAAGCCGTCATGCGGGGCGACAGGCTCGGTCCGCTGCACGGCGTGCCGGTCAGCATCAAGGACCTGCTCGACGTGAAGGGCGTGCCGACGCGGCACGGCTCGGCGATCTTCGCCGACAATCCGCCGGCCGCCTCCGACGACATCACCGTGGCGCGGCTGCGCGCGGCCGGCGCCATCGTCTTCGCCAAGGCCAACAGCCCCGAGTTCGGCGTAAAGGGCCTGACCGACGGACCGTCGTTCGGCACCACGCGCAATCCGTGGAATCTCGACCGCACGCCGGGCGGCTCGAGCGGCGGTGGCGCCGCCGCGGTCGCGGCCGGCCTCGGCCCGCTCTCGCTCGCCACCGACGGTGCCGGCTCGACCCGCGGCCCGGCCTCGTGCTCGGGCCTGGTCGGACTGAAGGCGACTTTGGGGGCAGTGCCCTACGACACCTCGCGCGACACGTTCGGCAACAACATCTTCGCAGGACCGCTCGCGCGCACGATCACCGACGCCGCCGTGATGCATCGCGTGCTGGGCGGTCCCTCGGACAAGGACCCGTGGAGCCTGGGCCACGCGCCCCAGCCGATGTCGCCCAAGCTCGCCGGCGAGAGCCTGTCCGGCGTGCGCATCGGCTACATCGAGCTGATGGCCAATCCGCGACTCGCCGCCGACGTGCGCGCCAACACGCTGCAGGCGCTCGACGCCTGGCGCGACCTGGGCGCCGAGGTCGAGCCGGTGACCGACAAGATCGACTGGATCGAATACGAGGGCCGCGTGCTCTATCAGGCGGGCTTCCACGTGACCTGCGCGCAGTACCTGCCCAAGTGGCAGAACCAGATGGACCCGGTGACGCTCGCCTTCATGGAGCGCGGGTCCAAGTTCACCCTGGCCGACTTCCGCAACGCCCAGTTCGCCCGCACCGTGCTGTTCCGCAAGATCCAGACGCTGTTCGAGCGCTACGACTTCCTGGTCAGCCCGACCAACTCGCGCACCGCGCTCGACGTCACGCACGATGCGGCCAACGACGAAGTGATCGTCGACGGCGTGAAGTGCGGCATCACCCGCCAGGGTTGGACCTCGTACCAGTATCCGTTCAACCTCACCGGCCATCCGGCGATGGCGGTGCCGTCGGGTTTCGGCACCGACGGCCTGCCGACCTCGGTGCAGATCATCGGCAAATGGGCGGCCGAGACCGACATGCTCCGACTGGGCGCCCTGCTGGAGCGCGCCTGTCCCTGGGCGCAGCAACGGCCCGCGGGAATGTGATCCGGTCGAAGATTGATCGGGCCGCCGACGGAGGCGCAAACTGAGGATGCCGATTCAACAGGAGGCCCCTATGCGCCGCCGCCATCTGCTCGCCCTGTCCGCCAGCGCGCTTGCCGCGCCGGCACTGATCGCCTCGCCCGCCCGAGCCGCGGTCGAAACCCGCGAACTGCACGGCTATCGCATCCGCACCTTCAACGTGCGGCCGGGCTCGGGCTCGCGCGACGTCGCCTGCAACGCCGACGGCACGGTGTGGTTCTGCGGCCAGCGCGACGGCACGCTCAACCTGCTCGACCCGCGCGACGGCGGCCTGAAGGTCATCCCGCTCGGCAATGGCGCGGCGCCGCACGGCGTGATCGTCGGTCCCGACGGCGCGGCCTGGGTGACCGAGGGCGGCCAGAACGCGATCGCGCGGGTCGACCCGAAGGATCACAAGGTGCAGCTCTGGAAGCTGAACGGCGGGCCGTCCTACGCCAACCTCAACACGCTGGTGTTCGACAGGCAGGGCACGCTGTGGTTCACCGGGCAGGGCGGCGCGATCGGCCGCTTCGACCCGAAATCCGAGAAGATGCAGGTGTGGGACGCACCAAGAGGCTACGGCCCCTACGGCATCGCGCTGACGCCGCAGGGCACCGTCTGGTACGTCTCGCTGGCCGGCAATTATCTCGCCCAGATCGATCTCGCGACCGGCGCGCCGCGCATCGTCGAGCCGCCGACGCCGCAACAGGGTGCGCGTCGCGTCTGGTCCGACAGCCAGGGTCGGCTCTGGATCAGCGAGTGGAACTCGGGCCAGGTCTCCATGCACGACCCCAAGGACGGCAGTTGGAACAGGTGGAAGCTGCCAGGCGAGCGGCCGCGCTGCTATTCGGTCTATGTCGACGATCGCGACGCCGTCTGGCTGACCGACTTTTCGGCCAACGCCATCGTGCGCTTCGACCCGAAGAGCGAGACGTTCCTGTCCTTCCCGTCCGACAAGTCCGGCGCCAACGTGCGCCAGATGGCCGGCCGCCCCGGCGAGGCATGGGGCGGCGAGTCAGGCACCAACCGCATCGTGGCGATCGACAAGCCGCAAGCCTGACCGGCATGCGCGCCTTGCGTCCGGCGGCCGTGTTGCTGGCCGCGCTTTCCGTCGCCGTGCCCTCCTCGGCCCAGACCTGCAACCAACAGGTCTTCGAACCCTGTCAGGCCTGCCATACCCTCACCGCCGGCGGGCCGCAGAAACCCGGACCGAACCTGGCGGGCCTGCTCGGCCGCAAGGTCGCGGGCGATCCGGCCTTCGACTATTCGCCGGCACTGCGCACGGCCCGCGACAAGGGCGATGTCTGGACGAAGGAGCGGCTGGATGCCTTCCTCGCCGACACCGAAGCCATGTATCCCGGCGGCTGGATGGGCAGCCCGCCTATCCGCGATGCAAAGCAGCGCGCCGACCTGCTGTGTGTTCTCGCCGGGCCGTGAGCTAAGCTCGCGACTGGGAGGAACATCATGCGTCTCATTACATCCGTGTTGGCCGCCGCCGCGGCACTCGTCGCCGGCGTCGGCCCCGCCGCCGCGCAATTTCCCGACAAGCCTGTCCGGATCATGGCGCCCTACGCGCCGGGCGGGAACATCGACGTCACCGCGCGCATCATCGCCGACAAGCTGAAGGACGTGCTGGGCGTGCAGGTTCTGGTCGAGAACAAGGCCGGCGCCTCGGGCATGATCGGCAGCGACGTCATCGCCCGTTCCGCGCCCGACGGCTACAACCTGCTGGTCTCGGCCAATTCGCTGGTCTCGGTGCCGGCGATCTACGGCAACGCGCCGTACGACTGGAAGACGGCGTTCCAGCCGATCAGCCACATCCAGTCGGTGCCGGGCGTCCTGCTGGTGACTCCGTCCTCGCCGATCAAGACGCTCAAGGACTTCATCGCGCTCGGCAAGGATGGCGGATTCTCGGTGGCGGATTCGGGCATCGGCACGACCAACCACATCATCCTGGCGCTGCTGATGGACGCGACCAACACCAAGTACACGCTGATCCACTACAAGGGATCGGGCCAGGCCCACATCGACGTGATCGCAGGCCAGGTGCCGGCGCAGGTCGATCAGGTAAACGCCGCGATCGGCCACGTCAAGGCGGGCAAGCTGCGCGCCATCGCCGTGACGTCCGACAAGCGCATGCCCGAGTTGCCCGACGTGCCGACCTTCAAGGAGTCGGGCGTGCCGGGCCTCGAGGCCTTCACCTATGCGACCTACACCGGCCTGTTCGGCCCGGCCAGGATGCCGCCCGACGTGCTGAAGAAGCTGAACGAGGCAATGGTCAAGACACTGACCGATCCGGCGACGGTCAAGCGCTTCGCCGACCTCACGGCCGAGGCCAGGCCCAGCACGCCGGAAGAGCTCGCCGCCATGCTCGACAAGGAAGACAAGCTGGTCGTACCCCTGATCAAGAAGGCCGGCATCAAGGCGGAGTAGTCCAACATGAGGAGTAGCGTTCGATGAGTTGGCTTCCCCCGGCCATCGCGCCGATCGTGCTGTTGCTGGTGTCGAACGTCTTCATGACGTTCGCCTGGTATGGGCACCTGAAGTTCACCGACCGTCCGCTGTGGCTGGTGATCGTGGCGAGCTGGGGCATCGCCTTCGTCGAATACTGCTTCGCCGTCCCGGCCAACCGCTGGGGCCATGCCGCCTATAGCGCGGCGGAACTGAAGACCATGCAGGAGGTGATCACGCTCGCCGTGTTCGCCGCCTTCTCGGTGCTCTATCTCGGCGAGCGCATCACGGTGAACCATCTGGTCGGCTTCGCCCTGATCTGCGCCGGTGCATTTTTCGTGTTCAAGGGTCCATTACCCACCTGAAGGCGTTTATCCCGAGGATGATCGGCCGGCCAATGGCGTAAAACGGCTGGATGGAGCCACGGCGCGCCTACACGCGAACTGAACTGGCATGGCTGGCCGCCGTGCTGGTCACCGCCGCCGCGCTGCGCCTGTGGCGGCTCGCCGACAACGGCTTCGGCAGCGACTACTACGCCGCGGGCGTGCGCAGCATGCTGCAAGGCGCCCACCTCTTCTTCTATGCCGCCTTCGATCCCGCGGGCTTCCTGTCGCTCGACAAGCCACCGGTCGGCTTCTGGATCCAGACGCTGTTCGCCAAGGCGCTGGGTTTCGACGGCTGGCCCCTGCACCTGCCGCAGGCACTGGCCGGCGTGGCGTCGGTGGCGCTGCTCCACCACATCGTGCGCCGCGCCTACGGTTCCGCCGCCGGACTGCTGGCCGCATTGGCCCTGGCCGTGGCGCCGATCGCCGTCGCCGTCGACCGGTCGAACAACGTCGATTCCTGGCTGGTCTTCTTCCTGCTGCTCGCCGCCGTCGTGGCCCTGCGCGGGCGCGGCCTGTCGCTGGCCATCGCCATGGCTCTGCTGGGCATCGCCTTCAACGTCAAGATGGGCGCGGCGCTGGCCTGCGGGCCGGCGCTGCTGGCCGGATGGTTCCTGGCGAGCGACCTCGACTGGCGACGCCGGCTGGGATGGATGGCGATTGCCGGCGTGACGCTGGCCGCCGTCTCGCTGTCGTGGGCAGCCGCCTTCGACCTCACGCCGAAGGAACAGCGGCCCTACGCCGGCAGCACCAACGGCAATTCGATGCTCGAGCTCGCGGTGGTCCACAATGCGCTCGAGCGCTTCTCGATCGAACGCGCCAAGCGCCCATCGGCCAGCCAGGCACTCGCCCTGCCGGGCTTCAGGCTCTACGACGACGTGCCCGCGGGGGCCCTGCGGCTCGCCAATCCGATGCTCGCCGGCCAGTTCGCCTGGTTGTTGCCGATCGCCCTGCTCGGCCTGCTGCTCGCCCGGCCGCGCGACCGCGGACGGGATCCCGGCTTCGCCACGCTGGCGCTGTTCGGCCTGTGGCTGCTGGCCTACGGCACCGTCTTCAGCGCCGCCGGCGGCATCTTCCACATCTACTATCTCTCGGCGCTGGTGCCGCCGGTCGCCGCCCTCGCCGGCATCGGCGCGTGGCAGGCATGGCGGCGCGGACCGGCCTATCTCGCCATCGGCCTGGTCCTGTGCGCGGCCTGGCAGGCCTGGGTCACCGGCATGACGCTCGGCTGGACGGCGACCTGGCTCGGCTTTCCGCTGGTGGCGCTGGCCGCGGGCGCGGCCTCGTGGTGGCGAGGCAAGCGGCCGCCGGCCGCGATCGGCGGCGTGGCGTTGCTGATTCTACCGACCGCCTGGGCGTTCAGCGCGATCTTCTCTCCCGGCGCGCTGCCACTGCCGTCGGCCAGCCTGCCGCGCTGGCTGGGCATCGACGACGGACGCGGGCCGATCCTGTCGCAGAACTTCCCGCCAGGTACCGAAGATCCGCGTCTGCATGCCTTCCTGCGCGCCGAACGCGGCAGTTCGCGCTTCCTTGCCGCAGCACCGAACACGCGGCTGGCCGCGCCCATCATCATCGCCACCGGCGAGCCGGTGATGGCGACCGGCGGCTACCTCGGCATCGATCCGATCCTCACGGTCGACGCCTTCCGGCAAATGGTCGAGCGCGGCGAAGTGCGCTTCGTGCTGGTGGGACGACGGCGCAACGACGCGATCGCGCGATGGGCCATCGCCAACGGCAAGCGTGTCGACGATTCCAAATGGCGATCGCTGCCGCCCGACTGGCGCAGCCCGCTCGCAGTCTACGATCTCAGGCCCGGTCAGTCGGCCGACTGACCAGCCGATTGGCCGGCAAGGATCGCCCGCCGGGCGCGTTCGCCGGCCCGCCGGTTGCGCCGCTTGATCCACCACATCAGGAAGCCGGTCACGGCGAAGATCGGGATGATCACGCCCGACACGAACACCAGGAACCTGTAGCCCGCGCCCAGTCCCTGGCCGTAATGCAGCGCGCGCTGCCAGGCGACGATCGATTCGCCCGCCGACATGGTGCGTGGATCGAACACATCGATCACCTTGCGTCGCCACGGATCGACGATCACCGTGATGACCGGCGCGCCCTCGGAGTGACCCTCGCGGATCAACCCGATGCGCATCGCCTGGTCGGGCCGCACCGGCAGGAAGGCGTTGAGGAACCGCGCGCCGGGCACGCGCTCCTTCGCCAGCGCCAGGCCTTCCTCGACCGAGATCGCCGTCGCGCCCTGCAGCGGCTCGACGCGCGCCTGGAAGGTCGCCGCGCGCATGTCGCGGCCGGGCCACACGGCGTTCACCGCCGCGCCGATCTGTTGCGGAAAGGCGAGATAGACGCCGGTGAAGTTCACCAGCATGAACAGCACCAGGCTCCAGATGCCGACCGCGCCGTGCAGCTCGCGATTGAGGCGCAGGCCCCTGGCGGCGCGCCGCACCGTGAACGCCGCCTTCCACTGGCCGGCGCGCGGCCACCACAGATAGAGACCGGAACACCCCAGCACGAGCAACGCCACGCCGAGCCAGCCGACGATCTCGCGGCCGAGGCCGCCCGCGATGAAGATGTGACCGTGCAGGTCGTGGAAGAAGCGGACCCAGCCGGTCATCGTCTGCTGCGTTTCGAGCAGTTCGAGCGACACCGGATCGATCAGCACCTGCAGGCTGCCGGCGAACGGACTCTGGACCGGTACGCGGCCCTGCGCGGCCTGTCCCTGGCCCGCTCCCGGGCCCTGCGGACCGCGCTGCTCGCCGCCCCGAAAGGCCGGACGCTCCTGCGCCATGCCGGGACGCGACAGGCGCACCGCGGCGGGTTCGCCGACCTCGATCGGCCAGCGCACGGCAATGGGTATACGGCCGGGGTCGCGGGTCGCGGCCTTGGCCGCCTCGATCAACTCGCCGGGCGAGCGCCAGTCGCCCACGGTCTTCGGAGCGGGCTCGCCCTGGCCCAGCAGATGTTCGATGTCGTGGGCATAGACCAGGACGGCGCCGGTCACGCCCATCATGACGAGAGGCAGCAGCAGGATCAGTCCGATCCAGAGGTGCAGCTGCTGCAGCCAATAGCGAAAGGTACGCTGTTGCGGTTTGAGAGCCATCGACTACTCCAGCCGGCAGTTACGCGGGGTACACAGGCTGGCGACGGCTGGCCTGACGAAGAGCAATACGGCCGCTATGGGGCAGGCATCCCCGTGCGGCGTCAGCCCGCGCCGAGCGCGCGGGCGATCTGATAGGTCACGAGCGCCGCCACGTAGGCGAGCGCCAGCATGTAGGCGAAGGTCGCCCACATCCATTTCCAGCCGCCGGTCTCGCGCTTGATCACCGCCAGGGTCGAGGCGCATTGCGGCGCGAAGACATACCAGGCGAGCAGCGCGAGCGCGGTACCGAGGCTCCACTGGCCGGCGACGATCTGGCCAATCTTCGCTGCGGCACCTTCGCCGCCATCGATCGCATAGATCGTGCCCAGCGCGCCGACCGCGACTTCGCGCGCCGCCATGCCGGGAATGAGCGCGACGTTGATCTGCCAGTTGAATCCGAGCGGCGCGGTGATCGGCTGCAATGCCGAACCGATCATGGCTGCGAGGCTGTAGGAGATCGCCGGCCCCGTCGCGCCGTCTGGCGCCTGCGGGAACGAGGCCAGGAACCAGATCAGGATCATCATGCTCAGGATCGTGGTGCCGGCGCGCTTGAGAAAGATCGTGGCGCGCGTCCACAGGCCGATGGCGAGGCTGCGCAACCGCGGCAGCTTGTAGTCCGGCAGTTCCAGCATGAAGGGTTCGCCGGCGCTGGTGCGCCAGAACAGCCGCTTCATGACGAACGACACGGTGAGAGCCCCTGCGATGCCGGTGGCGTAGAGACCGAACATCACCAGCCCCTGCAGTCCGAACAGGCCCCAGACCTCGCGGTCGGGAATGAAGGCCGAGATGATCAGGGTGTAGACCGGGATGCGCGCCGAGCAGGTCATCAGCGGCGCCACCATGATGGTGGTGAGCCGGTCGCGCCGGTCGTCGATCACGCGGGCGCCCATGATGCCCGGAATGGCGCAGGCGAAGGACGAGAGCAGCGGGATGAAGGCACGGCCGTGCAGGCCGGCGCCGCCCATGATCTTGTCCATCAGGAAGGCGGCACGCGCCATGTAGCCCAGATCCTCGAGCAGCAGGATGAAGAAGAACAGGATCACGATCTGCGGCAGGAACACGACCACGCTGCCGACACCCGCGATCACGCCATCCTTCAGGAAGCTGACCAGCAGTTCCGGCAGCGGCGCCTCGGCGATCGCCGCGCCGAGCCAGGTGAAGCCTTCCGAGATCAACTCCATCAGCGGCCGCGCCCAGGCAAACACCGCCTGGAACATCACGAACAGGATGACGAGCAGAATTGCCAGGCCGGCGACGGGATGCAGCAGCAGCGCGTCGGCCCGCGCCGTGGGGCCATCGCGGTCGGCCGGCAGGCGCACCGCGGCGCGCAGGATGCGGTCGGCCTCGCGCTGGGCGCCGCGCAACGCCTGCGCGTCGGGCGGACTCCAGTCGGCGCGTGCCGCCGCGGGGCGTTCGACCAGGAAGCGGTCGAGTTCGGCCAGCAGAGCATCGGTGCCGCCGCGGCGCACGGCGATCGAACTCACCACCGGCACACCGAGTTCGGCAGCGAGCCTGTCGAGATCGATCTCGACGCCGCGCCGGCGCGCGATGTCCATCATGTTGAGCGCGATCACGACCGGGCGGCCGACATGCTTGAGTTCGAGCGCGAGCCGCAGCGCCAGGCGCAGGTTCGAGGCGTCGCCGACACAGACGATCAGATCGGGCGAGACCTCGCCCTCGAGTTTGCCGAGGACGGCGTCGCGCGTGATCTCCTCGTCGGGCGACCGGGCACGCAGGGAGTAGGTCCCGGGCAAGTCGACCACCTGCACGCCATGGCCGGCCGGCGTCGACAGGCGGCCGATCTTCTTCTCGACCGTGACGCCGGGATAGTTGGCGACCTTCTGCTTGCTGCCCGTCAGGGCGTTGAACAGGGCGGTCTTGCCGCAGTTGGGATTGCCGACCAGCGCGACCGTGACCCCATTCAGTCCGGGCGCCGGGGCTGTGCTCATCGTCACGGTCAGGTTTCCCGGCGAACGTCCCGGTGGATTTCCGGGCTGACGGTCACCGCCATGGCCTCGCGACGGCGCATCGCCACCGTCGTGCCGGCGACGCGCACGGCAATCGGATCGCCGCCGAACAGGCCCTGATGCAGCACCTCGACCGGAGCACCTTCGACGAAGCCGAGTTCGATCAGGCGACGCTCCAGCTCGGCTCCTGACAGGCCGGATCCCTCGATATTCATATCGACTGCAACGATGTGGCCGCGATAGCCCACGGGGGCCTTGCCGAGTGCTAAGGTGTCAAAAGTCAAAGGGGATGAGTCAGGCATTGCGAGTGCTTCGTAGTAGCACTTGGGCCTCGTCCCCGCCAGTTGTTCGGACGGGCTACGACGGGGGGAAGACATGGCGAATATCGTCTTGGCGCATGGCGCATGGTCGGCGGCATGGGCCTGGAAGAAGATGCGGCCGCTATTCGCGGCGGCGGGCCACACCTTCTATTCCCCGAGCTATACCGGCCTCGGCGAGCGCGCTCATTTGGCGCGGCCGGATATCGACCTCTCGACCCACGTCCAGGACGTCCTGAACGTCATCGAGTTCGAGGACCTGAAGGACGTCGTCCTGCTGGGCCATTCCTATGGCGGCATGGTCGCGACCGGCGTCGCCGACAAGGCGCGCAGCCGCATCCAGCGCGTGATCTATATCGACGCCTTCGCGCCCAAGGACGGACAGAGCCTGTTCGATCTCGTCGGCCCCAAGGCCGAAGGAAACATGCGCGCCGGGGCAGCAAAGGATGGCGAGGGCTGGAAGCTGCCGCTCAATCCGATGCCGCCCGACACCGCACCCGAAGATTCCGCCTGGGCGGTGCCGCGCCGCCGGCCACAGCCCATCAAGACCTTCGAGCAGCGCATCAAGCTCGAGTCGACCGAGGCGCCGCCGCCGCGCCACTACATCTACGCGCTGAAGAACGGGCCGGGCGACGTGTTCCGGCAGTTCGGCGAGCGCGCGAAGGGCGAAGCCGGCTGGAAATATTACGAGATCGACGCCAGCCACAATCCGCACATCACCTGCCCCGACGCGCTAATGAAGCTGCTGACCGACATCATGAACGGCAAGTGAGGCTCACGTGAGCGATCTCGCCTACGCGATCCTGAACCAGCTTGGCCGCAGCAGGCGCGCCGACGATCGGCTGACCGTCACCGGCGGCGGCGATCCGGTGTTCGTCACCCCGTGGCGCATCGCCGAGGCGGGCGCGGCGGCGCTGGGCGCGATCGGTCTGGCGGCATCGGATCTGTGGCGGCTGCGCGGCGGCAAACCACAGGAAGTGACGGTCGATCGCCACACCGCGGCGGCGTCGCTCAAGTCCAACACCTACGTCCTGTGCAACGGCGAACGGCCGGTGTCGTGGGATCCGCTGACCGGTCACTACCCGACGCGCGACGGCCGGCACATGTTCATCCACACCAATCATCCGCATCACCGCGACGGCGCACTGCGCATCGCGGGCGCCACCGAGGCAACCCGGGAAGCGCTCGCCGTGGCCGTCGCGAAGTGGGACGCGCTCGAGATCGAGGAAGCGATCAACAAGGGCGGCTGCGTCGGCGGCGTGACCCGCAGCCGCGACGAATGGAACGCCCATCCGCACGGCCAGGCGGTCGCGCGCCTGCCGCTGATCGACATCGTGCAGATCGGCGAGGCGCCGGCGCGGCCGCTGCCGAAAGGCGAGCGCCCGCTGTCGGACCTGCGCGTGTTCGACCTGACGCGCGTGCTCGCGGGACCGACCAGCGGCCGCGTCCTGGCCGAGAACGGCGCCGACGTGCTGCACGTCACATCGCCTCACCTGCCCTATCAAGCCGAGTTGCTGATGGACACCGGCCACGGCAAGCGCTGTGCCTGGCTCGATCTCGACAAGGCGTCCGACGTCGAGAGCACGAAGGCGCTGCTGCGCGACGCCGACGTCTTCACCCAGGGCTACAGGCCGGGCGCGATCGCCCGCCACGGCTTCGCGCCCGAGCAGGTCGCCGCCCTGAAGCCGGGCATCGTCTACGTCAGCGTCTGCGCCTATGGCCATGACGGGCCATGGTCGGGACGGCGCGGCTTCGACTCGATCGTGCAGAACGTGACGGGACTGACGGCGACGCAAGGGTCTCTCGCCCAGCCGCGCAACCTGCCGGTTCAGGCGCTCGACTATATCTGCGGTTACCTCGCCGCTCTCGGCGCCATGGTCGGACTGGCGCGACGCATCGAACGCGGCGGCTCGTGGCACGTGCGCGTGTCGCTGGTTCAGGTCGCGCACTGGCTGGCCGGCCTCGGCACGGTCGAGGCGGCCAAGGGCGCGAAGGAGCTGCCCGATTCAGAACTGGCCGCCATCCTGATGGAGAGCTCCGGCCCGCTCGGCCGCTTGCGACATCTCAGGCCCGCGTTCGGCCTGAGCGAGACGCCGCCCCACTATGCGCGCCCCGCCGAGCCGCTGGGCGCTTCGCCGCTCGGCTGGTCTTGATCTGGCGCAAGGACGGCGCGCCGCACGCGCCGCATCTGTCGTCCGAGGTCGCATGCGATGTCTTCCGAGCGAGGTCTGAGCCAAGCTGAAGCCGCCGCTCGGCTCGCCGCGGAGGGGCCGAACGAGTTGCCGCAGGCCAATGCGCGCTCCCTGCTGCGCATTGCCTTCGACGTCGTGCGCGAGCCGATGTTCGGCCTGCTGCTGGCCGCCGGCATCGCCTACCTCGTGCTCGGCCAGTCGACCGAAGCGGTGGCGCTGCTGGTCTTCGCCTCGGCCTCGGTCGGGATCGCCGTCGTGCAGGAAACCCGGAGCGAGCGCGTGCTCGAGGCGCTGCGCGATCTCACCAGTCCGCGTGCGCTGGTGATCCGCGACGGCCAGCGCCAACGAATTCCCGGCCGCGAGGTGGTGCGCGGCGACATCGTGATCCTGTCGGAGGGAGATCGCGTGCCCGCCGACGGCCGGTTGACGGTCTCGCACGATCTCAAGCTCGACGAATCGCTGGTCACCGGCGAATCCCTGCCGATCTCCCGCCGGGCCGGCGAACCGGTGCTGTCGGCAACCCTGGTCGTGCGCGGCCAGGGCGTGGCCGAAACGCAGGCGACCGGCGCGCGCAGCCGGATCGGCCAGATCGGCCAGTCGCTCGGCGAGATCGAACATGCCGCGCCGGTGCTGCAGCGGCAGACGAAGCGGCTGGTCCGACTGGTCGGCGGCTTCGGTCTCGCCTGCTGCCTGCTGACAGTCCTGCTGTACGGGCTGTGGCGGGGCAGCTGGATCGAGGCGGCGCTGGCCGGGATCGCGCTCGGCATGTCGATGCTGCCGGAAGAATTCCCTCTGGTGCTCGCGGTGTTCATGGTGATGGGCGCCTGGCGGCTGTCGCGCAACCGCGTGCTGACGCGGCGGGCTTCGGCGATCGAAAGCCTCGGTGCGGCGACGGTGCTGTGCACCGACAAGACCGGGACATTGACCGAAAACCGCATGAGCCTGGTCGCCTTCCAGCCCGACGACGCGGCGGCGCGCGCCGCCCTGATCGAGCGCGGCGCGCAGGCCAGCCCAGTCGACGCCTTCGACCCGATGGACCGCGCCTTTCACATCGCCCGCGCCGCGACCCCACACGGCGCCGCCGGCCCGGCGCCTTCCCCGCCTGCGACTCCGGCCAAGGTCTATGCGCTGAGGCCCGACCTGCTCGCCGTCACCCAGGTCTGGCGCGACGGCACGGTCGCCGCCAAGGGCGCGCCCGAGGCCATCGCAGACCTTTGCCGGCTGGCCGATCACGAACGGCAGAAGATTCTCGACGCTGCCGCCGACATGGCGCGCCAGGGCATGCGCGTGCTGGGAGTAGCCGACGCCCGGTACAACATCGGGCACGACATCGCTCATGCGGGCTCCGACTTTCCCCAGACGCCCCGTGCCTTCGACTTCCGTTTCCTCGGCCTGGTCGGCCTGGCCGATCCGCTGCGCGCCGAAGTGCCCCGCGCCATTGCCGAGTGCGCGACGGCCGGCGTGCGCGTGGTGATGATCACCGGCGATCATCCGAAGACCGCCCAGGCGATCGCGCGCCAGGCGGGCCTGCCGGAGCACGAACCGGTCACCGGCGCCGGCCTCGCGGCGATGAGCGACGCCGAGTTGACGGCGGCGGCGCGGGACATCGACGTCTTCGCCCGAATCCAGCCGGAGCAGAAGCTGCGCCTGGTGCGGGCCCTGAAAGCGCGCGGCGAGGTCGTCGCCATGACCGGCGACGGCGTCAACGACGCGCCGGCATTGAAGGCCGCCGACATCGGCGTCGCGATGGGCGGCCGCGGCACCGACGTGGCGCGCGAGGCGGCCTCGATCGTGCTGCTCGACGACGATTTCGGGTCGATCCTGCGCACGCTGCGCGCCGGGCGCCGAATCTACGACAATCTGCGCAAGGCAATGAGCTACATCCTGGCGGTGCACGTGCCGATAGCCGGCCTCGCGCTGCTGCCCCTGCTCGCCGGCCTGCCGCTGCTGTTGTCGCCGATCCACATCGCCTTTCTCGAGATGGTGATCGATCCGGTCTGCTCGATCGTGTTCGAGGCCGAAGACGAGGAAGCCGACCTGATGCGCCGCCCGCCGCGCAAACCGGACGCCCAGATCCTGTCGCCCGCCGTCGCCCTGTGGAGCCTGCTTCAAGGCAGTCTCGTCCTGGCGATGCTGGCCGGCCTCTACGTCACGGCACTGCAACGGAACCTGGCCGCCGAAGAGGCGCGGACGCTGGTCTTCGTCGCGCTGGTGATGGCCAACCTGGCGCTGGTCGTGGTCAACCGGTCGTTCGGCTTCGCGCTCAACGGGCGTCACCGCGGCTCCAATCGCGCGCTGCTGGCGGTGTTCGGCGCCGCCGCGGCTATCCTGACCGTGGCAACGCAGTGGGGCCCGGCGCGCGCTCTGTTCCAGTTCGGCGACTTCCACCTGCACGACCTGGCGATCGCCGCCGGCGGCTGCCTCGCCCTGGTGGCGGTGCTCGAAGTCCTCAAGCGACTGCTGCACGCCCGTCTCACGGCTTGATTCGCCGGACCCGTTGGAACAGGTTGCGCGCCAACCTGCCCACCACGGGGAGCGGCCATGTCCGCCATTGTCAGAAGCGTCGCCGAACTCGAAGCCCTCTACGGCCGGCCGGTGGCTGCCGCTACCGTCAAGGAGGCGGCGCGCATCACGCCCCACTACCGAGCCTACATAGAGGCCTCGCCATTCATGTCGCTGGCGACCGTGGGACCCGAAGGGCTCGATTGCTCGCCGCGCGGCGACAGGCCGGGCTTCGTGCGCGTACACGACGAGAAGACCCTGCTGCTGCCCGACCGGCGCGGCAACAACCGGATCGATTCGCTGCGCAACATCGTACGCGACCCGAGAGTGGCGTTGCTGTTTCTGATCCCCGGCGTCGGCAACACGCTCCGGGTCAACGGGCGGGCGCAGATCAGCATCGACCCGGCGCTGCTCGACTCGTTCGCCGTCGACGACAAGGCGCCGCGTTCAGTGACGGCGATCACCGTCGACACGGTCTACTTCCAGTGCGCGCGCGCCCTGGTGCGCTCCGAACTCTGGAACCCCGCGCACCATCGCGATCCCAAGGAGCTGCCGAGCGCCGGCCAGATCCTGGCGGCGCTGAGCGATGATAAGGTCGGCGGTGAGCCCTACGACCGCGAATGGCCGGAACGCGCCGCCAAGACGCTGTGGTGATCTCGCGGCGCGTCGACCAGCCCGCCGGCGCGCGGTTCAGGCCGCCGAGCGCGGCAGGACCCGCGAAGCGGCCAGCGCACTGACGAAGCGCATGCAATAAGCTTGGGCGGTTGTGCGCCGGACCTTGTCGTGCAGGGCGATGTGGCGGTGCTTGCGCTCGGCGAGCGGCATGACCAGCGCCAGGTGCATGGCATCGGCGATCGCGTCGGGATCGAAGGGATTGACGATGAGCGCCTCGGTGAGGTCGTCCGCCGCCCCGGCGAACCGCGACAGGATCAACATTCCCGGATCGTCGGCCGGCTGGGCGGCGATGAATTCCTTGGCCACCAGGTTCATGCCGTCGCGGAGCGGCGTGACGACACCGATGCGGCCGAGGCGATAGAGGCCGGCCAGGGTCTCGCGCGGCGCCGGCCGGGTCGAGTAGCGGATCGGCGTCCAGTCGAACTCCGAGAAGCGGCCGTTGATGCGCCCGGTCAGCCGGTCGAGCTCGCCACGCAGGCGGCGATATTCGTCGACCTCCTCGCGTGAGCGCGGACAGATCTGCAGGAAGTGTACCTTGCGCCGGTGCTCGGGATGGCGCTCGAGCAGACGCGCATAGGCCTCGAACCGGTTGGGCAGGCCCTTGGAATAGTCCATGCGGTCGACGCCGATCGCCAGCGCCCGGCCGGCCAGGCTGCCAGCGACGCGATGCACGACCTTGTCGGTCGCCGCGCGCTCGGCGGTCTGGGAAAAGGAATCGGCATCGATGCCGATCGGATTGACGAACGCGCGTACCGCGCGGCCGTTCACGCGCACGGCCTCGCCGTCGACCGTGGCGCCCAGCATGCGGTGGGCGCAGTCGCGGAAATCGCGCAGATGCTCGTCGGCCTGGAAGCCCACGACATCGTAGGCACGCCGGAGAGACCAGCTCGCGTCCGACCGGCATGGCATCGAGCACCGAGGGTGGCACGAAGGGCACGTGCAGGAAGAAGCCGATGGGCCCGCGGAAACCACGGCGGCGCAGCAGCCGGGCGAGCGGGATCAGGTGGTAGTCGTGCACCCAGACCATGTCGTCGTCCGTGAGCATCTGCATCAGCGCATCGGCGAAGGCACCGTTGACCGCGAGATAGGCGGCATAGTCCTCGCGGCGGAAATTCATCAGGCCGAGCCGGAAATGCAGCAGCGGCCACAGCGCGCCGTTGGAGAAGCCGACATAGAAGCCGCGATAGGCTTCCTGGGTCAGGTCGATCGTGCCGTAGCTGACGCCGCGCGCCTCGACGATGGCGGGCTGCGTCGACGGTTCGGGCGCGAGCCGGCCGCTCCAGCCGAACCACAGGGTGCCGGCGGTCGCGAAGTCGCGGAGCGCGATCGCCAGGCCGCCCGCCGCAGCACCGCGGGTCTTGGGAATCGGGACACGATTGGAGACGATCACGAGGCGTGCCATAGGCCCTCCTCCCAACTGCGCGACAGTCGCATGGCCGACAGGATCAGCCCGACCTGCGAGTAGGTTTGCGGAAAGTTGCCCCACAACTCGCCGGTGGCGGGATCGACGTCCTCCGACAGCAGGCCGACGTGATTGCGCCGGGCGAGCACGTTGTTGAACAGTTCGAGCGCTTCCTCGCGGCGGCCGACGCTTGCCAGCGCGTCGATGTACCAGAAGGTGCACAGCAGGAAGGCGTTCGACGGCCGGCCGAAGTCGTCGGCCTCGACGTAGCGCATCACGAAGCCGTTTCGCACCAGCCGCTCGCTCACCATGTCGAGGGTCGCCGAGAACCGGGCGTCGCTCGACCGCAGCAGCCCGATCTCCGGCAGCACCAGGCTCGAGGCATCGACCATCTCGCGGTCGAGCACGCCGGACAGCCAGCCGCTGCCGGTCGTCGCTCGCCGCAGCAGCTCCTGGCGCAGCGTGCCAGCCCGGGCGAGCCATTCGCGCGATTCGGCGTCCAGGCCGACACGGCGGGCGATCATGCCGAGACTGCGCTGGGCCGCCCAGCACATCGTGCTGGAAAACGGGTGCACTTCGGCGCTGTCGCGATACTCCCAGAGGCCGGCGTCGGGCAGCAATGCGGCGCGATGGGCCTCCTGCCGACGTCGCAGAGCTGACGATAGAGCCGACGTTGCCCTGGCGCGGCAAGCGCTCGTCCCAGAACATCTGCGCCGCTGTCAGGACCATCGAGCCGTAGGCGTCGTTCTGGCGCTGATCGACGGCGGCGTTGCCGATGCGTACCGGACCCTGGCCGCGATAGCCCGGCAAGGATGCCAGGATTCGTTCGGTCGTGTCGACGCCGGGCGCGACCGGAAAGAGCGGCGCGATGCGATCGATCATGCCCTGCAGGCTGCCGCGTTCGACGATGTCGACGATGAAGCGGACGAACATTTCCATGGTGCGCGTCGCCGACAGCCGGTTCAGCGCCGTCACAGTGAAAAAGGCGTCGCGCAGCCACGAATAGCGATAGTCCCAGGTGCGCGGCGTCCCCGCCGCCTCCGGCACGGACGTGGTGAGCGCCGCCAGAACCGCGCCCGTATCCTCGAAGCTGCACAGCTTCAGGGTGATGGCGGCGCGGATCACCGCGACCTGCCAATCGAACGGGATATTCCTCCAGGTCGCGCACCCAGCCCTGCCAGGTCCTCGGTCTCGGCGAGAAAGGAGCGGCTGAGCGATGTCCGGGCTGTCGGTCACACTTTCGTCGACACCGATGATCAGCGTGAGGGGCCGGTCGAGGGCGAATTCGCTCTCGTGGAGGATGCGGGCGATCGAGGCGTCCGTCGTGAGGCGCACGACACCCGAATCGGCGACGTAGCGTATGTGGTTGCTGCCGCTCGTCACTGCAGGCCGGGTGGCACCGTAGTCGAAGGTCGGCCGCATGCGAATCGTCACGCGCGGACGGCCGGCCAGGGGTTCGAGCCGTCGCAGCAGCAACGGCGGACGGAACATGCGGCCATAGCGGCGGAAGCGCGGGCGAAGTCGACGGCGCGCATCGAGCCAGTGGCACTTTCGAGAATGGTCTCGAGGATCGCGGTATTCGGCAGATAGCGCTGGCGGCTGTCGCGCAGGTCGGTCAGCGCCGCCTCCATGAATCCGCGTTCAGGTTGCTCGCCCCCCAGCAGCGTTGAACACCGGATCGCCGTCGAGCCGGCCGATGCCGTGCCACACGTGACGGCCGTTGCGATCGATCAGGCTCGCAATCGCGCAGTTTCCGATCACGCCGAGATCGAGGCTGCTCATGACGTCGCCCCGGGCGTCGACTGCGGGTCCGTTCCGACGGCGCGGGCGGCAGACGCCCACCCATGCGCTCCAGGCCCTGCAGCAGCCAGGCGCGCACCTGGCTGCCGCCGAACGACTGTGCCACGCGCAGTCCAAGTCCGCCGAGATCGCGGGCGGCACGCATGCCGGCCTCGTCCGTGACGTCGTCGCCGACGAAGATCGGGCGGCGGCGGCAGAAGGACGGCTGCTTGAACAGGCGCTCGACGGCATCGCCTTCGACGCCGCCGCAAGACCGATTTCGACCGCCTCGCGCGCCGGAAGAAGCCGGAATCGCGGGTGATCGTCCGGCACCAGCGCGCGGGTCAGGCGCCACACGTTGGGGCCAAGTTCCGGCGCCAGCCGGTAATGCACGGTCACGCCGTGCGGCTTGGTCTCGACCAGCACGCCCGGAAGAAGATCCGCTGCCGCCTCCAGGGATCTGCGCCATAGCGCGGAACCGAAACGTGGTGGCAGGCCTTCCACGTTGCCGTCGCCGTAACGGATGACCGCGCCGTGTTCACTGGCGGCGCTGCCGCGATATGGCCTGAGCAGCCGATCGATGTCGGCGAGCGGTCGGCCGCTCACATCGCGACGGCGCCGCCCAGCGCATCGTAAAGCGCCACCAACAGCTCCGCCAGTTGAGGCGCCACCACGACGTCGTCGGGCGTCGCGGCAATTCAGCAACGTGCCGTCCAGGTCGAGAAACAGCGCATCCGTCCGGTCAAGGTCGGGGGTCTCATCGAGCCTCCTGGAGTTGCGCGTTGTCGTGATCGACCCCGTTGTAGCGACCACGTGCGACCGGGCACGCGCGAAGTTCCCCGGTCCAAATCAGAGTAGAGACCGAGGAGGGCCTGCCGTTGCGGCAGAATGAGGCGAGAACATGGCCTACCTGAGATCGCCCATCGGTTCCCAGATGGACTTTCCCGCTTCATAGGCCGCTGCCGCCGGAGAAATCCCGGCATCGCGCAAGCTGCGCGCGTCCATGCGAGCCAGGCCGCGGCGCTGTGCGGTGCGCTCGCGCCACAGTGCCAGGGCGAGCACCCATCGCCGCAGCAGTCGCAGGCTCGGCGCGCGCACGCTGAGCGGTGCATCGAAGGACGGCACCGGAGTGAACGTGCCGTTGCGGGGTTCGAAGCTCATGGCTGTCTCCTTCCGTGTGCCCTCAACATCGGGCCGGCCCGGCACCCTCTCAATGACACGACAGGTAATCGGCGCCGCGAACCGATCTCATGCAAAGGTTCAGGAAAACTAGGCGTTATCGCGTGCTAGGCTGCCCGGCGAAGGAGTTCACGATGCTGCCGAGCCAGAGAGCCCTGTTCGATATTCCGCGCGAAGTCTGCTTCCTCAATGCTGCCGCCTGGAGCCCGCTGCCGCTCGCGGTGCAGGAGGCCGGCCGCGCCGCCGTCGGCCGCAAAGGCCAGCCGTGGAAACTCGACGGGGCGTTTTTCCAGGCCCAGTACGAGCGCGCCCGCAAGGCCGCCGCTGCGCTGATCGGCGCTTCGCCCGACGACGTGGCGCTGGTCTCTTCGGTGGGCTACGGCGTTGCGACCGCCGGCAAGGTCCTGCCGATCGCGAGGGGCAGTCGGGTAATCGTGCTCCAGAATGATCACACCTCGCCGGTGCTGGAATGGATCAGCCGGTCCGAGACCGGCGGCTTCACGGTCGATACCGTCACGCAACCCACCGACGGCGACTGGACCTCCGCCGTGCTCGAGGCGATCGAGCGCAAGGGAGCGGCGCCGCTGTCGCTGGTCTCGATCTCGTCGGTGCACTGGTCCGACGGCGGCGCGCTCGACATGCCGCGTATCGCCGCCGCCGCGAAGAAGCAGGGCGCCGCCCTGCTGGTCGACGCCACCCACGACGCCGGCGTGCGCCGGATCGACGTCAGGACCCTCGATCCCGACTTCCTGATCTTCCCGACCTACAAGTGGGTGCTCGGTCCTTACGGGCGCGCCTTCATGTATGTCGCCAAGCGCTGGCAGAACGGCGTACCGCTCGAGCAGACCGCGGCGGCGCGCAAGCAGGTCTCGGCCGAGGACACGATCTATTTCCGCGACACTTCCTACCGCGAGGATGCGCGGCGTTACGACATGGGCGAACGCGATCACTTCATCTCGCTCGAGATGGCGTCGATCGGCATGGAGATGATGGCCGGCTGGGGCAACGACGCGATCGTCGAGCGCCTGTCGATGCTGACCGGCCGGCTCGCCGACGGGCTGGGCAATCTCGGCGTGCGGCTGCTCGATCCCAGGCTGCGGGCACCGCACATCATCTGCGCGGCCTTCCCCGAGGGTATGCCACTGGACTTCCCCAAGCGGCTGGCGGCGGAGAACGTCTACGCCGCACCGCGGCTCGGCCGGCTGCGCATCAGCCCGCACGTCTACAACGACGAGCAGGACGTCGACCGATTCGTCGACGTCTTCCGCAAGGCCATGGTGCAGTGATGCGCCGCCGCACCCTTCTGGCCGGCGCGCTGGCCCTGCCCGCCGCCTCCGCCCCGGCTCGCGCCCAGGGCAAATACCCCGAGCGGCCGATCAAGATCATCGTGCCCTTTCCGCCCGGCGGCGGCGTCGACCTGACGGCACGACTCCTCATGGAGCCGCTGTCGAAGGAACTCGGGCAGGCGATCGTGATCGAGAACAAGGGCGGCGCCGGCGGGCTGATCGGCACCCAGTCGATGGCCCAGTCGCCGCCCGACGGCTACACGCTGGCGCTGACCAGCGTCGGCGTGATGACCGCCGGCCCCCACCTGCGCGGCGACAAGATGCCATTCGATCCACTCAAGTTCGCGCTGATCACGCGGCTGGTGCGCATGCCGCTGATCCTGGCGGTGAAGAACGACCTGCCGGCCAGGACGCTGCCGGAATTCATGGAGCTCGCGAAGAAGACCGAGATCCGCTGGGCCTCGGGTGGCATCGGCACCAGCCAGCATCTGGCGGGCGAGCTGTTCGCCCAGATGTCTGGCCTGAAGATGATCCACGTGCCCTATCGCGGCACCGGACCGGCGTTGAACGATCTGGCGGCCGGCGTGGTCGACGCCTATTTCGGCGACCCGGCGACGTTGGGCCTGATCAAGTCGGGCAAGGCGCGCGCCATGGGCGTCACCTCGGCCGAGCCGTGGCCGCCGCTGCCCGACACGCCGACGCTCGGCAGCGTGGTGAAGGGTTACGAGGCCTACAACTGGTACGGCCTCGATGCGCCGCCGGGTACACCCGAAGCGATCGTCGACCGGCTCAATGCAGCGGTGCGCAAGGTGATGGCCGAGCCCGACGTCAAGAAAAAGTACGACGACAACGGCCTGCATCCGGCAACCCTGTCGCGCGCCGATTACGCAGCCTTCATCAAGCAGGATTCGGATGTCTGGGGTAAGGTGATCCGGACGGGCAACATCAAGCTCGAAGACTAAAAAGAAGCCAAAGAGGGGGAAACGACGATGTGGCAGCCCAACGAGCGCTATCCCGACCCGTCGGTGCGGGTGCTCGACCCGTCCTTCAACCAGTACCGCCTGCCGCTCGCCTCGGTCGAGCGGCTGTACACGGGCTGCCGCTGGTCGGAGGGGCCGGTCTATGTCGGCGACGGCCGCTACCTGCTGTGGAGCGACATCCCGAACAACCGCGTCCTGCGCTGGGACGAGGAATCGGGCAACGTCACCATCTATCGCAAGCCCTCCAACAACACCAACGGCCACACGCGCGACCGCCAGGGCCGGCTGGTGTGGTGCGAGCACGACGCGCGCCGCATCGTGCGCTGCGAGTATGACGGCAGCCACACCGTGCTGGCCGACAGCTACAACGGCAAGAAGCTCAACTCGCCCAACGACATCGTGGTGAGCTCCGACGGCTCGGTGTGGTTCACCGACCCGATATTCGGCATCCTGGGCTACTACGAAGGCCACAAGGCCGAGAGCGAGAACAAGCCGGCGGTCTATCGCCTCGACCCGCACGGCAAGCTGCACATGATGGCCGACGACGTGGCCGGCCCCAACGGGCTCGCCTTCTCGCCCGACGAGAAGCTGCTCTATGTCGTGGCCTCGCGCGCCGAGCCGCATCGCACGATCGTCGCCTTCGACGTTCAGGACGGCGGCAAGAAGCTCGGCAAGAGCAAGGTGCAGATCGACGCCGGCCCGGGCGGCTCGCCCGACGGCTTCCGCGTCGACATCCACGGCAACCTGTGGTGCGGCTGGGGCATGGGCAGCGCCGAACTCGACGGCGTGCGCATCTTCAACAAGGACGGAAAGCCGATCGGCCACATCGACCTGCCGGAACGCTGTGCCAACGTCTGCTTCGGCGGGCGCTACCGCAACCGGCTGTTCATGGCGGCGAGCCACTCGCTCTACGCCCTCTACGTCAACACGCAGGGCGTCGCCGGCGGCTGATTCCAGTCGGTTCGTCGGGCAGCAGGGCCATGTACGCAGTCGAATCGCGTTATGCCTGGTGGCGTCTGGTCGCCAGCACGGCGATCAGCACGCTGGGCGGCGTCGGCATGTGGAGCATCACCGTCGTGATGCCCGCCGTGCAGGCCGAGTTCGCGGTCACGCGCGCCGACGTCTCGTTCAGCTACACCACGACCATGATCGGCTTCGGCCTGGGCACGGTCGGTGCAGGCTATCTGATCGATCGGCTGGGGGCGTTCTTCACGGTAATGCTCGCGACCCTGATCCTGGTCGGGGGCTACGTCGCGGCCGCGTTCGTGCCCACGCTGTGGCTGTTCTCCTCGATGCAGATTCTGATCGGCCTGGGGGCGGCGGCGAGCTTCGTGCCCATGATGGCCGACATCTCGCACTGGTTCGACAAGCGGCGCGGCCTCGCCATGGCGATCTGCGGCGCCGGCAATTATCTCGCGGGCACCCTATGGCCCAAGCTGATCGACGTCGTGATGCGCGAACACGACTGGCGCGTGGCCTATCTGACGATCGCCGCGATCTGCCTGGTCGGCATGATCCCCTGCTGCTTCGTGCTGCGCCCGAGGCCGCCCGGTCATGGCGCGACCGGTGCGACGGCGGCCGCGCCACACTCGGCCCGTTCGCTCGGCCTGTCGACCAACGGCCTGCAGGTCTGGCTGTCGATCGCCGGTGTCGGCTGCTGCGTCGCCATGGCCTTGCCCCAGGCGCACATCGTCGCCTACTGCGCCGACCTCGGCTACGGCACGACGCGCGGCGCGGAGCTGGTGTCGGTGATGACCGCCGGCGGCATCGTGAGCCGCGTCGCCTCGGGCTGGATCGCCGACCGGCTGGGCGGCATCCGGACGGCGCTGCTCGGCACCACCCTGCAGGCCGTGTCGCTGCTCGCCTATCTGATCTCCGATGCGCTGGTGGCGCTCTATCTCTTCACGGCGCTGTTCGGCCTCGTGCAGGGCGGCATCATCCCGTCCTACGGCGTGATCGTGCGCGAATATTTCCCGCCGCGGGAAGCCGGCTTCCGTATGGGCATCACCGTCTCGTCGACCGTCGTCGGCATGGCATTCGGCGGCTGGCTGGCTGGCGCGCTGGTCGACATGACCGGCTCGTATCAGACCGCCTTCGTCAACGCCTTCGCCTGGAACGCGGTGAACGGGATCATGATCTGGCTGCTGCTGATCCGGCAGAATCGCCGCCAGGTCTTCGCCTGAAACCCCGAATCGGCCCATGAGCACCCTGATCGATTCCGGCTATGCCTGGCGACGCCTTCTCGCCAGCGTGATCATCAGCACGATGGGCGGCATCGGCATGTGGGCGCTTGCTGTCGCCATGCCCTCGGTGCAGCAGGGTCTCGGCGTCAGCCGCGCCGACATCTCCCTTGCCTACTCGATGAACATGCTGGGGTTCGTCGCGGGCGGCGTGCTGGTCGGCAAGCTGGTCGATCGCCGTGGCATCGTCTTCGCCTCGATCCTGAGCGCTTTCGGCCTGGCGGCCGGCTTCGCCCTGGCCACGGCCACGTCGTCGTTGATCCTGTTCGCCGCGGCACAGGCGCTGGTCGGCTTCAGCGCGTCGGCGACCTTCGCGCCGCTGATCGCCGACATCTCGCATTGGTTCGAAAGGCGCCGCGGCGTTGCCGTCGCCATCGCCGCCTCGGGCAACTACATCGCGGGCACGATCTGGCCGCCGATCGTGCAGCTGCTGATCCAGGATCACGGCTGGCGTTTCGCTTATCTGTCGTTCGCCGCTCTTTGCCTGGTCACCATGGTGCCGTTGGCGCTGACCCTGCGCCGCCGGCCGCCCGACCACGACGAAGGTCCCGCCGCCGCGGTCACCAGCCGCTCGCTCGCGTCTCTTGGCCTGTCGCCCCGGGCGCTGCAGGCACTGCTGGTGCTGGCGGGCCTGTCCTGCTGCGTCGCCATGTCGATGCCGCAGGTCCACATCGTGGCCTATTGCGCCGATCTCGGGTACGGCGTGGCGCGCGGCGCGGAAATGCTGTCGCTGATGCTGGGCTTCGGCGTGGTGAGCCGCATCGGCTCGGGCTGGCTGGCCGACAAGGTGGGCGGCGCCATGACCCTGCTGATCGGCTCGACCCTGCAGTGCCTCGCGCTCGTCTTCTATCTGATCTCCGATTCGCTCGTTTCGCTTTACGTCTCGTCGGCCCTGTTCGGCCTCTTCCAAGGCGGCATCGTGCCGTCCTACGCCATCATCGTGCGCGAATATTTCCCCGCGCGCGAAGCCGCAAGCCGGGTCGGGCTCACCGTTTCCGCGACCATCGTCGGCATGGCGCTGGGCGGCTGGATGGGCGGCGTGTTGTTCGACATGACCGGCTCCTACCGCGCCGCGTTCATCAATGGCATCGCCTGGAATGTGCTAAATGCCGGCATCGCCTGGTGGCTGCTCAGCCGCCAGATGCGCCGGCCTCCCATCGAGCCGGCGGCCGCTTAAGGAGCATTTCATGCGCATCGTCGCCATTCGCGACATCGTCTCGCCGATCCGGTCCAACATCGCCAACGCCTATATCGACTTCAGCCAGATGACGGCCTCGGTCGTGGCCGTGGTCACCGACCTCGAGGTCGAGGGCAAGCCGGTGATCGGCTACGGGTTCAACTCCAATGGCCGCTATGCCCAGCACGGCCTGCTCGGCGAGCGCTTCATTCCGCGCCTGCGCGACGCCAAGGCCGACAGCCTGCTGGACGGCGAAGGCCTGCTCGATCCGGCCAGGTGCTGGAAGGCGATGATGGGCAACGAGAAGCCGGGCGGTCATGGCGAGCGCTCGGTCGCGGTCGGCGTGCTCGACATGGCGCTGTGGGACGCCGTCGCCAAGGCCAAGCGCGTGCCGCTGTGGAAGCTGCTGGCCGATCGCCACAACGGCGGCAAGTACGACGACAAGGCCTGGGTCTATGCCGCCGGCGGTTACTATTACCCGGGCAAGGATCTCGAAGGGCTGCAGGACGAGATGAAGCACTATCTCGGCCTCGGCTACTCCTGCGTGAAGATGAAGGTGGGCGGCGTGCCGCTCGCCGAGGACATCAGGCGCATCGAAGCGGTGCTGAAGATCGTCGGCTCGGGCGAGAAACTCGCCGTCGACGTCAACGGCAAGTTCGACCTGCCGACCGCGATCGAGTTCGGCAACGCGATCCGGGGGTACGGACTGCGCTGGTACGAGGAGCCGCTGGATCCGCTCGACTATCTGGCGCACGCCGCGCTTGCGACCCAGTACGGCCCGCCGCTCGCCACCGGCGAGAACCTCTTTTCCATGCAGGACGCGCGCAACCTGATCCGACACGGCGGCCTGCGCCCCGATCGCGACATCCTGCAGTTCGACCCCGCGCTGTCCTATGGCCTGGTCGAATACCTGCGCACGCTGGACATGCTGAAGCAGAACGGCTGGTCGCCCCGGCGCTGCGTGCCGCATGGCGGCCACCAGTTCGCGCTCAACATCGCCGTCGGCCTGCAGTGCGGCGGCAACGAGTCCTATCCGCAGGTCTTCGCGCCGTTCGGCGGCTTCGCCGACGACTGCCCGGTCGAGGACAGCCGGGTGAAGATGCCCGATGCGCCGGGCATCGGCTTCGAGCGCAAGTCCGACCTCTGGGCGGTGATGAAGGAACTGGCCTAGGGCGCTACTTGAAGATCCCGCACATCTTTTCTTCGTCGGGTGCAGCCGCCTTGGCAAGGCGCTTCAAGGCATCCTTCGGGACGCAATCCCAGGCCGCGGGCCTGACCCATCCGGGACCTTTCGGCCTCGGAGTCTTCTGGCCGTCGCAGTAGTCCGTCGCCTCGACGTCGTTGAAGGCAATCCCCTTCAGGCGCGCCAGCCGCGTGCACAGGCGGAAGAACTCGGCGCCGTTGCCGCACTCGTCCTTCGAACCGGCCTGCAGTCCGGTCATGTCGAGCATCGCACCCCATGCCTGATCCGAGTCGTGCCAGCTCATGGTGGGGGACTTCCTGTTACCGAGCCGGCACTGGCGGAAATGGAAGAAGTCGATGTGGTTCCGCGTGCCGAGCAGCCTCTCCGCCGCGGCGAGCGCCTGGTCGCTGTTGGCAGGCCCGCCGGGGTACTTGGCGTCCAGCAGCTTCCCGGCCAGGCGATCCCGAACGTCCACCCGCGAGTCGAAAATGCGGTCGGCCAGCGCCACGGCCGCCAGTTCGCCACGCGCGGTACGGCCGTTGTACAGGGCGAGGCCGGGATCGATGAGAATCGTCGCTGTTCCATAGGGATCGATCGGGCACTCCGGCCAACCGTTCCCGCGCGCCCTCGCAATTTGCGCGTTGTCGCTGCAGTCCGGCGCCGCCAGCGCGCGCCACGGCGGATTTGGATTGGCGTCGACGATATTCCAGACGCCGCCGGTCTCCGTGAAGTTGTCGAGCAGGTCGAGACTGGGATCGCTGCTGATCAGGATGGCGAGAGGCGCCACGTGTTTGGTTCCATCCTGGACGTCGACCCGCCGCTCGATGAGATATCGCATGACTTCGGCGGCGGTCACGGCGCCGAAATTCTCGAACAGGCCGCCGTCGGTCACCCGCATCTGCAGATTCTTCGCGCCATCGGGCTCCCGCACGCCTCCGGTTGGCGAGATGACGGGGAAGCGCGCGCTCATGGTGACCGCCGTGCTGATCGGTATGTCCCGCTGCAGCAGGGTCAATGCATCGTAGCGCGCAAGTGCTCCGGAAAGGTTGGAGCCGGCGAAGTCGACATTCGAGGTGATCAGGCGCTTGCCGCGTTCCACCGACGTGCCGTTCAAGGCGAGGATCGGCCACACGGGGCCCGCCCCGTTGAAGGTCGAAACGAAACCGTCGGACCACGCAAACCGCTTGGCGCCGGTCGCCACGACGGTATCGCAGGCCTTGGCCTCCCAGCCCTTCTCGAGTGCCGCCGCACGGTCATCCGGCGACGGCAGGAACGCAAAGGCGTGATACGGCAAATCGACGTAGAGGCCGGTGGCCATGGCGGGCGTCAGAAAGTCGTTCCTGAGAAATTCCTGCGACAGCTTGGGAAATCGTTCGGACAAGGTCGCCGATGCGCTCTCGCGCCGCTGCTTCTCGACCAGGGAGCGGTAGGTCACGGCGCCGAGCGAACCGCCCGACACGCCGCTGATCATGAACAGCCGCTCGCTGAAATCGGGCTCGTGGGCGGCGATTTCGCCCAACACCTGGCTGGTCCAGAACGCCGCCCGGCTGGCTCCGCCCGCCGTCGCCACGAACACGATCGGCTGCGGTCGAACCGGCAGCTCCTTCGCCCGATCCGGCACCGGCAACCGGAGGCTCGCTTCGTACCAGGCATTGAAGGCGTCACCGATGGTCACGCGTTTCAGGGGATTGACGGTATCGCTGCCCGTGCAGGTCTCGTGCGACGTCTGCTGGCCGCCCTTGCGATTTGCCGCGAGCGTGCGGACATCGTGATTGTCACCGAACAAGAGCGGCTCGGCGAGCAGCATCCAGAGGAGCACGATCCCGAACACCGGCACACGCAGGCTCTGCGAGATCAGCACCAGCAGGCTGACGATCGGCACCATGACGGCGAGGCCGAACAGGATGGCGCGTACGGCATCGCCAAACGTCTCGCTGGTCCCGACCGGATAGAGGATGAACAAGGCCGAGAAGATCGGCGCCAGGATCAGGCTGCCGAACAGGAACGCGATCGCCACCGGGTTGTCGTAGTCCCGAATTCGCGGATAGACGACACGTTGAGGCACCAGATACTGAGCGGACGACGTACCGCCGAACAGCCACGCCGTGACGCTGTCGCGGTTGGCGACCACGTAATAGAAGACCAGCGCCATCGCGACGAAGACCGCAGACCAGACATAGAACGTGGCGGCCATCGCGTCGTGGGCGTCGCTGTAGATGCGGGCTGCCTTGAAGAAGGCCACCGCGACCAGAAGAATCGATCCGGCTCCGATGAAGCGCGGCAGTCGCAACTGCCACCAGTCGCGCCAGGCCTGCCGCCTTCGCTGCTGCTCCTGGTCGAGGGCATTCCATTCGGCGGCGTTGGCATCGACCGCCGGCAGCGCGAACGAGAAATTGAGCGTCACGCGCGCCCAGTACCAGCTGACCGAGGCCCACAGCAGCATGGTCGCGAGCACGCCGATCTTGTCGAGGTAGTTCGCCGTGCTCATGGCGCCCGCGATGACGATGTCGCGCGCCTGATCGGTGAGAGCAATCAGACCGCCGCCGATCACCACCGACAAGAGCTGCGCGCGACAGGCCCAAAAGACCCGCCTGACGTCGCTCAGCCTCCACCAGTTGCTGAAGGCCCATTTGATGGTTTCCGCGAAAGGCAGCACCATGAGCACTGCCTCCAACCGGTCGATCACGCGACCGAGCCATGTCTTGCGCATGGTCCTGCCTCCCCGTCCGCGCCGACACGCCGTCGGCTCGCCGCGCACAACGTAAGATTGTAAGTGCGAGGAGACTGCACCGCAAGGAGCGGCGGGAAGACTACTCGGGCTTGAGCAGGCCCTTTTGCAGCAGCTCCGCGACGTTGGCTTCGTCGTCCTTGAGGGCCGCCATGAATTCGGCCGGCGTCGACGGCCGGACCACGGCGCCGAGCTCACGCAGGCGCTGATTGGCGGTCGGGTCCTTCAGTCCCGCGACCACGCCTTGGTTGAGCCGGGCGATCACGTCCGGCGGCGTTTCCTTGCGCACGAAGACGCCCGCCGTCGTGCCGCCCTCGAACGGCACCAGTCCCGCCTCCTTGAGAGTGGGCACGTCGGGCAGTTCGGGGATCTTGTCGAGGCCGAAGCTCACCAGCGGGCGAAGCTTGCCCGACTTGATATGCGGCATCGAGCTGGTGAGCTGGTCGGCGAAGGTGTCCAGATTGCCCGCAAGCAGGTCGTTGAGGCCCGGGCCCGAGCCGCGATAGGGCACGATGTTGAACTTGACCTGCTGGTTCAGCTGCAGCCGCAGGATCGAGACATGGTTGGTCGTGCCGTTGCCGGAGTGACCGATGCTCACCGTGCCGGGTTTGGCCTTCACCTCGGCCATCAGGTCGGCGATGGTCTTGAATCGGCCATCGGCGCGCGTGACGATCAGGGTCGGGACCGTGGTCAGGATGCTGACAGGCGCCAATACCTGCAGCATCTGCTGCTTGCCCGCGAAGATCGGCGCGACGTAGCCCACGGTGAAACTGGCCATCACGATCGTATAGCCGTCGGCCGGGGCAGCGACCGCATTCTCGAGGCCGACCACGCCGCCGGCGCCGGGCTTGTTGTCGATCAGCACGCTCTGACCGAGCTGCTTGCCCATCGGTTCGGCGACGATGCGCGAGGTGACGTCGTAGTTGCCGCCCGGGGCGAACGGGATGACCCAGCGGATCTGCTTGGAGGGAAAGGTGTCGGCGCGGAGCGGCCGGACGCCGCCGAGAGCCAGGCCGGCCGCGGCACCACCGGCGAACAGTTGCCGTCGTTGAATACGCATTGCTCCTCGCTCCTTCACAGATGCACGCCCTTCATGAGCGCTTCGGCATAGCGCGTGCCGGCGGCGGCGCCGGGCGGCAGAGCGGCCGAAAGGCGTTTCACGTCGTCGGCCGACAGCGCGACGTCGAGGGCGCCGATATTCTCGTCGACCCGGTCTTTCTGCTTGGTGCCGGGTATCGGCACGATGTCCTGTCCCTGCGCCAGCACCCAGGCGAGCGCGATCTGGCCCGGCGTCGCGCTCTTCTCGCGCGCCATCGCCTCGACGCTGGCCGCGAGCGCGAGATTGCGCGCCAGATTGTCGGCGGCAAAGCGCGGATGGCGGCCGCGGCCGTCGCCCTCGGGAATGTCCGACGCCTGGCGGACCGAACCGGTGAGCAGGCTGCGTCCGAGCGGCGCGTAGGCGACGTAGGAAATGCCGAGCGCTCGCGTGGTCGCGATCGTCTCCTCGGCGTCCCTGCGATAGAGCAGCGAGTATTCGCTCTGCACCGCGGCGATCGGATGGACCTTGTGGGCGCGCCGGATCGTCTCGGGCGCCGCTTCGCTCAGGCCCAACGCGCGCACCTTGCCGGCCTTCACCAGCCCTGCCATGGCGCCGACCGTCTCCTCGATCGGCACCGCGGGATCGACGCGGTGCTGGTAGTAGAGGTCGATGACGTCGACGCCGAGCCGCTTCAGGCTGGCATCGCACGCGGCCCTGACGTGCGCCGGACTGCCGTCGACACCGTTGGCGCCGCCCGGCCGCTGCACCTGTCCGAACTTGGTCGCCAGCACGACCCTGCTCCGGCGGCCATCGGCCAGCGCCTTGCCCAGCAAGGTTTCGTTGTGGCCCCAGCCATACATGTCGGAACTGTCGAGGAAGGTGACGCCGCGGTCGATCGCGTGGTGAATCACCTCGATGCCGGCGGCGTCGTCGCTCTTGCCGTAGGCGCCCGAGAGCGACATCAGGCCGAGACCGACGGGAAAGACGCTGAGATCGCTGCCGCCGAGCCGGCGCAGCGCCTTGCTGGATGCCGTCATGATTTCCTCCCGACTGCAACGCTAGCACAGTCGTGCGCGCCGCCTCGCATATTCATCGGGCTCGCCCTGCGACAAGCGGTTCTGCAAATCATGCGGACGACGGAGCGCAAATCGAGGCAAAGAACCGGAAACCGCCCTTTTCTCGCTACTCGACGCGCGGAAGGCGCGGACCGACCTGTCAGAACGTATAAGCCGTCGCGGTACGAACCGGCACGGCTACCCGCTCCTTACCGTTGGCGGGCTTGATCGCAGGCTTGTTCGCCTCCACGACCACCGGCTCGGTCACGTTGCGCTGGCCTTGGGCGACCACCTGCAGGAAGCTCGCGGTCCCAAAGGTCACGGTGAACGCGACCAGCAGCATGACTCCAGCGACGATGATGTGGCGCATTACTTCCACCTTCCCACTAGTCCTCCGACCCTGCCGAGCCGGCGGCGTTACACCCCAGTGACTGCAGAGACCCCAAATCTCTGCACTCTCGCAGCAGATATATCGCAGTCACGGTCTTTTGCAAACCCATAATAGGTAACAAGAGTAGGGATATTGTATCCACCCTAACTCACTGAGTTTCATAGGGAATGTCGAAACCATGTCGACTGCTGCCGTCATCCTTCCGGCAGCCCTTGGAGTCCCAACCGAGAAAGGGCGACGGCTCCCCAAGAATGGCATAGACTATTTCACATGGCGGTTCGCGATTCTGTCGTGACCGACCGGCTCTTCTGGCCGGCCCAGCCACGCCAGCAGCACGCGACCTTCGGACTTTGTTCAGGAGGAGCGACCATGGCCACGCACGACCACATCCGCAATCCGATCGAATGGAGCTGGGATCAGATCAAGTCGACGACGCTCGCCGTCGGCTCCGCGGCGCACGCGCTCGACGATGCGCTCGAGGAGCACGAGCATGCACCGCCCCAGGTCAATCGCATCGACTTCGACGATCTCAAGGACGCGCTGCGCAAGGGACTGGAGGATTTCGGCGCCTATCGCACCGACGTGATCTTCGCCTGCCTGATCTATCCGCTGATCGGCCTCGTTCTGTCACGGCTCGCCTGGGGCCACGGCATGCTGCCGCTGGTCTTCCCATTGGTGTCGGGTTTCGCCCTGATCGGCCCGGTGGTGGCGATCGGCCTCTACGAGATGAGCCGGCGTCACGAACAGGGCGCGGCGGCGAGCTGGACCGATGCCTTCCTCGTCGTGCGGTCTCCGGCCTTCGGCGCGATCCTGGTGCTGGGGGCGCTGCTGCTCGCGATCTTCCTCCTTTGGATCGCCGCGGCTCACGCGATCTACGACGCGACCCTGGGACCGATGCCGGCGCAGTCGATCGAGACGTTCGCCCGCGACGTCTTCCTGACGTCCGCCGGCTGGACCATGGCGGCCATCGGCATCTTCGTCGGCTTCCTGTTCGCCCTCGCGGTCTTCGTGTTGAGCGTCGTTTCGTTCCCGCTGCTTCTCGACCGGCATGTCGGGCCGATGGTCGCGATCGCCACCTCGCTCCGCGCGGTGCGCGCCAATCCCGGGCCAATGGCGGCCTGGGGCCTGATCATCGCGGCGAGTCTCGTCGCGGGCACGCTGCCGTTGCTGCTGGGACTTGCCATCGTCGTGCCGGTGCTCGGCCACGCGAGCTGGCACCTCTATCGCAAACTGGTGGCGCGCCGCACGGAGTAGACGCTCAGGCCTCCCTCGATGGCGGGCACCCACCATCGGCGGCCGATCGACAGGCGTGCGGCTCGATTGGCGTAGACCTCGGCGCCGACATCGAGGCCATCCGGCGGTTCGCCCCCGGACGGGCCAAGCAGGTATGCCGGCCGGTCGCTCGGCAGATCGGCCGGATCGAACAGGATGGGCCGCGGCGCGTAGGCCGAAGCCGCACGCATGCCCGGCGCAATGAGCACCGCATCGCGCGGCAACAGCGAGTCGAGGCGCCTGAAGTCGTCAAACAGCGCGATGTGCCGGCGCAGGAACGCCGTGCCGTCCTCGAGCCCGAGCGCGCGCGGCACGAACTGCGCGCCGTAGATGAGCTGACCCGCCAACCACGGCACGACGAGCAGAATGGCGGCGACCGACAGACCTCGGCGATGCCGCTCGAGCCAGGCCGGTGGACACAGCGCACAGCAGATCGCGAGTCCGGCCGGCAATCCGCCGAGAAAGCGCACATGCGCCGGCAGCAGCGCCGCCAGCAGGGCCGCCTGCCCCAGCAACAGGCCGGCCGCCTTCCATCGGAACGTGGCCGGCCAACCCGACGACAGGAAGAATCCAGCCACGGCGAGCCATACCAGCCCGGCCCGGGCGGCACCGTTATCGAGCAGGAACAGTCCGTCGAATTTCCAGTCGTTGTCGCGGGTACGGGCGGCATATTCGGCAAACGCGCCCGGCGAAAAGAACGTCGAACCGAGGAGATCGGCCAGCACCGGCCCGAACGGCGAGCCGGTATGCAGCCAGTCCCACACGGCGATCGGCGCGCCGAAGGCAAGCCACGCCCAGCCGAGCGCCAGCACCAGAATCGGCCGATTTCCCGGCGAGGCACGCCACGCCGGCAGGGCCGCAAGCAGCAGACACGCAGCAGACACCGGCAGCAGCGAGAGCTTTGCCGACGCCGCGCTCCACGACAGCAGTGACATCAGCGCGGCATACGGCAAGGGTCCGTTGACCGCGATCAATCGCGTGGCGCAGGCCAGTCCGACCACCGCCGCGGCAAGGGCGAGATCGCCCAGCGCATGGCTGCCGGCCGTGACATGGAAGACCAGCGGATAGGCGCCGACCGCGACCGCGGCGACGACCACGTACGGGATCGGCCCAGTCGTCCGCCGCTCGCGCAGCAGTCGCCAGCCGTACCACACCAGCGACAGGCCGAGCGCCCAGCTCACGACGTTGACGGCATCGGGAAGGCCCAGGGCCTGCAGCGGTGCGGCGCCCGCGGCGTAGGTCATCTGCAGCAGAACCGCCGCCTCGATCGGCTGGCGATAGGCCACCAGGCCATGATCGGCGAGAAGGCGTCCGGCGAATGGAATGACGTAGTAGACCTCGTCGATCTTGGTCGAGGGCACCACGGCCGCCGCCAATCCGATCGCCGCGACCACGAACACAAGCGCCAGCGCGATGGGAGGAACGGCCGGCAGCTCGCGCAGCCTGCGCGACCGCCACATCATCACGAGGCCGCAGACACCGAGCGCGACCACCGCGATCCAGACCCCGATCAGGGCGGCCGGCGTCGCGGCGTGCGCCATCGCGAGCGCCTGCACCACCAGGCTCTGGAGGTGCAGGCCGAGCAGCACGGCAGCGATCTGGAGGAACGGCGCGGGCCAATGCGCACCGGCCAGGCGCAACACCAGCGCGCCCGTTCCAAGGCAACCGGCGAAGCTGATCAATCCCGCCATCAGCACCACAAAGGTGCCATGGGCGTTGGCGTCGGCGAAGGAACTCAGGCGATGTCGCTCGCCTGGATGCGTTTGACGCCGGCGTCGGTCATCTGCTTCCAGGCCGCCGCAAGCGAGCCGTTGAGGTCGATGGCGCGCGTGGCGTCCTCGATCACATAGACGTTGAAGCCGAGCTTACGCGCGTCGAGCGCCGTCCAGGCGACGCAGAAGTCGGTGGCGAGGCCGGTGACGAAGACGGTGTCGATGTCGCGTGCCTTGAGATAGCCCGCCAGGCCTGTCGTGGTCTTGCGATCGGCTTCCTCGAACGCGGAGTAGCTGTCGACGCCCTTGCGAAAGCCCTTGCGGATGATGAGCTGCGCAGTCGGCAGCTTGAGATCCTTGTGCAGGGCCGCGTCATCCGAACCCTGCACGCAGTGATCGGGCCACAAGACCTGCGTGCCGTACGGCATCGGCGCCGTTTCGAACGGCTTCTTGCCCGTATGGGCGCTGGCGAAGGAAGCATGTCCCGGCGTGTGCCAGTCCTGGGTAACGACGATGTTCTCGAACGAGGCAGCGAGCTTGTTGATCACCGGCACGACCTGCGCCCCACCCTTGACCGGCAAGGTGCCGCCGTCGACGAAGCAGTTCTGAACGTCGACCACGATCAGGGCCGACTTGGCGCCGGGCTTGATCGTGCCGGCGGCGCGCACCGGCCGTGACGTGCCGAACCCGGCAAGCGCACCGCATACGGCCGCCGAAACGACGAAGTTCCTGCGGGAAAGAGCGGAAGAACGACCGGTCATGGGAACCTCCGGATGTAGAGAAGCCCGAGCCTAGCACTCCCGCCGCCGCCAAGGCTGCCGCATTCCGGCATGTCAGATGAACATATCGAGCTGGTTGTAGTTTCTCAGTACCGTCGCTCGCGTGTGCTCGTTCCAGCGGTTCTCGTCCTCGTGGCCGATCAGCGGGCGATAGACGTAGGCCTTCTCATGGGGGAAGCGCTGTCGGCGGGCGTCGATCGCGATCTGCAGGATGCGGCAGCGCGCATCGATTCGCGCCTGGTCGTAGGTCTCGATATTGCCCTGCAGGCGGCGCGTCGTGACGTCGAGCACGCGCTTGCGCGGGAAGAAACCCTCGTTGAGCGTGATGCGCCGGTCGGGTGAGCTGTTGGCGAACGAGCCATGCACCAGCTGGCGGTTGGTCACGATCGTGTCGCCGGCATCGCACAGCATCGGCACCGCGCCTTCGATGCGATCCGAACCGGCATCTGCCACCAGCTTCTTGATGTCGGCCTTGCCCCGCTTGTGACTGCCCGGCAGCACCCAGACGCAGTTCGCCGCCGTGCTGGGATAGAGCTGGGTCATGAAGTTGAAGCCGTGTGCGCCCTGGTCCCAGTCGGGAGCGTTCCAGTGCGTCGTGCCGTCCTGGTGCCAGGCGACCGACGGTCCGAGCCCCGGCTCCTTCACGAAGGCCACTTCGTTGTAGGGCACGAAATCGTCGCCGAGAATCGACGCCGCGACGGTCAGCAATCCCGGGTGGCCGTAGAGCCGCAGGCAGGCATCGCTGAGATGAAGGTTGCCGTCGAGCAGTTCGACGGTCCATTCGGGCGCGTTCTCGCCGGCGTCGGGTTGCAGCATCGCCGCGGGATGGCGGCCGTTGTTCTTGTCGGTGCCGCCGACCGGGTCACTGAGGGGTTTGGCCCAGCGATAGGGTGGCTTGATGATTCCTTCGGTCGACGCCGGCCGTCCCTGGCGATCGACCTTCGCGTCCGGCGCCACCGGTGCGCGCGACAGCACGTTGTCGATATCGGCGCGCAGCTCCGCCAGTTCTTCCGGACCGACCACGCCCTGGAAGACGTAGAAGCCGTTCGCCCAGTATGCGTCGAGGATCTCCGGCAGGAGCTTGCCGTCGGCCCCGACCCGGATCGGACCGCGATTGCCCAGCGCATAGGCGCGAGCCTCGGCGCGTTGGCCATATTCGCTCATGACGCGGAAATGATCGGCGGCGCTGAGCGGCCGGCTGGCAGTGGCGACGGACATCGTTCGGCTCCCATCCAAGGCCAGCTTGCAATGCAGGCCATTGCCAACGATATCGCAGGCGTCGCTCGGCGACCAACGCGGACGCGCCCTCCTGCCCGCTTGGCGGGTCAGGGATTGCTGGGATCCGGGTCAATTGGAGGATGGCGGAGAGGGTGGGATTCGAACCCACGGTACGCTTGCACGCACAACGGTTTTCGAGACCGTCCCAATCGACCACTCTGGCACCTCTCCGATCGGGGCCGCCCTTATAGGGGTGCCCTTCCCCGGGAGCAACAAAAGGTCGTTGCCGGGCTGGAAAAAGCGGCAAAATCGTTGAAAATCCGGGTGTTTCGGCCGTTGACTTGGCCCCGGCGGTGCGTATATTCCGCCCTCTTTCGGCGGGTCTTTCGGCCCGCCGCGCCGTTTCGCGCCTCACCGGCGCCCAGAGTTCAGGTGAAGTCATGATCGCCGTTATCCGCACGGGTGGAAAGCAATATACGGTCGCCGCCGACGACACGCTCACCGTGGAGCGCATCGCGGGCGAAGCCGGCGCCAAGGTCGAGTTCACCGACGTGCTGATGGTCGGCGACAAGGTCGGCGCGCCGACGGTTGCCGGCGCCAAGGTCGTCGGCTCGATCGTCAAGCAGGCCCGTGGGCCCCACCTGATCGTCTTCAAGAAGCGCCGCCGCCAGAACTCGCGGCGCAAGAACGGTCACCGTCAGGACCTGACGGTGGTCAAGATCGAACAGATCGTCGCCTGAGCTAGAGCGACCGGAGTAGAACGATGGCACACAAAAAGGCAGGCGGCTCCTCGCGTAACGGCCGCGATTCGGAAAGCAAGCGGCTGGGCGTCAAGCGCTTCGGCGGCCAGAAGGTCCTGGCCGGCAACATCCTGGTTCGCCAGCGCGGCACCAAGATGAACCCGGGCGAGAACGTCTCGGTCGGCCGCGACCACACCCTGTTCGCCACCGCCGACGGCGTGGTGTCCTTCCGCACCCGCACGGGCGGCAAGGTCGAGGTGAACGTGCTCCCGGCGCCGGCACTGGCCGCCGAATAGCCGTTCCCATCCGAAAGGATAGCGAAGGGGGAACGGCTCGCCGTTCCCCCTTCTCGTTTCTGGATCCCACCCATGAAGTTCCTCGACCAGGCCAAAGTCTTCATCCGCTCCGGCAACGGCGGGAACGGCTGCGTCGGCTTTCGTCGCGAGAAGTTCATCGAGTTCGGCGGACCGGACGGCGGTGACGGCGGGCGCGGCGGCGACGTGATCGCCGAATGCGTCGACGGCCTGAACACCCTGATCGACTACCGCTATGCCCAGCACTTCAGGGCCGAGACCGGCCACCAGGGCTCGGGCAGCCAGCGCACCGGCGGCAAAGGCAAGGACATCGTGCTTCGTCTGCCGCGCGGCACTCAGATCCTCGACGAGGACAACGAGACCGTGCTGGTCGACATGACCGAGATCGGCCAGCGCGTGGTCCTCGCCAAGGGCGGCGACGGCGGCTACGGCAACCTGCACTACAAGACCTCGACCAATCGCGCGCCGCGCCGTGCCGACAAGGGCTGGCCGGGCGAGGAGCGCTGGATCTGGCTGCGCCTGAAGCTGATCGCCGACATCGGCCTGGTCGGCCTGCCCAATGCCGGCAAGTCGACCTTCCTGTCGGCCACCTCCAATGCGCGTCCCAAGATCGCCGACTATCCCTTCACGACCCTGCATCCCGGCCTCGGCGTGGTGAAGGTCGGCAACCGCGAGTTCGTGATGGCCGATATTCCGGGCCTCATCGAGGGCGCCCATGAAGGCGCGGGCCTCGGAACGCGGTTCCTGGGCCATGTCGAACGCTGCCGTGCGCTCCTGCATCTTGTCGACGGCACGCAGGACGACGTCGCGGCCGCCTACAAGACCGTGCGCGCCGAGCTGCGCGCCTATGGCGGCAACCTCGCGCGCAAGAAGGAGATCGTGGCGCTCAACAAGACCGACGCCATGACCGACGAGGACATCGAGACCAAGCGCGCCCAGCTTGCCCGGGCCAGCCGCAAGTCCGTGCATGTCATCTCCGGCGTGTCCGGCGCCGGCGTGCAGAAACTGCTCGGCGAGCTGATGAAGCTCGTCGAGGCCCAAACCAAGGCCCGGGAAGCCGCCTGATCGTGCTGACCAGCTCCAAACGGCTGGTCGTGAAGATCGGCTCCTCGATTCTCGTCGATGAAAAGCAAGGCGAGATCCGCGGCGACTGGCTGAAGGCACTGGCGCACGACGTGGCGCGCCTGCACCGCAAGGGCTGCGAGATCGTGCTGGTGTCTTCCGGCGCCATCCGGCTCGGACGCGCCCAGCTCAAGCTCGCGTCGGGCGCCCTGAAGCTCGAGGAAAGCCAGGCCGCTGCGGCGACCGGCCAGATCCGCCTCGCCCACGCCTACCAGGAGGCGCTGGCGACCCACGGCATCACCGTGGCGCAGGTGCTGCTGACGCTCGACGATTCGGAGGAACGCCGGCGCTATCTCAATGCGCGCCAGACCATGGCGACCCTGGTCGGGCTGAAGGCGATCCCGGTGATCAACGAGAACGACACCGTCGCGACCGACGAGATCCGCTTCGGTGACAACGATCGCCTGGGCGCGCGCGTCGCCGAGATGATATCGGCCGATACGCTGGTCCTGCTGTCGGACATCGACGGGCTCTACACCGGCGATCCGCGCAGCGACAAGTCCGCCAAGCACATCCCCGAAATCCGCGAAATCACGCCCGAAATCGAAGCGATGGCCGGCGCCGCAGCTTCGGAACTCTCCAACGGCGGCATGGTCACCAAGCTGATGGCGGGGCGCATTGCCATGGGCGCCGGCTGCCGCATGGCCATCTCCGACGGCCGTCCCGTCGGCGCCCTGGGCGCCCTGATCGACGGCAAGGCCAAGTGCAGCTGGTTCCTGCCCGAGGGTTCGCCCCTTTCGGCGCGCAAGAAGTGGATCGCGGGCTCGCTCAAGTCGGCCGGCGCCCTGGTGGTCGACGACGGCGCCGTCAGGGCGCTGGCCCAGGGCAAGAGCCTGCTGCCGGCCGGCGTCACCGGCATCGACGGCGAGTTCAAGCGCGGCGACGTGGTCGAGGTGAAGGACAAGGGCGGCCGGGTGCTGGCCCGCGGGCTGGTCGCCTATGCCGCCGAGGACGCCCGCCGCATCGCCGGTCACAAGAGCCGCGAGATCGAAAAGCTGCTGGGCTTTCGCGGCCGGGACGAAATGGTCCACCGCGACGACCTCGTGGTCGAATGACGATATAATGAGCCGCCGATGAACGTTCAGACCAAGCCCGCCGAAGACGCCGCCGCGATCGTGGCCGAACTCGGCCAGCGCGCCAAGCGCGCCGCCGCCGCGCTGCGCAACGCCACGACCGAGGCCAAGAACAAGGCCCTGGCCGAGGCCGCACGCCTGATCCGTGCCGAGAGCGCGGCGATCCTGGCGGCCAACGCGCTCGACATTGCCGCGGCGAAGAAGGCCGGCATGAACGAAGCCATGCAGGATCGCCTGCTGCTCAATCCGGCGCGCGTGGAAGGCATGGCCAAGGGCCTCGACGATATCGTCGCCCTGCCCGATCCGGTCGGCGCCCTGGTCGAGGAATGGCAGCGGCCCAACGGCCTCTCGATCAGCCGTGTACGGGTGCCGATCGGCGTGATCGGCGTGATCTACGAGGCACGGCCCAACGTCACCGCCGATGCCGGTGCGCTGTGCATCAAGTCGGGCAATGTCGTGGTGCTGCGCGGCGGTTCGGACTCCTTCCATTCCTCGCGCGCGATCGTCGAACTGCTGCGCAAGGCCCTGAAGAGCGCCGGCCTGCCCGAGGACTGCGTCGCCCTCGTGCCGACCACCGACCGCGCCGCCGTCGGCGAGCTCCTGAAGGCGATGGACTGGCTCGACCTGATCGTGCCGCGCGGCGGACGCTCGCTGATCGACCGGGTGACGGCTGAAAGCCGCGTGCCGGTGCTGCGTCACTACGAGGGCCTGTGCCATGTCTATGTCGACCGCGACGCCGAAATCGCCATGGCGCGCGACATCGTGGCCAACGCCAAGATGCGGCGGGTCAGCGTTTGCGGAGCGGCCGAGACGCTGCTGATCGACAGGGCCGCCCTCGACACGCATCTGAAGACCATCACCGACCGGCTGTTCGACCTCGGCTGCGAGGTCCGCGGGGATGCCGAGATCCAGAAGCGCGACCCCCGAGTGACGGCGGCCACGGAGAAGGACTGGCGCACCGAATACCTCGCGCCGATCATCTCGGTCGCCACGGTCGACGGGGTCGAGGGCGCGATGCGCCACATCGGCAGCTACGGCAGCCAGCACACCGACTCGATCGTCACGGGCAACGAGGCGACGGCGAAGCGCTTCCTGCAGGAAGTCGACAGCGCGATCGTGATGCACAATGCCAGCACCCAGTTCGCCGATGGCGGCGAGTTCGGGCTGGGCGCGGAGATCGGCATCTCGACCAACCGCATGCATGCCCGCGGGCCGGTCGGCCTGGTCGAGCTCACGACCTACAAGAACGTCGTGCGCGGCAAGGGCACAGTCCGTCCATGAGGCACGACACGTGAGTTCGGCGCTGCATCCCATGCCAGGCGTGCCGCGCGAAACGGCACGCCGCATCGGCCTGCTCGGCGGTTCGTTCAACCCCGCGCATGGCGGCCACCTGCACATCAGTCGGGAGGCGCTGCGCCGCCTCGGCCTCGACGAGGTGTGGTGGCTGGTCTCGCCGCAGAATCCGCTCAAGAGTGACGACGGCATGGAGCCGCTCGCCACCCGGGTCGCCCGCGCGCGCCAGGTCGCGCGGCATCCGCGGATCCGCGTCGAAGCACCCGAGCTGCTGCTGGGCACACGCTATACGCTCGACACCGTCCGCGCGCTGAAGCGGGCGTACCCGAAGGCGCACTTCGTATGGTTGATGGGCGCCGACATCCTGCCCCAGCTCGTGCATTGGCAGGGCTGGCGCGAACTGTTCGACGCCATCCCGATCGCGGCTTTCGCCCGGCCGGGCTACGGCTACCCCGCCCTGAAGGCCCCGGCGCCGCGCGCCTTCGCCACCCGCCGTTTGAACATCGAGCAGGCCCGTGCGCTCGCCACTTGCGAGGCGCCAGCCTGGTGCTTTATCCCGAGCAAGCTCGATACCAGTTCGGCCACGGCGATTCGCGCCGTGCGTCCGCGCCGTTCCCGCACAACGCCGGTCAATCCGCCCGGCAAAGCGAAAGGAAAGACCATTAGCGACACCCCCCGCTCCCTGCCCGACCGCCGCGCCGCCGTCGCTGCCCTGCTCGCCCTGGTGCGCAAGTCGCTCGACGACGACAAAGCCGAGGACATCGTGGTGATCGACCTCAAGGGCAAGTCGGCCTTCGCCGACTACATGGTGATCGCCTCCGGCCGCTCGAACCGCCAGGTCGTGGCGATCGCCGATCATCTCGCCGAGCGGCTGAAGACCGCCGGCCACGGCTACACCCCGGTCGAAGGCAAACAGGGCGGCGACTGGGTCCTGGTCGATGCCGGCGACGTGGTCGTGCACGTGTTCCGGCCCGAGCCCCGCCAGCACTATGCGCTGGAGAAGATGTGGGCGATGGAGACCGAGGCCGCCGCCAAGCCCAAGGCCCCGCCGCGCGCCCGGCGCAAGCGCGCCTGAAGCGACCGATCGGTGAAGCTCACCATCGCCGCCGTGGGCCGTGCCGGTCGCGGCCCCGAGCGCGATCTCTACGAACACTATGCCGGCCGTGTCCGCTGGCCGCTGACACTCCGCGAAGTCGAGGAAAAGAAGAAGCTGCCGCCCGCGCAATTGATCGTGCGCGAGGGCGAATTGCTGCTCGGCGCCGTGCCCCCCAAGGCCGTCCTGGTGGCGCTCGACCGCCGCGGCAAGGCGATCGACAGCGCCGCCCTCGCGGAACGGTTGCGGCGCTGGCGTGACGATGGCCTGGCCGATGTCGCCTTCCTGATCGGTGGGGCGGACGGCCATGGCGAGAGTCTGTTGAAGAAATCGAGCCTGACCCTGTCCTTCGGCGCCATGACCTGGCCACACCTGCTGGCCCGAGCGATGCTGGCCGAGCAGATCTACCGGGCCCAGCAGCTTCTGGCCGGACACCCCTACCACCGGGCGTGAAAAGCCCCGGCCCCTGAGGCCCGATCAGCGGCCAAATTGCCTCTGTTCTGACGAAAAACCGGGGCTACATTGGCCCCATGCCCGCCCCCCTCTCCCGCCTGATGACGGCCTGCGCCGCTGCGGCCGTCCTGGTCGCCTTTTCGGCCGCGGCCCAGACCCCGGCCACCGACAAGCCGGGCGACAAGCCCGTGGCGAAGCCGGTGCGCAGCATCCCGTACGTGTCGATCACCGGCGACGACGGCCGCCAGCGGCACTACGAGACCAACGCCATTCCACTTCTGTTCAACCGCGCCTGCTTCGGCTGGCGCATGTATCTCGGCGGCCCCAACCGCACCGTCTCGCTCACCGAGGTGCTGACCACGTCGCAGCCCGCCGAGCAGGTGATTGCCGGCCCCGAGACCGAAGTCAGCGCCGACAAGACCCAGGCCACGACGCGCATGCGCGAGTTGGTGCAGGACGGCGTTCTGCAGCGCTCGTGGTGCATCATCCCGGGCGACCCGCCGGGCACCTACACCTACAACATCACGATCGACGGCGAGCCGCGCGGCGAGTTCGTGTTCTGCGCCATCGAGATTCCCGACCAGAACGTCAATACCGACCCGCGCGACCTTCATTGTCCCAACAAGTTCAACTCGGTCGAGCGCAGCGCGCCGGCGAAGGGCAAGGCGTCGTAATGAGCAGCGAGCGTCCGCGTCCTGCCGTCCTCTGCATCCTGGACGGCTGGGGCCATCGGCCCGACCGCCCGTACAACGCCATCCTGAATGCCCGCACGCCGAACTACGAGCGGCTGATCGCGACCTGCCCGCAGGGCCTGATCGACGCGTCCGAGACCTTCGTCGGACTGCCCAAGGGCCAGATGGGCAACTCCGAGGTCGGCCACATGAATCTCGGCGCCGGCCGGGTGGCCGTGCCCGACCTGCCGCGCATCGACAATGCGATCGAGGACGGCTCGCTGGCGAAGAATGCCAACCTGCTGGGCTTCATCGCCACCCTCAGGAAGAGCGGCGGCGCCTGCCACCTGATGGGGCTGGCCTCGCCGGGCGGCGTGCACTCGCACCAGGACCACCTGGTGGTGCTGGCCAACCTGATCGCCGGCGCCGGCGTGCCGGTCTGGATCCATGCCTTCCTCGACGGCCGCGACATGCCCCCACGCAGCGCGCTCGAGTGCCTCGACCACATCCAGAAGGGCCTCAGGCCCGGCCTGCCGATCAGGTTCGGCACGGTCGGTGGACGCTTCTTCGCCATGGACCGCGACAAGCGCTGGGAGCGCGTCACCGAGGCCTACGACGCCCTGGTCGACGCCAAGGCGAAACCCGCAAACTCCGCAAAAGACGCGGTCGACCGGGGCTACACTGCCAACCAGGACGACGAGTTCGTCAGCCCGGCCGTGATCGAGGGCTACAAGGGCATGAAGGACGGCGACGGCGTCCTGATGTTCAACTACCGCTCCGACCGGGCGCGCGAGATCCTGACCGCCCTGCTCGACCCGATGTTCGACGGCTTCAAGCGCGCGCGGATCGTCAAGTTCGCCGCCGCCGTGGGCATGGTCGAATACTCCGCCGCCCTGAATGCGTTCCTGAAACCCCTGTTCCCGCCCGAGACCATCAAGATGGGCCTCGGCGAGACCGTGTCGAAGGCGGGGTTGCGCCAACTGCGCATTGCCGAGACCGAGAAGTACGCGCACGTCACGTTCTTCTTCAACGGCGGCGAAGAACGCGTTTTCGACGGTGAGGACCGCATCCTGGTACCCTCGCCCAAGGTCAAGACCTACGACCTCAAGCCCGAGATGAGCGCCGGCGAAGTGACCGACAAGCTCGTCGAGGCGATCGGCTCGGGCAAGTACGACCTCGTGGTGGTGAACTACGCCAACACCGACCAGGTCGGGCACTCAGGCGACTTCGACGCGGCGGTGAAAGCGGTCGAAGCCGTCGATGCCTGTCTCGGCCGAGTGATGGCGGCGGTGCAGAAGGCCGGCGGCGCGATGCTGGTCACCGCCGACCACGGCAATGCCGAGTTGATGTTCGACGAAAAGACGCACCAGAAGCACACACAGCACACGTTGAACCGGGTGCCAGCGCTGCTGTTCAACGCACCGGCCGGGGTTCAGTCGCTGTCCGACGGCAAGCTGGCCGACGTCGCACCGACGATGCTGGCCCTCATGAAAGTGCCGCAGCCTGCGGAAATGACGGGACATTCCCTGCTTTCCACCGCCCGCCGTCCGGCCCTGCTCAAAGTCCCTGCCGCCGCCATGGCTGCTTCGGCCTGATTTGCAGTGCGTGAGAGTTCATCGCCTTGATCCTGCCAAAGACCGGCCTGTAATCTCTCGCAACGTGGACACTCCCAGTATCGACCGTCCGGCTCGCCGGCCGGGCGACGTTCAGTAAAGGCCCGCCAATGACCCGACTTCGCCTAGCTACCGCTGCCGCCGTGGTGGCTTTTCTGGCCGTTCCGGCCGTCGTCGTCCTCGGTCAGGACAAGAACGCGCCGAAGCCCGCGGGCGGCGACAAGAGCGAGCTCTACCAGCAGCTCAACCTGTTCGGCGACGTGCTCGAGCGCGTCCGGCGCGACTATGTCGAGCCGCCGGATGAGAAGGCGCTGATGGAGAACGCCATCAACGGCATGCTGAGCTCGCTCGACCCGCACTCGAGCTACATGAACCCCAAGGTCTACAAGGACATGCAGATCCAGACCCGGGGCGAGTTCGGCGGCCTCGGCATCGAGGTCACGATGGAGAACGGCGTGATCAAGGTCGTGTCGCCGATCGACGACACGCCCGCCGCCAAGGCCGGCATCCAGTCCGGCGACCTGATCTTCGCGCTCGACGGCGAGCCGGTGCAGGGCCTGACCTTGCAGGAAGCCGTCGACAGGATGCGCGGCAAGGTGGGCTCCACCATCAAGATCTCGGTCCGCCGCGCCTCGGTGAAGGAGCCGTTCGACGTCTCGCTGACCCGCGAGACCATCAAGGTGAAGTCGGTGCGCTTCCGGCTGGAAGGCGACGTCGGCTACATCCGCGTCACCTCGTTCACCGAGCAGAGCACCTCGGGCGTGCTCGACGCGATCGAAAAGATCAAGAAGGAAGCCGGCAGCAAGCTCAAGGGCTACGTGCTCGACCTGCGCAACAACCCGGGCGGCCTGCTCGACCAGGCGATCTCGATGAGCGACGCCTTCCTCGAGAAGGGCGAGATCGTCTCGGTGAAGGCGCGCAAGGCCGAGGACGTCCAGCGCTGGAATGCCAAGGCAGGCGACGTCACCGGCGGCCTGCCGATCGTCGTGCTGGTCAATGGCGGCTCGGCCTCGGCGTCGGAGATCGTGGCCGGCGCCTTGCAGGACCACCGCCGCGCCATCATCCTGGGCACCCGCACCTTCGGCAAAGGCTCGGTGCAGACCATCATGCAGGTGACCGGCGGCGGCGCCATCCGTCTCACCACCGCGCTCTACTTCACCCCGTCCGGCCGCTCGATCCAGAAGGAAGGCATCAAGCCCGACATCGAGGTCGAGCAGGCCAAGGTCGAGACCATCCAGCAGCGCATGAGCTTCCGCGAGGAGAACCTGCGCCGTTCGATCACCAACCCGAACGACAAGCCTGGCGACAAGGACAAGCCCGCCGACGCGGCCAAGCCCGAGGCCGGCAAGACCGACCCGGCCAAGCCGGCCGACAAGGACAAGCCGGCGGCCCAGGGCGGCGATCCGGACGAGCCGCCGAAGGAGTCGGTCGCCGATTACCAGCTGCTGCGCGCGCTCGACCTGATCCGCGGCATCTCGCTCTACTCGAGCCGCGCCAACTGAGGGGCGCCAGCCCCTCCCCCGCCATCCCGCGGGGCTATCGGCCCCCCAAGGGTTATCGGCCCAATGTCGGGCTGATGCTGATCGCCGCCGACCGACGCATCTTCGTCGGCCGGCGGGCCAAAATGGCCGAAGGCGTGGCCTGGCAGATGCCCCAGGGCGGCATCGACAAGGGCGAGACTCCGGTCGAGGCCGCCTGCCGCGAACTGGCCGAGGAAGTCGGCACCTCGAAGGCGTTGCTGCTGCGCGAGACGCGCGACTGGATCACCTACGACGTCCCCGAGGAGTTGCGCCCCGTGCACTGGAAGGGCCGCTGGACGGGCCAGGCACAGAAGTGGTTCGCGCTCGCCTTCACCGGCCGCGACAGTGACATCGACCTCGATGCCCATGCCAGTTTGCCAGGGGGCGACCCGCACGGGCCGGAATTCGTCGACTGGAAGTGGCTGACAGCGCGCGAAATGATGGAACTGATCGTGCCGTTCAAGCGCCCGGTCTACGAGGCGGTGCTCCGGGAGTTTGCCGACCTGGTGGTCTAGCCCCCCGGTCCAAGGTCTCCGGTCTCAGGCGCCGTGGGCCATGAGCTGGTTGGTGCGGCGGCGCAGGAACCACAGGCCGAGCCGGGTCAGCACCCGGTTGAGCCGACCGGTCGAATTGAGGCCGACCGCCTTCAGCATCATCGCCATGGCGCGCTGCACGTGGAACGGCCGGTACAGCGGATAGGCGCGGCGGGCGTAGGAGTTGCCGGCCTTCTTGCGGTCGTAGACCGCATCCGCCGGCTCGTTGGCGGCGAAGTAGGCGTAGGCCAGCTCGTCGTCCTCGCTCTCGGCCAGCCGGCCCCAGCCGATCAACAGCCGCTGCCAGGTCGACAGCCGGTCGCGCTCGAGCAGGCGCTGCATGTGGTCGTAGAACAGCTTGTAGTGGCGGAATTCGTCGCCCGCGATGCGCTCGCAGATCTGCTTCAGCACCGGCTCCTCGGTCGCATCGTGCAGGGCGCTGTAATAGGAGCTGGTGCCGGTTTCCACGATGCAGCGCGCCATCATCTCGCCGGCCTGGCTGCCGCGCACCGACCGGGTGGCGTCGAGCGGCAGCTGGTAGCCCGCCCGGAAGCGCGCAAAGGCGGCATCGAAGTCCCACGACGGATCGGCGAGCTGCGCCCAGCGGCCGAGCGCCATGCCGTGCTGGACCTCTTCCAGCGACCAGCGCCCGACATCCGCGACCGCGCCCGGATCGTCGGCGAAGACGCGGCTGAGATAGATCGCGTAGTCCGAGCCGTTGCGCTCCACCATGGCGGCCGCCTTGATGTTGCGCAAGATCTCGGGATCGACCTTCGACGGGTCGAAGCGATCCCAGGCGATCGACTCGAGTGTCCAGTTCCCCATCTTTCGCTCAGCTCTCGGTCACTGTCGCGTGGGTGTAATAAAGCGACCCCCGAACCGGCTTTCAATGCCCGTTCGGGGGATACCACACCCGTGAATTCCGGAATTCGCGCACCGACTGAAACCAGTCGGCGCCGGTGCCCGCCTCAGCGGCTGGCGTAGTAGGCCTGCGCGCGGCGCAGGTCCTTGGCCACGGCGAGCGCCTTGGCGGCAGTCGCCTTCTCGGCGTCCGTGGCGGCATCGGCGAGCTCGTCCTGCGCCCGCTTCTCGCGGTCGGCGAGCTGCTCGGCGGTGACGCTCTCGAACGGCACGGCCTCGTCGGCCAGCACCGTGCAGCGCTCCGGCGTGACCTCGGCGATGCCGCCGGCCACCAGGAAGCGCTGCTCGGCCTTGCTGCCCTGGAAGACCTCGAGCACGCCCGGGCGCACCGTCGAGATCAGCGGGGCATGGCCGTGCAGGACGCCGAAGTCGCCCTCGCTGCCCGGCACCACGACCATGTCGGCCTCGGTGGCGAGCAGCTCGCGCTCCGGCATGACCAGGCGGAAAGCGAACTTGGCCATCTGCTTAGGCCGCCTCGGCGGCGAGCTTCTTGGCCTTGGCGATCGCCTCGTCGATGGTGCCGACCATGTAGAACGCCGGCTCCGGCAGGTCGTCGTATTCGCCGGCCACGATGCCCTTGAACGCCTTGATCGTGTCCTCGAGCTTCACGAACACGCCCGGCGTGCCGGTGAACACCTCGGCGACGTGGAACGGCTGGCTGAGGAAGCGCTGGATCTTGCGCGCGCGGCTCACGACCAGCTTGTCCTCTTCGGAGAGCTCGTCCATGCCCAGGATGGCGATGATGTCCTGCAGCGACTTGTACTGCTGCAGCACGCGCTGCACCGAACGGGCGACGTCGTAGTGCTCGGGGCCGACGACGCGCGGGTCGAGCATGCGCGAGGTCGAGTCGAGCGGATCGACCGCCGGGAAGATCGCCATTTCCGCGATCGAGCGGCTGAGCACCGTGGTCGCGTCCAGATGGGCGAACGAGGTCGCGGGCGCCGGGTCGGTCAAGTCGTCGGCGGGCACGTAGATCGCCTGCACCGAGGTGATCGAGCCCTTCTTGGTCGAGGTGATGCGCTCCTGCAGCGCGCCCATGTCGGTCGACAGGGTCGGCTGATAGCCCACCGCCGACGGGATGCGGCCGAGCAGCGCCGACACTTCCGAGCCGGCCTGGGTGAAGCGGAAGATGTTGTCGACGAAGAACAGCACGTCCTGGCCCTCGGCGTCGCGGAAGTATTCCGCGACCGTGAGGCCCGACAGCGCGACGCGCGAGCGCGCGCCCGGCGGCTCGTTCATCTGGCCGTACACCAGCGCCACCTTCGAGCCCGGTCCGTCGAGCTTGATGACGCCGCCCTCGATCATCTCGTGATAGAGGTCGTTGCCCTCGCGGGTGCGCTCGCCGACGCCGGCGAACACCGACACGCCGCCGTGCGCCTTGGCGACGTTGTTGATCAGCTCCATGATCGTCACGGTCTTGCCGACGCCGGCGCCGCCGAACAGGCCGATCTTGCCGCCCTTGGCGTAGGGCGCCAGCAGGTCGATGACCTTGATGCCGGTGACCAGGATCTGCGCTTCCGTCGACTGCTCGACGAACTCCGGCGCCGAGCGATGAATCGGCAGGGTCGACTTGTTGTTGACCGGGCCGCGCTCGTCGACCGGCTCGCCGATCACGTTGAGGATTCGGCCGAGCGTCTCGGGGCCGACCGGCATGGCGATCGGCTGGCCGGTGTCGACCGCCTTCTCGCCGCGGACCAGGCCGTCGGTGGTGTCCATCGCGATGGTGCGGACTTCCGACTCACCCAGATGCTGGGCGACTTCGAGCACCAGCTTGCGGCCGTCGGTGTTGACGTGCAGCGCGTTCAGGATGTTCGGCAGCTCGCCATCGAAGCGAACGTCGACGACCGCGCCCGTGATCTGGGTGATCGTGCCGATGTTGTTAGAGGCCATTGGTGGTGTCCCTTTCGTAACTCTAGACGGCTTCGGCGCCGGAGATGATCTCGATGAGTTCCTTGGTGATCGAAGCCTGACGCGAGCGGTTCATCTGCAGGGTCAGTTTCTTGATCACTTCGCCCGCGTTGCGCGAGGCGTTGTCCATCGCCGTCATCTGCGAGCCGTAGAAGCTCGCCGCGTTCTCGAGCAGTGCCCGGAAGATCTGGACGGTGAGGTTGCGCGGCAGCAGGTCGGCCAGGATCTCGCCCTCGTCGGGCTCGAACTCGTAGACCGCGCCGCCCGCCGGCTTGGCGTCCGTCGATCCGGCCTCGGGGGCCGGCGGCGGAATGAGCTGCTGCACGGTGACGACCTGGGTCATCGCCGACTTGAAGCGGTTGAAGATCACGGTGGCGACGTCGAACTCGCCCTTGTCGAACAGCTCGGAGACCCGGCCGGCGACCTTCTGGGCGTCGGCGAACGACAGCCGCGGACGGCCGAGGTCGGTGATCGTCTCGACGATCAGCGAGGCGTAGTCGCGGCGCAGCTGGTCGCGCGCCTTGCGGCCGACCGCCAGGATCTTCACCGTCCTGCCCTGCTCGAGCAGCAGGCGGATGGTGCGGCGCGCCTCGCGCACGATCGAGCTGTTGAAGGCGCCGCACAGGCCGCGGTCGGCGGTGGCGACGATCAGCAGGTGGACCTTGTCGGAGCCGGTGCCGGACAGCAGCTTCGGGCCCGAGCCGCCCTTGAAGCTCGACGCCAGCGTCGCCATGACCTTGTCCATCGCCTCGGCATAGGGCCGGGCCGCCATG